>JAZQAG010000042.1:0-64746 GCA_045545095.1 Phocaeicola sp. | reverse complement strand
TACGGGGAAACCTGCTTCGATGACATCCACGCCCAACAGCTCCAGTTGCTTGGCCACTTGAATCTTTTCTACTGTGTTCAATTGGCATCCGGGCACCTGTTCGCCATCGCGCAGTGTCGTGTCGAAAATGAATAATCTGTCACTCATGATTTTAATCTCTTTATTTGTTATTTCAAATTATTAATTTAGAAAAAGGCCTTTCACACAATTGTGGGAAAGGCCTTAGTTTCATTTTACTCATCAAACAATTACACATACGACTCACTTCCCACTAGAATCTCCAGTAGAATAATAATGTTTAGTAGGTTAATGTTGATGTTTTGTTTCATTATTACTTGTTTTATGCTTGTCCTTCTTTTTTATGCTGCAAAGGTAGGCATATTTTTGGAATGTCAAAAGAAAAATGTTAGTTTTTTGGTTGAAAAGCTAACAATTTTAAGTTTTTGCCATTCAAATAGTGTGTTTTTGTCTATTCCCTTTTGCGTGTATATTAAAATATATGTATTATTTAATGCATGACATAATTATGCAGTCCGTAGTTTTGCTATTTTGACTGAAAAGTAGTATCTTCGCCCCCAAAAGTGAGAAAATGAAACATATCAGACTTGGGAAGTATAATAAATTGACAGTTGTAAAAACTGTTGAATTTGGAGTTTATTTGGATGGCTTTGATGATGGGGAGATATTGCTTCCTCAGCGTTATGTACCTGTAAATTGTAGGCCGGGCGATGTTTTGAATGTCTTTATTTATTTGGACAATGAAGAACGTTTGGTGGCAACAACTCTTGAACCTTTTGCGCAAGTAGGAGAATTTGCATACCTTGAAGTGGCTTGGGTTAATGAATATGGCGCTTTTCTTAATTGGGGGTTAATGAAGGACCTTTTTGTTCCTTTTCGAGAGCAAAAAATGAAAATGCAGAAGGGGCGTAGCTATTTGGTGCATATACATTTGGATGAGGATAGTTATCGTATTGTTGCTTCTGCGAAAGTAGAACGTTATTTGAGTCGTGAAATGCCTCCATACCAAGTCGGTGAAAAGGTTGAAGTTCTTGTATGGCAACGTACGGAATTGGGAGTAAAAGTGATAGTTGATAATGAATATTCTGGGTTGCTTTATGATAATGAGATTTTTACCACATTGGAAACCGGAATGAGAATAGATGCGTATGTAAAGCTAGTACGTGAAGATGGAAAAATAGATTTGTCTGTTCAAAAGAGTGGTTATGCAAAGGTCGAGGATTTCTCGGATGAATTACTAACCTACATACAACGTCATGATGGGTATTTGCCGTTATGTGATAAAAGTCCTGCTGAAGCCATCTATGATGCATTTGGTGTCAGTAAAAAGACATTCAAGAAAGCTGTTGGAGATTTGTATAAAAAGCGCTTAATAATTATTAATGATTCAGGTATAAGATTATGTTGACCTATAGCTGAGGATAGATATAAAAAAAGGGTCAACGCTTTGACCCAACCTTTATTAACCTTAAATCTAATACCATGAAAAACTTGATGCAAAGGTATTGCATTTTCTTGAATGGACAAATGGTTTGATCCTTTTTTATAGTATAATCATTATTTTATTGACCTATGTCAAGGGGAATGTTTTTCTCCCCTATCTGAAAGTCTTTTTTCTCGGATAGGAAAGAAAGAACATATGGATATTTTTGTGTTATGCCCGACATGTTTAATTTAAATTAAAAAAATGGCGGAAGATTTTTTATGTAAAGATTAAAAAATGTAATCAGATATTTGTACAAATTGAATACTATTTGTACTTTTGAACCGTTTTTAACGTACTTACGCAATAATAAAATCTATATTTTTTGCTTAAATGTTTATTAGAGAATGTATTAAGTATATGCCAATGGCTATTGGTATGACTTGTTTGGTTTCATCGTGTGTCAATAATGATTATGATTTGAATAAAGATATTGACATGACTGTAGGTATTGGTGGTGATTGGACTTTGCCTTCCAGTTCTACAGAATTGCTTTCTATGGAGAGATTATTGGATCTTTCTCCAGATGGTATTATACAACCTAATGCAGAAGGCGTCTATGTAATAACTAAAAGGGCTGATGAACCGACCACGTTTGAGGTTGACGTTGAAGATGTTGATTATGATGATACGGTGGTTGATACGTTTGACCTCTTTTTTGAAGTACCCGAACGTAAAGTCTTGTTACAGATGTTTGGTCTTTCAGAGAAAGACGCTGAGTTGATGGCTGATAATCTATCCTTGTTACCTGCTGAATTTCTTAATCAAGTATTGATTACCGATCCGCTACCTCTAGAGATTGTTATCAATACATTGGATGCCAAATTTAAGGTTCCCGAGGAAGTCGTGGAAGTAACTCATGTCGGATTCAGTACGATGAATCCTCATTTCGAACTCACTACGACTTTGCCTAAGGGGGAATTGATTATGCATGAGGTTCATGCTGATTTTCCTACGGAATTTGAATATGTGGAAAAAGTTGGCGATAAGGGCTTTTGGGCTCCATATACCGATACTCTTGGTAATTGGTCTCGTTATATACTTCCTAATGATATCTTGCTCCATGGGGGAAATGCTCCCGAAGAGGTAGACTTATGGTTTGATGGGGCCGATATTAATTGGAGTTCCGCAGAAGGAGATTCTTTGGATCTTATCGGTGATGTCCGCATGGGTGGATGGGTCAATGTGAAAGCTACGGTCAAAGATATCTTGGATATGGCGAAAACAACGGCTTATCTTTATGTCGTTGTGGATATGAAGACTCCAGAAGTGGGCAATGTGACGGTAATTGTAGATCCTAAAATAGAACCACAGACAACAGAAGTTGAATTGAAAGATTTGCCGGATATCCTTACAGACAATGATGTGACTCTGATTTTACAGAATCCAACCATAAAACTGGATGTCACAATGGGAGGTAATACACCATTTGAAGTCAATTGTTGGGGAGATCTAGTTACAGATAAGGGGATTCGTGTTCCTATTAGTGAACCGGGAAGTTCTCAACTTCAGTTTGGTGGAGATCATCCAGGAGGATGGTGTATCTATGATGGTCCTCGCCCTCAATTGGATGCTCGTTATGAGTATCATTATGCATCTGGGCTTTCAGGACTTATTGAACGTATTCCTAATCGCATAAGCATGAATTTCGAAGCTCGTGTAAATCAGGAATTCTATACGGTGGAGTTGGGTAGTACCCATAGTGCTACGATTGATTATGTATTGGAGTGCCCATTAGCTTTCTGTGCAGGTTCTCAAATCACGTTTGCTGATACTATAAATGAATGGCGTAAAGATATTGAAGATTATGAGGTGAAGACTCTTAAAGTGTCTGCTACATTGCGTAATGATACTCCATTTGATAAGATAGATTTTCGCGTTCTCCCTATAGATGAGGATATGAATGTTATAGAAGGAATAACTGTAACTTCATTGAAAGATGTGAAGGATGGAGATACATTTGAAATCATATTGACCTGTACTGAAGTAGGTTTGATGCGTTGTTTGGATGGAATCATTTTGGATGCAACAGGGCGAGTGACTCAAGATGATTCCAAACCATTGAAAGCTTTGGATAAAGTTCAATTTACTGATATCAAAATAAGTATTGTAGGAGGAGCGGTTATTGACCTCAATTAAATCTTGATGAAATATGGATATGAAATACGTAAAAAATATTATATTTGAAATGAGGAAAGTCTTCCTCTTTTTGTCCGTATTATCCCTTGGTATGAATGGGATAGAAGCGCAGAATCTCAATTCTGGTTATTTCTTGGATGGATATACATATCGTCATGAATTGAATCCGGCATTTGTTGGTGATTCATACGTCAGCATCCCTGTGGTGGGACAGTTTCACGTAGGGGTACGTGGCAATGTTGGGTTGGAGAATTTTCTTTTCAATACTCCAACTTATGGATTAACTACAGCCCTAAATCCGGAAGTTAGTGCACAACAATTCTTGGGAGACTTGAGTGATAATAACAAATTGGCAATCAACTTGAAAACAACGATTCTATCTACAGGCTTTAAGGCTTTTGGAGGATTCAATACTATAGGTGTCAATTTTCGGATGCATACAGGGGTAAACATTCCGTATGGGCTTTTTGAATTTGCTAAAAGAGGTATGCAAGGCGATACTCATTATCAGTTGGATAATCTCTCTATACGTGCAAACGGATATGTAGAAATGGCTTTGGGACATGCTCGTCAGATTAATGATAATCTTTCCGTTGGCGCTAAATTGAAGTTCTTGCTTGGTGGGGCAGATCTTGATGCAACTATGGACGAAATGGATATCCGTCTTTCTGAAGAACGTTGGTTGGTGCGTGCTCGTGCTCGTGTTAATACCTCCTTGAAGGGTGCACGTTACACATTGGACGATGATGGCCTTGTGGATGGAATTGATGTTGATTCTCCAGGATTAGGAGGTTTTGGTATGGGCTTGGATTTGGGAGCGAGTTACAAGTTCACAGATGGGGCACTGAAGGGATTGTCCTTATCGGCTTCATTGTTGGATTTGGGTTTCATTAATTGGTCTGAGAATGTTGTTGCGTATAATCATGGTGATGATTTTGTCTTCGATGGTTTTCATAATGTAGCTTTGGATGATGATGGAGAAGCACGTGAAATAGATGAACAACTTGATGATCTTCAGGATGATTTGGAGAAACTCTATAATGTTCATACAGACGGGAAGGTTGGGAGTCGATCCACATCTTTAGCAGCGACCATGAATATTGGGGTAGAATATGCATTACCAGTATATGATAAATTGAAGTTTGGTTTCCTTTCTTCTACCAATTTTAACGATGTGTTTACTTGGACAGAAGCTCGTTTTTCGGCTAATGTGAACCCTGTTAAATGGTTTGGAGCAGGTGTCAATTATGCATTTTCTACATATGGTTCTTCTTTGGGACTGATTTTGAATTTTCACCCCAAAGGGTTTAACTTTTTCGTTGGAACAGATTGTATGTTAGGCGATGTGAATACACAATTTATTCCTCTTGATTCGAATGCAAGTGTAACAATGGGACTCAATGTTATATTATAAAAAGATGTATTATAAAATACGGGTAATTCATGCTATTGTAAAAAAATGTAAAGAGATGCTATTAGTCTCATAAAAAAGTGGCATCTTTGCACTATGAATTGGTGGTTTGAGCATATAACCGTACTAGACTTGCTGATAAAAGGGCTTATCATAGGAGTTGTAGTATCAGCTCCTATGGGGCCTGTCGGTGTACTTTGTATCCAGCGTACTCTCAACAAAGGGCGTTGGTATGGCTTTGTCACCGGCTTGGGTGCAGCATTGAGTGATATTATTTATGCTCTTATTACAGGATATGGCATGAGCTTTGTTGTGGAATTCATTGAGAATCCACAAACCATGTACTATTTCCAGTTGATAGGGAGCATCATGCTTTTTTGTTTCGGAGTATATACGTTCCGTAGCAATCCGGCTCAGAATATACGTCCCGTTTCGGCAAACAAAGGAAGTCTGGTACACAACTTTGTGACGGCATTCTTCGTCACTCTTTCCAATCCGTTTATTATTCTGTTGTTTATTGGCCTCTATGCACGATTCTCTTTTGTGCTACCTGAAGCTTTTCTATATGAACAGAGCATAGGCTATTTGGCTATAGTTGGTGGTGCAATAGCATGGTGGTTTGTTATAACTTATTTGGTTGATAAGTTGCGTGCCAAGTTCGATTTGCGTGGTATTAGAATATTAAATCGGGTCATTGGCGTTGTTGTCATGTTGGCCTCGGTGGTCAGTGCCGTCTTTACATTGATAGGAAAGACTTTGTACTGAGGAAGATTAGACCTTTCTCCTTTACCTCTATGATAGGGGGACAACAATGATTAATTCGATTCACCTCTATCAACTAACGTAGTATAATTCATAATTCACAATTAGAAATCGTGTTTGTTTCAAGAAAACTTAAGGAAGAAAATATTGCCGAGTACCTGCTTTATATGTGGCAGGTTGAGGATATGATACGGGCCAACGGAATGGATATGGAACGTATCAGAGAGACCCTTGTCACACCAGCGAGGTTGGATACTGAACGCGAAAAGGAACTGTCCGATTGGTACGAGAATCTGGTGGAGATGATGCGATTGGAGGGAGTTTCAGAAAAAGGGCATCTTCAGATAAACAAGAATATTGTCACCCTGCTTACAGATCTTCATCTTCAACTGCTCAAATCTACGAAATATCCTTTCTATAGTGCCGCTTATTACAAAGCACTTCCGTTTATTGTAGAACTTCGTACTCAGGGAAACAATCGTAATCTCTCCGAACTGGAAAACTGTTTTGAGGCTCTTTACGGGGTCTTGCTCCTTAAACTGCAGAAACGGGAAATCAGTGAAGGAACCCTTCAAGCCGTCAAGGCTATCAGCCAGTTTTTGGGAATCCTGAGCGACTACTATAAAAAGGATAAAGCGGGTGAGTTGGAATTGGAATAGCCATTCCCTAACCCTCCCCAAAAGAGAGGGAACTAAATAGGTTTTCCTCCTAATAGTTGAGTTCGTAAAATTTTAAATAGAAATGTATATGAAGAATATTTTGATAACAGGAGCCAATGGCCAGCTTGGCAATGAAATGCGAGTGTTGGCCACCGAACATCCTGAATATACTTATTTCTTTACTGATGTAGAAGAGCTGGATATCTGTGATGAGCAGGCGGTGACGAATTTTGTACAGGATAATGCGATTGATTGTATTGTCAATTGTGCGGCTTATACCGCTGTAGATAAGGCAGAAGAGAATGAAGGCTTTTGTGACAAGCTCAATCATATAGCTCCTGGATACTTGGCCAAGGCAGCCGCTTCGCGTGGAGCCGCTTTGATTCAAGTTTCAACCGATTACGTGTTCGATGGAACAAATCATATTCCTTATCGTGAGACGGAACCTACGTGTCCCAATTCAGTCTATGGTCGTACAAAGTTGGCTGGTGAGCAGGAGGCTATGAGCCTGTGTGAACGCACCATGATTATCCGTACGGCATGGCTTTATTCTACCTTTGGCAATAACTTTGTGAAGACAATGATTCGTCTTGGTCGCGAAAAGGAACAATTGGGTGTTATTTTTGACCAAGTGGGTACTCCTACCTATGCTCGTGATTTGGCTCATGCTATTTATGCTGCTATTGCTAAGGAGGTACCGGCAGGAATCTTCCATTTCAGTAACGAAGGTGTCTGCTCGTGGTACGACTTCACTCGTGCCATTCATCGTATAGCAGGTATTACTACGTGTCGGGTACGCCCTCTTCATACCGAGGAGTATCCTACTCCTGCTGCCCGTCCGCACTATTCAGTGCTTGATAAAACTAAAATAAAGGAAATACTTGGCATCGACATTCCCTATTGGGAAGAATCTTTGCAAGAGTGCATCAGATTGTTGTAATCCGTGCCTAAAACAAAAAAACGTATGAATCAAGAAATAGAAAGAAGAAGAACCTTTGCGATTATCGCACACCCTGATGCGGGTAAAACATCACTTACTGAAAAGTTGTTGCTTTTTGGTGGTCAGATACAAGTGGCAGGAGCTGTTAAAAGTAACAAGATAAAGAAAACTGCTACTTCCGACTGGATGGATATTGAGAAACAACGTGGTATCTCGGTGACAACCTCTGTGATGGAGTTCGATTATCATGATTATAAGATTAATATTCTGGATACCCCCGGTCACCAGGATTTCGCGGAAGATACTTACCGTACGTTGACGGCTGTTGATTCTGTTATTATTGTGGTGGATGGCGCTAAAGGTGTGGAGACCCAGACACGCAAGCTTATGGAGGTATGCCGTATGCGCAATACTCCTGTAATCATATTTGTCAATAAGATGGACCGTGAGGCCAAAGACCCCTTTGATTTGTTGGATGAATTGGAGGAGGAACTCCATATCCACGTGCGTCCTCTCACTTGGCCGATTGAAAGTGGTGAGCGGTTTAAGGGTGTTTATAACCTATATGAACATAATCTTAATCTCTTTCAACCTTCCAAACAGGTTGTGGCCGAAAAGGTTGCTGTAGATATCAATACAGAAGAATTGGATAATCAGATAGGGCACGATTTGGCAGACCGTTTGCGCGGAGAGTTGGAACTGCTTGAGGGGGTATATCCGGAATTCGATACTACAGAATATCTTAAGGGAGAGTTAGCGCCCGTATTCTTCGGATCGGCTCTGAATAATTTTGGTGTAGAGGAATTGCTCAATACGTTTGTGGAGATAGCACCCAGTCCTCGTCCTACTAAAACGGAGGAGCGTGAGGTGAACCCTGAGGAAGAAAAGTTCACGGGATTTATTTTCAAGATTACGGCTAATATTGACCCTAACCATCGTTCATGTATTGCTTTCTGCAAGGTGTGCTCCGGTAAGTTCTCACGCAATACCCCATATTACCATGTGCGCCACGATAAGACTATGCGCTTCTCTAGTCCGACTCAGTTCATGGCACAGCGCAAGACCACTGTTGATGAGGCTTGGGCAGGCGATATTATCGGATTACCGGACAATGGAACATTTAAAATTGGTGACACCCTTACCGAAGGTGAAAAACTCCATTTCCGTGGCATTCCCAGTTTCTCACCCGAGATGTTCAAGTATATCGAGAATGCCGATCCTATGAAGCAGAAACAATTGGCTAAGGGTATCGATCAGTTAATGGACGAGGGTGTAGCCCAACTTTTTGTTAATCAATTTAATGGTCGTAAACTTATCGGTACCGTAGGACAACTCCAGTTTGAGGTTATCCAATACCGTTTGGAGAATGAGTATAATGCCAAGTGCCGTTGGGAACCCGTCAGCCTTTACAAAGCCTGTTGGATAGAAAGTGATGATCCGGCTCAACTTGAGGCATTTAAAAAACGTAAGTATCAATACATGGCTAAGGACCGCGAAGGACGTGATGTATTCTTGGCCGATAGCGGTTATGTACTCCAGATGGCTCAGAATGATTTTGAGCATATCCGTTTCCACTTTACAAGTGAGTTCTGATGATAAGAAAGGCGCGAACCTCAATGATTCGCGCCTTTCTCTTTATACTCTTATTCTTTTATATCAATAGCCAAATTCAGCTCATCGAGTTGCTTCTGTTCGAGTGGGGCAGGGGCATCCAGCATCACATCGCGTCCGCTATTGTTCTTGGGGAAGGCGATGCAATCGCGGATGCTGTCAAGGCCGGCGAAGAGCGATACCCAACGGTCGAGACCATAGGCAAGACCTCCGTGAGGGGGTGCACCGTATTTGAAGGCATTCATCAGGAAGCCGAACTGTTCTTGTGCCTTTTCTGGCGTGAAGCCGAGGATTTCGAACATCTTGGCTTGCAATTGTGAGTCGTGGATACGGATAGAGCCACCGCCCACTTCCACACCGTTCACCACCATGTCGTAAGCATCGGCACGCACGGCAGCCGGGTCGGTATCAAGCAAGGGGATATCCTCTTCTTTCGGATGCGTGAAAGGATGGTGCATGGCCATCAGGCGGCCTTCCTCTTCGCTCCATTCAAACATGGGGAAGTCAACCACCCACAGGCATACGAACTTGTTCTTGTCGCGCAATCCCAACTGGCGTCCCATCTCCAAGCGGAGTTCGCAAAGTTGTTTGCGGGTTTTCATGGCATCGTCGCCACTCAATATCAGGATAAGGTCGCCCGGTTTGGCACCGAAGGCCTCCTTCATCTGCTGAAGAACTTCCTGAGAATAGAACTTGTCAACGCTTGACTTCACGTTGCCATCGGCCTCCACACGGGCATAAACCATACCCTTGGCTCCGATTTGCGGACGTTTCACGAAGTCGGTCAATTGGTCGAGTTGCTTGCGGGTGTAGGTAGCTGCGCCTTCGGCACAGATACCACCGATGTATTCCGCACCATCGAACACGGGGAAACCGTGTCCCTTCATGATGTCCATCAGTTCAACGAACTTCATGCCAAAGCGAAGGTCGGGCTTGTCGCTACCATAGTATTTCATGGCATCAGCCCACGGCATGCGCAAAAAAGGTTCGGTCAACTCCACGCCGCGCAGCTCCTTGAACAGGTGCTTGGCCATACCTTCAAAGGTAGAGATGACATCCTCCTGTTCCACGAAACTCATTTCGCAATCGATTTGCGTAAATTCCGGTTGGCGGTCGGCGCGAAGGTCCTCATCGCGGAAACATTTTACAATTTGGAAATATCTGTCCATACCGCTCACCATGAGAAGCTGCTTCAGTGTCTGAGGGCTTTGGGGGAGGGCATAGAATTGTCCGGGATTCATACGGCTGGGCACCACGAAGTCACGTGCTCCCTCGGGGGTTGAGCCTACCAGCATAGGAGTCTCAATCTCGAGGAAACCCTTACTGTCGAGGTAGCGGCGTACCTCCATGGTCATGCGATGGCGCAATTCCAAGTTTTCGCGTACGCAAGGACGGCGAAGGTCGAGGTAGCGGTACTTCATACGGATGTCGTCGCCACCGTCCGAATTGTCCTCAATGGTGAAGGGAGGAGTTACGGACGAGTTGAGTACCGTCAGTTCGCTTACGATGATTTCAATTTCTCCCGTGGGAATATTCTTATTCTTGTTCGAGCGTTCGTTCACCTCGCCAGTCACCTGGATGACGTACTCGCGTCCCAGTTTGTTGGCCTGTTCGCAAAGGTCGGCATTAATTTCCTCGTTGAATACCAACTGGGTGATGCCATAGCGGTCGCGCAGATCGACGAAGGTCATACCTCCCATCTTGCGTGCACGTTGCACCCATCCGGCCAGTGTCACACTTTTGCCTGCATCAGAGAGGCGAAGCTCTCCACATGTGTTCGTTCTGTACATTATCTATTAATTATGAATTATTAATTATCAATTATGAATTATTTTAGGAGTTTTAGGAGTTAAAGGAGTTATAGGAGTTATCGCTTCGCTAGGAGTTAAAGCCGAAAGTTTGGCTTGCATCTATTGGATTCTTCACTCTTCACTCTTCGTTTTTCACTTTTCTCACTCATCACTCGTAACTCATAGCTTGTAGCTTGTTACTCGTAGCTTGTAGCTTGTTACTCGTAGCTCATCACTCGTAGCTCATTAACTCGTGCAAAAGTACGCAATGTTTTCCAAATTGCAAACACTCATCTGTAAAAATCCTCCGAAAAGTTTGTCAAATAGAAAAAATGTACTACCTTTGCACCGCTTTTCAAAGGAAGCACAATCTTTCGGGGTGTAGCGCAGTCCGGTTAGCGCACCTGCTTTGGGAGCAGGGGGTCGTGGGTTCGAATCCCGCTACCCCGACAAAGAGAGAGAAAATATTAGGAGTTGTGTCCGACTATCAAGGTTGACACAACTCCTTTTCTTTTTTCCCTACGTGAGGAAAATATTTCTCAGGTCAGGAAGAAAAAACGTGCCACCAATAGAAGGCGATGTCAATAGTTTGGGCCAATAATTTTTCAAAAAGATGAAAATTAATCGGGCCGTATTATATAATAAGGTGTGGGGGTAGAATAGGGGATCAGTTCGACTTACGATACAACAATGTCCTGTCAATCTCCGTAACCATTTCAGATGGGATGTTATATTTCTTTGCAATATGGGGCACTTAGAACACCGACATATCTCCGCTATCCAGAGTGGATATATCAGGCGTAAGCTACTTAAAAACAAATCTGAATATGAGTGTTTTTTTTTAGAATTGTTGCCCACTTTATTATAAAACCACTATCATTTGCAGACGAAAACTGTGTAAATACACAAAAGTTGTATCCGTATGAATGTCTTTAAACACACACACTGTCCACTGATGAAAAAGTATCCTAAGATACTTGCCCATTTATCTTAAGATGATTGGCATTTTATCTTAGGATACTTTGCAGTTGAATGTATATTGCAGGGGAAAGACTCTTCTTTTTCCGCTTTCATTAATTGAATCAATAGACACGTATTTGGGGAATCAACTTAAAGTCTTTACACTTTTGAAGTTTCCGCCCTGATATGGTTTACATTTTATCATTATATTGCTTACCCCTATCAGATTTCTTAAGTATGGCAGGAGAGCCAAAAGCTTTTTCTGGTACGGACTGGAGGAGATTGCAGAGGTACTTTCGAACCCTTTCAAGAAAGAGAAATTCTCTATCTTTTTTTCGGATGCTTACATTAGAGAATTTAGTAAAATTAATCAGGCCGTATTATATAATAAGGTGTAGGGGTAGAATAGGGGACCCAGTTCGACTTTTCGAGTAACGACTATCTCAGAAAGAGGTTATAACTTTAGAATATTCTAATTTACATTTTTTTTACATAATAACTAACACTTTTGTGAAACTTCATCTATTAACCCATCAATTATAGTTTTTACCCCAACGCTATTGATTTGTTTGCGGAAATGGACGGTATAGCCATTCGCTGTCATTGCCTTGAAAAATTCTTCAGCACAAGATATTTTTGTTTCTTCATCTTGAGCTATCTGTGTTTCCTTATCATAAGCTTTGGTCTCTATTACTATATTCAACTCCTTTGTACCATTCCCTTTCTTTACTACATACATGAAGTCTGGACTATAATTAGAGGATGCAATGGTTGGGATACATATACTTTTTGAGGGTATCTTGCCATATACAATAACTTCATCTATTTCTGTCTGCATATTTTTCAGTTCCAAATCAGAATCATGCGCATATGCATCATAAAGGTATTTGGCAGGAGGTGTACCAGATACAAGTTTATTTCCAATATAGGTTTGTACCACTTCGTCTTTCACACTGCCATCGGCATTCGTCAACTTGGTCTCTTTGACTTTATAATTTGCTTGCTTATAACGGATGAATCCTATAAGTTCTTTGCATTTCCAATCATCAATAGCACCAATGAATCTTGTTTTTGAGTCTTCGTTAAACATCTCATTTGTGATTTTGTATCCATTGGCTACAGCTTTACAAATAGCCTGATGAAGAATCTGAACAGGGATATTTGAGGCCCTTGATGTTCTTAATAAGAATTCATTATATGCATAATGTCGGCTATGTAGTGTCAACGCAGTACGTGTACCTTCTGCTGCGTATGCTGTTTTATCTTGAAAGCACAACTCTTCACGGCTAGACTCAATCGTTTGGAGTGAAAAGATGTGTTTATCCTTGATTATATCTGGCAAAGCATCTTCCAGTTTCTTGTCAATTTCTTTATCAAAGTACATGATATATTTGCGATTCAATTGACTCCACATCTCTCTCAACTCATCAAATTGCGCTTTACGGATATGTATTGTATCTTTACGTTCGCTATTGCGATTGATAATACGGTTTGTATTTACACCTGAGCTAAGAGTGCTGAACTCTGGATAATCAGCCAAAAGAGAATCAAACTTCTCAGGCACAACTTCCTTGTTGATGTTTATATAACCTTTCTGCAATAGTTCGATAAAGAAAGTCGTTTCATCCAATCCACGCTTTACAGCTACACTTACTACGTCATCATAAGTAATCTCCAAAGGTTTTTTCTGCTCATTCTCCAGTTCGCCATTAATTTCGGCAACAAGTTTGTTGGCAAAATCCTTTTCAGTAAAATCTACGATATAATTGAGCATAAAAGCGCTGTCGCTGATTCTGTTTCCGCCACAATCTACAGGAAGGCGTAATCCACGCCCTACTTCTTGCAATTTGCTGATTTCTGAACCACTGGAGCGTAGTTTGCAAATTGTAAAAACATTAGGATTGTCCCATCCCTCCTTCAACGTCCACTTCGAGAACAAGAAACGTAAAATATTTGGCTTTCCTTCCTTGTCCTTAAAACTCAACAGTTCTTTCTTTCCGTGTAAGATTGCTTTTACCTCTTTAGCAATATTCTCATCCGTATCATTGTTATCCTGTGAGAAATATCCTGCACATGTGTCATCCAGATTAGCTAATGTTGCTTTCAGATATTCTTTATACTCTTTTGTATTCGTTTGGGCCAGTTCCTTCTCTACTCTTGCTTTCAGCAGTTCAAGGAATTTCAATCTTAACCAACCGTCATTGCCTCCATCTACACCACGGAAACTTTCAATGTTGTCAATGAAGAAGAGTGCCAATGTCTTGATTGGTAGTCCTTCGCGACAAAAATTCTCACGCTCTGTTTCAAAGTGTCGCATCAATGCTAAGTCTATCATTCCTTCTTGATATGACAGACTATATTGATCGGGGAAAAACTGGTCACCAACAAATTTTTCTTGTCCGTTGCTCAGCAATACACTATTTCTTGTAATTCCATCTATAACAACACCATCAAAGTCTGTGTCTATTTCATTTAGACTCTCACCAAGATGCAGTGTATAAGTGACATCATGCTTGTCTGTATTTGTATATCTGAAATTCACAGAATCACCACTGATAGTGCTTACAACTTTTACTTTCTTTTCCGCACGTCTTCCACCTGGCAACTCAAGATGTTCTTTGGCAACACCTTTAATTAATCCGTTATTAAAAGAGGCAGCAGCGTCAAGTTCATAAACCAACTCTTGATAATCTTTGGCTACGATTTTGTTACTTCCACGCCCAAAGGTGAACTCTGGGAATGTTGCACCATATCTTAATACAAGCTGAGGGCAGAAGTTCTCAATCAATGCAGCGTATGATTTGCTGCTACGCTCCATGCGATGCGGCTCATCAATAATAAGCACAGGCAGTGTGTCTTTGATGGCATCTACTGGACGATGAAACTCGCCCAACATTTGATCGTAATCTTCTCGAGTCAGCAGTTTACCGCTGGTCAACAGTTGCGTATTGAGTAGCAGTACATAAATTTTGTTCTTCACATGGTGGCTACCATAGAAGAAGTGTCCTACAACTGAGGGGATATTAAGTCTTCCTTTCTTCTTTTGCTTTTGAGGTTCGAGCATGCAAAGCTCTATCTGCGCATTATATCCACATACATCCGAGAAGTGGCGCATCACCTCTGCATCATCAAGAAATGCAGCCGTACCAGCCTTGATTGGCAAAGTTGGAACAGCAATAATAAACTTGTTGAAACCGCAACGTTTGTGCAATTCAAACATAGTACGGGTATACACGTATGTTTTTCCCGTACCCGTTTCCATCTTGATGTCAAGAAGACTATGCTCTGGCAGTTCCTTTATCTTATCAGGCAGATTACGTTCATTGATACGCTTCTGCGTTGCCTTATCCAATATACCATATTCACTACGCACCTGTTTCAAAGCCGTAGCATCCATCTTCCTCGACAATACAGGATTCTGATGGCTTGCTCTTGCCGTTTCCTTTATCGAAGCCTCCACCACAGTCGCCACTCCATTGATTGGCGACAACTGATGCTGAAGTGAACTTTCAAGTTTTAATTCCATAGTAAGATGCTTAAATGTTACGCTTCATCCCATTCAACTGTGTGAAACCAATCATACAACAAAAAAGTATTCCAATACTCATCTTTTTTAAATTTCGCCAATAGGTTATCTATCTTTTCATCTGACAAAGATGTTAGGAACAAAGCATCCCGTATCAAGTCAAGACGTGTATCTTTTTCTTTCCCTAAACTACAGATTTCTTCCATCGCATTATCCTTAAGTATAAACCATAAAAGACGAATATCCTGTAGTGTTGAGCAATTTAATTTTACCTTTGATATAACCTTACGAACATCTTCTTGCCAATACTCTTCACTACCTTCAAGAACCTTACCACTCTTATGATATACTATAAGATTGGGGTTATCCAACAAATATATAGGAAATGTATCTTCATTTCCTCGTGCATTATTACAACATTGACCATTTTGTATTACGTCAAGAGAATGTTTCTTCTTCGGTAGTTCCCCATTACATGAGACAACCAAATTATCATAGGCTACAGTGTGTGGTAATTTTTCGAGTGCGGGGTTAGTCGTATGAGAAAAATCTTCCGACAATACAATATTATCTTTTAATTCTGAAACCTCGTCACGTTGATAATAAGAAATTTTACTTTTATCAACATTCTGCGGGATGATATGCTCTATGGTTATATCCTTGTTACCCGTGAGTCTACGCATACAATAGCAACAATAATATCGTTGATTAACAAGCAAAATATCTGTCATTTGCTTATAATAAGAGTTCTCTTTGTCTGGCAAATTACGAAAACTATCATTATAATCAACAGGGTATCTCTGTTCATCTTCTATTTTGATGCTTTCAAGATACCGTAGAGTAATACTATTACCCTCTTCACGATGCACAGATTTGTCTATATGCTGCATAAGTTACATCTCTGTTATTTTCTTGTCAATCATCTTCTCTAATTCCTCCTCATTTTTCGAATAGGTAGAGAGGATCCTTTGCTTGATATTGTCTGCTTGTGCTGTTTTGTCGCGTTTACGCATATATGCACAAAGCGAAACCATATAATCCAATCCATTATCCTTGGATTCCACTCCCATTATATCCTCCAAACCAGTATTGTAGTCCAAACCATATACATCCGGCCAAAGTGTAGGCTTTTCTCCATCAATGTCCATACGAAGGATACAATTAGGCTTTCCTTCCGTTTCTAATCCTGTGAGCACCAATGGAGAATGTGTAGAAACAATAAATTGCAAATTTGGGAATGTATCCATAAATCGTTTAAGCACAACTTGTTCTAATTCAGGATGTAGATGCAAATCTATTTCATCTATAATTACTACACCCCCAACATTTTTTGTTGCAATACTACTAAGAAAGAAACTACGATAAGCAAGATCTAATGTAATATAGAACATTCGTTTGTATCCTGCTGGTAATTTTCGGAAAGAATAGTTCTTTCCATCCACTGTGACAATTTCTAAACAAGCATCATATGGACTAATTCTTATATTTTCTATCGCATATTTTGCATCACCCTTCGAAAACTGTTTTAATATGCCTGTCACATAAGAAACCTCCTTTCCCGATACTTCTATTTCATCCATAGCAATTTTACGCACAGCTTCATTATCTGTTTCGTCGTATTGCCACTTAGAGTATTTCATCGTTCTAATCTGGGTTTCCAAGCGAACCAACCACGTATTAGTACATCCCATTTCGGTATTCCAATCAGTATAACCAAAGCTTTCATCGAAAGATTTCACAAGAAAAGCTTCCTTGGAGTTTTCTTTCTTAGATTTGGCAACATTTGAATAATGAGGGTAACCATCAGAATAGTATGCCAACAGAGGACGTTCACCAGTTTTTATGTGCCAATCATAAAGTTGATTAAAAGCATCTTTGTATTCCGATGTTCTTAATCGATTATCAATGTAAAACACATTCATAGCCCATTCTATAGGTGTCTGTTCGTCAAGATTAGCTTCAGCTTTTATTTCTATGGCATAATCTGCTCTTTTTACGCCATCATAATGTGCTTCACCGGTTTTACTAAATCCTTCGACACCTACGTATGGATTACCTCCTCTCAACGATTTTTCTCCAACGACTTTCCATTTCTTTGTTTTAGGATCTTTTTCTTTTATTTTTTCAGAATGCATCATAAAACTCAAAGCTTTATGAAGTGCATGAATCAATGTACTTTTACCTGAACCATTCTTGCCGAATAGTACTGTTACGCGCGGAGCAAACTCTATTTCATAATTGCTGAAGCAACGAAAGTTCCGTATATTTAATTTCTTTAGATACATAATCTTTAATATTTATGGTTAGTATCTTACATCAATGTTTACTGTCAGCGATTTGTTCCCATCTTTTAGGGCGCGAAGGTTCTTCTGCAATTCCTCACGATGAGTGAATCCGAAGCTATAGCCGAAGATAACGATGTTCTGCGGAGAGAATGCTTCGCCATTATATTTGTCCATCAGTGTAGCAATGCTTCCTGCTGTAAAGTTATCATCAGGATTTATCAGATACAGATGTTCTCCTTTGTAATAGGCAATATATCCATCAAGATTTATCTCTTCGGCATCTTCGGTTAGGCCGTAGCCATCGGCTACAAGCCAAGTTCGCAATACGGTTTCTACACCAAAATCATTTGCTGTTATATCACTGAAAACATCTAGCGTAGGATTAAACTCTTCCATTTTCAAAAGTGCATCCTCCTTGGGTTCTTTCAAGATGTAGTGTTTGAAGCCCAAGTCACCAGCAAACAAAGGGTTTTCCTCCTTAATTTTCTTTGCTGCTCGCTTGATGCGTTCCATACCTATCTCATCGATTGTCTTATAACCTGCCTTATAAGCCTCGGAATCTTTTTTGCATTGTTCTTGCCATTGTACAATTATGTATTTTCTATTACCTTCATCTTTATGGTTCATTTGCATAATAGCTTGTGCAGACGTACTACTTCCACCAAAAAAGTCCAAGACATATCCTTCATTTAAGTTCATAAATGAAAGTAAATGTTCAATGATTCCAGTACATTTGGGATTTTTGAAAATCTGTGTATGTTCTGGAAATAATGCTGCTAATTCATTAGCACCAGCACGACCATCAAGATTATAAACGCTAGCAAACTTATCCATAAATTCGTTTGCATAGACCTTAATTTCAACTAGTTTTTTTTCATCATCACCAAACAATATCCGCCCATCTTCTATCATTTTCTTCATAGAACTTTCGGGATAGCGGTAACCTCTTAAAGGTTCTGTACATGGTTTTCCTGTAATAGGGTGGACGACATCGTAATGATAACCATCTTTTCCTGGATTATGTACACTGCGACTTCCGGTGTACACTCCTCCTTCATCTATAAATTTATAATCTTCAAAAGGACCAAGTTGCGCTTTATGCTCGCGATACCAATTTTTCCATGCTATTTGTAGTGCATCGCCTGTGTATAAAGAGTTTAACTCATTTCCCTTTACTGTAAGAATGTCTTTAATGTCACTATCATTAGATTTCCATACAGAATCAAGCATATCCTTATCCTTTGTGTAACAAAGAATATATTCATGTTCTGTTGCTATATTAGTTGGATTATTGTCTGTTGCATTTTTCCAAATAATTTGTCCAACCATATTATTCTCACCAAACACCTCATCACACAAGCATTTCAAATTAGCCTGTTCATTGTCATCAATCGAAATGAAAATAACACCATCTTTTGTCAGCAAGTCACGTGCGAAAGACAAGCGAGGAAGCATAAATGTGAGCCATGCTGCATGACTGGCAGAACCGCGTTTTGTCATAGAGAGAATACGGCTTGCTCGCTCAGACGAAATAACCAAGCGTTTGGCAAGCTCTTCTGCTGTAAAAGAGAACTTGTCATTATAGACAAAGCCGTCAGAACCTGTATTATACGGAGGATCTATGTATATCACTTTAACTTTTCCTGCATACGACTTTACAAGATGCTGCAATGCATCAAGATTGTCACCACTGATATACACATTCTTGCTATCCTTGTTTTCAGGCTTTGCATTATGCTCTACATCGGGTCGTATAAGAGTAGTTGTATCCATATTGGTCAGCATTCGGGCATAGTTTTTCCCAAGGAAGTTAAATCCGGTAGTCTCGTCACTCACCGTAGTTCCTTCGGGAAGTGTTGCCCGAAACTTTTCAATATCAAATTCGCCATCAGCAGTAAAGCATTGTGGGAAATAAGCTTTCAATATAGCTATTTCCTTTTTACCGGCAAATGCTTCTTCGTTTTTAGCGATTATATCCTTTATCATAACATTTAATGTAATGTGCTATTCCTCTATTATCGTGCAATATACGAAATTATATGCAAATATACAAAACAATATTTTAAGTATATAACAAAAAAGTTTTTTTTTGATTCTATTGTGAGGCTTGTTGAAAAAACATCACGTAGAGTCTCAAAGTAAGAACCATAAAAATGTGTTACTTTGATTGATGCTTCAAAGGTGGTACGCTTTATCTTGAGTGAAAAAGACGGTACACTATCTGAAATCGTGCCCAAAAACATGGTGGTCATAATATTGGCCATAAATCTACCTTTGGTCGTAGTTTTGTGATATTTTGTTTTTGCGGTATCTCAAATCTCCATTTGTTCTGGAATAACTATCATTTTGTCAAACTGTATATTGGGGCTGCGAGAATCGCGTATTTCTGCCCGAAAAGGATTTAGGTCGCAAATACGTGAGTTTTGAGGTGGTTGAATGGTGTAAGTGATTGATATTGTGTGTGATATAGAATATGCAATTTGCAAAATGGGGGAATTCTACGCTTGGGAAATGGGGTTGTTGGGGTGATAGCTCTCCTTGGAAAATCTTATCTTCCTGTCGAATATGGAAATGCGCCTTGCTTTTTCTCAAATGCGCCTTACATATTCTGAAAAGCAAGTCACATTCATACCAACTGTGAGCCGCATTTGAAAAAATGTAAGGCGCATTTTGGGATATTTCATACCGAATTGCGCAAAGGTGCGCGAAAACTGGGCAATGGAAGTGCGGATGTGAGCTGTAGAAACCTGCAGTTTGCTTCTTGCAGAGACTCATAAAAATGCAAATTTCCTGCTTTTTTGCCTTAAAATAGCTCTCGTTTTTGCATAATTATGCAAATTTCGTCTATGTATGCGATTTTTGGAAGTGACAAAATGGTATTAGTTACGAGCTACGAGTGACGAGCTACGAGTGACAAGCTACGAGTGACAAGCTACGAGTTACGAGCTACAAGCTACTAGTGACTAGCTACTAGCTACAAGTTATGAGCTACGAGTTACAAGTTACAAGTGGTGAGTGAGGTTACGTTTGAAGTAATTATTGGGGTAAAAATTATTGTGCGTTATAGATTTTGTTTACCTTTGCCCCACGTTTAATCAATATCTTGATATGAAGAAGATTGCATTTTTCGTCTTGTTGCTATGCGTTGTCACGGCACAGGCACAGACTGCGAGAAAGTTTACGATTGACCTTACCGATGACGGGAAGGCACAGATGGTATGTTATTTGCCCGAAAAGCCGTCGGGAAGGGCCATTGTGGGTGTTCCGGGAGGTGGATATTCCATGTTGTCGAACACGCATGAGGGGTATGAGGCTTCCGGCTGGATGAACGGGCGGGGGATTGCCTACTTTGTGGTGAACTACAGGCTGCCTCATGGTGACCGCTCTCTGCCTGTGGGCGATGTGCAGAAGGCTATACGCATGGTGCGCGACTCGGCTGCTGTGTGGGGCATCCATCCGCGCGATGTGGGCATTATGGGTTTCTCGGCCGGAGGTCATCTGGCCTCGGTCATCTCCACTCATTCGGAGTTTGATGTGCGCCCGGACTTCAGCATCTTGTTCTATCCCGTGATTTCGATGGACGAACGGGTGACACACAAATATTCTTGCCGGAACTTCTTGGGTAGGGAAGGGCAGAAGGACAAGGATTTGGTACGCCAGTTTTCAACCCAGAATGCGGTGCGCCGCCACTTGACTCCGCCGGCTCTCATCATCACGGCCAGTGATGACCGGCTGGTGCCTTTCGTGACGAACGGATTGGAGTATTACAAGGCCATGCGCAATGCGGGCAATGAGTGTACGATGCATGTCTATCCCTCGGGCGACCACGGCTTCGGGTTCGGCACCTGGTTCAAGCATCACGACCAGTTGATGGCCGACCTCGGACATTGGTTGGACAATCGGCCGACGCCTGCCTCCGATGCTATCCGTGTGGCCTGCATCGGCAACAGCATTACCGACGGTCACGGCATAGACATGGCTACCCAGCATGGCTATCCGGCCTTGTTGCAACAAAAGTTGGGAGAGAAGTATTGGGTGAAGAATTTCGGCGTGAGTGCCCGCACGATGTTGAACAAGGGTGACCATCCGTATATGAATGAATTGGCCTGGCGCGATGCGGTGGCTTTCCGTCCGGACATAGCCATCATCAAGTTGGGTACGAACGATTCCAAACCCGGAAACTGGCAACATGGTGCGGAGTTCAAGCAGGATCTGGTGCAGATGGTTACTACCCTTTGTCCTGAACTGGCGGCATTGCCTAAGAATAAGAAAAAGAGGGCCAAGGCTTTGGCCGGAGTGAAAACCAAGATATTCCTCTGCACACCCATCCCTGCATTCAAGCAGACGTGGAATATCAACGACTCGGTCATTGTGAATGGCATTATCCCTGTCCAGCAGGAGGTGGCCGGCGAGTATGGCCTGCAGGTGATTGACCTCCACACACTGTTTGCCGGCGATGGCGACAAGATGCTTTCCGACGGCATCCATCCCAATGGGGACGGGGCACGCCGTATGGCGGAAATCATTGCTGAGGCGCTGAATAAGGAGTAGTTCTGAGAAATACATTTTTCATCCGCAGATAGCGCAGATAACGCAGGTAGATATTACCATCCGGTACGATAAAGCAAAGAGAATAAAAATAAAAATCCGCGTTATCCGCGTCATCTGCGGATGAAAAATGTATGGTGGCAGTTTTATCGGAACTAATAATAATTTATCCGTGGAGTTCCCTTGAGCAAAGCGAAAAATCCGTGCCTGAAAATTTCAATCATAAGGTGTGTTCGACGGATTCTTCAAGTCGCGCACACACACTTCCCAAACCTTACAATTGCGGGCTTTCCCTTCGGGGCCTTCCACGTAGAGGGTCACCACGTAGTGGGCATTGTCGCGTGCATAGGTGTGTACGGGGTGTTGCTCGTTTGAGGTTGTGCCGTCGCCAAAGTCCCAATGCCATGAGGTGATATTGCCGTAGCTCTCATCGCGGAAGCAGACGGTGCGTGTGTCGGGCACTACGGTGAATGTCCAGTCGCACTCCACCGGCTTGCGGAACTGCTTCTCAAGAGGCATCAGGGTAAACAGGCGTTGCATGGAGGCATTGCCATACACATGGTGATGCTTCGAGAGGTTCCAGAAGCCGTCCTTGTCATCTCCACCATCGTAGTCAATCACAGCCCAGCAAAGACCAATCTTCTTGTTCTCATAGAGACGGCTCTCGGTAGATTTGGCCGGACCTTCGGGACTGGCAAAGTCGAAGGGGGTGATGTAGAACTCCATGCGCAGCTTGCCACTCTCTCCGTGGCTGAAGTTGAAGTCGTAGGCATAGTTGGCGTATGGCAGATACTTGAGCCATTGCTGGGTGCCCCATACCATGGTCCATGACTTGCCTTCGGTGGGGGGTGTCATGATGTGGTAGTTCTGGGCATGTATGTTCTGGAACTCGAAGAAGGCATCCATGCGTGTCATCACTTCGGGGTTGAGGCGGAACTCGTCAGTATGGGGACCTCCTGAAAGGTCGGCATCCACCACGATTTCATACGTGTCGTTGCGAAGTCCCAGCTGGTCGAACTCCCAATAGTTGTCGTACGCCTCGTAGAGGAAATAGAGGCGGTTGAGCCCTTCTACCCATCCCACTTTCACGGTGATGTCGAGTGTCGAACGGTCGATGCCGGTATGCTTCTTCGTGTCGTCCCACATCTCTTCTATACCTACGGCATAGCTGTCGGGCACGATGTCCCAGTCGGCAAACGAACCGTCAATGCAAGGGATAGCATTCCGTGGGAACTGGAACACCTTGAATCCCGGCTCCTGTACCTGTATCTTCTCTTGTGCAAAAGTATAGCACCCCATGAGGGCTGCTATACCTATTATATATAGTCTTTTCATAATCAATAGTTGAACAGTTCCACTTTCAAGAAATGCGGGTCGGGCTTCCCGAAGTTGAGTCCTTGACCGGAGAATCCTTCTTCCACGGCATAGAGCAGGTCGTAGCGGAGCTGGATTTCGTCACCGTTCAACCAGCGTCCCTCTATCCATTGGCCTTGTGCATCAAATTCGCCTTCAGTCACCTTGGCAAGTCCCACGTACCCCTTTCCGTCGGCAGGCAGGAAGGTGACGCGCACGTTTGAGCCAAGGAACAGGTAGTCGTTCTCGTTCTTGATGGCAATCACGTAGCCGATGGCTTCGGGGTCGTAGGTGCCGCCTGTCAGCTGGGGTGCGCCACCGTTTCTCATACCGCTTGACACGAGCTCGCACTGGATGCGTACGTCGCCCAAACAGATTTCATCTTTCACCTTGAAGGGGTCTGAGCCTTTCAGCCAAGCTGCACCGATGCGTCCTTCGGCCTGTGCGGAGAGAATCTGGTCGGCAATGCTTCCGGCCTTGCGATAGAAGGCGTTGAAGGTGTCGTTGGACTTTTCGCTACAGTAACGTTCGATACCGAAGGGAGAATAGCCGATGCCACCCAATGCACCGATGGTGTAGGCTGCATTGGCCGCACCATTTTGTCCGGCACGTGATTCGGGGACGAATACGGGGTTGTCAGAGCGTGCATAAAGTTTCAGGATTTCGGGATAGTCGTTCAGGTAGATGTCAGGACAGAGGATGTCGATGTGGGGAGCGGCAGCTCTCCAGATGTCGTGGTTCTGGGCCTGCGGACCTCCTGAAGGATAGTTGCCGGGACGTGTGTCCTCGGGTTGTACAATCCATGCATTCACGAAAGTGGGGAGGTCGTACTCAGCCTTTCCGAGGGCGGTGATACGGTCCATGTATGCGGCATAGTTCCATGCCATGAAGATTTCGGCCGTGCGGTCGTTCTTTCCGAATACCTCTTCCCATGTGCCTGATGTCTTGCATCCGTTGGTTTCCCATGCGGTGCGTGTCTCGGGCAGCAGGTTGGCCTTGTTGGCCGTCAGCCAGTCTGTCAACTGCTGGGGAACGGCGCTTTGGAAAGCTTTCTCAGCCAATGGGCAATAGTCGCGCGGATGTCCGTGCAGGCCCACCTCGTTTTCCATCTGTATCATGATGACGGTCTGTTCCTTGGCATCGACCTCCTTCAGGTGGCGCATCATGGCGGCAAAAGCCTTTCCGTCGGCTTCGCGTGTGTTTTCACCCAACGTTGTCAGGATGGGCAACGGTCTGCCTTCGGGCGTGTGTGCCAAAGGGAAACGCTCTGTGTCCTTCTTGACCCAAGTAGGGATGTAGCTGGTAATACCGTTTTTCCAGCTTCCGAACCACAGGATCATCAACTTCATGTCGTGTGCGCGGGCATCGGCCAGCAGGTTATCTACTACGGTGAAGTCGAACTTGCCCTCTTCCGGTTCGGTCTGTTCCCAAGATACTACGGCCAGCACAGTATTCAGGCCTGCATCCTTCATCTTTTGCCAATGGGGAGCCAGGTATTCGCGGCTCGAAGAAGTGGAATTGCCCAATTCTCCGGCCAGTGCCAGCCAAGGTTTGTCTTTCACTATCAGTTGGGTCACATTGCCCCGTTTCTCCAAGTGTGGAGCCTGACAACCGGTCGAGGCATCCTCCGTTTGTGTTGCGTTTGATGTACAGCCACATACAACGAGCATAGTGGCTATCATGGCGCCAAAAATCTTTTTCATAGTTCTCTATATTATTATATAATGATTGTTCTTTTTATTGTTATTTCTTATATCGGTCGAGCAGATGTTGTGGGAGTTTCACTACGCAGATGTTGAGTGAACGTCCGTCCTCGGAAAGCATGGCCGACTGGATTTCGATGGCTGTGCCGTCGGGCTTGAAGGTTGGGTGTACATGGTCGCGTGCGGTAGTCTTGTGTCCGGCGGTCAGCAGGATGCGCTCCTTGGTGTGGCGGTCGATGAGCCACAGTTCGCGTGCAAAGGTGTCTCCGGCTACCCAATGTCCGTCCTGTGAACCGGCCACGTGCCAGAAGTTGTCGCCATCCACCTGTCCTTCCATAGTGAATTCGCGTGTACGCATATTCACCACGGCCATACCTGTGGCATATTCCTTGGTGCCGGAAGGTCCCCAATCCTTGGAGAAATCCATGTTCCGTTCTTCTGAAATCCGTCTGTGTCCCAACATGGCAATCACCAGTTCGTCTTCGCTGATGACAGCTTCGTGAGTCACCCAGTCATATTCCGTTTCGCGGTAGATGGGGCGCAGACCGGTGCCATCGGCATTCACCATCCAGGTGCGCTGTGGAGCCTTTCCGCCAGTTTCCCAGCAGAAGATCACTTCGCCCGGATGCCAGGGATTTCCCTGTATGTGACCTACTTGGAAGTGTACGCTCACTACGTGGTCAATCTGGCCGGTGGTGAGGTCAATCTTTCCGATACCTGAAGGGCCGGCTCCCATTCTGCGAGGACCGAAGGTGCCTGACAACTCTTCCTTGATGGGGAACTTGCCGGCATACTCCTTACCTAAGCGGAAGTAGGCGAATGTCTCGCTTCCATCCAGTGCCATGTCTCCACCGGCACCCATTTCTTGGGGAATGAGTCCGCAGATGCGCTCATAATGTTTCTTCTTTTTCAGTTTCCCGGCTTCAGAATCGGCAAACAAGCGCTCGAGGTTGACTTCAACGACTTCCATGCCCAATCTTTCGTCCTTCTTGTTCTTGAGCGGACGCATGTAATAGAGGTTCATTGATTTGCGGGCCACGCACAGCATACCCGAAAATCCACCTTCGGTCACCTGTACGATGTCACCGGTCTCTTCGTTGACTGCCATGGCTTCGCCGCGCACACGGGTCGAGCGGAAAATTACCCATTTGCCATCTGAGGTCCATTGGTTGTGGGTCTGGTAGATTTTGGAATCTCCGGTACCACTTTTTGAGGTCAAGAAAATCAGTTCAACTCCGGTTTTAGGATCTTTGATAACTTTTCTCTCTGACGGAAATCTTGTTCCAATCTGTGCGGGCAGTACCAAGGTGCATGATACGGCCATGCAGGCACAAATGAGTTTCTTGAAAATAGTTCTCATAATGGTAATAATTTATGTTTGGTTAAAATCTTTTTCAGTGGTCCTGATTGATTCAGGGAAGTGATGGCTGATAGCCTATTTTATCTTGTCGTATTGGGCTTCGGCTTTGATGGAGGCATGCTTGGGAGCGTCTATCATCTCTACCAATGCCCGCAGGACGGGACCTTCGCCCATAGGGTCGTTGGTCCATTGCGGACGGTTGTAGTAGAAACTGAGTGAGGGCATGATGCCTGTGCCGGCACAGATGGCCGTCACATCCCCCTCGGGAGAGACTTTGGTGAAAATACCCTTCAGTCCTTGCCATGCCACATGGATAAAGTCGAGGTGCAGCCACCCTTCCTTCACTCCTCGTGCCATACCGCAGACGAACATGGCTGTTCCTGTCACCTCTTCGTAAGAGTCAACCTTGTCCAGCAGTTGGTGCCAAAGTCCGTTTGCTCCTTGATAGCGTGCCACACCCTCGGCTTGCATCTGGAAATTCTTCAGCACATCGTTGCGCATAGGGTGGGAGAGTGGCATCTTCTGTAACAGGTCGGCCGTAGCCATAAATACCCATCCGTTGGCCCGGCTCCAGTGTGCCACCCCATTTGTTTTTGTATCTGTGTGGTAACAATGGTAATACAATTGCTTTTCGGGGCACCACAGGTAGCGGGTGTAGTTCAAGATCTGGGTGGCTGCATCGGTGAAATAGCTCGTGTCACCTGTGGCTTCACCCATGTTTACCAGGAAGGAGAGTGCCATATAGGCATCATCGGCCCATATCGTATTTTCGTGTGGCCACAAGCGGGCAATGGTGCCATCCTCCAGACGGGGTTCCGTTTCTCGGATATGTTTGTCCGTGGCGGCAATGTAGTTCTCAAAAGCCTTATTGGGGTGACGTCTGTTCAGTACCACGAGGCTGGCTCCCATAGGACCGTTGTCGTCCAACCGCTTGTTGCGGTAAATCATGTGCCAATTCACATTGCGTACGGGCAGCCATCCCTCTTCCTGCAATGTCTTCTCGTAAAGATTTCTGAAATATTCCTGATTGTCGGGACGGAAGATGAAGGTCATGTTCTTAAGGACAAATTCTTCGTATTTCTTTGTCCCCAGTTTGTCACCCAATTCCATCAAAGCCAGGTTGGTCACTCCATTGGTGTAGTGCCAATCGAGGTATTTGCTTTTCACCTTTACGTTCTTGTCAGGTGTCACTCCTTTGAGCGAAGTATAAACTTCACCCGTCTGTTTGTTTATAAAATTATAGGTGGTGGAAGCCACTATGCGGTCAGCAATGCGGATGGCCCGTTCGCGAGCCTCTTCGCCTGTCTGTGCATTGGCGGTGACTGGTAAATATAAGGCTAAAGTGATGGCTAATAGCCCATTTCTCCATAGGTTGTTCATGGTCGTGAATAGAGTTTTATGCTTTAGGTTGAAGCATTTAAAATCAAAGCAATGCAAAGTTAAAACATTTTTTTTATATAGGCGAGTTTATGATACTATTTCTTTGAAATGTATCCAATAAATCTTTTGTTTTCTATTTATCGCTATTTGCTTGACAAATGCTTTTCATGTAAAACGACTGTAAACTTGTACTTTTTTATATAAAAAGGTATAAGGTCGTATATTGTAACTCCTGCGTTTGTTTCAAAAGAATAATAAAAAGGTCGATACCTCTAATCATAGATATCGACCTCTTTATACTCTTTAGTAAGAATATTTTTGTTATGAGATATTGTTTGTCTGTTTATCTGCGGCGAATGGTGGACTCCAATTCAGCCATTTCTTCTTTGAATGCTTTGTCAACGTCCAACTGACCAGCTATAATTTTGCATGCATGGAGTACTGTAGCATGATCCCGTTTACCAATGAGTTTTCCTATCTTGGCAGATGAAGCATCGGTATGTTTCTTGGCCAGATACATTGCCACTTGGCGTATTTGTACTATATCTCTTTTGCGTGTTTTCGTAAATATAGCTTCTGTATCTATACCATAATGGTTACATACGTGTTCAACGACATCCTCGACACTCAAAGGCTTGTTTTCAACGATACGTACGGCATTTTTCACAACTCGTGTCGCTAAATCAATATCTACATCTCTGTTATATACCGTAGAATGGGCAACCAAAGATATGACTACTCCCTCCAAATCTCTAACACTTTCATCAACTGATTCTGCAATATAGTCAATTACTTGTTCTGGTATTCTGAGACCATCCCGACGGATTTTATCATGAAGGATATTTTTGCGTAGTTCGATATTGGGACGTTCCATTTCTGCAATCAATCCCCATT
This sequence comes from Phocaeicola sp., assembly GCA_045545095.1. GTDB lineage: Bacteria > Bacteroidota > Bacteroidia > Bacteroidales > Bacteroidaceae > Phocaeicola_A. Next base: position 35,924 of record JAZQAG010000042.1, on the reverse strand, counting down.
TGAAACGAGTCAACAGACGGTCTTCCATTCCTTGTAGCATCATGGGGGAACGGTCTGAGGTGAGTATTAACTGCTTACCTGTCTGGTGCAAGTGGTTGAATATGTGGAAGAATGTGTTTTGTGTCTTGGTGAGTGTGGCAAATTCTTGGATGTCGTCAATGATGAGTACATCAATGGACTGGTAGAAGTTGATAAAATCATTGATGGTATTCTCACGAACGGAGTTTGTGTACTGAACCTGGAAAAGGTGGGCAGAGACATAGAGTACGCGTTTTTCGGGATAAAGTTCCTTTATTCTTGTACCTATGGCATTGACCAAATGTGTCTTTCCAACACCTGACGGACCATATATAAATAAGGGGTTGAAAGAGGTTTTGGCCGGGTTCATAGCAACTGCTTCTCCTGCAGTGCGGGAGAGTTTGTTGCTCATGCCTTCGATGAAGTTATCAAAGTTATATTTAGGATTTAGTCTTGGATCTAAATCTTGTACTACAGGTACAGGAGGGGCTGGAGCCTTGTTGCCTTCTCGCACAGGTCTTTCTTTTATTGCCTGTGAACTACGACTGCTTTCCCACTCTTGTTCCTGATGATGTTCTTTGTCTGTAAGGACACAGTACATCAATCGTGTACCTTCGCCAAATTCACGATAAAGAACTCGTCGGAGCAAATCAACATAATGCTCCTCGAGAATTTCATATACAAATGGGCTGGGTACTCCTAATGTGAGTGTACCATCCTCGAATCTTACCGGTACGATAGACTGGAAGATCCTTTTGAACGTTGCTTCCTGTACATTGTCTGCAATGATATCCAGACAACGCTGCCACGGTGCAACGTAGTTGTTGTCCGTCATAATAACTTTAATGGTTTATCAAATAGTGAAACTTCTACGTTGCAAAATTGCGAATCTTATTTTAAAAAAACAAATCGCTTTTTATTTGTTTTTTTGGTGAAAGTAATAATCCATTTATTTACAATTACTTATAAGAGGGGCTTAGGATGCATCCTATTTAGACACTTTGCAATTTGCAATTCTTTATTTATTAACAACTTACGAATATAAGTGTCTTTTTATGGTGTAAAAAGTGGAAAAATCTAATCTTTGCTTAACTCCGCAATAATAAAAGGTTTGGCCCTCTTTGCTCAAATATCTTTATTTTGTTTGTTATTTAGATAAATTCTAATTAATAATTGGACGACATTCTTGTTGGACATTTTTTCTTTGGATAAACTTTTAGTTTTTACGTCCAAAAATGGAGAAATGAACATACCGTTTGGGGTTTTCTTGAATGTTTTCCAATAGGGATGCGGCATTTCCTGTTGTTTTGACGAGGTTATTGTACAAAGCGTCATCGTTCAAAAGTAGCCCAACATTGTTATCAGGACTTTGTAAGCGATCAGTAAAAGCTTTTACACTTTCTAATGTTTTATTGATTTGTCCTACAGTCGCAGTATAATTTATATCTTTTAAATTATTGCTGATTGTGGCGAAATTTGCTGTAATTACGTTCAGATTTCCTGTTATTGCAGGGATATCTCTTTGCAATAAGGTATTCAATTCATGAGTCGTATTTTTTAAGTTTGAGGTGATTTGCTCTGTATTATGTAGTGTGTTCGCCAATGATTGGTCAGCCAACAGACGGTCAATAGATGTTAATATGGAATCCAATTTGGGTAACATAGAGCTTACCTTGGGGACTAATGCACTTGCTGTGGCCATCATTCCTTCGTTTACAGACCCTTTTATGGTATCTCCAATTTGGTGATAATTCTGATATTGATGTGGGAATATGAGATTCATCTTGACTGTTCCAAGCATTTCTGTTTCCAATTCGGCTTTAGTACCTATCGGAAGTTTCATGTTCTTGTCCAAATCAATCTCTACTACAATATGTCCGGGCTTATTATAATTGTAATGTATTTGTCTTACAAGTCCGACTCCAAAACCGTCAGCATACACAGGGCTTGAGTTGACTAAGCCTGCTATATTTTCAAATTCGACATAATATCCGGTTCCAGCTTTGAACATATTGATGCCTTTCAGAAAATTGATTCCATATATTAACACAGCAATAGCTATAATCCCTGCTAATCCGATTTTCACTTCTTTAGTAAAGTATTTGATATTCATGTCTTTTCTATATTAAAGATTGGTTATTTCTTGTTCTTGAATTCTTTGATGGCTTGTTGAATATTTATTTTTTCTCCGTTTTTAAAGGCGATGACAAATGCATCCTTGAACTTTTTGCTAATTTGTTTTTTAAGTTTTAGTATTTCATTATAATCATTTGTTTCGCCATAGGTGTATTTGTACAAGCCTGCTTCTTTGTAAAAAACAGCTGGAAGCCCTTTTAGTTGTGAACTATTCTCTTTTAAAGGAGAGGAGGCTGTGAGTATTTGTAATTTGAACAAAGGAGCATCGGAGCGTATTTCTTGTTGTAACGGTTCTTTTTCGGTATGTTCTGATGGTGAACTTGGAGTAGGAACAGCCTCTTTTTCCTCTTTGTCGTTTTCGATGATTATTCTATTACTCTCAGTTTGGCTATTCTTGTATGCACAAAATGCGTTATAAATACTTCTACTTAATGTTTGCACTCCAGTTTTACTACTTAGGTATTTTTCTTCATCAGGGGTGGATATGTATCCTAATTCTATCAATACACTGGGCATAGAGGTGGCTCTTAATACCAAAAAACCTGCTTGATGCACTCCTTTGTCCACTCTACGTGCATGATTCTTGAATTGATGTTGTATATGTTTGGCGAAAGATACGCTCTGTTCCATATATTTGTCTTGCATAAATTCAAACATAATGTAGCTTTCTGCAGAATTGGGATTGAAACCTGCATATTTTTCCTGATAATTCTCCTCCACTAAAATTACTGCATTTTCTCGCTTGGCAACCTCCAGATTTTCATTGGCTCTTGCCATACCTAATGTATAGGTTTCTGTACCTCGGGCTATACGTCCTTTGGGTAAAGCATTTGTGTGGATGGAAATGAATAAGTTTGCTTTGACTTCATTGGCAATCTGTGCACGTCTGCCTAAAGATATAAATACATCGGTTTTTCTGGTATAGTGAACACGAGTATTCTTACAATTGTTTTCTATTAGCCTGCCAAGTTCTAATGCGACATTCAGGTTAATATCTTTTTCTCGTGCTTTCCGGCCTACGGCTCCAGGATCTTTTCCTCCGTGGCCTGCATCAATTACTACAATAAAATCCTGTTCTGCTGCTAATCCATACATGGGCAAGAATAACAACAAACAGATACTAATATATAGAATTAATGACTTTGTGCGCATTATTTTCAATCTTGTTGCAAAGTTACAACTTTTCACGTAAAACTAAAAAGTTTTGATTGGTTTTCCCTATTTCTAAACAAAAGAAACTACATTTAGAACATAGATATTTTATTATTTGTACCTTTGCAGGCAAAAGAAATACAAAATAGTCATGATTCGATTTCTTAAAAACTGGACGCTACCAATCGCTATGGTAATTGGGACGTTGTCTTATTATGCGTTTGCTTATTTTCCTTATTTATATCCTTTGAAAGGATGTGTGCTTTCGTTTGTTTCAAGACTGACACCAGTTCTTATATTTACGATGCTTTTCATTACGTTTTGTCGGGTTTCAGTAAGAGACTTACGTCCGCATTTATGGCACTTATGGCTAATTCTTATACAAGTTGTCTGTTGTTTACTGTTTGCAGTGGTAGCATATTTCGTACCCAATGATCCATTAAATGTAGTCTTTCAATCTGGAATGGTATGCTTTATTTGCCCTACAGCCACTGCTGCTGCAGTTGTCACGATGAAATTAGGAGGAAATGCACCTGGTCTTGTCACATATACGGTTTTGTCTAACGTGATAGCCTCGTTGGTTGTTCCTATTGTGTTTCCGCTTGTTTATTCTCATGTTGACTGTTCTTTCGGGAAATCTTGTGTCGTGATACTAAGTAGGGTATTTCCGCTTTTGATTTGCCCTTTGATTGCTTCAGTAATGATAAAGGTATGTTGGCCAAGTATCCATAAAAAGATATCAGATCTGCATCCTTTGACTTTTTATTTGTGGGCTATAGCCTTAGCTATTGTAGTGGCTCAAACAATTCGTTCGATAGCCAATAGCAAAACAGATGTTTATACCTTATTATATATATGTGCAATCAGTTTGTCGATATGCCTTTTACAATTTTTCTTGGGAAAACGTATAGGGGGGATTTATGGTAATCGTATTAGTGGTGGACAGGCATTGGGGCAAAAAAATACAATCTTTGCCATATGGCTGTCATATACCTATCTTAATCCTTTGGCTTCATTGGGACCAGGGGCATATGTTCTTTGGCAAAATATAATAAATAGTTGGCAATTATGGAGGGTACGACATCTTGCGCAAAAACAAATTTAACAATTTCTTTTAAAACAAATGATATGAAAAAACTCGCTATTGTTGGTTGTGGTAAACTTGGAAGTATAGTTGTTGAGGCTATTAATAGGGGACTTTTACCGCAATATGAATTAATTGGAGTATACTCCCGTACAATGTCTAAAGTGGAAAAAATGGTTGAAGAGTTTAATGGTTATGGGCATAATTGCCGTTTATGCAGTGATATTCCAGATTTGATCTCAATGAAGCCTGATTTTATTGTTGAAGCAGCGTCTCCTGCTGTTATGCATGAAATGGCAATACCGACATTGGAGCGTGGTATATCTATCGTTACACTTTCTATTGGTGCTTTAGCTGATGATGCATTCTATGATGAGGTCATTCAAATGGCCCAACGTAATAGTGCGCATGTATATATTGTATCTGGTGCAACTGGTGGATTTGATATCCTTCAGACCGCAACATTGATGGGGAATGCGTCCGCTAAGTTTTTTAACGAAAAAGGGCCAAATGCGCTTAAAGGTACTCCCGTGTATGAGGAATCTCTCCAAGAGAATCAACAAATCGTTTTTCAAGGTACAGCATGCGAAGCAATTAAAATGTTTCCGACTAAAGTGAATGTTACGGTTGCTGCATCGCGTGCCTCTGTAGGTCCACAAAAAATGCAAGTGACGATGCAATCAACTCCTGGTTTTGTAGGTGACACCCAACGTGTGGAGATTAAAAATGATCAAATTCATGCAGTTATAGATGTATATAGTGCTACGGCAGAAATTGCCGGATGGTCAGTGGTAAATACGTTGAGAAATATAATCTCCCCTATTGTATTCTGTTGATAATTCCGTAGCATTTAAGATAGTAATGGCCCCATATGGGGCCATTACTATCTTAAATAAAAAATTAATTGCAGTTTAAATAAGCTTCTATATTTGCTATCACTTTATTTGAAAGACGGTCAAATGCTTGTTTGGTTCGTCCTGTGGAAACATTCATACAATGTATATTCGGATGGGACAATAATTTTTCTCCACCTAATGCTCCTACAGTGTCACAATAGCATAAATTATCTCCTTCAATCCAATTCTCAAATGCATCTTTCTCCCAAGCGGGGGATAATCCTGTATTGAATAAAATCTTGTGATTGCCCAAACTGGCGAATTCCTCTTTGTGGAGAAGAATTGTATTTTTATTTAAGCAGCAAAATACTACTTCACTTTGTTTCAATAATTCGTTTAGAGATAGAAAACGATATCCTTTATTTTCTGCATCTTTTTTAGGGGTACGAGCAAAATAGCGGATATTAGCTCCTAAAAAACTTAAAGCGTCAGCTATCATTCCGCCAGATTTCCCTAAACCAACGATACCTACATTAAGTCCCGTTATTTCATATGGAATCTTTTTCCATGGTTCTTGGCCAAAACCGTGTAATATTCGTACTAATTCGCTGATTACGTATTCAACGACTCCTTCGTCCCCGTAATCACGAATACCTGTGACCGTAATTCCACGTGATTCCGCATAATGTATATCAACATTGGCGCTTTCAGGAGAATATAAGGAACAACACATGCCTATATAGACAATTTGTGGGCATCTTTCTATGATGTCCCGGGTTAGTGTTGTTGTATAGCTTAACAATACTGCATCTGCATTGCCTATGCGTTCGACAATTGTATCGTTATCTGTTGGTATATTATTGTATAGTATTACTTCTTTGGCAAAAGAGTAAAGCATTTTTTCCGCTTCGGGGATGAGCCCGATAGGCTCTATTGCAACTAATTTTCGGAACATGTTAATCGTAGAATTAATTAAAGTCCCCCGATATAAATCGGGAGACTTATGCTTGGGTAAAAATCTTTAGATTTTATTTCAATAAACTCATAGTGTCAGAAGCAATCATCATTTCTTCATCTGTAGGTATTACTACCACTTTAACAGAAGAATCATCTGTGGATATAATAGCTTCTTCTCCATGGATAGTATTATTAATCTCATGATTAAGCTTAACCCCCATGAATTCAAGTCCTGAACATGCAGTTTCACGACAATCTGATTGATTTTCTCCTACACCTCCAGTGAAAAGAATAACATCAACTCCACCCATTGCAGCTGCATAAGCACCGATATATTTTTTGATTCGGTAGAAATACATATCCAAGGCTAAACGGGCACGCTTGTTTCCGCTATTGGCTGCGGCAGAAACTTCTCTCATATCTGATGATACTCCAGATATACCGGCTACACCGGATTTCTTGTTGAGTAGGTTCGAAATTCCTGTAGCATTAAGCCCCTCTTTTTCCATAATGAAGGTAACAGCACCTGCATCAATATCTCCAGAGCGGGTTCCCATCATCAAACCTTCCAATGGGGTAAGTCCCATAGTCGTATCGATACACTTCCCGTCTTTAACAGCGGCAATAGAACCTCCATTTCCTACGTGGCAAGTGATGATTCTGCTACCTTCTACAGGTATTCCTAAAAATTCACATACTCGTTGTGAAACGTATCTGTGTGATGTTCCATGAAAACCATAGCGGCGTACACCATACTTTTCATATAATTCATATGGTACTGCATACATGTATGCATGAGCAGGCATCGTTTGATGGAATGCAGTATCAAAGACACCAACTTGAGGGATATTGGGTAACAATGCAGAAACGGCATTGACTCCTTTGAGGTTGGCAGGATTATGTAGAGGAGCCAAATCATTGCATGCTGTAAAAGCATCTAAAACTTCCTTGTTCAGTAATACGGATTGGCTGAAACGTTCGCCGCCATGTACCATACGATGTCCGACAGCATCAAGTTCGTCCAAACTTTTGATAGCTCCATATTCTGCGTGGGTCAAGGTTTGGAAAATAAAGTCAACTCCTACTGTGTGTTCAGGAATATCTTTTTCGAGAATCTTTTTCTCACCATTTGGAAGGGTTAATTTGAGGAAGGAACCTGTTAGGCCAATTTTTTCAATACCTCCTTGTGCAAGAACCTCCTTGTTTTCCATTTCAAAGAGTTTGTATTTTATAGAAGAACTACCGCAGTTCAATACTAAAATTTTCATAATCGTAAATTGTTAATATGATGAAATTATTTTACTATTATTGCAATATGGGCTCCACATTTATTTAGAGGCAATAGCTTGATTGGCAGTAATGGCAACCATCTTGTATATGTCGTCAACGGAACATCCTCGAGAAAGATCATTTACAGGTTTGGCAATACCTTGAAGAATAGGTCCTACAGCATCAGCTTCTCCTAAACGTTGAACCAATTTATAAGCAATATTGCCAACTTCCAGATTCGGGAACACCAAGACATTTGCTTTACCTGCAATCTCAGAACCAGGTGCTTTGCTGTTTCCTACAGAAGGAACGAGGGCTGCATCAGCTTGAAGTTCTCCATCAATCTTGAGCTCGGGAGCTAACTCTTTTGCTAATGCTAAGGCTTCGGTTACTTTATCGACTACTTCGTGTTTGGCAGATCCCTTTGTTGAGAAACTTAACATTGCTACTCGGGGATCTTCAAAACCTGCAACAGCTTTAGCTGTTTGGGCTGTACAAACGGCTATTTGTGAAAGCTGGGCAGCATCTGGCATTGGGGTTACAGCAACGTCTCCAACAACGAGAACTCCATTCTCTCCATATTGCGGAGTCTTAGTTACCATTAGCATGGCTCCTGAAACACAAGTAATTCCTGGTGAAGTCTTGATGATTTGTAATGCAGGTCGTAAAACATTACCTGTGGTATTTTGTGCACCTGCAAGTTGACCGTCTGCATCTCCAGCTTTGATGATAAGACAACCTAGATAGAGTGGGTCGAGTACTAATTTGCGGGCATCTTCGATGGTCATGCCTTTTTTCTTACGCAATTCATATAACAATTGAGTGTATTCTTCCTTTTTTGGATGATCCTCAGGATTGATGATAGTCGCTTTAGAAAGATTTTTTAATCCCTCTTTCTCTCCGATTTCATTAATTTCTGTAGGATTACCAATAAGGATGAGGTCTGCTACTTCGTCAGCTAACAGACGGTCTGCTGCTATCAAAGTTCGTTTTTCTGTACCTTCAGGAAGGACAATACGTTGCTTGTTGGCTTTGGCACGAGCAATAATCTCACTGATTAAGTCCATAATTTTTATTCGTTTTTATATGTTATACAATTTGTTATTTATTCTGCCTGCAAATTTACAATATTTTGCTATATATACATTGCAAATCTCTCTTTTTTTTCTTTTATTGTATGAGTATTTTAGAATCGTGTTTGGAGTATTGTTTCCGAAGATTATTTTCTTATAGAAATAAGTTCTCTTTCCAATTCTTCTGCGGTTAATCTTAATCGGTATTTGCCATTTTGAAATGTAGAAATGGAACCTGTTTGTTCTGATACTACAACTACAACAGCATCGGATACTTGGGTTATTCCTAATGCTGCCCGATGCCTTAATCCTAAATGGCGAGGAATATTCAAATCGTGTGATACCGGTAAGATGCAACCTGCAGCTTTAATACGGTTATTGGCTACAATCATAGCACCATCATGGAGCGGACTGTTTTTGAAAAAAATGTTTTCAATCAATCGTTGGCTGAGATTAGCATCTATGATATCTCCAGTTCTGACAACATCATCCAACGGCACTTCCTGCTGAATGACGATGAGTGCACCGACTTTTTGTTTACTCATGTTCAGGCATGACATTACAATCGGGAGGATATCTGCGTGTTCTATTGATTCGTTTTTACCTCCACCAAATAGTTTTAAAAAAGCTTTTGTTCTATTATGTGTTCCAAGTGTGAGAAGGAAACGGCGGATTTCTTCCTGAAATAGCACAATTAATGCCAATATTCCTACGCTTTGGAGAACATCAAAGATAGAACCTAAAAGCCTCATCTCTAAGACCTGAGATACTAATACCCATACTGAAAGAAAAATGAGAACACCAACAAAAATTCTTAGTGAGCCAGTCTCTTTCATTATTTTATATATTTTGTATAATAGGAATGCTACTAACAAAATATCAATAATATCTTTTACACTGAATTCTATAAACATTTATTATTTTGATTATTTGTGATTGAATATATTAATATATTATCATCCCCATCGACGTACTTCTTCACACAAATTGATACATTCTTTGCATTCCTTTACATCATGGACACGCAATATATGTGCGCCTGCATTTAAAGCTAAAGCGTGTAATACAGATGTTCCATTTAAAGATTCATCTGACGAGATGTTTAATTGTTTGTATATCATTGATTTGCGGGATATTCCTATTAATATAGGGCATTTTAGTAGATTGAATACATCCAAATGGGCCATTATTTGGTAATTATGTTCTAACGTTTTTCCGAAACCAAACCCTGGATCTATGATAATATCCTTTACTCCTATGTCATGAAGTCTGTTAACCCTGTTTGTCATGTAAGACATAATATTTTGTATAATGTTTTCATAAAAAGGGTGTTGCTGCATGTCTTTAGGTGTTCCTTGCATATGAGTTAAGACATAGGGCACTTTTAGTTTTGCTATAGCGGAAAACATATTAGAGTCCATATCGCCTCCGCTAATGTCGTTGATAATGTTTACTCCATATTCCTCTACGCACATGGTTGCGACGTCTGCCCTGAATGTGTCAACAGAAACAATAGCATTGGGGGCTATCTTTCTTACGATAGTCAGTGCTTTGTGCAATCTGTTCATCTCTTCAGATAAAGGGACGTCTTTTGCATTTGGACGAGTGGAATAGCCGCCTATATCTATGATATCTGCTTCCTCTTTTTGCATCTGCTCGACTCTCCGAATAATATCTGTATCAGTCTGCTTACGGCTGTTAGAATAGAATGAATCTGGAGTGACATTCAAAATACCCATGACTTTAGGTTCGTTCAATGTCAGTAATTGGCCGCCAATATTTAAACTATATGTTTCACGCGTATTCATTGTGTCGCTAACTTTTCGCAAATGTACATACAATTATTGGGATAATTTATTTTTTGAAGTCTTTTTTCAATATGTATAAGCAAAAAAATGAATAAAAGGATTACCCGATGTACAAGGATGGCTTTCTTATTTTATTATTTAAATAGAAAAAGGTAGATTTATTTTATTTTGTAGAATAACTTTTTTAATTTTGCTCCGTAAATTATAATTAGGAAATAAAAATGGAACCAGTAAATAATGCGGTACAATGGATGATAAATCTATTTGGTACAGGGACGGTCAATTTGACATTAGGGCAACGAGTTTTTTTTATTGTACTGATTCTATTGTTGGCTTGGGTTGCGGATTTAATTTGTAGGCATGTCATATCTCCTTTAGTCCAAAAAATGGTTTCAAAGACATCCTATACATGGGATGACCATTTGTTAAATTCTCGGGTATTGAATGATATTTGTCATCTTGTGCCGGCTTTGATTATTTATGTACTTGTTCCTTTCGCATTTATTGATAAGCCTTTCTTGAAGGTTTTTTTTGTCAAGGTTTGTGATATATATATAATAGCAGTTGCTTTACGCCTGATTTTCAGTATATCCAATTCTTTATATACATTAAGTAATGAACATGAAAAAAGTCGAAATAAACCTTTAAAAGGAATATTTCAGATGATTAAAGTGCTAGCTGTATCTATTGGGGTTATTTTAATATTTAGTGTTGTTTTGGATAAATCTCCCATAGATTTGTTTGTAGGGCTTGGAGCTGCTGCAACTATATTGTTATTGGTTTTTAAGGATACAATTGTAGGTCTGGTATCGGGGGTGCAACTTAGTGCTAATGATATGTTGCGTCCTGGAGATTGGATAACTATGCCTAAATATGGAGCAGATGGTGTTGTTTTTGACGTTACTTTGACTACAGTCAAGGTGCGAAATTGGGATAATACAATCGTTACGGTTCCACCATATTCTTTGGTAAGTGATTCTTTTCAGAATTGGAGAGGGATGTTTGAAAGTGGAGGAAGGCGTATCAAAAGATCTATCCAGATTGATATGACGAGTGTTCGTTTTTGCTCAGTGGAGGAACTGAAAAAATATACTTCTATGGGACTTGTAGCAGAGGATGATAAGATGGATGAATTGACTAATCTCACTATGTTTCGTCGCGCAATACTCCAATATTTGCGTGAGCATCCTCGTGTTAATCATGCACTGACAACCATGGTTCGCCAACTTCAGCCTACTCCTCAAGGAATACCTTTAGAGTTGTATTTTTTCTCAGCTGATAAGCAATGGGTTGCTTATGAAACGCTTCAAGCTGATGTCTTTGATTATGTATTAGCCATAATTCCCCAATATGGCTTGAATGTTTTCCAATTACCATCGGGTGATAGCTTTTCGTCTAATAAAATCCAGAAATTGTGATGGTACTATTGACTGAAATTAAGACGTCTCATGTGCTATATCCTTGTGTCGAAAGTTTGTTAAATTCTGCTTTCCCATCAAATGAACGGAGAGATGATGCCATGCAACGTTTTTATACGGAAAATAAAGACAACTTTCATTGCCTTGTTGCAACAATTGACAATTCCTTTGTGGGATTTATTACGTATTGGGAATTGACAGGATTCTTATATATAGAACATTTGGCAGTGTCTTCCTTATATAGATGCCGTGGATATGGTCATAAAATGTTAAAGCGGTTTATGGCTTTCGCTCCATCACCGATAGTCTTAGAGGTCGAACCTCCTGTTGATTTGGTATGTAAAAAGCGTATCTCGTTTTATCAACGGTGTGGAATGGTTCTTTGGGATTGTGACTACTTTCAACCTCCGTACAGACTTTCGGATGAATGGATTAAATTATGCTTGATGAGAACGGAACCGTTTCCTGTTCCATTTTTATGTGTGCAAGCGGAGATTTATCGTGAAGTTTATGGTATAGATTTACTTGACTGAAGATGGCAATAAACAATGCTGGTTTTTAATGTGGTATAAAAAAGAGGGAAGAATTGATTCCTCCCTCTTAATTTTTCTATTATTCAGTCACTTTATTTGGTACTTTTTTTAGTGGCTTTTTTTGTTTCCGATTCTTTCTTGGTTTTTGCTACAGTTTCCTTTTTTGCAGTACTTTTTTTAGCTTTAGCAGGGGCTGGAGCTAATTTTGCTAATTTCGCTTGCAATTTGTCGTTCTCCTTTTGTAACATTTCCAATTCTTCGCCTTGATTCTTGATCGTGGTCAAAAGGGCATTCAACTCTTCATTATCCATCTCTACAGGATAGAGAGAATTTACGCGGCTGATAAAGTCTCCCAAGATATTCATATAATTAGTGAATGCATCAAAGGGAGAATCGTAAATGCCACGATTCAACCAAATACCAGTTTGCTTGGTCGTCATAAACCGGAAGTTGTTGCTTGCCTGCATGTAGCTCCAGTCTTGTTTGATTCGACGGTCGGTACAGATTCGAACACGGTCTGCTACGCTATATAGCTTGTCGAAAGCTTCGCGTTGCATCACGTTACCCAACCAGCAACTGATGTCTCTTTCTTCGTCCACCCAAGACAGAGGGTAGGGTACATCAACTTGGTCTACAGATTTTAACTTGGCAATTACTTCTGACGGTGTCGAGAATGTGATGCCGCGTTCTTTGGCACAAATAGGTAATGCTTTTAAGAACTCCAAAATGTTGCTTGATAGTGGTTGGCTGATACCAAGGGCTGAAAGTTCCATGAAGATATTGAATACTTGTTCTTCTTCTGGCATATCTGCAATCCAACCGATATATTTATCTGCGAAAAGGGGGTATTCGCTCCATTCACTGTTGTTGAAACGAAGACTAATATCGTCGGATAGTTTGAAATCCCGGAGGAGTAATTTTAACTTATTGTTGTATGCACAGTGGTAGAGGTAATGTGGGCTTTTCCAACCTAACACATGTTTTGCACCTTCGGTGAGCATACCTTTAAAGCCCATATTGGCAACCATGGCGCCAATCTCATTGCTATAAATCAAACTACTGTTACGGAAAACTTTCGGGTCTTGACCAAACATTTGTTTGATTTTCTTACGCATGTTTTCTACATCTTCGCGGAAACACTCTTCGTTAGCAAGTGCTGACAATCCGTGTGAATAAGGTTCACATAAGAATTCGCAACATCCTGTTTCGTTCAATTCATGGAGTAATTCTATAACTCGGGGGGCATACATCTCTAATTGCTCTAAACCTACACCCGAAAGTGACAGAGCCACTTTGAAAGCACCTCCATTATTTTTTGCCATCTCAATAAGGGCTGTCAGTGAAGGTATATAGCTGCGTTCTGCAATGTCTGTGATACTACGTTCGTTTTCGTAATCGTCATAGTAATAATGGTCGCGACCAATGTCGAAACAGCGATAGCGTTTCAGATGGATAATCTGATGTATCTCAAAATAAAGACAGATAGTTTTCATTGTTATTCTTTTTTTATTTGTTTTTTCTAATTAACTCATCATAGATAGCGCGGTGGCGCAATCCCACTTTTTCCCAAGTAATTTGGTCAACCTCCTTAATACCTTCCTCTTGCAGATACTTGAAAAGTGAAGGGTTGGTACAGATGGAGTAAATAGCATCAGCCATAGCATTAATATCCCAATAATCAACTTTAATGACGTTGGTTAGGATCTCGCCGCATCCAGACTGTTTGGAAATGATTGAAGGGGTGCCACATTGCATTGCTTCCAAAGGTGCAATTCCAAATGGCTCAGATACAGAAGGCATAACGAATACGTCACTATTCTTGTAAGCTTCATATACTTGTTTGCCTTTTTGGAATCCAGGGAAGTGGAAACGGTCTGCAATACCGCGTTCAGCTGCAAGGTTTATCATTGCATTGAGCATATCTCCTGATCCAGCCATTACAAAACGGATATTTTGTGTACGTTGCAGTACGAGGGCTGCAGCTTCTACAAAATATTCGGGGCCTTTTTGCATGGTGATACGTCCCAAGAAAGTGACAACTTTCTCTTTCGGATGTTCTACACGGGGAATCTCCTGCAATTCTTGTGACAAAGGATATACAGCATTGTGCATGGCCACACACTTGCGCGGATCCTGATGATACTGATGAATTACAGTTTGTCGGGTCAGTTCTGATACACACATGATGCAGTCTGCATGATCCATACCATCCTTTTCGATAGAGTAAACAGTAGGATTGACTTTGCCACGTGAACGGTCAAAGTCTGTGGCATGTACATGGATACACAAAGGCTTCCCGCTTACCATCTTGGCATGTACACCAGCAGGGTAAGTCAGCCAGTCGTGAGCATGAATAATGTCAAATTCTTGTTGACGGGCTACTACACCAGCAATGATGGAGTAGTTGTTGATTTCTTCGTGTAGGTTTTTGGGGTAACCTCCAGCAAATTCCATGCAACCTAAGTCATTGACATGCATGTATGAAAAGTCTGCATAAATATTATCGCGGAATGCATAATATTGTTCAGGGGTTGTATAACTCTGAAGGCGTGACTTCAAGTAATCATAATTCATGTCTCGCCACACAATAGGCACTTGATTCATTCCAATGATATTGAGGAATTTTTCTTCTTCACCTGTAGGTTTGGGCAAACAGAAAGTCGTTTCTACGTCACCTTGTACACTCAGTCCCTTTGTAATACCGTATGATGCTACGGCCAATCCACCAAGGATTTTGGGAGGAAATTCCCATCCAAACATTAATACTTTCATTGTAGGTTCCTCCTTATTATATATTATACTTATTTAATATGTATAGCGTTCTCAGAATTTCGGCTACATTCATGGCAAATGATACAGCCCCACGTCCTTTGAATGGTGGGTTACCATCAAACAACTCAGGGATAGAACCCACGCAGTGCGAATTCATTTCTGCTTCGTAACCAATCAATTGGCGCTCTACAAAAGAGAGCCCACTCATCTTGTAGATGCGTAGATAGGCTTCGAAGTAGAATCCTGCCAGCCAAGGCCATGCGGTACCTTGATGGTAGGCATAGTCACGTTGGTTTTGTGGGCCTACATAATTGGGGTTGTATCCTCCGCTTTTGGGTGAAAGGCTGCGGAGCCCTTTCGGAGTCAGCAATTCCTTTGTCACAATGTCCAATACACGCTTCTTTTGGTGCGTATCCAATGGGCTATAATCGAAGGCCACTGTAAAAATCATGTTAGGACGTACGCTCCAATCCATCATGTAACCATCCACATAATCAAGCAGATACCCATATTCGTTGAGGAATGTTTCCACGAATGCAGGTTTTACTTTTTCGCTTAGGCGTTCCAATGGTGCGGCTTCAGCTGGTGTTCCGTGCTCGTTTATCATTTTGGCAGCAAACATCAACGCATTATACCATAATGCATTAACTTCTACAAGGTATCCTGTACGCGGAACGACTGGACGTCCGGCTACAGTTGAGTTCATCCAACTTACAGCCTTGTCACTTCCATTGGTATAGAGCAATCCGTTTTGGTGTAAGAATAGGTTGGGATGTTTGCCGCTAATAAGGTAATCCATGATATCCTCCAATAGCTGACCATATTTTTCCCAACATTGTTTTGCTCCTACCATTTTTGTGTATTGTTGCAATGTCCATACGGCCCATAGCAGTATGTCTGGGTGTTCCATTTCATAGACTTTCGCGTCGCTTGGACGTTCGTTCATCCAGTCATATAAAGCCTCTCGGGCAGTTTCCATGGCATTATGAAACTCATTTAACTCTCCAACAGCCAAAGTCAAGCCAGGTAAGCTGATGAACATGTCACGTGCACGGCATTTGAACCATGGGTATCCTGCCAATACATAATTTCGTTCACCTTGTTTGTTGTGGAATTGGTGGGCGGCATTAACCAAGCAGTGATAAAAACTGTCTCTTGGAGCCCGAACTTCCACTTCTTTGTCGAATGTTGCTTTAAGTGTTCGTGTAGTCGTAGGGGCAACTCCTCCAGAAAAGACGATGCTTTCTCCTTTCTTTATTTCTACTTCAAAGTAACCAGGAACATAAAGATCTTCGTTGAATGCGTAGCCACGCTCTTGTTCTTTAGGATATTCAATTCCTCGATACCAATCGGGTTGGAAGTGGAACTCATTCTTTTTGTTTAACTGCATGAACAGTTCTGGGTATCCTGGGTACATACAGGTCTTGATTCCATTCTCAACCAATTGATAATCTCGATTCGCTTGGCTGTTTTCGTGTGTATATTGGCGTACACTACGGAAAGCCAAAAATGGACGTAAGCGTAGAATCGTAGCCGAATGAGCCTCCAATAGGGTGTAGCGAATAAGGATACGGTTTTCGTGGTGTACGAACAATTTTTCCTTTTTCAGGACGACACCTCCTACGCGATAAATGGTGGTAGGAACTTTTTCCCATTCAAATTCACGGATATATTTATGTCCGTTTGGGCTGTAGTTGTTTCCTTGATACTTGTGTAAGCCCAAGTTAAACTCAGCTCCATGTTGAATCACTGTTTCATCGAGGCTTGATAGCAATACATGGTTTTCATCGTCCATCTCTGGTATAGGGATGACGAGTAGGCCATGATATTTGCGTGTGTTGCAGTCCACGATTGTTGAACAGTGGTAGGCGCCAGATCTGTTGGTGCGTAGAATCTCTCGTTGTAGACTCTCTTCCAAATTGGTCATCAGCGTCTTGTCAAATCGCAAATAACTCATAGTTTGTTATTATTTTAAGGTTTAATAAATGTAAAGTTCTTTTCTCTGCTAACTAAGTAGCATTCAAAATTACACCTTATTTTATTAAGCAGCAAATAAAAATGAGGAAATTTTTCACTTCTCGTAAAAAACTTCCCCAAAATGGCCGATTTGATGTTTTATAACATATTTATACTCCCCGTACTCTCTTCTGGGAGGCGGAGAATTGATGAGGCCGGTTGCTTATAAGATTATTCGATGAACCCCTGTTTTTTGAGTGTGGTTATTAAGGATTCAGATATGGCTTCGTTTGCATCGCGTGTGTAGCGGATGTCGGTAAATATTTGGGCAAGGGTCTGCTTCTTGTTTATTTCTACAAAGTGTATATTCTCAGGGAGCGCCTCTTTAGGAGCGTAATGGCGGTCAATGTCGGCGGGGGTATAGTCAGAATATGTCTCTTCGTGTAGGTAGGCGCTCAATGGTAGTCGGTCTGTTTGTGCGGGTGATTCGTCTGGCCATCCTACAGTGATGGTAGCTATAGGTATGACCAATTTGGGTAAGTTAAGAATGTCTATAATCTGTCCAGCGTTGTAGATGGTCGTTCCTAAATAGCATATCCCCAGTCCTTTTTCTTCGGCTAGATTACAGAAGTTTTGGCAAAATAGTAATGTGTCGCTTGCGGCGTTCATGAAGGAGAGGAAATTGTTGTATCCTGGTTGGGCGTCACGGCATTCGCACCAACGGGTAGTACGGTTAAAGTCTGCGCAGAATGTGAGTACTACGGGGGCTGATTTTACCATAGGTTGGTTGAAATGGGCCGGGGCTAACTTTTCTTTCATTTCTTTCTTTCTGGTGACAACGATACTGTATAATTGCAAATTGCCCATGGTTTGGGCGCGTGCTGCAGTTTCTATCAGTTCGTTTAATAGTTGTGTAGGAATGTCTTCCTGAGTATATTTTCGGATGCTTCTTCTGTTCTTTATGGTTTCCATATTTTTTTTTATTTGTTGTGTATTACTATAATCTATTTTGCTGCAAAGATACTATAAAGTTTGAATGAACGTGCATTCTGATCGGAATTTTTGGAGGGGAATTTTTCCTGTATGGTTTGATGTCTTCTTGATGTGGTTTTTTGTTTTGGAAAACTTTTGGTGTCTAGTAAAATTTTAAATATCTGATTTTCAATTGCATGCCTTTTTGTTTTGGAAAACTTTTCATATTGTTGAAAACTTTTTTTGTGAAAAATTTGGTCAACTCGGAAAGTCTCTGTAGTTTTGCAGTCGCTTATTAACTTTAGTGGCTCAAACTGAATGGTGGACTTCTACAAACAAACTATTAATACTGAGCACTTAGAACAATGGAACAGAAAACTTATACGTATGACGAGGCATTCGAGGCATCGCTCGAATACTTCAAAGGCGACGAGCTGGCAGCCCGTGTATGGGTGAACAAATATGCCGTGAAAGACTCGTTCGGAAAAATCTATGAGCGTTCGCCGGAGGATATGCACTGGCGTATAGCCAATGAGGTGGCACGCATCGAACAGAAGTATGCCAACCCTCTTTCGGCTAAAGAACTTTTTGATTTGATGGATCACTTCCGGTACATCGTACCACAGGGTAGCCCTATGACTGGTATTGGAAATGATTTCCAGATTGCTTCGCTTTCCAATTGTTTTGTAATTGGAATGGATGGACAGGCTGATTCTTATGGTGCCATTATCCGCATTGACGAAGAGCAGGTGCAGCTTATGAAACGTCGCGGTGGAGTAGGACATGACCTTTCTCATATTCGTCCTAAAGGCTCTCCCGTAAAGAATTCAGCTTTGACCTCTACCGGTTTGGTTCCTTTTATGGAGCGTTATTCTAATAGTACGCGCGAGGTGGCACAAGATGGCCGACGTGGTGCCCTAATGTTGAGTGTCAGCATCAAGCATCCCGATTCAGAGTCATTTATTGATGCCAAGATGACAGAAGGAAAGGTGACAGGAGCTAATGTCTCTGTCAAGCTGGATGACGATTTTATGCGTGCGGCTATTGAAGGCGTACCCTATACCCAACAGTATCCCATAGCAAGTAGCAATCCGATGGTGACGAAGCAGATTGATGCTTCGGCATTGTGGAAGAAGATTGTACACAATGCTTGGAAGAGTGCCGAGCCCGGTGTGCTTTTCTGGGATACCATCATCCGTGAAAGTGTGCCTGACTGTTATGCCGATTTGGGTTACCGTACAGTGAGTACAAACCCCTGTGGCGAAATTCCTCTTTGTCCGTATGACTCATGCCGTCTGTTGGCCATCAATCTCTATTCATACGTGGTGAATCCCTTCACCAAAGATGCTTACTTTGATTTCGAACTCTTCCGTAAGCACGTGGGATTGGCTCAGCGTATCATGGATGACATCATTGATCTGGAGTTGGAGAAGATAGAACGCATCATGGAGAAAATCCAAAGCGACCCCGAAAGCAACGAAGTGAAGGGTAGCGAAATGATGCTGTGGGAGAAAATATATAAGAAGAGCGGACAAGGCCGACGCACAGGTGTGGGTATCACAGCCGAGGGCGATATGATTGCCGCCATGGGCTTGCGCTATGGCACACAGGAGGCTACAGACTTCAGTGTAGAGGTACACAAGACTATTGCTCTTGAAGCCTATCGTTCATCAGTAAATATGGCTAAGGAACGCGGTGCATTTGCTGTTTATGACAGTGAGCGCGAGAAAAACAACCCATTTGTGAACCGTATTAAAGAAGCTGATCCGGCTCTCTACGAGGAGATGACGCAATACGGTCGCCGCAATATTGCCTGTCTTACTATCGCTCCTACGGGAACCACCAGCCTGATGACACAGACGACGAGCGGTATTGAACCTGTGTTCATGCCTGTTTACAAGCGTCGCCGTAAGGTAAATCCCAATGATCCCGAAGTGCATGTGGACTTTATGGATGAAACGGGTGATGCTTTCGAAGAATACATCGTTTATCACCATAAGTTCTTGGAGTGGATGCGCGTGAACGGCTATGATACAGAGAAACGTTACACCCAGGAAGAGATTGATGAACTGGTGGCACACTCTCCTTACAACAAGGCGACCAGCAACGATGTCGATTGGCTGATGAAGGTGCAGATGCAGGGTGC
The DNA here is from genome assembly GCA_045545095.1 of Phocaeicola sp. GTDB lineage: Bacteria > Bacteroidota > Bacteroidia > Bacteroidales > Bacteroidaceae > Phocaeicola_A. The sequence goes on along the minus strand of JAZQAG010000042.1, from coordinate 15,794 downwards.
TATCCAGAAGTGGGTGGACCACTCCATCAGTGTGACCATCAACCTGCCCAACGATGTTGACGAGGAATTGGTGAACCGTCTTTACGTAGAAGCTTGGAAGAGTGGTTGCAAGGGATGTACCGTTTATCGTGACGGAAGCCGCGCTGGAGTGCTCATCTCTACCAAGAGCGACAAGAAGGACGAACCGTTGCCATGCAAACCGCCCACAGTGACCGAGGTGCGTCCTGCCGTGCTTGATTGTGATATCGTTCGTTTCCAGAACAATAAGGAGAAGTGGGTGGCTTTCGTTGGTCTGCTCGACGGTTATCCTTACGAAATCTTTACTGGTCTGCAGGATGATGAAGAGGGTATTATTCTCCCCAAGAGCGTAACCCGTGGCCGTATCATCAAGACCACCGACGAGGAAGGACGTAAGCGCTATGACTTCCAGTTTGAGAACAAACGCGGTTATAAGACAACCGTAGAGGGCCTTTCTGAGAAGTTCAATAAAGAGTATTGGAATTATGCCAAGTTGATTTCTGGTGTGTTGCGCTATCGTATGCCTATCGAACAGGTCATCAAACTGGTAGGTTCGCTCCAACTCGACAGTGAGAGTATCAATACATGGAAGAACGGTGTAGAGCGTGCCTTGAAGAAATACATCCAGGACGGTACTGAGGCTAAAGGTCAGAAGTGCCCCAACTGTGGCTACGAAACCTTGGTTTACCAAGAGGGTTGTCTTATCTGCAAGCATTGCGGAAGCTCACGTTGCGGATAAGGATTTTAAAAGATTGTTGTATTAGTTTGACGGGTCATATAAGTGCTTGACACTTGTATGGCCCGTTTCTTTTATTATATTTGCAAAATCTTTTCTCCTAAAAATGGTATAAATACTTTCATTTTGTTTGTAAATTGGATATAAGTGTTTATCTTTGCAACTTCTTACACGGAAAAAATAACAATTATAAAATATCTATACCAAATGAGCGTAAAATTTTATCAACCGGAAAACCAGGTACCTTTGGAAATGCATAAGGTACGTGTAGTACAGAAACTCAATCTTTTGCCCGTTGACGAGCGTCTTCGTGCTATCCAACAGGCAGGTAACAATACATTCTTGCTCCAGAATAAAGATATCTATCTGGATATGCTTACCGATTCTGGTGTCAATGCTATGTCTGATCGTCAGACGGCTGCCATGCATCTTGCTGACGATGCTTATGCAGGTAGTGAAACCTTCAATCGCTTGAAGGCTGCGATGAAAGAGGTGTTTGGTGTCGACAACGTGCTTCCTGCTCATCAGGGACGTGCTTGCGAGAACATTTTGGCCGAGCGCTTCGTGAAACCTGGTATGGTTGCTATCATGAACTTCCACTTCACTACCACCAAGGCGCATGTTACACGTTGTGGAGGTGAGGTGTTGGAACTTGTTCACAAAAAAGGACTTGTTCCTCAAAGTGATGAACCATTCAAAGGAGACTTTGACTTGCGCGAATTGAAGCGTGTCATCCGCGAAGTTGGTCCCGAAAAGGTTGCATATGTGCGTGTAGAGGCCGGTACAAACCTTATCGGTGGACAGCCCGTAAGTTTGGAGAATATGTTGGCTGTAGCTGACATCTGTCATGATTTTGGTGTGCCAAGCATTCTTGATGCTTCATTGCTTCAGGACAATATCTACTTCATGAAGACTCGTGAGGCACAGTGCAAGTACATGACCCCGAAGGAAATCTACCATCTCTTGGCCAACAAGATGGATATCATCTACTTCTCTGCCCGTAAACTTGGTTTTGCTCGCGGTGGTGCCATCATCAGCCACAACACTGAATTGATCAAGAGTATGATGGAGTATATTCCTCTCTACGAAGGCTTCCTTACATACGGAGGTATTGACGTACGTTCTATCGAATCAATGGCCGAAGGTCTGTATGAATCACTCGATATGGACTACTTGAGTCATGGTCCTGAATTCATTGCCTATTTGGTAAAAGAACTCGATGATTATGGAGTGCCTATGATTAAGCCTGCTGGTGGTCTCGGTGCTCACCTCGATTGTCAGGGATTCGTACCCGATATGCCACATGACCAGTATCCTGCAGCTGCCGTAGCTACAGCTCTTTATATTGCTGGTGGTATCCGTGGTATGGAACGTGGTACTCTTTCTGAACAGCGCGAACCCGATGGTACTGAGCGTTTTGCTGAACTTGAATTGATGCGTTTGGCTGTTCCTCGTCGTGTGTTTACCTTGTCACAAATCAAGTATGTGGCAGACCGTGTGAAGTGGTTGTGGGACAACCGCGAGATCATTGGTGGTCTCAAGTGGGTGGAAGAGCCTGCCGTACTTCGTTTCTTCTTTGGCCGTTTGAAGGAAATCGGCCATTGGCAAGAAGAACTTGTCACCAAGTTCAAGGAAGACTTCGGTGATTCATTGTAATTTGGAGATGTTGATTATATAATAAAGTCAGGCGCGGATTTTCATGTGAAAACCCGCGCCTGACTTTATTAAATTATTTATCAATTACTCGCATATGTAAATTGTTTTAGTTCTTTTCTTTCCTTGCAAAATAGTATAGTATCGAGCAATTTTCTTTTCGGAACACTTTGCCGGCTACATTTCGTATATCTTCGGGACTGACACTTCGGTATCGGGAGATTTCATCGTTCATATCCTCGGCACGACTGATAAGTTCGAAGTAAGCCATGTTGATAGCGTTGTTCAGGAAATTGACACTCTTGAATGTCTGTTCCGCTTCGTACCGGTTCTTTACTTTCTCCAATTCAATTTCATCAGGAGTCGTATGTGCTAATAGCTCCAATTCCTTCCATACCCATTTTTCAGCTTCTTGCAGGGAAATGCCAGGCAATGGTTTTCCACAAATTTGCAGAAGCCCTTCGTCTATGCTGCCTGTTATGTATGCGTCAATTTGGCTGAATACCTGATGTTCTTTTACCAAATGCTGTATCAGACGGCTCGACCGTCCGTTGGCCAACAAATCGCTTAGCATATCTGTGGCATAATAGTCGGAGTGCAGTCGGTCACAAGTGTGAAAGGTCATGTAGAGGGTATCAAGTGGGACATCTCTCGTCACCTCCATACGGCGTATCTCCATTTGTTGCGGTTCAGCAGGAAGGTTTCGTTTCTGTACCTTCCGATGTGGAATAGGCCCGAACCATTTCTCGGCCAGATTGATTACTTCATCGAAACTTATATTTCCGGCTACAGCCAAAATGGCATTGTTCGGTGCATAGAAACGATAAAAGAAATCTTTGACATCATCCAACGTAGCATTGGCTATGTGGTTCAATTCTTTACCGATGGTCGGCCATCGATAAGGGTGTACTTTGTAAGCCATGCTGCGTGTCAGGTGGCTGGCATCTCCGTAGGGCTGGTTCAAATCCCGTTGTTTGAATTCTTCCATGACTACCTGTCGTTGTACCTCTAAACTTTCAGGTGAGAAAGCCAGACCCAACATTCTGTCAGATTCCAACCAGAAGCCCACTTCTATGTTCTGCCGGGGAAGGGTGATGTAGTAGTTTGTCAGATCGTTGGTTGTCCAGGCATTGTTTTCTCCTCCGGATTCCTGTACCGGTGTGTCATAGTCAGGGATGTTGGCTGAACCTCCGAACATCAGATGTTCAAATAGGTGTGCAAACCCCGTCCGTTCCTCGTCCTCATCTCTGGAACCTACGTCATAGAGCACATTGATGGCTACCATTTGGGTACTTTGGTCCTCGTTGTGTACGATTCGCAATCCGTTAGGCAGAATATGTCGGTTGATGGCAATCATTCCAGTACGGTCACTTTACGTATCACCACATCTTCTTCCGGACGGTCAGCACGATTGGTTTTCACTTGTTGGATAGCATCCACCACTTCCATGCCTTCTGTCACTTCGCCGAATACAGTATATTGGTTGTCCAGATGTGGAGTTCCTCCTATTGTCGTGTATGCTTCAATCTGTTCGGGAGTGAATCGGAACGGTGCTTCATCTGCCACTTGAGCCTGTGCTTCGGCTATTAGCTTGTCCTGCAGTTTTTGAAGACCTTCTATGTCATTGGCTTTGCGCATCTTGTAGATGTCTTTCATGTGTTGGCGGGCCAGTGTGTCAAAAGCCGTTTTCAGTTTCATTTGGTTCAGTTGGTTCTCCATACCGGCCACTTGTGTTTGGGTATATACCTGTCCTGTCACAATGTAGAATTGGCATCCCGATGAACGGCGCTCGGGGTTCACCTCATCCCCTTGGCGGGCAGCAGACAGTACACCTTTCTTATGAAAGTATTTGGGGTAAACGAATTCTGCTGGCAGGGTGTATCCGGTATCTCCGGTACCCAACATTTTGCCTGCTGGTGCCCCTTTGGATTCTGGGTCGCCGCCTTGAATCATAAAGTTCTTGATGACGCGATGGAAGAGTGTCCCTTCATAGAATCCCTCTTTGGCCAACTTGATGAAATTATCGCGGTGTTTCGGTGTCTCGTTATAGAGCTTTACGGTGATATTACCTTTTGAAGTCTCAATGAGCAAATGTGTCTCTTTCTGATTTTCCATAATTGTTTTGAATTCAAATTTTGTGCAAAGTTAGGTAAAATTCGTGGTTTTTGTCTAACTTTGCACCGTATTTATAAATAGACATTATGAATAAGGTATCGGAAAACCCTTTCAAAAACCGAACGGCAGGTACTGGAGGTACCTTGCTGATGGTGGTCACCGCATTATTTGTGACTCTTTATCTTGTATCCAACATCATGGCAGTCAAAGTCATAGGACTAGCCGGACTTTTTTATTTTGATGCTGGTACAATCACCTTTCCTTTCGCCTATATGTTAGGTGATGTACTCACCGAATTGTGGGGCTTTCGTACAGCCAAGCGTGTTATCTGGCTTACTTTCTTTTGTAATATTCTATTGGTTGTATGTACTCAGGTTGGTGTTTGGCTTCCATCACCAGACCATTTGGCAGAGACGGCTGGTGCGTATAATCACATATTCTCTTATGTACCACGTATTGTGATAGCTTCGCTTACGGGTTTTCTGTTAGGCGAACTCAGTAATGCCTGGCTTATGGAGCGCATTAAGGTATGGACCCGTGGGCGGCGTCTTTGGGTGCGCACTATTGGCAGTTCGGCCATAGCCTACCTGTTTGACACTGTCCCCTTTGTACTCATTGCTTTCTTGGGTACCGTATCAACCCATGAATTGTGGTTGATGCTGGCTTTCCAGTATTGTTCCAAATTGTTGATTGAAAGTTTCTTTGGTACCCCGATGGCCTATGCCGCTATCCGTGGGTTGACCAAGTGGCTGAACCGCTGATTCCCTATGCAACGATATTCTTTGATAGATACCAAGATGCTTCGCGAGTTTGTCTTGTTGCAAGGTACCGGATGCCGTTGGAGAAAATGCTCTTTCTGTGATTATCATGAAGATGTAGGCCCCACTCCCTACGAGGTGAACCGTTTGGCCTTGGAACAGGTGACAGGGCAGTATGGGGTGCTCGATGTCATCAATTCCGGTTCTGCTATGGAGCTGGATGAGGAGACTCTCTCGCTGATAGCCGATATTGTCCGTCGCAAGCAGATTCATACCCTTTGGTTCGAAGCACATTATATGTATCGTCATCAGTTGGCATGTTTTGCTGCCCGTTTTGCTCCCGCTATTGTGAAGTTCCGGTGTGGAGTAGAAAGTTTTGATTCCACATTACGTGCCCGATGGCAAAAGGGTATTCCTTCCACTGTTACTCCAAAGGAGATTGCGCGTTATTTCCAAGGAGTGTGTCTGTTGGTAGGAACGGAGGGAGATTCCCGTCAACGTATTCTGGCAGATATAGCTACTGCCCGTTGCCATTTTGAGTATTTTAGTGTCAATCTTTTTTGTCCCAATGGAACCGCTGTGCTTCGGGATGAGGAATTGGCCCGTTGGTTTGTCCGTGATGTCTGTCCGCTCCTTCAGGATGAACCCTTTGTTGAAGTCTTGGTGGATAATACCGACCTTGGGGTAGGGTAGCTGGAACTGTTGGAAGGGATTGGAAGTAGATAAAGGCCGCAATTTTGGCTACACAGATTGTTCTCTATACTTTATGTTTTGCGTTTTTTTTAGAATTTATCTGAAACAAATGCAGGATATTTCTGCTTTTATCTGATAGGATTGCACTATCTTTGTCCCCGAAAGGGAGTTCCCTTGTTTGTATAAAATGGATGCTCGTAAACGTAAGAATATAGGACGGATAGTGGGGCTGCTTCTGGTAGCCCCTTTTGTCATGTTCGTATCTCTGCTCACTTTACTCTATTTACCACCCATACAGAATCGGGTGGTAGATATGGCCGCACGTGCCGCTTCGAATGCTACGGGTATGAGCATCGAGGTGGGGCAGGTACGTTTGGCGTTGCCCCTTGACCTCAAGTTGAGGAAGGTGGTGGTGTCTGATTCTTTACGCTCCGACACCATTGCCTCTTTAGGGGAATTGCGTATCGGAGTATCTTTGTGCCCATTGCTCAGTGGCCAAATTCAGGTGGGAGAGATTCTCTTGAGTCAGGTGCAGGCAAGTACCGGTGCACTGATACCTTCTGTTGGGATAGAGGGTAAGGTAGGAACCCTTCGGTTGGAGGCCGGTCATGTCAGCTTGGCGGAAGAACATGCGCTGGTGAAGAGTCTCCGATTGTCCGATGCAGATGTTTCTGTCACCTTGCATCCCGATACTGTACCTTCCGATACGGTATCGTCTTCCATCGGGTGGAATATTTTGCTGGATGAGATGCTTCTCAGTCGGGTGAATTTCCATTTGCAGATGCCGGCCGATACACTCTCCTTAGTTGCCGGATGTGGTAAAGCGGAATTGGATCAGATTGCTGTCAATTTGGGAAAACAGAGCTATGGACTTTTGCGGATGGATATGGCCGATGGCCTTTTTGCCTATAATCGTGGTAATGGTCATCCGCTATCCGGATTGGATCCCGACCATATACAGATAGAAAGGATACAGGTAGGGGTCGATTCCCTTTCCTATTCAAATGAACAGTTAAAAGCAACAGTACGTCAGTTGGCATTGGCAGAGCGTTCGGGACTCATGGTAGAAGAACTGGAAGGTTCTTTTGCTATGGATAGTTTGGGTATCCGTTTGCCAGGCTTGAAAGTAGAGACCTCCGCTTCCCGATTGCAGGCTTATGGAGATATGGAATGGACCGCTTTACAGGCAGGTGGGGAGGGACAACTTCTTCTTTCTGCTGCAGGAGAGGTCGGTCGGCAAGATGTCTTGGCATTGGTTGCCGGCATGTGGCCCGAAGTGGTTGTGCAGAAATATCCTTCTGCTCCATTGGATTTCCGACTGGCAGCTCATGGGAATATGCAGCAGGTTTGGTTGGATACCCTCACAGCACAGATGGATAGCGTATTTGATATCTGTGCTGGCGGATATGCTACCCGATTGGCTGACACTTTGTTTAGGAAAGGGGATTTGCATTTGAGTGTGGAGACTCATAATCTGGATTTCATCTCTATGCTTGTTGATACGACAGGAGCTTTTGTGCTTCCTCATTCCATGCATATGGCAGGCCAATTGGCAATGGAGGCTACCCGTTTGGATGCAACACTTTCGTTGTTGGAAAGTGATGGTACGCTGACAGCCACAGGCCACTATGATACCCATACAGAGGCATATGCCTTGAATGGGCAGATAGACAGTTTGGCTCTGAACCATTTCCTTCCGTCAGATTCCCTTCGACGATTGTCGGCTCATCTGCGCATGGAAGGTGTTGGTACTGACCCCTATGCTGCCCATACCCATCTGAAGGCTGAGGCAGCTATAGACCTTTTGGAGTATGGGGCATTGGATATTCAAGATGTGAATCTGAATGCTGCGTTGCAGAATCATCAGGCAACTTTGTCGTTGGAGAGTCATAATCCCTTGCTTGATATGCAACTCAGTGCCGGTGCTTTGGTGCTTCGCGATTCGTTGGATGGGCATATTACCTTAAATATTGGCGAAGCCGATTTGCAGGCACTGCGCTTTACGGAAGTTCCTCTGAATGTCTCTTTATCTGCCGATGTCCGTGGCGAGACCGATTGGCAGAATACCCATGCAGCCCAAGGAAAAGTCACCGCTATGAATTTGTTGACAGCCAAAGGCCGATTTGCTCCCAAAGATATACAGTTTTCTGCTTTTACACGTCTTGACTCCACTTCGGCTCATGTGGTAGCCGGTGATATGGAATTGCAGATGGATGTGGATAGTGATGTCCCCTCCATGGTGGACCGTTGTATGGCCTTTGCTGAGGAGTGTTGGAAGCAGTTGGGACAGCGTGTGGTGGATTTGAATGAGGTCAAAGGGTTGCTGCCCGATGCGACACTGCAATTGAATGCCGGGCAAGATAATCCTTTCAGCAACTATCTCCGCTATGTCAATGGTATCGGTGTGGAGCAGGTTGACCTTAATTTGCGTACCTCTCCCCAGTCAGGAATCCATGGCGATGGATATGTCTATAAGTTCTCTACCGATAGTTTGGAACTGGATACCATCAGCCTGATTCTCCGGCAAGATTCCTCTTTGTTGCATTATCAGGCCGTGGTGAGCAATGCCCCCAATACCTATAAGCCTGTATTCACTGCCTATGCCGGTGGGGAGATAGATTCTACGGGTGGTGATATCCTGCTCCGTTTTTTCAACGAAGAACAGAGAAAAGGACTTGAACTGGGTGTTCGTGCAGCGTTGCAATCTGACGGACTACGGGTATCTCTCTTCCCTGAACGTCCCACAGTAGGGTTCAGACCCTTCACCTTGGATGGAGGCAATTATGTCATGCTTAGTGATTCAGGAAGGGTCGAAGCTGATTTGGCTCTATTGGATCAGCGTGGCACAGGGCTCCGCCTCTATTCCATTCCCAATGACAGTCGGCGTCAGGATCTGACATTGGACCTTACCCGATTGGATTTGGCAGAGTTGCTTAGCCTGCTTCCCTATGCTCCTGATGTGGCAGGAATCCTTGATACTGAGTTGCATTATATTCAGGAGACCGATGGAAAAAATACCCTTTCTGCCACGATGCAGGTTGATGGGCTGGTTTATGAAAAGTATTCCATAGGGGCATTGGGAGCCGAAGCAGCCTATTTGCCCTTGTCGGTGAACGAACATCTTGTCAGTCTGCAGCTGTTGCGTGATGGAACAGAGATCGCTACTGTGGATGGCACCTATTTCTCAGCCGATGATGGTTACCACATTTCTTCTAATGATTCCCTTTCTGCTTATCAACTCCATTCTGCTTCTGGGGAAGCCCGTCTTCAGGCCGATATCAGTCTGGAGCATTTCCCCTTGGATATGGCTAATGCTTTCTTGCCGCGCGAATTGGTGAATATGGAAGGTGCTCTGATGGGAGAACTCACCGTGCAAGGTCCGTTGTCCGCTCCCCTCATTAGTGGAGAACTTCGTTTCGATTCGGTGAAGATGCATTCGCCCTTGTATGCCTTGGACTTTACGTTTGACAAGAATCCGTTGAGTATCCGGAACAACCGGCTCACCTTTGACCAGTTCAATATCTATGCCCATGGAAAGAATCCCTTCACCCTGACGGGAGAGGTTGATATGAGAGATTTTTCGCGGATGACAGCCGACTTGCGTATGCAGGCCAGGGAATATGAACTGCTCAATGTTCGTGAGAACAAGAACTCCCTGCTTCATGGTAAAGTCTTCGTGTCCCTGTTCTCAACCATCAAGGGGGAACTGACGAATCCTGTGGTACGTGGTACCATGAATGTGTTGGGCAATACCGATGTCACCTATATCCTGAAGGAGTCCCCCTTGACTGTGGAGGACCGTTTGGGCAGTATGGTCACTTTTGTCAATTTCAATGATACCGTGACGGTTCCCGACGCTACAGAGAAAGTCTCTTTGGGAGGATTGGACCTCCTGTTGAATGTACAGATAGACCAAGGGGCACAAGTGCAGGTCGATTTGGGTAGCGACAGTTATGTCGAGGTACAGGGTGGGGGCAACCTCTCTATGCAATATACCCCTCAAGGCGACTTCCTGTTGATGGGACGCTATACGTTGACCAGTGGCGAAATGAAATACTCCCTCCCTGTCATACCTTTGAAGACATTCAAGATAAAGAGTGGCAGCTACGTGGAGTTTACAGGAGATCCGGCAAATCCCTACCTGAATGTAACAGCGACGGAGCGTGTCCGCACTTCCGTCACCGAGGACAACAGTTCACGCTATGTCAATTTCGATGTCGGTGTCTCCATCACCAATAGTCTTAGCGATATGGGTTTGGCCTTCATGCTCGAGGCGCCTGAGGATGCTTCCTTGCAGAATCAGTTGGCCGCCATGTCGGCCGAGGAGCGTGGCAAGTTGGCTGTGACCATGTTGGTGACGGGTATGTATGCCGGTTCCCAAGGAGGGACTTCCGGTGGATTCAATACAGGTAATGCCTTGAACTCTTTCCTTCAGAGCGAGATATCCCATATTGCCGGAAGTGCTCTCAAGACTGTGGATGTCAGCATCGGGGTGGAGGATAAGTATGCGGCCGACGGAAGTTCGCAGGGAGGAACAGACTACTCCTTCCGCTTTGCCAAGCGATTCTGGAACAATCGTCTGAGTGTCATTATCGGTGGACGCATATCGACAGGCAGTGAGACCGTAGCCGAGGAGGAGGGCAATTCATTTATTGATGACATATCCCTGGAGTGGCGGTTGGACGATAGCGGTACACGCTATGTCAAGCTGTTTCATACCAAGAACTATGAGAGTATTCTCGAAGGTGAAATCATTGAGACGGGTGTTGGTCTTGTGCTTCGCCGCAAGGTTAACAAGTTGGGTGAACTGTTTATATTTAAAAGGAGAAAGGATGGAATTACAAAAGAATAAAATCTGTTCATGTGTGGCTCGTGGCCTTTTGTTCGTAGTCTCCCTTTTGGCATTCGTGGCTTGCAGTACCACCCGTCATCTGCCCGAGGGAGAGATACTCTATACGGGTATCAAGCGCGTGGAGTATGTGAATGACAGTTCCCTTGCTGCCACAGAGACAGCCCGAGATGAAGTGGAGGCCGCTTTGGCCTATCCGCCCAACAATGCTATCTTTGGCAGTTCCACCTACCGTTTTCCTATACCTGCCGGATTATGGATATACAATGCCTTTGTGAATAAGCAGAAAGGGGTGGGGAAGTGGATTTTCAACACATTTGCCAGTGAACCGGTTTTCCTGTCTGCCGTTAATCCCGAGGTACGTAGCAAGGTCGCCACCAACCTGCTACGCGATTATGGATTCTTCCGAGGGCAGGTGATCAGTGAGGTCATTCCCCAAAAGAATCCGCGTAAGGCCAAGGTCTCTTACCGGGTGAATGCCGGTCATCTCTTTAGTCTCGATTCCATCCAATACCGCCATTTCCCTTATGTGGCCGACACGCTGATACGCCATACGTGGAAAGAGCGTCTGCTGCATACCGGCGACCCCTTCAGTGTGGTGCAGTTGGAGAGCGAGCGTAACCGCCTTTCAACCCTTTTCCGTAACAATGGATATTACTATTATCGCAGCAATTATATCACCTTCAGAGCAGATACCATCCAGCAGCCCGGTAAGGTCTGGTTGCAGATCCAACCCGAAGCCGGCCTTCCTTCACAGGTGAACCGTCAATGGTATATCGGCCGTATGACGGTCAATCTCAGAAACAGTAACAGCTATCAGTTGGCAGACAGTCTGCAGATCCGTCACCTGCGCATAAACTATACAGGCAAGAAACCTCCGTTGAGGCCGCGTGTACTGTTCCACAACTTCCGTTTCCGCCATGGAGAACTCTATTCGCAGGAGAAACAGCGCCAGAGTCAGGAGAATATGGCCCGTATGGGAGTCTTCAGTTCTGTGGATATGCAGTTTGTTCCACGTGATACCTCAGCTTTGTGCGATACATTGGATGTGGTGATCAGTGCCACGTTCGACAAACCCCTTGATGTCGAGTTAGAGGTCAATGCCACCAGCAAGAGCAATGATCAGATAGGTCCCGGACTCTCTTTAGGCATATCCAAGAAGAATGTATTTCGTGGTGGAGAGACATTCTCCGTCAAGCTCGATGCCTCCTATGAATGGCAGACGGGAGGGACAGCTACGGGCGACAAGGCTGAAATCAATTCCTGGGAACTGGGACTGTCCACTTCGCTCACCTATCCCCGCCTGATGTTTCCGGGTTTGAATACCCGTCGGTTCCGTTTCCCTGCACAGACAGAGTTCAAACTCTATGCCAACCAGTTGAACCGTGCCGGATTCTTCCGCCTGCTCTCTTTCGGTGGAAATGCGGTCTATACCTTCCAACCGACAAAGACATCCAAGCATATTTTCACCCCCTTCCGTCTGACCTTCAATATGCTGCAGGACCATACTGCCAAGTTCGATTCCATCATGGAGCAGAACCGTGCTTTGGCCGTCAGTTTCCGCGACCAGTTCATCCCTGCCATGAGCTATACCTATACCTTTGACGATGCCTCCATCACCTCCCGTCGTCACCATACTTGGTGGAGCACCACACTGACCTCGGCCGGCAATGTCACATCAGGTATCTATGCCCTCTTTGGAGAACCTTTTGACCGTCGCGACAAGAATCTCTTGGGCAATCCCTTTGCCCAGTTTGTCAAGGTCACTACTGAACTGCGCAACCTTCTCAAGGTGCGTGGTCGTACCCATGTTGCCACCCGCCTGTTTGCCGGTGTGGTTGTTCCCTATGGCAATTCCCAATACGCTCCTTATAGTGAGCAGTTCTATATCGGTGGAGCCAACAGCATACGTGCTTTTACAGCACGCACCATCGGTCCGGGCAGTTATCATCCCCAGGAGGGACTCTATTCCTATCTTGACCAGACGGGAGATGTCAAACTCGAGATGAATGCCGAGTTGCGTTTCCCCATTGTAGCCAATCTCTATGGCGCCACCTTCCTCGATGCAGGAAATGTGTGGCTGCTTCGTCAGCAGGCCGACCGCCCAGGAGGCGAACTGACATTGGATGACCTATGGAAAGAGGTCGCTGTAGGTACCGGCTTTGGCCTTCGTTACGACTTGGAGTTTCTGGTCTTGCGTCTCGACCTTGGTGTTGCCCTCCATCTTCCCTATGATACAGGTAAGAGCGGTTGGTACAACATCCCCCGCTTCAAAGATAGCCTTGGCCTCCATCTGGCAGTAGGATATCCCTTCTGATAGTTGGAGGAACCCTCTTTACCCTTCCTCCTTTAAATCCGCTAACCGCTCGCCGTTCCCCAACCGAAGGCATTCCTTCACCCTTTACACAATAAAATCCCCAACTTTAATACCTCTTCACAGCTGTGAAGACATCTCTTGACATCTGTGAAGATATCTCTTGATATTTGTGAAGACATCTCTTCACAGATGTGAAAGGGTTACAAACTCATGCCTTTTTATCTATAAACTCCGTATAAGTATCCCATATCCTTGTACCTACTATAATATATAGCAGACAAAAACCTTCACCCTTTAAATCCGCTAACCGTTCACCGTTAATCAGCCGAAGGCATCCCGTCACTCGTTCCCCGTCACCTTTCACCCTTCATTAATTTGTCCATGTAGTTGCTCAACACTCAAAATCTGTTTTCAACATATTTTCCCTTTATCTATTAAATAGAGTTAATAGTTTCTCTTTTATTGCAAGTATTGGAAAACATCAATATATTTGCAGCGTAATTAAATAAAAAAAAGATTATGGATAACAATTTTTATAACAATCTACATCGTGCAAACGAATTGTGGGAAGAATTAGGGACGAGAGCCCATGCCGTTCAATTACTGTTTCAGAAAATGAGCAGTGATATTGCATATACCCAATTAGCTTTTGGTATGGGATATATGCCAATAGAAACGCGGCTAAGGTTAATGGACAATTTCCAACATGAGTCTGATAAATGTGGTGAGAAGCTCAATGAAATAACTAATGAATATCTTCGAAATAAAACAACCTCGTCCATTGCTGAATTATTATCCCGCAACAGACGAAGTTACTAACCTTGATTCTTAATCCAACATAATCCATCCAGCCCAATATTTCGGGTCGGGCTTGATGGAACGGATATAACGCTGGGCATTGTAGAATGCATCGTGTTTGGATTGACCTGAAAATAAGTTTGTATAGAACTTATTCATCATGGCCATGGTAGTTTGGTCATCCACTTCTGTAAGACTCATCACGATGGTTTGTGCACCAGCCATTTTGAATGCGCGTTGCAAACCAAACACTCCGTCACTGGTGATTTCACCTAAACCGGTTTGACAAGCGGAAAGAACCACCAAGTCAGCACCTCGTAAATCAAGGTCGCTGATTTCTTGTGCTTTCAAAATTCCATCCTCCACCTGATTGGGAATTGTATCACCCTTCCATGCACGATTACCTCCAGAAAGCACCAAACCAGAGCGCCACATGGAGAAATCTATATCATTAGAAAAACTTTTTATATCATTTTTCATAAATAATCTATAATAATCTTTCTTTTTAGCCTCTTCATTTGGATAGAAAAAACCATGTGTCGCTATATGTATGATATCATATTTATTACCTGAAAGGTTCTTAAATGACTCTTCATTTCCAGATATTCCCTTATATACAATGGTTGAAATATCGTATTTTTGTAATAACTGAGAAATGTAGGTAACTTCATTTTCTGTATTGCTTAATGTATTCCATAAATATCCTCTAATTGAATCATTTAGTAAGCCTCTTGATATAAAGGCTTTTTTATCAGTAAAATAACTATAATATTTATTACTCTCAATAAGCATTTTTTCATCTGACATATCATAATCAAGTCCGCCATATAATACTGCAGTTGTATATTTAATATTTGGGCTTTCACTCAATAACTCACGAGTTGATGATAAACGATGCATATTAAATATATCACTCATTATGTATTTCTCATTTATAGGTAAAGATTCAATAGGAATCTTATGTAAAATATGTGATGTTGAGAAGTAAATATTTTCAATATTATTTAGATAATCTTTTATTGGTTTCCATATTAAATCGCTATAACATTTTAATGAATCAATATTATTGACAAAATTTCTAGGATATGAGATATGAATTAGCTTTGGAGAATTCCAATCATATTTTAATAGAATTGCAGCATTATCCATAAATTCAATTGCAATATCATTCTTACCTAATTTACTTTTTACATCACTCCATGTAATATCCATCAATTGATTTTCATCGACATTCAATCCCCAAAGAGTTGCATTTTTATTGATTTCACGTTCTAATGCTTCTTTTGTCTTTATTATTTTCTTATATTCTTCATTACCTATATCACCTCGATCTATAATCCGATTTATTTTTTCTGAAACCATTCTTAGTTCTCTGAATTTCAGCTTTATTATTTTGTTATTTCCTAGGATAATATGGTCACAATTCTTACTTCTTAACAAACCGTCATATGCCCATTGGGTATATTCTTTAATTTGAGGATATTTATTTGCTAAATAATATATCTCTGGTAAAACTCTATTATAATTTTCTTTCTCCCAATAATTCTTTTTTTCCGTTTGGGATATCCAATATAAAACCGAGTGTTTTTTATCCAACTGTTTCCAAATTTTAGTAATTATTCGAGAAATATTATGATGTTCTTCCCTTTTTATATATGCAAGAAGTAGATTGTGTAAACAGTCTTCATATGTGGCGTTTTTAGTAAATTTGTTTTCTGAAGTTACGAAAAAGGTCTAAATTATTGAGAATGAATAACGACCTTTTGGTTGAATATGTATTGGGTTACGAATTAGCAATATACAGAGTGTTTTGGTCTTCTGCGTTTTGCATAACTTCAAATAACTCTTTCTGTATCG
>JAZQAG010000041.1:0-147045 GCA_045545095.1 Phocaeicola sp. | reverse complement strand
GAGTCCTGCAACCGGTACGGATGTGACCGTTCCGTTGACAGCCGGCAAAGACTGTTGGCTGATGGTTGCTCCCGTCATGGCATTGCTGACCGTGACGGTGGCCATGGGCACAGAGCCTGTGAACTGTACGTTCAGTACATTGTTGGCTAAGGTGGCGGTGACAGGAACTTGAAGAGTGTTATTATTTCCGTTGTTAATGTTGTTGTTGAAATCAATAACTTGTTTTTCCTCACTTGTTACATCGTCATTGGCAATCATGACAGAACTGAATGGTATGATGCTTGCTAACATCAGGCATTTGAATAATCTTCTTGTTTTCATTCTGAAATCGTTTTTTTAATAAGTTACTAGACTAGGTTATCTCATGCTACGTAGTTTTGACATTGCAAAGTTAGAACAGGTTTTTAACGTGGTCAATAGTTTTTGTGGTCTGGAGGTGCTCGGTGATGGCGGTATATGTCTCCGGGGGAAAATGGAGAGCTGTGCAATGCGCTGATAATTACAGAGGTATGATATTTGGCGATTCTTCGTAAGCCGAAATATAAGTGATGGTTTTGGAGGCTTTTTAGCGCATTTTTTTCTCTTAGGCATGACAAACGGTGTTTGTTTGCCCTGCGATTTTTGCAAGATTGCAGAATTATGAGTTACTTTGTACAAAGAAAAAATGGATTGTATGAAGCGGACAATAGTGATTTTACCTTTTTTGATAGGGCTGATGCTCCTGACGATAGGGTGTGATCAACGTGCCGAACGGTGGCTGGATATGGCGGAAGCGTGTATGGAGACAAACCCTGACAGTGCCTACAGGTGCTTGTCGCAAATGGATGTGATGGAGGGTTTGTCGGACAGGCAGCAGGCGCGGTACGCCCTCTTGCGGACACAGGCCATGCACAAGTGCCGGATACCTTTGGGGAGTGACTCGCTGATAAATGTGGCGGTGGAATACTATGCCAATAGCAGCGACCGCCATCGGCTGGCCTTATCTTTATTATATAAGGGGCTGGTACATAAACAGCAGTATCAGGTGGAGCAGGCTGTGGAGGCATTCGTGGCCAGCGAACAGGCTTTCGAAGGGGTGGATGACAATCAGTATAAGGCGTTGTTGTTCAATCATTATGGCGGATTATTGATGAATCAAAACATGTATGAGGAGGCTTTGAATTCTTTTAAAAAAAGTTATGAATATGATTTGAGTGGCGATTCATTGCATTATCTTGTTCGAAGCTGTTGTAATGTAGCATGGGCCTATCGGTTATTAGAAATGCCTGACAGTGCGTCCGTTTATTATAAAATCGGACTAAAATATGAAGACTCCATACCCGATATCGATTCTCAAATTCTAAAATACAATTATGCTTCTTTCCTGATAGAGAATAAACAGTATTCATATGCAGAAAAGATATTGCTTGGTAGTGAATTGCAAATGTCCAATTCGAATTATATATATAACGTATATTCTTCTTTGGCGACCCTTTATTATGAATTGCAAGAATATCGAAAGGCGCTTGATTATGGGAGGAAAATATTGGCAGGAAACGATAGCGCTATTATTTGTGGAGGAACTTTGCATATTTACAGAATATTCAAGCAGATGGGCCAAACGGATTCTGCATTGTATTACCACAATCTGTATCGCCAATACCACAGCGATATAGTCATGCGTCAGAAGACTGCCGAAGTGGCGGCCATACCTTACAGGGTGAAAAGCGAGAGGTTGGCAGAGGAAAACGATGCTCTGACGGGATGGAGACTGTGGCTGACGGCTGGAATTATTGGGGTGGCACTGGTGGCTGGTGTGATATACGTGGAAGTCAGACGCAAACATAAAGATGAACAGCGACAAAAAGATGAAGAATTGGAGAAGGTGAACCATACATTGGGAGAGACTTCAGCCCACTTGGGACGGGTGAAGGGAGCCATGGCCAATCAGACCAGTGCCATGAACCGCATGAAGATGGCGCAAGACAAGGTGTTGGCGAGTCACAAAAAAGAGATAGAACAATTGAAAACGGATGTGGTAAAATTGAAAAATGACATAAAAGCCTTGCAGGATGCCAACCGTGAGAAGAACCGCAGTGAAGTGGGACTGAAGCAGGAACTGAAGGAACTCGGTAGGAAACTGAAGATGCAGACAGACAAGCTGGAGGAGCTTGAACATGAAAAGGAGATAGACTCGCGGATAGAGCATTTCATGAAATATGGCCAGAGTGACATAGCCGTGGATTTGCTGTTGCAACTGTGGCGTGGAGAGGGTTGGGATTCTCGTTTCGATATCAAGCCTTCGGAGTACCTGCCGTTGCTTATGGAATTGTTGGAACAGGAGAATCCGGCGATGCATGAGCGTTTGGCAAACAGTGGTCTGGAGCGGAAGAAACTGACCATGTGTTACCTGATGGCTCTCGGGCTGGATGATATAGGAATGATGTCGCGTGCCGCCTGTCTGGCTCCGAACTCGGTGAAGGCGTACCGCAAGGAGTGTAGGGAGGCGCTTTGCGCTTTTAACGGTTAGCGGGTTAGCGGTGAGCGGATGAGCGAAATAAAGGGTGAAGGGGAACGGGTGAAGGGCGGCTTCGCCTTAAACGGTGAGCGGGTTAGCGGTTAGCGGATGAGCGGTGAGCGGATGAGCGAAAGCCTTCGGCTGGGTTGAACGGTGAGTGACTTGACGGTGCGGAGTATTCAACTCCTCCCCTAAGTTAGGTGGAGGGGGACCCGAAGGGTGGAGGAGTGTGTGATAACGTTGAGCGTTGAGCGGTGGTCGGACTAATTCCTTTCTGTGTCTCCGTGTTCCAAAGATAAATGGCATTAGTCGCTTAGGGCTGTGCGATTAGTCGTGTGGGGCAGAGGCATTAATGTCGTTGCAGGTTGCGAATAATGTCTTATTTTTACCCTGTCGGGTGCTCTTGAAAATGTAGCTGGCTGCATTGCCCGATGCAGCAGGCTGTGTGAAAAGAAGTGCCGGTCCCTTCGTGTTAACGCGAAAGGACCGGCACAATTATTGCATTGTCTGCCCTAAAATAGATATGTCTATAGCTTTGTGGCCTTGTGGAGCAGATAGTAGTCAAGGAGTGTCATGGCTGCCATGGCCTCTACAATGGGTACTGCACGAGGAAGGACGCAGGGGTCGTGACGCCCACGGGCTTTCACTGTCGTGTCATTTCCTTGCAGGTCAACGGTCGGTTGCTCCATCAGTAGGGTGGCTACGGGTTTGAAGGCTACGCGGAAGTAGATATCCTGTCCGTTGCTGATACCTCCCTGGATGCCTCCGGAATGGTTGGTGCGGGTGTTGATACGGCCTCTATCGTTGAAGAAGATGTCGTTCTGTTCTGACCCACGGGTGGTGACTCCGGCAAATCCTTCGCCGTACTCGAATCCTTTGACGGCATTGATGCTGAGCATGGCTCCACCCAATGCGGCATGCAGCTTGCCGAAGGCCGGTTGACCAAGTCCGACGGGACATCCCTTGATGACACATGTGATGATGCCACCGATGGTATCGCCCACGGCTTTGACTTCGCTAATCAGTTGCTCCATCTCGGCCGCTTTCTCCCTGTCGGGACAACGTACGGCGTTGGTTTCGGTCAGTGTAAGGTCGTATTTCCGGTAATCATTCTCCAAAGCGATGTCTCCGACTTGCGAGGTGTAGGCTTGTATGCTGATTCCCAACTGATTCAGAGCAAGCTTGGCAAAGGCACCACCTACGCAGCGGGAGATGGTCTCGCGGGCTGACGAACGTCCGCCTCCCCGATGGTCGCGCAAACCGAACTTTTGGGTATAGGTATAGTCGGCATGCGACGGACGATAGAGCTGACGGAGGTTCTCATAGTCGGCAGAGTGCTGGTTGGTATTGCGGACAAGGAAACCGATGGGACATCCTGTGGTGACTCCTTCGAAGATGCCGGAAAGTATTTCGACACGGTCTCCTTCCTGACGGTCGGTCGTAATCTTGGACTGACCGGGTTTGCGGCGGTCCAACTCCTGTTGGATAAACTCCATGTCTATGGCAATCCCTGCCGGAAATCCGTCAATGACTCCACCGATGCCGGCTCCGTGGGATTCGCCAAAGGTGGTGAGGCGGAAAATATGACCGAATGTATTGTTGAACATTGTTGTTGCTTCGTTTATTCGTTTATATGTTGACTATGGCTGTGGCTTTGAACTTTAAATCTTAAGCTTTAAACGGTCCTTGTCAACTTGTATTTTGTCAATTTGAAAGGTGCTTCTGCAATTTCGTTGAAACATTCTTTGTTTTTCAGGTATCATAGGTTCATTGGCAAAGTATCTTAAGATACTTGTCCATTTATCTTAAGATAGACGGTCATT
The DNA here is from genome assembly GCA_045545095.1 of Phocaeicola sp. Taxonomy (GTDB): domain Bacteria; phylum Bacteroidota; class Bacteroidia; order Bacteroidales; family Bacteroidaceae; genus Phocaeicola_A. The sequence continues at coordinate 142,725 of JAZQAG010000041.1, read as the reverse complement.
TATCTTAAGATACCTATTTCTCCCTAATTTCAACTGAATTGCAGAAGCTCCACTTGAAATGATCAATGGCAGTGGCCGCCGCAACCGCCGCATCCGCCATCGTGGTCGCCACAATCGCCTCCACAGCTGTCGCAGCCACAACCGCAACCGCCGCTGGTGAGCATGTTGATCATTCCTTGAATCTCTTCGTTGGTGGCAGGGCGGTTTTCCACCACTTCACCTGTGAACATGAGGTCCTTGCCTGCCAAGCGGTCATTGAGGTCGATGACAACTTCGGACTCTTTGACTTCTACGACCAGACCCTGGAAATGGTTACCATCTTCATTGACCAAGGGGACGTATGCACCGGGATAGATGTATTCGGACTGGAACTTGCCATCGCGACAGAAGACCTGCTTGTCCAGTGACACGACACGTTCCTGCTCATACGCTCCATAAGCTTCGGCGCAGGGGATGGTGAAATCAAACTTGTCACCGGGGTTCAGATTCTGTACCTGAGCTTCGAAAGCATCCAAAGAGATGCCCATGCCGGAAATGAACTGGTAGGGGTGTGCTACGGGGGCTTCTTCGACTAACTCCTTTTGTCCGTCATTCATCACGTGCAACTTGTAGGCTACAGTGATATACTTGTTGGGTGTTGTTTCCATTCTTTTCTTTATATGTTATGTTCTTATGATTATATGGTGCAAAGATAAGACAAAATACCGAATGGAGAAACATAGGAAAGTAAAAGTAATAAAAATAGGTATGGATTGATGTCCATACCTATTTCAAACTATGCTGAAATGATTTCAGCGGCTTATTGCTCCAAGTTCACATTCTTGACAACGAAGCCATCAACATATTCCTGATGGAAATTGGCATTCTTGGTGACCTTGATGTCCAGATTCTCGAAGTGGAAGTTGGACAGTTTGTATTGGTCATCCTGACTCTTTACGTTGAAGAATGTGCCTACCTCCATCTTGCAGTTGCGCATGGTGATATGGTCGCTGTATGACATGGGAGGGTCTTTGCGGTCTTTCAGGTCATAGAACTGTGTCCAGGGCTGGATATAGATGAACTGGCCTACACTTCCTGTAATATCCTCAACAGTGATGTACTCGTAGCGTTGGGGGGTATCGGGACGCATCTTCAACCAAAGCAGGCGGGCTGCTTCGTCAACCTGAATGCGGCGTAGGACGATATTGTGGTTGAAGATGGACTCTGAACCACAAGTGAGGCATCCGTGGCAGAAGCCGTAGGTGCAATCCTCGATGATGACATTCTCGTTGCCTCCGTTTCCTTCGCTCTTGGTGGGGTCGTCAGCCCATGGGCCTTTGCCACCTTTCATGGCGATAGCATCATCGTTCACTGACATATAGCATCCCTTCACCAATACATTCTTCACTACATCAAGGTCGATGGCATCGGTGCTGGGACCTTTGGCATAATTGGGGCTTGAGAGTGAATAGATGGAGAGATTGAGCAATTTCACATTCTCGCTGTTGTAGATATGGGTGGTCCAGAAGGCAGAGTTCTGCAACTTCACACCTTCAATCTGTACATTCTTGCAATTGGAGACATAGACCAGACGGGGGCGTTGTTCGTCCTTATTGGTGCATTGGCGGTTCCACTTGCGGCGGAGCCAGAACTGCTTGTGGTAACGCAGACCGTTTCCGTCGATGGTACCCTTGCCAGAGATGGTGAATCCGTCCAAACCATCGACATTGATGAGGGCACCGAAATAGGTGCAGGTCTCGCCTTCGATACGGGTCTTGCCCAAGGGGTAATCACCTATGAAATCAGAACCGAGAAGGGTGGCGCCATCTTCCAAATAGAGATGGGTTCCCTGCTTGAAATGGAGACCTCCGGTCATATAGGTGCCTCGGGGGATGACAATGACACCTCCACCATTGGCAGCAGCCTTGTCGATGAGGGCTTGAATCTCTTCGGTGTGCAGGCGTCCGTCGGCAAAAATGTCATAATCGGTAAGTACGTATTTCTTTCCCAATTGGTTGATGTCCACGGGGGTGTTCTGGTGGAACCATTCGGGAACGACAGTCCCGTCTGGGAACAAGTCCACATTCTTTTTGGACTTCTTGGCTGCAAAACTTGCAGGGATTACCAGCAGGGTTGCCAGTAACAGAATCATTAGTCTCTTCATAAGATCAAGTATGGTATTAATAATTTGTGATTTAGTTTCGATTGCAAAAATAGTGATATTCTTACTATTTCCAAAGGTTATCCCTTTTTTATTACTTTAGCAATGTGATTGTTTTCTTTAATATAGAAATAGAAAAGGCTGTGCCCCACGGGACACAGCCTTTCTGAATGATATATCTTTTGTCTTTTAATCTTCTTAGAAGAAGAGGTAACGCTCGTCCTTAACGTCTGCCTTGAGGTAGAGGTCGTTCATGAAACGGCTGGCAGCACGAGAAGAAACGGCATTCAACTTGGCCTCTTCGGTAGCAGCATTGAACTGGCTGCTTGGGTTCTGCTTGTCGAGTACCTGGATGAGGTAAACTCCAGAGTTACCCTTGATAGGAGCGGTCACCTGACCAACCTCTGTCAACGATGCTACGGCACCGATAACAGGTTCGCTTCCGCGAGTAACTGATACATAAGCAGGAGCAGAGAATGTTACGTGCTTGATGGTATCTGTCACAACATTGGCGATGGCTTTGGCATCGTTGATGCTCTTGGCATTCTGCAACTCGGCCATCAGTTTTTCTGCTTTCTTGTCGCGGATAACTTCTGATTTCAGCATTTCAGCTACATTCTTGACGGGAGTGTAACCCTCTTCGTTGATACCGGTAACTGCTACTACGAGCATATGGTCGTTGTTACCACACTCATAGAGTGGAGACACTTCGCCTACCTCTGCATCGAAAATCCATTTCAACGCTTCGCGTGTGCCAGCGATGTTGCTTACATTGTGCTCGTTGCTGAAGAAGTTTTTGCGCTCCAACAAACGGTAACCGTTCTCTTCGGCATTGGCTTCCAACTTCTCCAATGTTCCGTTAGCAGCTACAAACTGGCTGAACTTGTTGTAAGCAGCATTGTAGGTCTCCTTGCTGAACTCGATAGGACGCTTAACGACTGCTACCTGATACTTGTCTGTCATGCCCTTGCGGTCCAATACTTGGAGTACGAGGTTGGCTTGTCCCAATTTGAGAACTTTCACTTCGTTGACAGCGGTGTTGTTCAGTGTGTTGATCAATGTAGCATTTTCAGCTTCGATAGGAGAGCCTTCGTATTGGGCACCGAAAAGCCACATAGTTTCACCTGTCTGACCATACTTCTTGGCCAATTCAGCGAAATCAGCACCTCCCTTGATGGCATTCAAGATACTGTCAGCCAATATAGCGGCAGCCTCTTCTGTCTCTGCAGGAGCCTGGATAACACGGTATTGGACAGAGTCGGGCTCGTTGACCTTGGCAACAACCTTGAATGTGTTGAATGAATCGTCTGAACGGTTGTAGTAGGTAGGAACAACCTTGCCTACGCTGACTGTGTCGAGACGATTCTTGATATCCAAAGGATAAGCTGAACTCTTCACAGGAACTTCTGAATAAAGCACTGTAGAATTGGTGCTTCTGATGAATGGGGCCAACTCAACATCGGCAGCAGCCAACTGGGCTGAATACTCGTTTACTTCATTCTCCAACTGATTGCGGTCTTCTACGCTGGGAGTCACCAAAACATCCACATACTTGATGTCGCGGCTTTCGTTGAACTGGGCGAACATCTCTTTGCGCTCGTTGTAAAGTTTCTTGATTTCGCTGTCGCTAACTGTAACAGTAGAATCGGCAATAGCAGTGTAAGGGATAGCTGCTACGAGGAGATTCATTGTCGTATTGGCGGCATTGAAAGCTCCTTCGGCAGAGATGGGGTTGGAAATCAGAGAATTGTTGATAAGTGACTGGTACTTCTCGGCCAACAGGCTTTGACGCAGATTCTTCTCAATGAAATTCCAATAATTGATCATGGACTGATAGTACTCTGCATACTGCTGAGGCAATTGGCTCATATCCATAGTGGCTGCTTCGCCCAAGAACTTCTTCAGCATATCTACATCAAATGCACCACTCTGAGGATTCTGGAACGGTGTCTGTTGCAACATGGGATGAGTTCCTGCATTCAGGATAGCTTTGATTTCTGCATCGGTAACCTGTAAACCTAATGCTTCAGCTTCCTTCTCCAGAATTTTGCTGCTTACCAAATTGTTCCACACTTCGTCTTTGATTTGGGTGTGTTCTTCGTCACTGACAGAAGAGGTCTGGCGGCTGAACTTGTAAACTTCAGCGTATTCATTCACCATCTTTTCATAATCCTGGGCAGAGATTGTCTCGCCATTGATTTCACCAATGTCTTGCTTGCCTGTGTGAGGCTGCAAGGCTTTCCATGCATCTCCTGCTACGAAGGCAAAGAGTGCAAGACCGATAATAATGACCAACAGGGGGCCTTTACTTCTAATCTTTTGTAATGTTGCCATTGAATTTAACGTTTTTATTATTATTGTTTTTCTTGTTTCTGCAATTAGCGCACGAAGATACGAAAAATCAACAAGCTGACCTACTTTTTTTGTAGAAAAATGAACTATTCTGTCACTTTAAGGCGTACAAGCTCTATTTTAGTGGCTGTCATCTTGATGATTTTAAACTGAAACTGTCCAATTTGAACGATTTCGTGCAACTTGGGAAAACTCTGATACTGGTGTAATATCAAACCGCCCAGAGTCAGGTAGTCATCCTCTTCGGGGAGATCCAATTTGAAGAGTTCATTGACCTTCTCTATCTCCAAACGGGCAGAGAGGACATATTCATTTTCACCAACCTGCTTAGCTACATAGTTGGAAGTGTCATGTTCATCTTCAATCTCTCCCAGAATCTCCTCCACCAAGTCTTCGAGTGCTACGATACCTGAAGTGCCACCGAACTCGTCAACAACAACAGCCAATGTCTTTTTGTGTTGCATGAATAGCTGCATCAACTTGTGGGCAGACATGGTTTCGGGAACAAAGGGGATTTGGCTGAGATGTTTTTGCCACTCTTCGGCATGTTGGAACATCTCGGAGGAGTGGATATAGCCGATTATATTGTCAATATTCTCTTTATAGACAATGACTTTGGATAGTCCGCACTCGATGAAACGTGATTTCAGCTCGTCCAATGTAGCGCCCTCTTCCACGGCAATGATTTCGGTTCGGGGAACCATGCAGTCTCTAAGTTTGATGCTGGAAAAGTCGAGTGCATTCTGGAAGATCTTCACTTCGTCCTGAATCTCTTCGTTATCCTTGCTCTCAATGCTTGACTGTATGAAATAATCGAGATCCACACGGGTGAATGCGATATTGGAATTGTCATTGTTCGTCCGTATTCCTACCAAACGGAGAATACCATTGGACAGTAATGAGGCAAACTTGGAGATAGGGTAGAGTACAATATAACAAATGAATGCTGGCAGTGCAAAAAGTTGCAATGTCTTGTTCGAATTTATCTTGAAAAGGGTTTTGGGCATGAACTCTCCGGTAAATAATACGATGAGGGTGGATATGATGGTTTGGCTCAAAACCAAAAGAAATTCGTTCTCAATGACCCCTTTCAGCAGGTTCTGTTCGATTAATTCCGCCATCAGAATACCATAGATGACAAGGGCTATATTATTACCGACCAATTGGGTGGATATGAAGTCGTTAGGGCGTTTGTAGAAGATGGTGAGGATTTGGGAGGTGATGTTGCTGTTCATCTTCTCCAACTCAAAACGTAACTTGTTGGATGAAACGAATGCAATCTCCATACCCGAAAAAAAAGCAGAGAATGCCAATGTGATGATAATTTGTATGATGATGTCGCCCATATATTTAATAAGGTATAGTGAATGCGTTAAATGGAATCGGATGGAATAGAATCAGATGGTGAGGTGGTCTCATCATCTATGTAGAAGATTCCTTCCGTGTTGTGGATGACATAGTCGGTCAGTTCCTGATTGGACTCAAAACCATGTCCGATAATAATCTTGTCTGCTTGCTCGATACGAATTTTCTTATCGGAATAGACTTTCTTTCTTTGCTCGTCCCAAAACAGAAGTTCCGTGTCGAACTTTTCTTGTTCGCGATTTTCAATGTGGACATTGTGGCGGAGTTCCCACAATTTCTTCTTGTCGTAATAATAGGCCGTATCAGCTTTTATGGTTGCTTCGGCTATGAAGTCTTCGTCAAATTGTTCCAGGTACAATCCTTTCTCAAATGACCAGTAGGGAGGGTCAAGTTTGTCATAGATATTCCATTCTTCTGCAATAATCTTATACCTGATAACTCCTGAATCTGAAATGTAGCTTTCTACTCCTACGGTTCTCATCACCGGTAGTGAGTCCCGGTTTGGTACGGCATCAGTAAGTTTCTTGTCCTGATTTGAACAAGCAGGAAATAAAACAAACATAACAGCGACCCATAAGGCCACTGTTATGTTTAAGCATTGTGTGAATATTCTTCTCCCTTGTAGAGTTGACATATTACTTGTTGGATTATCTGATGGTTGTAGTTTCTCCAATCCAACCACCGATTGTTACGCTGTCACCTTTCTTCAATCCGATGAAGAAGAGGTCTTCGGGCTTCGGAGTATAGGCTGAATAGGAACCAATCAATTTGTTGGCTTCTTCTGCAACACTGGGGTCAACAGTTTTAGCACGGATCAACTTGTCGATAGCGGCAAAGTAGGTACATTTGTTCATTGCAGGCTCATCGCTCCACTTGGGGCTTGAAGCATACATGTTGGCAATGAGGATATAGGCAGCACCATGGTTTCCATTCAACGAGATAGCCTTGTTGGCATAGCTCTTGGCCTTGCTCAATTGCTTCATAGAGTAAAGAATCTGAGCTGCTTTGTATGCATAGTCAGCCTTTTCAGTATCGTCAGTCTCCAACTCGATAGCCTGATCCATAAACTCCATCGCTTTATTGGTGTCGCCTCTCTTAAGATAACGGCTGGCGCAACCTGCGGCTGAGCGTGATGTCGGTTCGATATTGTGGGCATATTCGGCAGCAGCCATATAAGCCTCCTGGTCTGTACATTTGAGCATAGCCATAACTTGAACGACTTGCTTCAGATAGTCCAGATTCTCCTTGTTGGCTTCTACTTGAGGAGCATAGATAGCCTGCAAACTCTCGCAATTGGCCGCACCACTGTTGATGAAGTAACCGTCGATATTGCCCTTTACCTGTTCCCACATGGTGGCAATCTTTTCGTAAGTAGCCTGATTGGCATCTCCCTTCTCTGCGTTGGCCTTAGCCTTACTGATGTTGTTGGCTGCAAGAGTGCTGGTTTGCAGATAGTCCTTTATGATTTGCTCCTTGTGGCTTTCTTTCTGCTTGGCAATGGCTGAAGAGATGTTCATCAGGTCAAGCATGATTTGGAATCCGGCATTTTCGGGATCCAAGCTAAGAACTTCGACCAACATAGCGTGAGCTTTTACGGCATCCAAAGGCTTGGTATATACCACGTAGTCGTGTGATCTCTTTTCCAAGATGCTGGCTTTGGTCAGAGGACGCTTGCGCAGTTCGTTTACGTCATCCAAATATTTGATGTGCTGGTCATATGTACCCAACAATTCCTGAACGAGTGCTGCTTTTTTAGTCTCGTCAGTTTCGGCTTTGATGAGCTCGCGCAAAATTGTAGGACCATCGTCATACATGCTATGACGGGCTGTTGGGTGTTTATAAAATACATCCTTCCAAGGCTCGTAAGCTTCGGCATAGCTCTTGGTCTTCATATGCTCGCTATACAAGCTGATGTTTTGAAGACAGGTGATACTGTCTTGACCGTGTCCGAATCTGTCCTCTTTTGCAATGTGCTGGGCAAAAGAACCGGTTGCACCCAATGTGAGTGCAAGCATGAGGGTTGTCATCTTTGTCTTCATAATGAATCGCATTGATTTGGTTTTATGTTTGTTATTATTATCTGATTCTTTGTTTTTGGAACCAACATTCGTTGAAGGTCAGACCGATATTCAATCTGAGGTAATTCTCTGTCAGGACTCCTTTTATCTTAGGATCTATCTTAACCCATTCTCCACTGATGCTGATAATCGAAGTCTGACTCATCCATCCCCAGGTTCTGATAGGGATGGCCAATCCGGCACCAATGCCATATTCGTGGGCGGCATCCTGTCCGTTAACTTTGACATAAGGCTTGGAATAATAGGCTCCAACCCTATATTTCAACTGTTGGAAGAAATTTCCGGAAAGACCTGGCAGAAACTCTGCACCTACGGAGCACTTCATCCGGTCAGCCAATGTACCTTCTTCTCCGAAAATGCGAGTGTCGCTGAATTTTTGGAGCAAGAAATCTGCTCCAACAATCAGACGGTTGTCATAGGTCCATGTAGCTCCTATACCGAAGGCATGGGGAAGTTGGAATGCTTTACGGAGATTCTGTACACTGTCGGTAAGGACAACACCTCCGTTCAGCTTCTGTTGGGATATATAGGAACTGATAGCGTTCAAATCTTTACCGAGTGAATAGGTGGCACCAATGGTCAACAGGTTTTTGGCATTCAATTTCTGAGTGTATTGGGCGCCAAAATCCAACTTGATATCACTGATTTCTGCATAATATTTGCGTGACAAGGGATAGATGTTGGCATCGCTGAATGTGGCAGAAACTTTGTGCGTAAAATTACCAAACAGATAAGATGCATTGACACCCACAGAGAGGGATGGCAATAATTGATATCCGACACCGATAAATGCTTGATGAAGGCCGCCATCGCCAGTGTAAGAACGGGTAACGGTAGTGGGATCATCCCAAATACTCTGGGCCGGAATCTTTTCGGTAGAACTGAAACTATAACCGACATTGGAGTAGGGGAGGAAGCCTAATGACATGCCCATCCCCTTGAACAGGCGGAATTGCATGGCTAAATAATCGAAACTGGAATTCTTTACATTCATTTTGGTGACACCGTCACTAAAATTGGCATTCTGTATGGAGAATCCTGTTTCGAACAAGAATGTCAGAGAGTCCACCGCTGTATATGATGCAGGATTGCTGACGTTGATTTGTGAACCGTCGCGTAGTCCTATGCCGACTCCTCCCATGGCGCGGTTGCTTCCCAAACTTTGATCTGCCAATTGGCCGAATCCGTATCGGGAAAGTGGCGAATTGGAGCCATTCTGTCCCCAAGCGGATGCTGTGATAAAGAGCGCAATCAGTACTGCACCAAGCGTGTTATGATATAGTCTCATTATAGTTCAATATTCTATTCAATCCTTTTAAGACAAGATATTTGTCTGCAAAGATGGTGTTTTTTATTTTCATATCAAAGGAAAAGTTGTTTCCTCCCGTTAAAAAAACGTAAAGGTCGGGGTGTTTCTGGGATGTTTCAATGATATATCCGCTCATTTCCATCTCGATACCTCGGATGACTCCACTCCGGATGGCTCCTTCGGTCGTGCTTCCCCAAGACTGGCATTTTCCTTCTGCAGAAATCAGGGGTAATTTGTCTGTGAATGTGTGCAAAGCCTTCAAACGCATATCCACCCCAGGAGAGATATTTCCTCCCCTGTAATTGCCGGCTGCATCTATAAAGTCATATGTAATGCAGGTGCCGGCATCAATCACTAAGGCATCGTGTCCGGGGTGCATATCGTTTGCTGCAACTACGGCTGCCAATCTGTCGCTCCCCAATGTCTGGGGCGTTTCATACAGATTTGTGATTGGTATGGGTGTTTCAGGCGTGAAAAACAACAAGGGAATGCCGATGTTGGCTAATGTCGTCTTCGCTTCGTCTGTCAGGGTTATGACAGAAGAGACTATTCCCTTTTTGATAGGATACTTACCCGTGATTCCGGTTAATGAAGATAATGTCCGATTGGATGTATGGACAACCTCTACCGGTTCTTGGCTGTCAAAAACCGCGATTTTAGCGGTAGTATTTCCTATATCAATGACTAAATTCACCTGAATTTACCTAATTTCGCCTGCAAAGTAAACTAAAATTTGCCATAAGTCGGCTATGTTTACCCGCTAAATCACAAAAATTAATTATTTATCAGCATTTGTCATGGTGATTTAACGAACGTATGCAGATTTTCTTACTCGTAAAGGCCATATGTGGTTCGCAAAACCTTAAATTCGGTACGTCGGTTCAAGGCATTGCATATCTCTTGCTCCTCTTCGCTCAGAGTGAGGATAAATTCCTCAGATAATATGTCGCCCTCTTTAAGGAAACCGAGTTGGGTTGCCAGTTTCTTGCGCAGGACCTTAGGACTGGATTCACCATATCCTTTAGCAATCAAACGGTCGGCTGCTATTCCTCCTTTAATGAGGTAATCGACCACGGCTTCGGCTCTCTTTTGGGAAAGACGTACGTTGTAGGCATCGCTTCCTTTGTAGTCACAATGGGCGCTAAGTTCTATGGTGACATTGGGATTGTCATTGAGTAGGGTGATGAGTGAATCCAACGAAGCGGTAGAAGATTCGGTCAGTGTGGCTTTGTCGAACTCATAGAAAATGTTTTCCAAAAGGACGGGATGTGTCATTGAGGAGAGAGGGAATTGCAGGACGTAGTCGCGTGATTCATTGGTGCTGTCCACTAAAACTTCCTGCTTGTAGTTGAGGAATCCTTTGCAAGTCCCTAATAATACGTAATTTACTCCAGGGGATACGAGTTCGGTGAATGAACCGTCCATCTTGACGCTCAATTTCTTGTTAGTTCCGTCGTCGCCAACTAAATGTACGAGAGCCTCCGGTAATTCATATCCCTCCTTTTCGTAAACCCATCCGGTTATACTTTTGATGACTTCCGGCAATTCGAATGAATAGATGTGGTCCCATCCACGTGCGTCTCCTCTGCTTGAAGAGAAGAATCCCCGATTATAAGGGCCTTCGAAAGTCATACCAAAATCGTCTGCTTGTGAATTCATGGGAGTTTGCAGGTTGGTGATGCTCCATTTTTCTGTCTTTTCATTCCAAATGGCTTTGAAAAGGTCCAATCCTCCCATGCCAGGGTGTCCGTTGGAGGAGAAGTATAGTTCTCCATTGGGCCTGAAGGTCGGAAACATTTCATTGCCAGGGGTGTTGATTGGTGCACCTAAATTCTCTACACCTCCCATATCTGTGTCACTGATACGTACACGCCAAATATCTGTCCCTCCCAATCCTCCGGGCATGTCAGAGGTGAAATACATCCACACTCCGTCAGGGGATATTGCCGGATGAGCCACAGATGATAGGGTGTCGTTGGTTATCTCGCATTTCTTGGGCGCACTCCATGAAGCGTCAGAGCGTGCAGACTGGAAGATTTCTGCATATCTGGGATAGTCGCTGTCCATTTGGCACCGGGTAAAATACATTGTCTTCCCATCGGGGGTGAAAGCGCAAGCTCCATCTTCAAATTCACTGTTCACTTCGGATTCTATTGGCTCGGGCTTTTGCCACTTCCCCTTGTCATCTTTTCGTGCTACAAAGATGTCCGGTGCTTTCATACCAGTGATTCCGCTCAAATCTTCCCCCTTTACTCCATCGCGGGTGGACGTGAAAAATATTTGGTCGGTATCTTCGCCTGCATACATGGGGGAATATTCTGCTCTGCGAGAGTTGAACAGGTCCATTTTCTTGACGATGTACCGGTTGGGATTCTTTTTCCAGTCGGGTGCCAATGTACAGGCCTCCAATCCGCTGATGGCTTGTTCATCATTGGGCTTGTATTCCAAATAAAGTTGGTAATTCTTGGCTGCATTTTTGTAGTCTGCAGTCATGCGTTGCATATCGGCCAAATGCAGATAGACAATGCTGTCGGCATATTTGTATCGTACAGCATTTTTGTAGGCTCCAGCGGCTCGTGCAGCGTAGTTTATGCGACGATAGCATTCGGCCATTTTGAATGCCCGTTCGCCACGTTTCTTGCGTTCCTTTACTTTGGTCTTTGAATATGCCTTTTTGTAATGCTTGGCTGCATCGAAATATTCGCCTAAAGCTTCGCTTTGCTCAGCTTTACGCAATGCTTTCTCTGCTCCGCATGACCATAGGCATATGGCAGCAAGCGTATATGCTATAATATGTAATAAACCCGTTTTTCCCATGCTTATACTCACGTATAACTGAAAAAAACGGGTTTTATTGTCTTCATAGGAATTTATTCGAACGGAATCCTGTAGGTGCATCCGTTTTTCCACTCCGAGCAGCCGAAGGCGGTACGTCCGCGTATGATGACTCCTTTTCCACAGAGCGGGCAGGGCATTCCTTCTGGATTTTTTTTCTCAGGTTGGGAAGATATTTTTTTCTGACCTGACGCTAAATTTGTCTCTGCTTTTGGCTTTTTGGGAGCGCTTGCCTTACGTGCTTTTTTCTGTGCGGCCTTTTTCTCTATTTCTTTGGCAGCATCGGGTTGGGCTTCAATGGTGATACGGCGGTTGGTGTTGTCGCTCAGTACCTTGTACACGATTTCGCTCACCATCTGTTTCAATTCTTCCAAGAAAGTCTTGGCTTCGTAGTTGCGCCGTTCGATTTCCCGCAATTTCTTCTCCCAGATACCGGTGAGTTCGGCAGACTTCAGCAGGTCTTCGTGGATAATCTGTATCAATTCTACTCCCGTGGGGGTGGCTATCAGATTTTTACGCTCTTTGCGGATATACCGGCGCTTGAACAGAGTTTCGATGATGGCAGCTCGGGTGGAGGGGCGGCCTATTCCGTTTTCCTTCAAAGCGTCACGTAATTCATCGTTGTCCACCAGCTTGCCGGCCGTCTCCATGGCTCGTAGCAAGGTGGCCTCGGTGTAGGGCTTGGGAGGTTGTGTCCATTTCTCGTTCAAGTCGGGTTGGTGGGGTCCGCTTTCGCCTACCGTGAAGAGGGGGAGTGTGCGTTCTTCTTCGTCTGGTTTTTCATCAGCAGATGGCTGGCCGAAGATGACTCGCCATCCGGGGTCGGTTATCTGCTTGCCTGTCACCTTGAACTCAATCTTTTCCACTTCACCGAGTACGGTAGTTGTAGAGAATTTGCAATCGGGGTAGAAGGCTGCGATAAAGCGGCGGGCCACCAGGTCGAAGACTCTTTTCTCCATGTCTGTCAAGTTTTGGGGATAGACACCCGTGGGGATGATGGCGTGGTGGTCGGTCACTTTGGAGGAGTCGAACACCTTCTTGCTCTTGGTCAGTTTTTTCCCTTCGAGTGGAGCGGTAAGTGTGGCATAATCGCGCAATCCCTTCAGTATGTTCGGGCATTTGGGATACAAGTCATCACTGAGGAATGTTGTATCTACACGTGGGTAGGTGGTGATTTTCTTTTCGTAAAGTGATTGGATGAGGCGTAAAGTGTCGTCGGCTGAATAACCGAATTTCTTGTTGCACTCCACTTGTAAAGAGGTCAGGTCGAACAGGCGTGGAGGCGCCTCAGAACCTTTCTTGGCTGATACATCGGTGACAGTGAAGGGGGCGGTCTTTACCGTTTCCAGAAATTCCAATCCCTCTTCCTTGGAAGTGAACTTGCCCTTCGTGGCCGAGAATGTGGTGTCTCTATACACTGTCTTTAACTCCCAATAAGGTTCGGGCTTGAAGTTTTCGATTTCCAATTGTCGGTTTACGATGAGGGCGAGGGTAGGGGTCTGTACACGACCGATGGACAGGACTTGGCGATTTTGTCCGTATTTCAACGTGTAGAGGCGTGTTGCGTTCATACCCAACAACCAATCGCCGATAGCTCGGCTCAGGCCTGCTTCGTATAGCGGTTGTTTCTCGCTCTGGTCAATCAGATTGTTGAATCCTTCGCGAATACTTTCTTCAGTGAGCGATGATATCCAAAGACGTTTTACCGGACATTTGGCTCCGGCTTTCTGCATCACCCACCGTTGGATCAGCTCTCCCTCTTGGCCGGCATCACCGCAATTGATGATTTCGTCGGCCTTTTCCATCAGTTGCTGGATTATCTTGAACTGTTTTTCTATTCCAGTGTCAGCTATCAGCTTGATACCGAAACGTGGGGGGATCATCGGCAGGCTTCCCAAACTCCAACTTTTCCAGTTGGGGGTATATTCGTGAGGCTCTTTCAGGGTACACAGATGGCCGAAAGTCCAGGTCACTTGGTATCCATTTCCTTCCAGATATCCCTCGTGGCGGCTACGTGCTCCTAAGATATCAGCTATCTCTTTGGCAACACTGGGCTTTTCGGCTATGCAGACAATCATATATTCAATTCCTTTTTTTGTTAGCAAAGCGCGAAGATACGGCAAACTTGGGGGAGTGCAAAATAATTTGCCGCTTTTTTTTCGAATAAGGGAGATTTGTCAAATGGGATTGTCGTATGGGAATGGCTGTTTTTCAAATGATGAATATTTTGTTCCTTTTCCTTTGTTCGTTACCTGACAGTTTTATATCTTTGCGGCATAGATAAATTTGTTACATTTAGAAAGTATGAATGCCCGTATAGATTGTTTCATTCCATATGAGAGTTGGGATGATGCCCTGTTTACAGTAAAGGAACTGAAAAGTAGTCCTCTTGTCGGACGGATTCACTTGATGTCTCCTTCTTTGACTGATGCACAGAAGAGTCTGCCTGATGACTGTTGCTGGATGCCATGTGCTTCCCCATTGTCCAGTATCGGTAACCTGAGACAGATTAAGGAAGCGATGAGAGGTGATTATTGCCTGGTGATGACTCGTCCGGCTCCTGTATCATTAGGATATCGTGCTTTGGAGCGTATGATACAAGTGGCTGAATCGACTTCCGCGTCTGTAGTGTATGCTGATTACCATATTCAGGATGATACAGAGAATTTGCCTCATCCCTTGACAGACTTTTTGGAGGGAAGTTTGCGGAGCGATTTTGATATGGGACCTCTGATACTTGTCCATCGTTCGGCTTTAGAGCATTCTATATGGATGGCAGACCTCCTGATGCAAGAAGAGGGATTGACTGAAGAGTCAATCAAATATAGTGGCTTCTATGCCCTGATGCATGCGCATGTGTCATCGGGGATGGAAGCCCCTATCCATGTGGGAGAGTATCTCTATTCTATTCGGGAGATGGCAGACCGCCGTAGCTCAGGTGAGAAGCAGTTTGATTATGTCAACCCGGCCAACATTGATGTCCAGCGTTCGATGGAGAGGGTGCTGACTCAGGTTCTTAAGGAGTGTGGTGCTTATATCCATCCTGATGAACTTTCTTCTCCCGATTTGAGTGAAGGGGTATTTCCCTGCGAGGCTTCGGTCATCATTCCTGTACGAAATAGGGTGCGTACAGTGGCTGATGCTGTTCGTTCGGCTTTGTCACAGGAAACAACGTTTCCGTACAATGTCATTGTGGTAGATAATCATTCAACTGATGGCACGACAGAATTGCTTGCCCAATTGGCCCGAGAGGATGCCCGTGTCGTTCATCTGTGCCCTGAACGTACGGACTTGGGTATTGGTGGTTGTTGGAGTACTGCCATCCATCATTCTCAATGTGGTCGATTTGCCGTTCAGTTGGATAGTGATGACCTTTATAGCTCTCCTGCCACATTACAGACAATGGTGGATGCTTTCTATCAGCAACGGACGGCCATGGTGGTCGGTTCTTACCGGATGACTGATTTCAATCTCAATACATTGCCTCCTGGAGTGATTGATCATAAGGAGTGGACATCTGAGAATGGACATAATAATATTTTGCGTGTCAATGGTATTGGTGCTCCTCGTGCATTCTTTACACCTGTGTTGCGTCGCGAGGTGGAAATTCCTAATATCAGTTATGGTGAAGATTATGCCATGGGGTTGGCCATCAGTCGTACATACCGTATCGGACGGGTGTGGGATGTCGTTTATCTCTGCCGCCGTTGGGAAGGAAATTCGGATGCCAATCTGTCGCCTGCTCAGGTAAATGCTCACAATCTGATGAAGGACAAGTTGCGCACAATGGAGGTGCAGGCCCGTATGAGAAGAGAACCATTCGTGGATGCCCTTCCGTCATTACCCAAGGATATCAAGAAAAGAAAGTTGGATGAAGGTTTTATTGTCCAGTTCAATCCTGGGCGTATCCGTTCGGCTACGGCCCGTATAGACAAGGTGACAGAGCGTCCTTGTTTCTTGTGTGCCGGTAATCGGCCGACAGAGCAAGGCTCCCTGTGTCGTAGTCGTAATATGGTGGTATTGGAGAATCCCTACCCTGTATTGGAAGGACATATGACGGTGGCTTCCGTGGCTCATCTTCCCCAGCGTTTGTATCCTTTGTTGGAAGATATGGTGCAGATGGCTGGTACAGAAGGAGTGGATTTTGCATTCTATAACGGCCCTTATTGTGGTGCGTCGGCCCCTGATCATGCACATTTCCAAATGGTGAAAAGGGGGATATTGCCTTTGCTGGATTCTCCATGGGAATGGGATGGCGTAGCTTGTGCGCCACTTGAGAATCTGCCTTTTGAACGTCTTTCTGTGGCTCGTAATTATCCTTGCCCCGTTTTTTTAATAGAGGGAGATTTCCCTGATGGGCATAGTCTGTTGTTCAATCTTCTGTATAAGGCTTTACCTTTAGAAGAGGGAGAAGAGGAACCACGCCTGAATGTCATTTGCCGGAATGTTGAAGGACGAGTACAGATTTATGTTATCCCTCGTGGTAAACATCGTCCGGCATGTTATTATGCAGAGGGAAGCGAACAACTGTTGGTGAGTCCTGCAGCATTGGAAATGGCCGGATTCTTCCCTATGGCCCGTAAGGAGGACTTTGATAAGATGACGACAGAAAAAATCCGCTCCATCATGGCAGAGGTTGGTCTTTCGTGGGGACAGGCAAAGACTGTGATCGAATATGTCAAGACACATCAGGCAGATGTTCTGTCGATGCTTCCTGCGGGACAGAGAAAACTTGTGGAGAGTTTGATAGAGAGTGAAAATAAATGAATAGAGTAGCTTTATCAACAATATGAAAGGTTCTGAAATAAATGTAGGCATAGTCAATGCCCAAGAGATAAAATTCTCTTTGAATATGAACTACTCGGCCAAGGGTGGTACTTATAGAGGAGAACAGGTTGTCAGTTTTAGTGAAGGTGGTATTTTGTGGAATGGAAATCTCTATCAGGAATTATGTTTTGTCCCTATAGAGGAAGATGCTTCATTTTCGTTGTATGATGTAACTATAGGTATCAATTTCCATTGGGAGCGTCAGGAGACTCAAATATTTCAAGGTATATTGAAATTGGTTGTCGAAGAGGAAAAAATTACGGCTATCAATATCCTTCCGGTGGAGGATTATCTGATAAGTGTGATATCTTCAGAAATGAAGGCCACTTCATCGTTGGAGTTTCTCAAAGCTCACGCTGTAGTATCGCGTAGCTGGCTGTATGCTCAGATTCGCAAACGGCAATCGTTGACGAAAAAGGAGCATGGAGGCTTCTTTTCCCTTATTAAAAGCGATGCGGAATATGTGCGTTGGTACGATCGCGAGGACCATACCATTTTTGATGTCTGTGCAGATGATCATTGCCAACGTTATCAGGGGATAACCAAGGCAACGAACGAGTCGGTAGTTGAGGCTGTTCATGCTACCAGCAACGAGATTTTGGCTTATGACGGTGAAATTTGTGATGCTCGTTTTTCAAAGTGTTGTGGCGGAGTGACCGAGCAGTTTGAATATTGTTGGGAAGATAAGCATATGCCTTATTTGTCGGCTCAGCGGGATGTCGATGGTGGACATAAAGGGGCGCTTCCTGATCTGTCGGATGAGCAGGAGGCTGAAAAATGGATACGTACATCGCCTCCATCTTTTTGTAAAACCCGAAATAAAAGAATCCTCGGTCAGATATTGAATCATTATGACCAAGAGACAACGGATTTTTATCGTTGGCAAGTAACATATACGCAGACGGAGTTGGCCCAACTTATCCAATCACGTTTGAAAGCCGATTATGGAGATATCCTGGATTTGGTGCCTGTACAGCGTGGGCGTAGTGGCAGGATAACCCGTTTGCAGATTGTGGGAAGTAAGAAGGTCATGTATATCGGTAAAGAACTGGAGATTCGTCGGTGTCTTTCTGATACTCATTTGTTCAGTTCTGCTTTTGTAGTGGACAAGAAAGATGTAAAGGATGGAGTGCCTCAGACATTTGTCCTCACAGGTGCCGGATGGGGACATGGGGTTGGCCTTTGTCAGATAGGTGCAGCTGTTATGGGCGAGAAAGGTTATAAGTACGATGAGATACTTCTTCATTATTATCAGGGGGCATCTATACGTAAGGTGGAAGATTTGTGGGAAGAAAATGAACTGGAAGAACTCAAAAAAGAGTAAGTGAAGATGAAGAAATCTGTATCTCCGTGGGCATGGATTCCCACTCTATATTTTGCAGAAGGATTGCCATATGTGGCCATTATGACTATCTCTGTCATCATGTACAAACGTATGGAGGTCAGCAATGCTGAAATAGCCCTCTATACCAGTTGGCTGAATCTTCCTTGGGTCATCAAGCCCTTGTGGAGTCCTTTCATTGATTTGTTGAAGACTAAACGTTGGTGGGTTATCAGTATGCAATTGTTGTTGGGTGCCGGATTTGCGGGTGTAGCCTTTACATTGCCTACGGATTATTTTTTTCAAGCCACATTGGCATTTTTCTGGTTGATGGCATTCGGCTCGGCCACCCACGATATTGCAGCAGATGGTTATTATATGTTGGCCTTGTCTTCTCATGAACAGGCATTATATGTAGGAATACGAAGCACTTTTTACCGTATCGCGACAATTGCAGGACAGGGATTGTTGATAATGTTGGCAGGTTTCATGGAAGAAACGACCGGTTCTATACCATACGCCTGGACAATAACCTTTTATATTGCAGCCGGATTATTCTTGGCGGTGACAGCCTATCATGCTTGGTCATTGCCTAAACCTGTTTCGGACAAGTCGGTAAGCAAAGAGCAGGGTAGTACGATTCTGACAGGTTTCATGCATACCTTTGTCTCTTTTTTCCGTAAACCACAAGCTGGGGTCGCATTACTTTTTATGCTTCTCTATCGCTTGCCCGAAGCTCAGTTGGCCAAGATGTGCAACATCTTCCTTATAGATTCGGTAGAGATGGGAGGATTGGGCTTGACCACTAAGGAAGTGGGTATGGTGCAGGGGACAATCGGTATTATAGGTCTCACATTGGGAGGCATATTAGGGGGTATTGCAGCTTCCAAGGGAGGACTGAAACGTTGGTTATGGCCGATGGTGTGGGCTATTTCATTGCCGGATTTGGTATATGTCTATCTGAGTTATGTCCAACCCGAAAGTCTTTGGACAATCGGCGGATGTGTCTTTGTTGAACAGTTAGGGTATGGCTTTGGATTTACGGCTTATATGCTATACCTTATATATTATTCTCAGGGTGAACATAGCACGGCTCATTATGCAATCTGTACAGCCTTTATGGCATTGGGTATGATGTTGCCAGGCATGGTGGCTGGTTGGTTGCAGGAGATGATGGGGTATCAGAATTTCTTCTGGTGGGTGATGGCATGTTGCGCCATGACATTTGTGGTGGCAGCTTTGTTGCGTATAGATCCGGAGTTTGGAAAGAAACAACCGGTGGCAGATGAATAGAATATAAGCGTATCCTACCCCAGAAATACCAATGTTAGTATATAATAAAAAAGAGAAGGCCACATTGTGTGAGCCTTCTCTTTTTTATATGATTCTTAAAGTGAAGAATTATTTGCTGCACTTGTCACATGCCAAAACCTTCCAAACGAGGGCTGACAATGCGGCTCCGATAAATGGTCCTACGATGAACACCCACAATTGTGACAGAGCTTCACCACCTTGGAAAACTGCGGGGGCAATTGAACGGGCAGGGTTTACAGAGGTTCCTGTATAGTGGATACCAACCAAGTGGATAAGGATCAGTGAAAGACCGATAGCCAATCCTGCGAAGTTGCCGGCACCTTTGTTTGCATCAGTAGTACCTAATACTACCAATACGAAAATGAATGTCAATACAATCTCAGCAATCAAGCCGTTTACAACACCACCTGCGCAGGTGTTAGCACCAGTAGCAGTACCTTCGGGAGCCAAACCGCTTACCAAAACGTATAACAAGGCAGAACCGATAAATGCACCAATTACCTGGAAAAGCATGTACATGCCTGCATCTTTGCCACTGATACGTCCGCTCAACAGACAACCGAGTGTGATGGCAGGATTGATATGACAACCACTAATGCCACCGATAGTATAGGCCATGGCAACAACAGCCAAACCAAAAGCTACAGCAGTACCCACTACAGAAGCGGGATCTACACCACAATTAAGACTTACGGCTGTGCCGCAACCCATCAGTACGAGAACCATCGTACCAACCATTTCTGCTAAATACTTTTTCATAAATTTACGTGTTTTGATTAAAATTTGTCGCTACAAAAGTAGTATTTTTTGAAGATTTACAAAAAGAAATGTAAGAAAATACGTTTTTTTGCTTTCTAATTTCATGTAATCAGACAGATTTTTCGAAAAATAGACGGGTAAACTCAAGCATTTCTGTATCTTTGCAGGCATTATTTAAATAAATACAACTTTACATGAAAGTAACAATTATAGGTGCTGGCAACATGGGTGGGGCAATTGCCCGTGGGTTGGCCAAAGGAACGGTCGTCAATGTGGCAGATATAATGGTCGCAGATCCGTCCGAAACAGTTTTGCAATCTTTGCACGAAGAGTATCCTTTGATAAGTGTCACTACGGATAATCGTGTAGCTGTCAGTGATGCAGATTTTGTGGTTGTGGCCGTAAAGCCCTGGCTGATGAAGCCTGTCCTTTCCGAGTTGTCGCTCCAATCCCATCAGGTATTAGTTTCTGTGGCTGCCGGAATCAGTTTCGAACAGTTGGTAGAATATACAGCCTCTCCAGAATTGACGATGTTCAGGATTGTTCCCAATACCGCTATTTCCCAATTGCAGAGTATGACCTTGATATCCAGTAGGCAGGCTACTCCCGAACATGAGCGCCTGATGGTAGAGATATTCAATGAGATGGGTATGGCGATGATGGTGCCGGAGAGTCAGTTGGCGGCCACCACCGCTCTCACATCGTGTGGCATAGCATATGTGTTGAAGTATGTGCAAGCAGCCATGCAGGCTGGTGTGGAGATGGGGCTTTACCCCAAAGATGCGCAACGGATGGTGGCTCAGAGTGTGATGGGAGCCGCCTCTCTACTCCTCAATAATGATACCCATCCCTCTATTGAGATTGACAAAGTTACCACTCCGGGCGGAATCACCATTAAAGGTATCAACGAGTTGGAACATGCAGGATTCACTTCGGCCATCATCAAGGCCATGAAGGCCAGCCGTTGATGCTATGGGGTGAAATATTGTGTAAGTACTTTTGTTAAGAGATTAAAGAGCGAAAAATAGAATCAATACTAAAATATAGAATCATGAATGATCAAATCAAACAGATAGCAGCACGTTTGCGTGGTTTGCGTGATGTGTTGGAATTGACAGAGCAAGAGGTTGCAGATAGTTGCAACTTGTCGTTGGAAGAGTATCAGGCTATGGAGAGTGGCTCACAGGATATATCTGTGAGTGCCTTACAGATGATAGCCCGTCGGTATGATATCACATTAGATGTCCTGATGTTCGGTGAAGAGCCGAAGATGAGTTCCTATTTCTTGACTCGTGCTGGTAAAGGTATTTCTGTAGAGCGTAGCAAGGCTTATAAGTATGAGGCTTTGGCTTCCGGCTTCCGTGACCGGAAGATTGACCCTTTCATTGTGACGGTTGAGCCTAAAGACGATGATGCACCTTTGCATCTGAATAGTCATACAGGACAAGAGATCAGTTACATCCTCGAAGGACGCCTGTTGGTTAACTTGGGTGGCAAGGAGATTATCCTGAATCCCGGTGACAGCCTTTATTTCGACTCTCTTCAGCCACATGGTATGAAGGCGCTTGATGGAAAACCTGTGCGCTTTTTGGCAGCCATCATGTAAGATAGGCATCAATAAACATGAACCTACAAATTCACATAAATACATGATAGAACGTTTTTTAAAACAGACCGTATTCACCTCTCAAGAGGACTATAAACAGAATTTGCACATTAATGTGCCAGAGAATTTCAATTTCGCTTACGATGTGGTGGATGTCTATGCCGCCGAGCAACCCGACAAGAAAGCTCTTTTGTGGACAAATGACCATGGCGAAGAGCGTCAGTTCACTTTCGCAGACATGAAGCGTGAGACTGACCGTACCGCCTCCTATTTCCAGACTTTGGGCATTGGCAAGGGAGACCCTGTGATGCTGATTCTCAAACGTCGTTATGAGTTCTGGTTCTCCATCATGGCGTTGCATAAGTTGGGTGCCGTGGTGATACCCGCTACCCATCTCTTGACCAAAAAAGATATTGTATATCGTTGTAATGCCGCCGGTATCAAAGCTATCATTGCCGCTGGTGAATCTGTGATTACAGATCATATTCTGGCCGCTATGCCTGATAGCCCTACAGTGAAAGCCTTGGTGAGCGTTGGCCCTGAGATTCCTGAAGGGTTCAGCGATTTCAAACAGGGGCTTGAAGAGGCACCTCCCTTTGTGCGCCCCGAGCAGGTGAACACCAATGATGATGTGATGCTCATGTACTTCACTTCCGGTACTACTGGTGAGCCCAAGATGGTGGCTCATGATTTCACCTACCCCTTGGGGCATATCACCACCGGATATTTGTGGCATTATCTGCATAATGATAGTCTTCATTTGACCATCGCTGATACAGGGTGGGGCAAGGCCGTATGGGGCAAACTCTATGGCCAGTGGTTTGCCGGAGCCAACATTTTTGTCTATGACCATGAGAAGTTCACTCCGGCCGATATCCTGCACAAAATAGAGCAGTACCGTATCACCTCCCTTTGTGCGCCTCCCACTATCTATCGTTTCCTGATTCGTGAGGATTTGCGCAAGTTTGATCTCTCCTCATTGGAGTATTGTACCACGGCGGGTGAGGCGTTGAATGGAGCCGTGTATGATACTTTCAAGGAGTTGACAGGCATTCGTCTGATGGAAGGATTCGGTCAGACAGAGACCACCCTGACATTGGCCACCTTCCCTTGGATGGCTCCGAAGCCGGGCAGTATGGGCGTGCCCAACCCTCAGTATGATATAGACTTGTTGACTCCTGATGGCCGTTCAGCTGAGGATGGAGAGCAAGGACAGATTGTTATCCGTACAGACAAGGGTAAGCCTCTCGGACTTTTCAAGGAGTATTTCCGCAATCCTGAGTTGACAAAGGATGTGTGGCGTGACAATATCTATTATACCGGTGATGTGGCTTGGCGCGATGAGGATGGCTACTATTGGTTTGTAGGTCGTGCCGATGATGTCATCAAGAGCTCCGGTTATCGCATTGGCCCCTTCGAGGTGGAGAGTGCCCTTATGACTCATCCCTCTGTTGTGGAGTGTGCCATTACCGGTGTGCCCGATGAAATCCGTGGACAGGTGGTAAAAGCCACCATTGTCCTTGCTCAGGATTGCAAGGCACAGGCAGGCGAAGCTTTGATTAAGGAACTTCAGGATCATGTGAAGCGTGTCACTGCTCCCTATAAATATCCTCGTGTCATTGAGTTCGTGGATGAGCTGCCCAAGACCATCAGTGGCAAGATTCGCCGTGTAGAGATTCGTCAGAACGACAAGAAATAATCCGCGTAGTACGAAAGAGCCTTTGTGGTGATGTGTGGGCGAGGGGGAGCATTTCCCGCATCATGCATCACCACATTGTGTTTTTGTAGAGAGGAAGTGAAGAAAAAAACTTGAACAAAGATTCTGTAGCGGGTGTTTACCGTTTGTGGACAATCAGTATCTTTTGAGCATAACGTTATAAAACTGTAAAGATATGAAGGAAGTATTTGAAGGCTCTCTTTGGGAGGCCGAAATCGTGAAGGGGTTATTGCAGACAGAGTGTGTCGATTGTATGTTGCGTGACGAGAGTTTGGGTGCTGTCACCTCACCTTATCTCACCTCGGGTGGCAATGTGAAGGTCCTTGTAAACGATGAAGACTATCAGCGTGCCCGTCAGGTCGTAGCCTCGCGGGAGTGATTATTGTAGGGAGGTTATGTCAGAAATGAATTTAGGCACAGATTTTTCGCGAACGAAAAGTCTGTGCCTAAAAATTTTCCTTCTCTTTTCCTGATTCCTTAGAATCGGTATCCTATGGTCAGCATAAGCTGGTTGCGCTCGTTTTTCACATCCGTAGCGGGCAACAGGCCGTCAGCCGTTGTTGGATAGCTCACTACCTCTGCGCTATATTGGCTGTCGAAAGGATAGAATTCACTCTTCTGGCAACAGTATTGGTAGGCAGCATCCAGGTATAATTGTCCGATGCGGTATCCCATACCCACGGTGAAACAGTTGCGTGCCAATGTATTTTCATACTCTGCATCGGTACGTGTGGTGTTCGGGAATAGCCATTTGTAAGCACTCTTTTCAAAAGCAGCCGTGCTGTAGTTGTATCCGGCACGGAGGCTGAATTCGGGGAGCAATTTGGCTTCCATACCTACGCGGAAAGTGTGTACCCCCTTCAGGTCCTCCTCAATCCATGTGTTCTCCTCTTCCATCTCATACTCTTCATCGTAGTGGAGTCCGGCTGATGAATAATCTGTATATTCATATTCGGCTCCGAGGGCTATCGATGTGCCGATGGTATGTCCCAGACTGAGGTTGAACTTCCAGGGAGTGTAGAGCAGGTATTCCGTCACCGCCTTGTCCGTCGAGCCGGTGTAGTCATAGCCGCCCACATTGGAGGTGAGTGATGCACTGTGTGTATCCTTCAATTCGTAACATGTGGGAGTATGTATGGCCAATCCTATGCGGAAGGGTGATGCCTCTATGGGGCGCACGATGATACCGAATTTGGCATTCACTCCCGTACCTTCCGTGCGGTAGCTGTTGGCCAGGGTATAAAGTGTCTCTTCTCCGCTGAACTCACCCACTTCGCTATAGGCCGATGTACGTTTGTAGCTCACATGGTGGGCACCCACGGTCATTCCCAGATATACCCGGTCATTGATGTTGGCCGAGAGGTTGAAGTCAAAGACATTCACACCGCCCGTCTCGCGGCTTTTGTATGTGGCTTCGTGGCCTGCCATACCTTCATAATGTCTGTATTCATAGAGTGGGTTTCCATTCTCATCCACATACTGGTTTCCGTCAGCGTCTGTCCAGGGTCTGTCTCCCTCTTGTGGTTCGCTTCCGATGGCCGGTCCTATGAGTCCGCCCTGTATGCCCAGCACACTCAGCCATGAGATGTCACTCCAATTGTCCCCGTAGTAGTTCGTGCTCAGGTCGCCATATATGCGGTCGTAGGTGTGTAGGGCTATGGGGTCATAGCTTCCGTTAGGTCCGGTGTTTCCCATCCATGCAATCTGGTCACTCAGCGATTGTCCGAAGAGATCGCCATACATGGTCATCCGTCTGTTGAAGTTGCGTTGCTTGTGGTAGTTCATGGCAAAGTTGAAGTATCTCAGCGAACCTTCGTTACTCACTTTCCGGCTGAATACCACACCCAGTTGGTCGAAAGAGAGGCGTGTCTGTCCGTCTTCGCCCTTCACCCCTTCCATATCGGTCGAGGTCTTACTGTCCATAAGGCTCAGTGATGTGGAGAAATCGTTGCGTCGGAAGAGAGCAATACCCGCGGGGTTCGTACTGATGGTCGAGATGTCTCCACCCAAGGCACTCATGGCGCCTCCCATGCCCACGAATCGGGCTGTACCATTCAGGTCGTTGTCCGTCAGACGAGCTGCTTCGTATTGTGTCTGGGCTTGCAACATTCCACCCACCATGACCATAGCTATCGTGCTGGTCAGGAATCTTTTATAGTTAGTCTTCATATATATACATTTCTTTATTAAGGTTGTAATTCTCTTGTGCAGGGCATCCCCTGCCACTTTCCCGGTTCTCTGTATTATTTCCTTTTGGAGAGGGGGTGGGAGAGCAGGTCTCCCAATTCCCATAAGGCTTTATCGGCGTCCGCCTCCTCCTCCACGGCTACTACCACCGCCTCCGGAGAATGAACCGCCAGAGCTGCGTGATGAACTTCCGCTGGAGTATGAACCACTGCTGGAGCTGCGTGACGAACTTCCGCTGGAGTATGAGCCTCCAGAGCTGCGTGTCGAACTGCTTCCCGAGTACGAGCCGTATGAACTTCCTGACGAGCTTCTGCTGGAGCTTCCCGAGTAACTTCCTCGGCTGCTTGAGCGTGAAGTGCTACTGCCCGAGGAGCTACGTGTAGAGCTTGTGCGTGTATAGGTGCCGGAAGAACGTCCTTCGGTCGAACTGCTGCGCGAGTATCGTGAAGAGCTTCTTGTCGTCGCATTCTGCTTCTGCTCGTTGTTGTTGCGGGTGCTCACCTGGTTTCGTGTGCTTGTGTTGCGTCCCTGTTGTGTCGGTTCGCCGATGGTGAATCCACGTCCTGTAGTACTGCGTACGGCATTTTCAGAGTTGCGTGATGTCACTACGCGTCCTGTCGTGCGTCCTGTGCGGGTTGCATTCTGGCCGTTGTTGTTGCGCGATACCGTTGTCGCTTCCCCTCGTGTCGAGCTTCCGCGGTTAGAGTTGCGTGTAGCCGTTTGTCCGCTTCTGGAAGCAGCAGTCTCACGGTCATTGCCTCTTGTTGCCCGTACGGCCTGAGCCTCTTTTCGTGTGGCTTGTGCGCTGGCAGTGCGGCTGGCCACCCGCTTGCGGTTGTCGTAGTAGAATCCCTGTTTCCATCCTCCTATGTGGTGTCCTCCTCCGCCCCATATCGGGCCGTGGTGATGGTGGTGATGGTGGTGCCCATACCACCCGTGGTGATACCAGGGGTCTCCCCATCCGAAACTGAATCCGAATCCACCGTATCCCCATCCGAGATGCCAGTTCCATCCGTAGTTCCAATGCCAGGGGTCAAATCTCCAATCCCACCATAGCGGGTTGCTGAATCTTGGGAAGGCATAGGCATAGAAGCCATCCGTATAGATATTCCAGTCAAACGGAGACCATTCATACACGATATCCCAATACAGAGGGCTGCTCAAGGGCACCGCCACTCGTGGGCTTCTGAATCTGATCAGGCGTGTGGCATATTCGTACTCTTCGTTCGTACCTTCGAATCCGTTCACCCATTCGCCTTCCGGTTCTTCTACATATTCTTCCACGTACTCTTCTTCGCCTGCAGGGGCATATCGACGGTTGTATTCATCTACATCCCGCTCTTTTCCCGAGGCATCGCGTACCACGTTCGTAGCGTTTTGCAACTGGCGGCTCGATACGGTGGTCTCAACATTACTGTTCTGAGTGGTCACCTTCACGGTAGTGGTTGTTTCTCCACCGCGATCCGTTGTCGTAGTCTTCTCCACCTTTTTCTTAGGAACAAAGTAGAGGTCATCGTCCACACTCTGTGCCATCATTGCCATGGGCAGGGACAGCATCAACACTGATAACAACATCGACTTCTTCATACTGCTTATATTTATTAGGTTATACATTTCTATTTTTTGACGATACAAAGATACGTAGGGGATTTCATACCCCCAAGGGGAAATCCCTAATTCTTGGTAGGGAAATCCCTAAAAATGCAACAGATTGATACGAGGAAAGGAAGGACAGTATGTAGTTGCGAATTTGAGGTGAAAGTCCGTTAATTGGGATAATGCGGCATTGGTGTATTAATGCATTGACATATTTGCATATAATAATATAATGTGTGAAAATCATCTAATTCCTATTTCTTAAATATTATAACACCCAAACCTCCTTTATAAGAAAAAAAACTTGCTCAATCCAAAAAACGAGATTACTTTTGCCCCGTGAAACTGTAAACACGCCACGCAAAATGAAAGAGATAGAGAACATACCACAATTTGATAAGCAGGACATGGGACAAATGATTGTTGATGCTCCTGTTGTCAACAGAACCGAGGAGGCAAGGATGGCTCATCTTTACGACAAAGTCAAATATTATTTGGATAAAGAGAAAATTTATCTTAATCCAAAACTGTCTCTTGCGAACTTCAGTCTAATAGTCGGCACGAATACTTCTTGTTTCATGGCAATGGTTCTTTTATTTGTCTTTTGATTATAAAATGAGGGGCAAATCTTTCACAAGATTCGCCCCTCTCTCTCACAAATACATCCAATTCTCAAATAGAATATGGGGAACTTACAAACACGGAGAATTCTTTATTTTGCCCAACAAATACAAACGCGGTTCTTTACGTTTTCACCGAACGGTTGTTCTGTGTCGCCCTTGAAGGCTGTAGTGATACGGCTTGCATCAACACCGAACTTGCTTGACAACATTTCTGCTACCTTGTTGGCACGCTCTTGTGACAGGCGCAAGTTGATTTCTGCATTACCAGTCTTCACATCGGCATATCCGGTGATAACCACTTTTGCTTCAGGGTATTTCTTCAAGTATTCTGCCAACTGATTTACCTTGGCTTCTTCTTCGCTGCTGATAACTGATGAGTTCAGTTCGAAGAATATATCGCAAGTATAGGCATCAACAGGTTTTTCAACAACCTTAACCACCTCTTTGATGATGGGTTCAGCAGGCTTTTCCTGTACAGGAGCTGCGCTCACAGGTTGGGGAAGTACGGGAACAGCCACAGTCTTTGTCGGCTTGCCCAAACGGAAGGTAATACCAGCCAAAGCATTGAAATACCAGTCAACATTTCCTGCCTTCTTTGAGTTGTAATGGTCGGAAGTAAGGTTGGCGTTAGCCTCTAAATTGAGGCTTATACGTTCGCTCAAACGGAAATCTGCAATCAGACCGCCACGGGCAACAGCCAAGACTTTGCTGTCGTGCCATAAATAAGGCATTGCAAAATGCTTATTGTCTCTTAATGTTACGGCCAGGTTCTCAGCCTCATCGTTGTTGAAAGCATAGTTGATGGCTCCACCCAAGAACATGCTCAAGTTGAAGATTCTCTTAGGATTATACTTGCAAATCAGATTGCTCAAATTCATGGTAACATCCAAGTTGCCAGCCAGATAGTTGTACTTGTAATTGACAGAAGGATTCACCCATCCACCACGGCTTTCCCATCCGCTCACACCGATACGGGCACCCCATACTGGGCTGAACTGATAGCCGAATGACAATGCTGCTGCGGGCGACAACAGGTCTGTAAATTTCGCTTCACCTAATGTATGGCTGATACCACCCTGCAACTGCAAATAGCTGTGGGGATTGAACACCACTTTCTCTTCACTTTGTTCCTGTGCCATGGCAGAAACACTACATGCGGCCAACAAAACTACCGCAAATACGCTCTTGAACTTCATAGTTTTTTATTATTTAAATTATTACTAATGTGAATTCTTGTTTCAACATACAAAGATAAGTCAAAATCTGATAGAGTAGTCATATTTCGCTGTGACACAGGCAAATATTTAAGTTATAGGAATCCAATGCCTAAATCTGTAGGTATGAAAATCTCTATATCTATGTGTGAATATATTTCCAGAATAAGACCACACATTCTCTATTCACTATGTTTATTCTTTTCCTTCACACACCTTTAATGATCTTGATTCCCTACTTTTAAATGATAAAAGCATGCATTCTTGAAGTTCTTCACATCTGTGAAAACTTCTCTTCACAGTTGTGAAGATATCTCTTGACGGTTGTGAAGACATCTCTTGACGGATGTGAAGATATCTCTTCACAAATGTGAAAGGGTTGTAAACTCGTACTTTTTTGTCTGTTAACTTCGTACTTGCATATAATATCTATTGTCATGTAATATGTAATTACTAACTCCTTATTGAGGACTCTATATTATATTGCATAAAAAAAGGGCGCACTTAGATGCGCCCTTTTAATATTATTCTAATTGTCTTTCAACAATTACTTTTCCATAGGAAGAACAGTTACCACGTACTCTGCGCCAACATTCTTTTCGAATGTGTAATCAACAGAAACCTTGATAGTAACATTAACAGTCTTAGTGATGTTTTCAGGTGCGTTTACAATCAGAGCACCATTTACTTCGTCAACGCTAAAGAGGTTGAACTCTGTCAAATCTTCACCTGTTGCTGCAATTTCAACCTTAACAACTTCGTACTTGAGGTTTTCAACGCCCCATGCCTTAGTTGCAACATAACCTAATTCGGGATCAACGTTAGGATTAATCTGACCATCCTTCACCCAAACGGCTCCGTCATTGTCAGTCAATGTAACCTTACCGATAACCTTCATAGCCTCTTCACTTGCATCTTTCAGCTTGTCAGCTGTCAATGACATAGGCTCAAGACCTTCGAATTCATCAACAGGATAAGTCACCTTGAACTGCTGATCCTTAGCAGTTGCCAATACGGTTTCACCAGTTACAACATTCAAGTTGAATGTGATAGAACCATCGTTGATATCAGCAGCCTTACCGTTTACAGTGATAGGACCAGTAATCTTCAGAGTATCGCCATCGAACTCGATGCCTTCGATATTCTCAGCATTGTTCAGAGTCCATACATAATCGATACCATCTACACCGTTGTACAAGTCGTAGTTCTTGTAAACTGTAGGCATTTCGATTCTGTAGTAATAGTTTTCAGCCAAATCGCTATAAGCATAGTTTACATTCAACTGAATATCATCTGTTCCGGTCCACCAAATAGTGTGCTTCTCGAGATACTTAGCAGGATCAGGAATATCTAATGATACAGCACCCTTGAAGTTGATAGTTGCAATATGGTTGATTGTCAGACCAAGTTCACCAGCATAAGTCTTGTCACCATCATCGTAGTTAGATTCAGCCTTGTTAGACAAACCAACCATGTAGATAGTCTTGCCATCTTCACCAGGAACAAGCTCGATACGAGTAATGTTTTCAGAACAATCTGTCCAGAGGTTACCCAACTTAGTTCTAACAACAAGCTCATTGTAGATATGTCCGAACAATGTCTCTGCAGTCAAACCATATTCTGCCATACCTTCTACATCAGTGATGTCAGCAGCTGTGAAGGCAATAGTATCATTTTCATCAGGCCATTCGATTTCGAGAACACCCAAATCAAAGTCATACTTGTAAACGTTTTCAGTAATCTTATAAGTTACCTCATAAGTAACATTCCATACACCCTGCTCATCTTTGCCATACAATTTGTCTGCGATAGTAACTACCAAAGACTTGCCGATAGCCAATGTGTCAGGATTTCCATCAGCAAGACCCTTAACAGCAACACCAGTCTCAGAAACTGCAAAGTAGTCAGCATCACCTTCAGAAGATACAATTACAAGGTCCTTAGATACTTCGGGCAATACGAATTCGCCATTCTTGAATGTGCTGAACATATTAGCCAACGCATGTTCCTGACCTACGTAGTTGTAGTGAATTTCTACAGAAGCAGTACCAACTTCTTCCAGGTTACTTTCCTTACCAGCAATGAATTCGATGTGCTTGTAAGTACTTGTTGTATCGTTCAACTGCTTAGTGATAGCATCGGGAGTACCTTCCAATACCTCATTCAAGGTGATAAGTTCTACGTTGAAGTAATCAGAAGTCTTAGACAATGCAACAGTTTCATTGTTCACTGTATCAACAGCCCATTCGTTACCAACAACCAAAGTAGTAGGATAGATAGGAGCTTCTTCATCATTAGCATAAGTCAAGTTGTTCTTTGCAGAAACTACCAAGAAAGCA
Source organism: Phocaeicola sp. (assembly GCA_045545095.1). Classification (GTDB taxonomy): domain Bacteria; phylum Bacteroidota; class Bacteroidia; order Bacteroidales; family Bacteroidaceae; genus Phocaeicola_A. The sequence goes on along the minus strand of JAZQAG010000041.1, from coordinate 111,143 downwards.
CCGTCAGCTTTTACACCAGTAACTTCGAAGTGAGTGTAAGCAGCACGTGTGGCCTCCTTCAAGGCATCTGAACATTCGAGAGCAAGAGTCAATTTGCTACCCTCAGTGCCCCACAATGCAGCAACTTCAGCAGCAGCTGTAGCAGGCTCCAGACGGAACTTGATGTCTGTAATTTCAGCGTTCAAAGAACCATCAGCGTGTACATAACCGTAAACGGGAACGTCAACACCATTGTACTGAGGAACGAATACGATGCTCTGGATGTTCTCAATCAAAGCGTTAACCTTGTTGTTGATAACGTTCATCTGTGCATAGTCCAGACCCAAACGCTCCAACTCAGCCTTGATAGTAGCAAACTCAGAGTCAACCTCAGCCATCTTAGCTTCGTAAGCTTCTTCGTGAGCAGCGATAGCCTCCTTCAAAAGGTTCAAGCTGTCGTTCATCTCGCCACGGTCAGCATAGAGACGCTTCAAGTCAACGATAGCAACATAGTTGTCAAGTTCGTTAGAGATACCTTCGTAGAGAGCATTCAACTCATCGTTCAGTTCGTCACCGGTTACAAAAGCAGCCAAAGGACCGTTAGACAAGTCTTTCAACTCTTCGATAGCAGCCAAAATAGCTTCGATAGTCTCAGCGTTAGCCTTGATGGCAGCAGCATTACCTTCGATAGCGGCAGCGTTGTTCTCGATACCGATAATATTGTTGCTTACAGTCTTAGTCAACTCAAGAACCAAATTATAAGCGTAGTCCTTGGCAGCCTTCTCAGCATCAGCGATAAGAGACTTCAACTCTGCATCCTGAGCAGCAATCTGACCCTTCAACTCGCGCAAGCCATCGATCAAGTTGGTAACATCCAACTGAGTCATAATCAAGCTTTCAGTCAAAGCATCAACTTCTTCCTGAGAAGCCTTAGTAGCAAGCTCTTCCTTAATTTCGGCGATAGCGGCAGCGTTCTCAGCAATCTGAGCCTCGATAGCTGCAACCTCTTCCTGCAAAGCCTTGTCAGCAGCCTCGGCAACAGCCTTAATCTCAGCCTGCAACTCAGAAACAGCAGCCTTCAAGTTTGCATCAGCAGCAGCGGCATTGGCATCAACCTTGTTCTGGAGGTTCAGCATATCTTCCTTCAACTTGCTAACATCCTGCAACAGAACGTTGATAGTAGCAGCCTGTGAAGCGTCAGATGCTGTCAAGTCGTTCAAAGTCTTCTGCAAAGAGTTGATAAGAGTGGTCAACTGATTGTTGATATTGTCTACATAAGTCAAATCTGCTTTTGTAGAAGCCAAAGAAGAATACTGAGTCTTCAGTTCAGCACTTGCAGCCTGCAAAGCCTCGATAGACTTCAACATATTGGCTTGCTCAACAGTGATGGCGTTGATCTTATCCAAGAGGGCAGCGTAGTTGCTTTCAATCTTGGCAGCCAATTCAGCATCCTTAGCAGCCAACTCCTTAACTGTAGCCTGAAGAGTCTCGATGAACTTCAGGTTAGCTGCAATCTGACTGCTCAACTGAGCGTCCATAGCGGCCAATTCCTGAGCCTTAGTGTTCAACTCGTCTTTAGTAGCATAAGTTGACTTGATAGTATTCAAAGTGTTGTCAATAACATCGATGCGGGCACCGAGGTCAGCAGACAATTTGTTAATTTGAGTGCTCAACTCTGTAGCCTTAGCCAAAATCTGAGCGTTGGCAGCAGCAATAGCGTCGGTGTTAGCCTTGGTGTCAGCCTTAACAGCAGCCATCTGAGTCTGAAGATCTGATACCTTAGAGTTAAGTTCTACGTTAGCAACCTTCAAATCGTTGGCAATTCCTTCGAGGTTGGTCACTTTAGTCTCAAGAGTTGCAACACGGGCAACTGCAGTTGTGATTTCAGCAACAGCCTGATCAGCAACCTTCTGAGCAGCAGCGGCAGCAGCATTTGCCTTATCAGCCGTATTCTGAGCGTTGGCAGCAGCATTTGCGGCAGCATTAGCTGTGTTTTGGGCAGCAGCAGCTCCATCAACACCCTTCTGAGCTAACTCATTAGCCTTAGCAGCAGCAGCGGCAGCAGCATCACCACCAGCTTTAGCAGCATCAGCAGCAGCCTGAGCAGTCTGAGCAGCAGCCAAAGCATTGGCAGCAGCAGTAGCAGCCTCAGCCTTCGCAGCAGCCAATTGATCAGCCAAAGTCTCCTTAGCTGCATTCAAGGTGCTGAGTTGCGACTCCAATGCAGCTATCTTGCTGGCGAGATCGTTCGCAGCTGTAGTTGCATTCTGATCGATTTGCATCTGCAGACGATCGATGTCATCATCGTAGTCTTTACAAGATACAAACGTACTTGTTGAAGCAGCAAGTGCTCCAAACAAGATTGCACTTAATAATTTTTTGTTCATAATTAAAACTTTAAATTTAAAATTTAATAATTAAAAAAAGGTTTTCTTTCTCATTCTTAACTTATGGTTTGTCAGGTTTCTCTCTTTTGTCGGTTGTTCTTAAATTTAAAAAGGTGATTATTTTACTGCTTTTCGTCTTTTCTTATGCTGTGATTGCATATATTGCAAGGGCGCCATGCCTACGAAGCGTTGGAATGCTGCATAAAATGCACTTCGTGATGCGAAACCACAGAGGAAAGGTATCTCTTGCAAATTATATTCGTGAGAACATATCATTTTCTTTGCATAATCAATGCGATATCTGTTCACAAGCGTCTTGAGGTTGCACCCAAAACGTACGTTAACAACCCCTGAAAGATAGGAAGTATTCGTGCCGGAAACTGTATTTGCTTGTGTAAATGGTTAATTACATACAGTTTACACGATAAATAGCAAAGATAAGGGACACATAAAGGGACAGTTTTGATTCTGTATGGAGATTAAAATTAGTTCTATAAATCTAATTTTAGGACAGGAAGACTATCAACAGCATGTTGCTTCAACTCATCGATAATATGAACATACTTTTCCGTGTGACGTATCGTAGAATGCCCAGCCAATAAAGAGGCTGTTTTGATATTTGCACCACGTAACATGATGTTCGTTATGAAAGAATGGCGTGCACAATGAAATGTAATATGTTTTTTCAATCCTGCACGATTTGCCCAATCCATCAATATCCGGCGGGAGTAGGAATATGATGGCAGTTTGAATACCAAATCATCAGGAAGCCCCGTTTGTAGTTGGAGTAAGTGTACGGCAGTTGAATTCATGTTCAAGTGGAGTACAGCCTTAGAAGAACGGTTAGCCACTTTGCGTTGACGCACTGTCAACATATTTCGATGGAAATCTATAGATTTGTATTGTAACGAGTAAACATCGCACCAACGGAGTCCTGTATGGCATGCAAAAAGGAAGGCTCTTTTGACTTCTGTGTTTTGTAGTGGAGTATCGGCTAACGCTTGTATTTCATCGGTATCTAAAATGTCCTTTGTTATAGCTTCGGAAGAGACCAAACGTATGCCGTGGGCGGGATTCTTCACCAGAAAACCATTTTCTACACATTGTTCCAAACACATCTTGAATTTCTTAAAATAACCTACAGGAGTGTTCCCTTTCAAGGTTTCATACAGATAAGATAGAAAATCTTCACAAAAAGGCTTGTTGATAAAGGAAAATGGTAATTTGGGCTTGTTTACAAAACTGCGCAAATGGAGATAGGCAGCTTTGACAGTTTTTATATCTTTCCTACGATAGGAGGATATAAAATGAGAAAACACCTCAAGAAAATCTGTATCTGGCAGATTTCCTTGAGGTGTTTTAAAACATGAAATGGCTTGCAGTAATTGATGCTCACGCTGCAAACAAAGGCTCTGTGCAGTCTGAATTTTCAAATTATTCTCCTGCAAAACCACGGAATTAACTGGCTTTTCCAACCATAATCCCAAATACTCTTTCCAACGTTGGCCGTCCCAACTGATGTCCAAGAACAGAGCTGCTCGTCCGTTCTGTAAACTCTTCTTTCTTAATTTAACACTCATTAGTTCTATTTATTCGTATTAATAATCTTTTCAAAAATACGAATAAAGAACCAACTATGAAAGGGGGATGGTTCTGGAAGGAAGTACTAAAACCATTAAAAAGAAAAGTTTTTTTATCTTTTAGGAATACCGTGTGTTATCCGATCCCTTCAATCAACCGCTTCAGTACGACGGTGGCTGAAATTTCGCGATTGGCCGCTTCGGGGATGACGATGGAGCGGGGACTCTCGATGACTTCGTCGGTCACAATCATGTTGCGGCGCACGGGCAGGCAGTGCATGAAGTAGGCATTGTTGGTGACAGCCATCTGGCGATCGCTCACTGTCCATGCACGGTCTTTGCAGAGTATCTGTCCGTAGTTGTTGCCCGTATAGGCGGCCCAGTTCTTGGCATAGATGAAGTCGGCTCCTTCGAAGGCTTTCATCTGGTCGTACTCCACGCGGGCATTTCCCACAAACTTGGGATCGAGCTCGTAGCCTTCGGGGTGGGTGATGACAAAATCATAGTCGGCCGCATTCATCCACTCGGCAAAAGAGTTGGGGACGGCTTGCGGAAGCGGACGGGGGTGGGGTGCCCATGTGAGGACTACCTTCGGACGGGCGGTCTGCTTGTACTCCTCGATGGTGATGAGGTCGGCAAAACTCTGCAGGGGGTGGCGTGTGGCTGCCTCCATGGAGAAGACAGGACGGCCGCTGTACTTGATGAACTGGTTGAGGATAACCTCTTCGTAGTCGTAGTCGCGATTCTCGAAACGGGCAAAAGAGCGCACACCAATGACATCGCAATAGCATCCCATCACGGGGATGGCTTCCAGCAGGTGTTCGGGCTTGTCGCCATCCATGATGACACCACGTTCGGTCTCCAACTTCCAGGCTCCCTGATTGATGTCGAGGACAATGACATTCATGCCCAGATTGAGGGCTGCCTTCTGGGTGCTGAGTCGGGTGCGGAGACTACTGTTGAAGAAAATCATCATCAACGTCTTGTTGCGTCCCAATTCTACGTATTTGAAACGGTCTTTCTTAATCTCAAAAGCTTCTTGCAGGGCGGCGTCCAACGGGCCGATATCCTGCACACAGGTAAAGTTCTTCATAATCTAAACGGAAGACCCTCCCCCTTGCCCCTCCACAAGGGAGGGGAGTGGATAGTCTTTACTTATTATTATATTTATTAATTATTTCCTTCATCTCTTTACAAATCATTTCACTCCCCTCCCTCACAGGGAGGGGCAGGGGGAGAGTCTATCCTCTCACTTGCCCATTTCCCTTGATAATCCACTTGTAGGAGGTGATTTCCTCCAAGGCCATGGGGCCGCGGGCATGGAGTTTCTGGGTGCTGATACCTATCTCGGCACCAAGTCCGAACTGGGCTCCATCGGTGAACGAGGTGGGCGCGTTGGCATAGACACAGGCGGCATCCACGAGGCGCAGGAAGCGGTCGGCCGTAGCCTCGTCCTCGGTGATGATGCATTCGCTATGCTTGGAGCTGTTGAGACGGATATGTTCAAGGGCCGCATCCAACGTGGGCACAGTCTTGATGGCCATAGTGTAAGAGAGAAACTCGGTGCCAAAACTCTCAGAAGTAGCAGGTTTCAACAGTCCTGCCGGATAAGCCCCTTGCAATGCAGCGTATGCAGGCTCATCGGCATAAATGAGCACACGGCTATCGGCCAACGGTGCACACAAGGCTGGAAGGTCGGACAGACGTTCCTCGTGAAGAACAAGGCAGTCGAGGGCATTGCACACACTCACGCGACGGGTTTTGGCATTGTTGACGATGGCACGTCCCTTCTCCAAATTGGCCGCACGGTCGAAATAGGCATGACAGATGCCGGCTCCTGTCTCGATGACGGGGATGGTGGCATTGGCACGGACAAAGTTGATAAGATTGCTGCTTCCGCGTGGGATGATGAGGTCTATGTAGCCGTTGGCATGAAGCATCTCGGCTGTGGCCTCGCGGGTGGCAGGAAGAAGTTCTACCACATGGGGATTTACACCGAAGCGGCTGAGCACACCATGGATGACACCCACGATGGCGCGATTGGAGCTATCGGCATCACTACCGCCTTTCAGCACACAGGCATTGCCACTCTTGAGGCAGAGCGAGAAGACGTCGAAACTGACATTCGGGCGAGCTTCGTAGATGATACCTATCACACCGAAAGGCACGCTTACACGGGTCAGTTCAAGTCCGTTGGGCAGGACATGATGCTTCAACACACGCCCGAGGGGACTGGGCAATTGGGCCACTTTGCGCATATCGGAGGCTATGTCCCCGATGCGTTCGGCGGTGAGTTTCAATCGGTCATACTTCGGGTCGGCCTCGTCCATACGGGCCAAGTCCTTGGCATTCTCTGCCAGGATATAGTCGGTTTGTGCCACGGCCTCGTCGGCCACGGCCAACAGGATTTCGTTGATGCGGTCACCCTCCAACATCATCAGTTCGCGGCTGGCCGCCTGCACTTGTTCAAAAATCTTTTTCATTTTACAAATTATCTTTTATTATAAGGAGTTAAAGCCGAATGTCTGAGCTATGGGTTATCAGCTACGAGCTACAAGTTCAATACCACATGGCCCCACTCGTATCTGCTCACTAGTCACTAGTAGCTAGTCACTAGTCACTGGTACGGCATGTATTGCAACAGGAATGCTTCGGCCACGGGCAGGAAACGGTCATGTCCGCGTGCATTGAGGTGGGCCGTATCGGTGTTTCCCTTCTTGGGCTGGAGGAATGTCTTGCGGAAAGTCTCATTACCTATATAGATACCTCCCCGACGGGCACTGTCGAACACCGGGATGCTATAGTTGCCACACACTTCCAACGTGGCATCCACCACTTTCTCAAAATTGCTTCCGGCAAAGTCGGCCGTCACCCAACGGGTAAAGAAGAAAATCTGTGCGGTAGGATAGCGGGATATAAGTCCTTCACAGAGTTCGGCCAGACGTGTTTTGTACGTCTCCATCTCTTCTGCGATATTGGGGTTGCAACTGTCGTTGTGTCCGCCCACCACTACGATATAGTCCAATTGGGCGGGCAAATCCTTGTAGCGCACATACATGGCAGGTCCCCATTGTTGGCTATTGTAGGCCACATTGCTACCGTTGCGTCCATAGTTGAAGTAGGTCATGCCATGCTTGCGGGCGAATTTGTATTGCCAGGTGAGCATGGCGGGTTCCCGATGGTTGCGTACATAGCTGTCTCCAAGGAAAGCAATGCGTTTGCTGGCCAAAGGTCCCTCTTCTGTTGTCTGCACTCCCTCGGGGGCATAAGCCACCTTCAGCAGGCGGTCATACACCTGTATGCCCAAGTACTCAGCGGCTTGAGCATCGAAATGCAGGCGATCGCGCTGAAGCCCGGCCTTGCCCATATCTATCAGGTAGATGTCGGGGTCTTCGTCGGCCAACCGCTTCATGGCTTTTTCCACCTCTTCACTATAACACTTGTTGCTACGGGCTACGGTGCCCATGATGATGGGCAAACAGGAATAGTCCTTGCCTGTCTTCTCGGTCAGATGGCGGCGGATGTGGGCAAAGACGCCCTTCAAATTCTTGTAATAGGCTTTCCCTTGTTTGTAGTCGCTCTCGCCCTGATGCCAAAGGAGGGCATCGACCTGATAGCCATCTTTCAATGCAGAGAGGGTTCTGTCTATGCAAGCATCTATCTGCCGGGTGAGTGACAGAAGGAGTGAGCGCCCACCCTCAGCGGTACTACGGGTGCGTTTCAACCAACCCTTGTCAGCACTCCAATGGGCACTGCTTTTTGAATCCTTATTAACAGCGATGGAAGTTCCCCCAACGGCCCATTTGATGATGTACAGAGGGTCGCGCACCATCTGGTCGAGCCACAGATAGGTGACGGCATCGTAAGCCCACGAATTCTCTACCCCCCGCTTGGTGGCTTGGGGCCAAAAGCGCTCAAACTGTCCATCCGTACGATTTTGGGATATGCGGCAAAAGTTGTAGGCACCACGCTGGAAGGTAATGGTATCTTTGGCCAAAGCCTTGATATAAGCAGGCAATTCGGTATTGGGACACCGGCCATCGGTGTTGGATTGCCCGGCGGTAATAATCACACGGGCAGGGCGGCCTGCCATGAGAGAGAGGCTAAAAACGACGGCCAGACAGAGGCTGAAATAGAATCTTCTTGCCATAATCAAATATTATTCCAAATAAAGATAGTCGTAATGAATCAGGGGACGTTGTCCATGCTTGCCCGCCACACTACGGGCCTCGGATGCATCGCAGGCCACGCGGCCGACACCGATGCGGATGCCATGAGCATCCATCAGGCTGACAATGTCGTCCTTCTCAAAATCGCCCTCAACGCGAGTGACACCCACAGGAAGCAGACTGACGGCCTGATCGCCCGTGAGCACTTCTACGGCACGTTCATTCAGATGAATCTCTCCCTTGGCAAATCCTTCGGAGTGGGCTATCCATTTCTTCACACTGCCCATGGCCTCGCGGTTGGGCTCAAAACGGGTACAACGTGTCCCCTCAGGGTCGTGCATAAGGTCCACCAGAATATTGTCACGCTTGCCGTTGGCAATGAACACGGTGATGCCTTCGTCGGCCACCTTGCGGGCGATATTGGTCTTGGTAATCATACCGCCACGGCCAAAGCCCGACTTCTCGGTCTGTATATACTCCGTCAGGTCTTTACCCAACTCCACCACAGGGATGAGGCGGCTTGCCGGATCGGCGGGTGACCCCGTGAAAATGCCATCAATATTGCTGAGGATGACCAATGCCTGTGCATCCATCATGGAGGCAATGAGGCCGCTCAGCTCATCGTTGTCAGTAAACATCAGTTCGGTCACGGAGATGGTGTCATTCTCATTGACAATAGGGATGACTCCATTCTCCAGCATCACGGTCATGCAACCACGTTGGTTCAAATAATGGCGGCGTGTGCCGAAGTTCTCCTTCATGGTAAGCACCTGCCCCACGGGTATATGATGTTCGCGGAAAAGCTCGTAGTAGCGGTTGATGAGTTTGGCCTGTCCAACGGCCGAGTAGAGCTGGCGTTGCTCCACACTATCCATCTTCTTGTCTATATGCAACTCGCTACGTCCCGATGCTACGGCACCGGAAGAGATGAGGATGACCTCAATGCCTTCGCGACGAAGTTCGGCCACCTGATCCACCAAAGCCGACATACGGGTGACATCCAGTGTGCCATCTGTGCGCGTAAGCACGTTGCTACCTATCTTTACGGCTATTCTTGTAAAGTGATTGGTCATAAATTGATTCTTTTTGTCGGGCAAAGGTACGATTATTATTTCAAAATGACAAGGGAGGGAGTATAAACTTAATAATATATATGCATCATGAGCCAACTAATGAAATGGGAATGGGACAAATAGACCACACATGATGAAAGTTAAAATATTGGTTATTTAATAAAAATAGGATTTTTTTCTTTTTGTTTATAAAAGTAAATAGTACTTTTGCAAACAAGAAACTAATATTATAGATGTATGAAAAACAAAAAATTACACTTATTGACGACATTGTGTATGGCTTTGGGATTGAACTTGACGGCTCAGACGGTGACAACCAATCCTTACATTGCTCGTGGAGCAACCACTGCATTCGGACGTTGCACAATGAGCGGCATCGGTATAACTAACCTTAAAGAGCGTGGCTTCTGTTGGAGTAGCGAGACCAGTGAGCCGACAATCAAAGATGCTCATACGAAGAAGGTGTTGAGCCAAGGAGGACAACTGTACTACATCGAAGGATTGACCCCGGCAACGGTCTATCACATGCGTGCTTATGTATTGATGCATGATAGTACGGCCTATTATGGTAATGTGGTAAAGGTTATCACTCTTCCCAAAGGAACTATGGGGTGGAGTTATGACAATGGCGGATCTGCTGAAGAGAATGCACGTATCAATGCGGCAGTGCAGGATGCCATTGACTATCTGAATGAATATACCTGCATCAGCGGATTTTCCACATCGGTACACTATGGCTCCGGGACTCCAACAGCAGATTGTAGCTATGGCGGTTGGATGCGTGTAGGACCTAATCCCAGTTATCAACGGACGGGTACTATCTTGCATGAATTGTTGCATGGTATAGGAGTCGGTACCCATTGGGTATGGCAGAACAATGCTGCTCTTCGTTCAAATACGACAGGAGGTCTATGGTTAGGTGACCGGGTGACGGAATTCCTCCGTTTTTGGGACAACAACACGACAAGCTCTCTCAATGGAGACGGTACACACATGTGGCCCTATGGTATAAATGGAGCTCAGGAAGATACAGGTAGTGAATTGCTGTATATGGGATGTGCCATGATAGCCCAGGCATTGGGTGAGGACGGATTGCCACCTACCGGTGCCAGTGGTATAGGTACTCCGGCATATTGCTTCCCACAAGAGGATACCATCAAATATTATATCAAGAGTGAATCTTTGGATGGTGGGCTTCACACCTCTTTCTTGAGGGAAAACAGATTGAAGCGTGTGGTTATGGAGAAGATGAGTGCCGAGAAAGCCGTTCTCACAGATAGTGTGGCATGGTATATCACTTTCAATCCTCAAACCCGTTATTACCAACTGCGTAATGTGGCGACAGGCCGATACTTGACTTATTATGGTACAGGAAATCACGGATTCCGTTTGGCGGATGTGGCAATAGCGTCAACTAATGAAAATTTCCATCTGATGCGTTCACGAGTGGATGCAGACTTCGGAAATGGGGAGGATAGTGGCTTGCGTGGATATTGGATTATCCATCCGGAATCATGGAATGAGAATCCTAATTGTTTTACCATCGGTACAAGTGGATTGACCACCACATCTACCTACAATATGGGCAACGATGCCAGTAAGCAACGCTGGTTGATAATGACCGCAGAAGAGGTGCAGGCGGCAGATAAGATATCGGCCAAGGCTTCGCAAACACTGTTCACCGACGCACTGGCACAATTGAAGAACTTGATGCAGACACCTCACACCGAGGATGTACCTGGTACAGACATGGCGATGAATGGCTTTATAGCATCCTGTGAAAACATGGATATGGACAAGCTCGGTGTCAACGAACTGATGGAACTGATGGAGGAAGTCAATGATTCTTGTATGAGTTTCTTGAACAAGGCGACTCCCTCTGATGCCAGACAACCTTTTGATTTGACATACTTGATGGCAGATGCTGGAATTGAAAATGGTGACGGATGGTCAACTGTGCCTACAATCAATTATCATTGTGGAGAATTTTATCAGACAAAATTCGACATGAATCAGACAATCAAAGGATTGCCAGCCGGTACGTACGAACTGTGTGCGCAAGCTTTCCAGCGTCCAGGTACTTCGGCGGATTCATACAACAACTATGTGGCTGGTACGAACAATGTGGTGGCTTATCTCTATGCCGGATCGAAGAATACGAAAATCAAACATATCGCAGCCGAAGCACGTGAGACCAAATTGGGTGTGGGTACAGAGACTGCCGTAGGAAGCAACCCTACGAAATATATCCCTAATAATATGGCGGCTACAGAAGCTTATTTCAAAGAGGGGTTGTATGAAAATTCGGTGATGATCCAACTCAGTGCGAAGGGTAACTTGAAGGTGGGATTGCGTAACTCTTCATCGGCAAGTAACTATTGGACAATCTTCGACAATTTCCGTCTCTATTATTATGGTAGCATGAGTCCTGATGACGTGACAAGTATAGACTTGCCCGTTGTCCGTCCTCAGGCAGGAGAAATTCTCTTTGCCACTCCTGCAGATATTTATGATATTACGGGTGTTTGCGTACGCAAACAGGCTACAAGTCTGGAGAGACTCTCCAAAGGATTCTATATTGTGAAAGGACGCAAAGTGATTGTGAAGTGATGTAATCTGCCTTCTTCACATTCATATATATAAATACGTGGTATAGCTACACCGAATCCGGTGTAGCTATATTTTTTTGTGGGAAATTTATGACTTTCTGAAATAAAAGGTCAATCAAAGATGGAGACGTTTACAGAATCATAAAAATATGGTTTTGTGTGTACCGCTTTTTTATGTCCAGACAAACTCTTTCAGGAAGAAAGCACTACATTTGCAGGCTAATAATTGTAAAAAAGTTGTGATGAGAAGATTGACAGCCTTGTGCATTTCTATATGTCTGTTCATGAATATGATTGCACAAATTCGTTTGGAAGGAACTACCAAAGATACTCCAATGGCTTTGGAAGTGGGGAAAAGTTATTTGTTTCCTACCAACTTTAAAGTTGCTTATTTCACCTTTGTGCCAGAAACTGATGGGGTATTGTATCTGAATATGTCCGAAAGATTGCGGGTTCTTGGAATCAATGAAAATGTGTCAGGAAATCTACCTCAGTTTGGCAATAGTAGTGTACTTGGGGTTGAGGCTCATAAAATCTATAAGTTCCAAAATGACAATACATGGGGTAAGAGTGTTACTATGGATGTGGCTTTTGTGGCAGGTAATCCATTTCTTCCTGTCCAATCAACCAATATTATACCAGAAGAAGGTTCTGTCTATCGGACAACAGAGAAGGATGGAAATGTAAGTTTTTATTTCAATGTAGAGATTGATGCCTCTAAAGCAGAAGCATATGTGTTGTTGAAAAATGGTAAAACAGTGCATGTACAAGACATTATATTATCGGAAGATTACAATACTCAGGCTACTATCTATATTGTTAAACTGGCAGATGTTTATAATCAACTGTTGGATGAAGGTGACTTGAAAGAAGGAGAAACTTTTCAAGTGGTATTGAAAAATGTGGTGGATAGAAATAATGCTAAAAATAAGTATGATGGAGAAATCGTGGTAAATTATTTGGCTTCTGCGCGGGCAACGAGATTGACAAATGTGAGTAATGTGGAAGTATTAAAGTCTTATTATTATCCGGGTAGCGATGAAGGACTTATTGAATTGACGTTCTCAGAGGAGGTGACGTGTGAAACAAAAAGTGCTATATTGAGCTATGGAGACCGTGAGAAGAATACATGGACAGAAATTGCCATACCTTATATTATAAAAGGTAATGTCATTATATTGAATCTTCAAGGAATCTCTATGGATGATGTTCCCGTTAATGATGATGGATTACGTTATGCTAATATCAGTCTGAAGAATATATGTGACAAGGAAGGATATCCTGTGGAAGGAAATGCTGTAGGAAGTATAGGAACTGTCAGTTTATCATTTCAAGTAGAACTTGTGGACGTGGAATTGTATAAAGTGACTTATATACTTGATGGTAACGTTTATAAGAGTCAAGAAATTGCTGTGGGGGAACCTATTACTCCACCTGATGTGGTTGTAGGAGAAGGGTATTTGTTTAATGGATGGCAAAATGTACCAGATGTAATGCCTGCTGAGAAATTGACAATATATGGAACAACCTCTACCAAGCAATATCAAGTAACCTATATCTTGGATGGGACAGTATATAAAATAGACGACATCGAATATGGGAAAAAACTACTTCATCCGGCAGTTCCCCCAAAAGAGGGATATACATTTGAGGGGTGGGAATGTTTGCTTGAGAGTATGCCAGCTCGTGATTTGACGATTAATGGGAAATATGTTGTCAACAGCTATTCATTGGTGTATATGGTGGATGGTTTGGAATATAAGCGTATGGAGATAGCCTATGGTACTCCTCTTGAACCTGAACCGATACCGTCTAAAATAGGTCACACATTCAGTGGCTGGAGTGAATTGCCAGAAACAATGCCTGCCGGTAATTTGACTATTGTAGGGAATTTTATGGTGAACAGCTATTCATTGGTGTATATGGTGGATGGTTTGGAATATAAGCGTATGGAGATAGCCTATGGTACTCCTCTTGAACCTGAACCGATGCCATCAAAAATAGGGCACATATTCAGTGGTTGGAGTGAATTGCCAAAAACAATGCCTGCCGGTAATTTGACTATTGTAGGGAACTTTATGGTGAACAGCTATTCATTAGTATATGTGTTGGATGGTTTGGAGTATAAGCGTATGGAGATAGCCTATGGTACTCCTCTTGAACCTGAACCGATGCCATCAAAAATAGGTCACACATTCAGTGGTTGGAGTGAATTGCCAGAAACAATGCCTGCCGGTAATTTGACTATTGTAGGGAATTTTATGGTGAACAGCTATTCATTGGTATATGTGTTGGATGGTTTAGAGTATAAGCGTATGGAGATAGCCTATGGTACTCTTCTTGAACCTGAACCGATGCCGTCTAAAATAGGTCACACATTCAGCGGTTGGAGTGAATTGCCTGAAACAATGCCAGCTGAAGATCTTGTGATACAAGGCTCTTTCCAACCTAATATATATACTGTAACGTATATCTTGGAAGGAGAAATTATCGGGACGAAACAGGTTGTATTCGGGGCATCAGTTCCTTTGCTTGAGGTTCCTCAGAAAACGGGATATTTGTTTGCTGGTTGGGGAGAATTACCAGCGGTGATGCCTGCCTGCGACTTGATTGTTCATGGCACATATGTGATTGATAAAGAGTATATATTCGATCTCATATATATGATTGATGGAAAAGAGTACAAACGCTCAACGGTATTGTTTGGCTCTATAATAGAACCAGAACCTTTTCCCGAAGAGAAAGAGGGATATACTTTTAGTGGTTGGAGCGAAATACCAGGAACTATGCCATTCACAGATATTGTCGTGAACGGGTCTTATATTGTAAACAGTTATGTTATTACATACTTTGTTGATAATATACTATATGCATCGGATTCTATAAATTATGGTGATGAGGTAATACCATTGGAGTATCCGAATAAGGTTGGTCATACTTTTAGTGGATGGAGCGAATTGCCGGCTACGATGCCTGCAAACGATATAATAGCGAAAGGTGAATATATAAAAAATGAATATCAATTAATATATTTGATTGATGGGGAGCCTTATGCTACAGAATTGGTTGCATATGGTGATACGATAAAGTTATTGGATATTCCTGCTAAAGAGGGATGTATTTTCAGTGGCTGGAGTGACATTCCAGAAACTATGCCTGATGCAGATGTGTATGTGATAGGCTCTTTTAAAGTAGATGTTATTGAGAATGAAAATAGGGACTTATTAGTAGATGTTTTTACTTTGCAAGGTGTTTTAGTAGCAACAAGTGTGGAAGTAAATGAACTTCGCGAGAAATTGTCAGAAGGTGTGTATGTGATTGTTGGTGGAAAATATAAGACCAAAATTTCGGTCTTCAAATAATATGTTTCAATCCTTTTTGCCAAAATTGAGACCTACATATACATTTAGAATGCCGAAATTATCCGTTAATGAGAAATTCTTTTGGTAGTATTGGTAAACATGGGCTACGGCTGATGCACCAGCAAAAAAACGATTGTTGTTATAGACAAGACCGGCTCGTGTAATGAAGTCAAAATTGATGTTACGATATTTTTGATTGTAATCAGAACTCTGTACTTGGATGTTGGATGTCTTGTAAGCTATAGCAGGGGTCAGTGCTACGGCTAATAACCAATTGTCTTGGAATACCCAATTGAACGCATATCCGAAATTAATGTTGAAATCGGTATATCTGACATTGGTGAATTTCAAACTTTCACTCATATCATTTCGAATCTCTTCGGGTAATAAGCTATGGTTGAAATCGCAGTCATGCCTTGACCATGAGAGCCCGGCAACCAATGTGCCACGACTGATTTTTTGTACCGTTGTTTGGGCATAGGCTGCTGGGTAAGAGAAGTGTTTGTTATTGAAAACATAATAAACGTTGGCTCCAAAAGATTTTACTTTCAAACCACTATAATCGACACCCCGTAAATTGTGCTCTACTCCATTGTGAAAGAATCCTTCACTTTCCCGAATCTTGAAATCATTACCAGTGCTACGATAAAAAAGATCACAACCTAACTGACAACCGTACATGTTGATGAAATATTCAGTCTTTTTGTTAGAACCTTTCCGTTTGGAGAATAGTTCATTCGTATTGATGGAGAACCCTAAAAAAAGAGAGTGCCATCCGAAATAGGCTCCCAATTTGTAACTGTGATCGGGCGCCAATCTTAATTTCTGAACGCGTGGCGTATTTGTTCGAATTGTATAATTCTCGAACGAAGCGCTTTGCTGCAACATTACAGTATATTTGAATGCAGGTGGTCGGATATATGCTGTATCGTAGCTATAATAATCGAGATAATTGACTAATAAATCATAGGCTTTTATGAAAATATTTTTCTTTTTGGTATCGTGAATGTTAGAGAGTGAACAAGTATCTGCTTGAAAATCCTCAGATGATTTCTTTTTCTCCACTGCGCTTATCGTCAAAGCGCTTGCGAGTATAAATAGGAGTATTATACATGACTTTTTCATATGGGGAGTAAAGCAGGCTTGTTCAAAGGGGGTTAGATTTTTCCAAGAATCTTATCCATGACCCAATTGGTAGGAGTGGCACTAATATTATCACACGTGCAAATTCCTTCCTTGCGTAGATGACTAACGACGGATTGGATTAATGGTAGTTGTACAAAGGGAGGATTGGGGATATCGAACATTTCTGTACCTCTTTCGGTATGCAGGCTTATAGGTTCAAATGTAAAGACCGAAAAACTGAGCATACCTTTGTCGCCAATAATCTCAATACGGTCCTCCATGGCTGATTCATGAGCAACAAAGCACCAAGAGCCAGAACCAGGCAAACCATTTTCAAATTTGAAACAGGCGCTAAGAGTATCCTCGACTTTATAAAGTCCTCCCCGATTACTGGTATATCCTTGTGCTTCAAGGATGACGCCAAACATGTCTTGTAACAAATCCAATTGATGGGGGGCCAAATCATAGAAATAACCTCCGCCAGAAATTATCGGTTGTACACGCCATGGCAGATTTCCTGTGTTGTAATCCAGGGCCCGAGGAGGTTGTGCAAAACGAATTTGTACGTTGATGACATTGCCTATTTCACCTTGCTTCAGAAGTTCCTTTACTTTTTGGAAGTAAGGTAAGTATCTGCGGTAATAAGCAACGAAACAGGGGACTCCTGTCTGTTCGCTGATTCGATTGATGCGTGCACATTCTTCGTAACTTGCAGCCATAGGCTTTTCTATGTAAGCAGGTTTACCAGCTTTCATTGCCATGATGGCAAATGTGGCATGTGAAGATGGTGGAGTGGCAATATATACTGCATTTACATCGGGATCGTCCACCAATTCTTGTGCATCGGTGTACCATTTCGGAATACCATTTCTTTCAGCATAGGATTTCGCTTTATTTTTGTCACGGCTCATCACTGCTATGACGGTTGAACCTTTGACTTGGGCGAAAGCTGGTCCACTTTTTTTTTCTGTTGCTTCTCCACAACCGATAAATCCCCACTTTATAGTATCCATGATAATATTGTTATCTTCTAAATTACTTTTCTTTTGCGATGTGTTTATTTTCCTGTAAACGTGGAATCCAAATATTCAGGCTATCCAACAATGCAGTTGAATGTTGGTTGACAATCCATGTATAAAATTGATTGAAACCGAAAGCTAAGGTGTTATCCAATTGTGGATATTGATGTATGTATGCCTTGACAGTCTTTTCATCGCATATGGCATAAGGAATATCACCATGAGCTACCATAGCCATCAGTTGTTCTTCCCCATATAAGGGCATTTCGTGGATATAAATAGTATCTCCAATTTCTTCAATCAGATGGTGAATACGATTTCTAAAGGTTGAACCGGCTGGTATCGTCAATGTTCGTCCTGCCAAATCTATTTGACTTTTAAGATAATATTGTGTACTGTCTGTTGAGGTTAAGGGCCTTCTTTGAATGAGGATTTGCCTATTGATGTCAACAGGGACAGTGTGTCTGAAAAATGTATCAGGCAGAATGCTTAAAGGTCTTCCATTAATGATGATATCGCAACCTCCATTTCTCAATAATTCTTCTTGCTCAATATAGCTTGTGAGTGGGATGACTTCCAATTTTAAATTATGGATATCAGCAAACTGTTTGGCTAACTGATAATGATACCCATCAATATTGCCTTTATCATTTACATAGTAACTTTTTGTACTATAATTTGTAGTGATACGTAATATCCCTTCAGTTTGTATATCCTCATAATCCCGGAAAGAACGGTGAGGACTTTTAGACGGAAGCATTATGATGGCACTGATGGCGATGAGAATACCTATGATTGGATATTTCCGATATCTTTTCCATTGCATAATTGAAGTCTGTTATAAGTCTAAACTTTGTATGGGACTAATCAAAGAAGTTCCATGAAAGTCCTAATTGTAATGTGCGTGGATTGATGGGGTAGTGGGGAGCCAAGAAATAATTCGAATCTCCCGTTCCTTCGTTGATATGGTACATCATAACGTAGAAACGGGTACGTTTCAGATGGGCGTTCAAATATACATTTACGAAGGGGTATCCACCGATTTTAACTTTGTCTTGTTGGTTTTGTTGGATGAACTGTCCTAAAGCTGGTGCATAATCTGATGCATAATATTTGCTGAAATAGCGTAAATCTGCACCGAATTCCATGCTCAATACTTTTGCTAATTTGAATGAAATATAAAAGTTGTGGTAGAGTGATAATTCGGGTAATGGAAGTACGGTATTGTTACTACTTTTTTGGTAAGTTATTTCATTGTCCAAATGGAAAATGCCTAATTTGAAATCTTGTGAAAGGCGTGCTGTAAAAACTTGGATATTGTCACTGCATTGGGCTACATGAACACTGTTTCTGTATGTCGTTGGGGAATTATTGCTATTCAAAACAGGTTGGCTATTATTTGCGAAATAAGTATAGTTCTTAATGTTCTCTACTCCGGCACGCAGGCGGGTACGACTTTTTTCGATTGTTATCCCTCCTTCTAAGCGGGTACTGAAAACCTTGTCCAAATCATTATTGTCCCACCAATAGTGTCGTGAGTGATAATGGCGGAAATAAAACGAAGGAGCCATATTTTTAATATGGGCTTTAACGTCTAAACGTACGGTGTCTTTGAATAGGCGAAAATTCAGGTTGCCACTTCCTTCAACTAAAAATTGTCCAAGATCTTCTCCTGCAATGACTGTTTCTCCTAATAAATCATAGTGAAGTGTATGGCCTTGACGACGAGTCAATTTCCCGCCAACACTGACAATATTCTCGGAGTACTTATGAGTATATTCTGCCGATTCATATATAAATGTATCTGGCAAATGAAATTGACGGTATTCGTGAGTTATGTATGCTGCCAAACCTGCTTGAGCCCATTTGTTAAATCCCTCTAATAAGGCTATGCTGAAGGTGTTTTTGACCGAGAGAAAGCGAGTGCGGTCTGTATCTCCATTTAATGGATAATTGTTTAAATAGTAATTGGTTGGTTCATTGCGGCTAATAAATTTTCTATCGTTAGTAGTAACTTGGGCTGTGTGAATGAAACTGGTAACAGGAATGAACGTTTCTTTAGGAGTAGTGGTGGTATCATCTTCAGCCAATTCCTCACTTCGATAAAAACCAACACTATAGCGATGATTGAAATAGATGTTCCAATTATCATTACGATTCCATGCCTTTTCCATTTTTGTGGGGATATTGGCAGGATCATAAGTTCGTTCTCCCTCAGCCATTTCCATAGGATCTGTAATATATCGGTCATCTGTAATACCTCCATTTTCAGCCATTTTCATGTGATAGTTACTGGCCAAAAAATTTGCTTGATATCGTTCTCCATGATGGTAAGCATAGAGACTTGCATTGAATAGTGAGGTAGATTGACTATTGTATTGTCCGCGGCCATATACATAATCCGCTAAAAAACCAAAGCCTGTTCTCTTGTTGGCATTGATAGCAAAGTAGGCTTTGAAATGATCATCTCCATTCAATTTGTTTCCGGCACTGTAGTATGTCAGATTAGTGAAAGGGGATTTTGTATTAGTGAAATGGAACTGGTCAGGTTTGAGGTAGAAAAATGTATAAGGGTCAGTAAAAAAAAGATTCGTATGAGTCTCCCGCTCAAAATAAATACGAGATTCACGAGGTGATCCAAAGTTACCAAGATGGTTAAACTCTCCTGTCATTCCTTCATTCAGGTGAGCATTCATATATTGATGCCATACAGTATCCACAGTTGTTGGATGGATATCGCCAAAACGCGATGATAATGTCCACTGATGTAGGTCAACAGGAATATCGGTAACTTCAGTCGTCGTACTATCCTGTTGCATACGGGAACGGTCTTCCTGTGTCATATTGTTTCCCAAATCATCTCCAATACCTGTAAAAGATTTGGTGCGATTATTGGATAAACGTTGTTGGCCTTGTGCTGCGCCTCCAATAAGTATAAGTAATAAATAGAATAATATTCTTCTCATAATGGCTGCAAATTTAGGCAAAAAAATGATATGAACAGTTCTATTATTACAAATGAATCCGTTTTAATACTCTTTTTAAGATTCTTTTTTCTTCTCAAATATGCTTTGTTACTTAAAGTTCCATTCGTAAATGGCTTTTGGGGATGTAGAATTGGTGTTTTTTATTCCTGATGATTGATATGCTTTCTTTATTTTGGGTAGTTCTTCCTGAATTTCTTTGATACGTTTGGCGTCACTCGGATGTGTACTCATGAATTCTGGAGTTTGTGTTCCATCTGCAGACATTTTTTGCCAAAAACCTACCGCTACATCCGGATTGTATCCTGCAATGGTCATTAGTATCAGTCCCATATAGTCTGCTTCTAATTCGTGTTTACGAGAGAATGGAAGGGTAAGACCGTATTGGGCACCAAGACCATAGATTTGGCCTGCCATACTTTGTATCATCTCACTTTTCTTGGCTACAGCAGCGCTGAGTACCTGAGCACCATATTGAGTGAGCATTTGTTGGCTCATACGTTCATTACTATGTTTAGCTACGGCATGTGCAACTTCGTGACCGACAACAACTGCAAGTTCATCTTCAGAATCAATTAATTTCATCAAACCTTCGTAAACAACAATTTTTCCTCCCGGCATACAGAATGCATTTATTTGTGTATCGTTCACTAGATTGAATTCCCAAGAGAAGTTTGCTAATTCATTCTCTAAACCGTTTTGGCGAAGATATTTTTCAGTTGCAGCGGCAATACGTTGACCGACGCGGGTAACCATAGAAGAACGAGTCGGGTTGGTAGAGCGTGATGCACTATTCATATAACTACTGTATTGGGTGAGACTTGCAGAAAGAATTTCTTGGTCACTAACCAAAAGGACCTGTTTACGTCCGGTTATGGGGACGGTACTACATCCGATATATAAAAAGGATAGTAAAAATAGAGACAAATACAAAGTTTTTTTATTCATGATACAATGTTATTTGTTATATATTTATAATTGCAATATTGATATATTATTATATACGATCTAAAACTATGGTGATGAGATTGTCTATCGAATTCTTATAATTTGCATTGGCTTCTTTAGCTAATCTATTGGCGATAACCATACATATGGTTGTGGCTTTGTGCCCAAGGAGTAGGGATAAACCGGCTAAAGCAGAACTTTCCATTTCAAAATTGGTAATACATAATCCTGTATGTTGGAAAGTGCCAATTTTTTCATTTAAACAGGGAAACGCAAGTGGTATGCGTAATTCTCTTCCTTGCGGACCAAAAAAGCCTCCACAAGCAATGGTGATACCACGTACCATTTCCTCAGTTGTGCCAGCTATGCGTGTGGTGAGTTCTGAATCAGCAGAAACCGCGTAAGGATTTCCCATAGAGAGAGGCCATTCAACATGCGATTTGAAGGCTGCTTCGAGCGTCGAATCACATATCGTGTCGCGTCCTGCATAGAAGTTGAGTAGCCCGTCAAAACCTATACTCTTTTCCGAAAGGATAAAAGTTCCGATAGGAGTGTTTGGTTGAAGTCCTCCACAGGTTCCTATGCGGACAATTTCCAATGTGCGATGGGTTGGATGCTCATGCCGTGTGTGAAAATCAATGTTGGCCAAAGCATCCAATTCGTTCATTACGATATCTATATTATCACACCCGATACCTGTGGAAAGTACTGTGATTCGTTTGCCTTTATATAAGCCTGTAACAGTCTTGAATTCACGACTTTCTATGTTACACTCTATTGTCTCGAAATGTGAAGCCACGAGTGCTACACGCCCCGGATCGCCAACCAATATGACTTTGTCGGCCAGTTGTTCGGGTCGTAAGTGTAGGTGGAAAATCGAACCGTCAGGATTGATAATAAGTTCAGACTCTGGAAAATATTTCAGCATAGTTGGTTTATTAGAATTGATACTCGGGTTTGCGATTGTTATTTCCTTTGCTTGGCTTTCTGGGCCGCGCGATATTCTGCTTCGCCTTGGGTGTCACCGGGAAAACGTTGTCCCGGAGCCAAGCCTTCTGCCGCAAATCCCATGGATGTTGTACCCTTACGGCGAGGGGCTACCCGCTTTTCAATAGGAACCGTAAAGTCTGAATAGCGGGGTGTCGGATTCTTCGGATTGATATCAATCAAGTCGTCAACCAGATAATTCGCCAGTTCAAGTCCATTTTCTTTGATTCCTTTAGCAATGCAGAGCGAGTACAGGTAACCTCCGTAATCGTTGGTATGTGTCCCGTCAGAATAAACGTGTAGGGCATCTTCTCCCACAGCATTGATGATATCGATACTCATTCCCCACAAATCAATGAAGGCACATTGCGCTAATTCGGCAGCTTTGGAGGCATTTTCCCCATAAGCATCCATGACATGGGTAGGAACTAGATTCTTACGGTCAAATTTGCTCATGGGGGATACGATGACGGGAATTACACCGTGACGGCGTGCTTCGACGGCCATAATAGCAAGTTCCCAAATGTAGTCGGTTTCGGCATCGGAATGTGTCCGTATCCAGTCTCCAGCATGGTCATCGGCTGGCCACATGGGATCGTGTCCTTTCTTTTTCTCATCGTTAGTGCCTAATTGGATAAATAGGTAATCGCCTTCTTTGACACTTTCCATTACCTTATCCCAACGGCGTTGGAAACGGAATCCTTTGAGGGTCTGTCCTGATTCTGCATGATTGGCTATCACGACATTGTTTTTGAACCAGCGGGGCAGGTATTGAGCCCATGTGCCAGCAGAACGTTGGTCGGTGACAGTCGAATCACCGATGACAAAAACAGTGATTACATCATCCAATGGCTCAATCTCGATAGCGCACACACAAGGGCGTTCATCGTGGAACTGTATAGTCAGTTTATTGTCCCATGTAAGGGTCTTGATTGTACCAGTCTTAGCATCCCATTCATGCGAATCAAGTTTGATGGTATTGCCTGCTGATAGTTTTGGGGTACGTATGTTCACATTGAAACTCTCTTTGCGTATCTCCCCTTTGTTGGTCGTGGCACTTTCAAGCATCAGACGGCGTGTTTCAGCTCTGACAGTTGTTTTGGATGTACCCTCTTTATCCCCCAAGGTAACGGTTACCTTGTAATTGCCTTCGGGTAGTTGTACTGAGAAGCGGAAAGGAGTTCCATCTTCACTGGTGATAAAGTCATAGTTTAGCGCATCGATGTTTTTTTTCTTTTTGGGAGTACGGACAGTCTCTATAATTTTGGCCCCATCTTCAAATCCGTAACCAAGTGTTTCTGAATAACCAGTAGAGGCTGTGACTCCAATGAATCCTTCAGCAACTTCTCCACCACCAAAATCAAAGCGGAGAGTGGCCGGTTTCTTTGTTTGGGCTGACTCTTGAGCTAAAGCAGTTAATGCTAAAGAACAGGCTATGCATAGAGTGAAAAAAAACTTTTTCATGATAGTGAGATATACGTTATAATAAAATAATTATGTCTGGATATTGAGAACAAGGTACAATTTACTTATTCAGAGTATAGGCTGAATGGTAAATTGTACCTTAATAAATGGGGTATCGAACTATTTGTCTAAAGGTTCACATGAACATCCGGACTCAGTATGTGCTATACTATCACGCATCTGTGTATCGGCTTGGATGTTTTTCATGCGGTAATAGTCCATGATGCCCAAATTCCCATTGCGGAAAGCTTCAGCCATAGCTTTGGGGACTTCTGCTTCGGCTTGGATTACCATTGCGCGAGCTTCTTCGGCTTTAGCTTTCATTTCTTGCTCGCTGGCTACAGCCATCGCACGACGTTCTTCTGCTTTGGCTTGAGCAATGTTCTTGTCGGCATTGGCTTGGTCAATCTGCAAGGCTGCGCCGATGTTCTTACCTATATCGATATCTGCAATGTCAATGGATAGGATTTCGAATGCAGTACCGGCATCCAGTCCTTTTCGTAGTACCAGTTTGGATATAGAATCTGGATTTTCAAGGACACTTTTGTGGTTTTCTGATGAACCAATAGAAGAGACAATACCTTCGCCAACGCGAGCCAATACGGTGTCTTCACCAGCACCACCAACTAATTGACGTATGTTTGCACGTACTGTTACACGGGCTTTGGCTATGAGCTGGATACCGTCTTTGGCTACAGCTGTTACAGGGGGAGTATCGATGACTTTAGGATTTACAGACATCTGTACGGCTTCAAATACATCACGACCGGCCAAATCAATGGCTGTCGCCATTTGAAAAGACAGTTCGATATTGGCTTTAGAGGCTGAAACCAGTGCGTGTACAACCTTTTCCACATGGCCACCAGCCAAATAGTGGGCTTCTAATTCATCGCGAGTAATAGTACTTAAGCCTGCCTTATGGGCTTCGATGAGAGCCTGTACTATTACCGAAGGAGGAACATTACGGATGCGCATCAAAAATAGTTGGATGAGCGAGATGTTAACTCCAGAAACCTTAGCTGATAACCATAAAATAAATGGTACATAATGAAAAAAAACGGAGATAAAGATGATGACTCCGGCAATTAAAATAAATGGCATGTACATGATTATTGATTTTAAAAATATATACTTTTTAGAGGGATAATAAGTTCTGTTTTTTTTATTGTGGTTTTACTATGATAATGTTGTTGATGATGCGGTCAACAATGATAGGAGTTTTTGCGTCAATAAAATCTCCAGCACTTTTTACTTCAATAATGAAATCGCCGAATTGGGCATTACCAATTTGAGCCAAACGGGTAAGTGCAATTCCAGTGTCACCAGGTCGGATCGCGTTTATTTCTGGTTGTTTTACTGTAGAATCTATGTCTTTTTTTAGAGCTAACCGATCTAATGATTTGGAACGCATGAACCAAACAAAAACCAAGATGCTACTAATGATAGACACGATTAATGTTATAACGCCAGGCCATGTACCTAATTCTGTAAAAGAGTATATGTTAGCATAAATTAGGCAAACTGTAGCACCAATTCCTGCTAAACTGATTCCCGGGAATAAGAAAACTTCCAATAGAAGCAGAATGATGCCTGCTATTAATAAGGTGATGATAA
Source organism: Phocaeicola sp. (assembly GCA_045545095.1). Lineage (GTDB taxonomy): Bacteria > Bacteroidota > Bacteroidia > Bacteroidales > Bacteroidaceae > Phocaeicola_A. Next base: position 85,843 of record JAZQAG010000041.1, on the reverse strand, counting down.
TGAATAAGTCCATAATTTGTTATGTTTATATGAAGAATTCAAATTTGTATCATACGGAATGTATGGTAAGGTTTATTTTCCTTGGAGAAAACGGATCTCACTGTTGCGAATTTCTTTTTCTAAACTGATGACTTGTTGCTCCAAAGTTTCTACTCTTTGTTCTATATCCAACAATGCAGGAGCGATACTTAGGCGTTGATTTTTATTGGAACGGGTGTAAGCATTTCTTTGGACTTCCAATTGTTTGCTTAATTGTAATAAATCCTTTTTCATTTGTAGCCAATTAATGGCTACCTGACGTGCTTCTTTAGATCTGAAATCGTCTAAAGTATAATAAGTTGTTAAATCATCTATTATAAGTTCAAAATCCTTTTTTTGTTCCTTCATGGGCTTGGTGTAAATGATGGTTGCAAGCGTTTGTTTGGCTTTGCGTACAAGATTCTCATCACTCCAAGTATCTTTAATAGATGATAACTTGGCACGTTTGCATAGTGAGTCAGTCGTAAAACTATTCTCGTCTAACGTATGATTCCCTTCGTTTGGAATAAAAACGTAAATACAAACTTTGCCTTCTGGTTGAAAACGTTCCGTTGCGAACCAACCTAAATTATTAAATTCATCAAACGCATACATGTAGTCATTGGCTGGTGAATTGAATGGCATACCGATATTTTCTGCTCGTAAGAATCTGTCGTTTTCAGCATCATATCTAGTCACAAATATATCATATCCCCCCAAAGACTCTTCATGCTTGGCGGCATAATAAAAAGTTGCTCCATCGGAAAGCATATAGGGATAATTGATAGGGCAATTAGTCGGGAGTCCCTGCAAAGGAATTCCATCCTCCCACTTGTTCCCTAATAAATTTGAAGTATAAATTTGTATTATGCTATCAGAAGATAATGTGCTATAATAAATTTTATTCTTCATTTCTGTCAGATAAACCATAGCCTCTGGGTTTGTATCCTTTTCCTTTTTAAAGAAACGATTGTAAGGTATTAAAGACCCAGATTCTCTACTGAGATGATATGCATCTAAAAAAACGTCTTTATTTACAACAAAACTATCAATGACTGTAATATTTTGTATGCTACGCATCATTTGACGGCCAATATTTACTTGCTTGAATTCGGCTTGGAAGTCTTCTATAGACTTTTTGGCTTTTTCCATTTGCGAAAAATAGCTTTCCCAAGCTTCCTTTGCTTCTTGGAAACGGTATTCGTGTGCATAAGATTTAGCTAAGTATCTATAGGCCTCTCGTATACGACGTTCGGTTGCAAACTTTAAATAGGGCAAACTGTTTTTAATTTCTCCTGTTTCATAAAGACAAGCCCCATACCAATAATTCAGATTTCCGTTTTTAGGATTCTTTTTAAGTAACTTTTCAAAATCAGTTCTTGCCTCTATAAACTTTTCGTCATTGAATAATTGCTTGGCCTTTTCTTGATTTTGTGCATAGGTAACTAATCCCCCGTATGATAGGAGTAGTCCTATGATATATATGCGTAAATTTCTCATAAAAACATTTATGTCCATTGAAGAGTTTCAGCTTCTTTGGTCAAAAGTACAAATATTTTTAGTAAATAACGGCTTTTTATGAAATCATTTAGTTAAATCTTCCTTAAAATGTCGTTTTTAGTGTAATTTTGCATCCTTAACAGAAAAAATATGGCACTATTTACGGAAGAAGACCGACTGATTCGTCAGATTAATAAGCATTTTATAAAGGCTATGGTAGGTTATCGTCTCATTGAAGATGGTGATGTGATTCTTGTTGGTTTATCCGGTGGTAAAGATTCGTTGGCTTTGCTTGAGATTCTAGCCCAACGTGCCCGAATTCAGAAACCTTCTTTTCAGATTCGTGCCGTCCATGTTCGCATGTCAAACATCTCTTATCAATCGGATATCGATTATTTGAGAGAATTTTCGGAATCTAAGGGGGTACCGTTCAGTTTGTATGAAACTTCGTTTGATCCTTCAACTGATACTCGTAAATCACCTTGTTTCTTGTGTTCATGGAATAGACGTAAATCCCTTTTTACTGTTGCTAAGGAGTTGGGGTGCAACAAAATTGCATTAGGACATCATATGGATGATGTCCTGGAAACATTATTGATGAATATAACTTTTCAAGGTGCATTCAGTTCCATGCCGCCTAAGTTGCAGATGCGAAAATTTCCTATGGCTATTATTAGACCATTGTGTCTTGTTCCTGAAAGTTTGTTGGAGAAATTGGCAGAGATACATGCTTATCAAAAACAAGTGAAAAGTTGTCCTTATGAAAATAATTCGAATCGTTCTCAAATGAAACGGATTTTGAAAGAACTAGAGAGATTGAATCCTGAAGTGAGGTATAGCTTGTGGGGGAGTATGACAAATGTACAGGAAGATTTGTTGCCAGATAAAAAAATATAGAGTTGTGAAATAATTATATTGAAAATGAAAAGTATTTATACTGTATTGTTATTAGTGGGCTCTAATGTCCTTATGACACTTGCTTGGTATGGGCATTTGAAATTGCAGGAAATGAAAATCAGTAATTCGTGGCCCTTGTTGGGAGTGATAGTTTTTTCTTGGTGTGTGGCTTTTTTTGAGTATTGTTTGGCTGTTCCAGCTAATCGTATTGGATTTCAAGGGAATGGAGGGCCATATTCGCTTATGCAGTTAAAAGTGATACAAGAAGCTGTATCTTTAGTCGTATTTACACTTATTGTTACAACTCTTTTTAAAGGGGAGGCACTTCATTGGAATCATGCAGCCGCTTTTCTTTGTTTGGTTGCTGCAGTATATTTTGCATTTATGAAATAGATATATGGATATCTTCTGATAAGCTTTTGACAGAATGTATATGCAAAATAAAGTATTTTTTTGTCTGTTAGGAAAAATATTGTATCTTCGCACCCAGTATTAACTAATTATTAAAATATTAAGGATATGTCAATTTGGAGAGTTATTTTATCAATTATTTTTCCTCCTTTGGCTGTATATGACAGAGGATGTGGTTCTATTCTTATTGTACTGTTACTCACATGCGCAGGTTGGATTCCAGGTGTGATAGCTGCATTGATTATTTTGAACAAGAGTGTAAACTGATATAGAATTAATAAAATATTTTATGAATAGAGACTTGAAAATGAACCCTAATAAATTGGTGACTTCACTTGGTAAGCCGTCCAGGGAATTTACCAAAGAGGATATTCTTGCCTATATTGAGCAGAATGATATCCGAATGGTTAATTTTATGTATCCTGCAGGTGACGGCAGATTGAAAACATTGAATTTTGTAATCAATAATGCTGCTTATTTGGATGAAATACTGACATGTGGTGAACGTGTGGATGGAAGTAGTCTCTTTCCCTTTATTGAGGCAGGGAGCAGTGATCTTTATGTATTGCCTCGTTTTAGCACGGCATTCTTGGATCCATTTGCAGAAATTCCTACCTTATCGATGCTTTGCTCTTATTTTAATAAAGATGGGGAATTGTTAGAGAGTTCACCAGAGAATACCCTTCGGAAGGCTTGTAAAGCTTTTAATGATGTGACTGGTATGGAATTTCAAGCGATGGGCGAATTGGAATATTATGTGATAGCTCCAGATACAGGAATGTTTCCTGCAACAGATCAAAAAGGATATCACGAATCAGCTCCATATGCTAAATTTAATGAGTTCCGTACCCGCTGTATGGCTTATATAGCGCAGGCTGGTGGACAAATTAAATATGGCCATTCAGAAGTTGGTAATTTTACTATTGATGGTAAAATCTATGAGCAGAATGAAATAGAGTTCTTGCCTGTGAATGCAGAAGATGCTGCAGACCAACTTATGATAGCTAAGTGGATTATCCGTAATTTAGGTTACCAAATGGGGTATGATATAACATTTGCTCCGAAAATTACGGCGGGCAAAGCCGGCTCGGGATTACATGTCCATATGCGCATTATGAAAGAAGGAAAGAATCAGATGTTGGATGGTGGTATTCTTTCTGCTACAGCACGTCGTGCTATTGCTGGTATGATGGAGTTGGCCCCTTCTATTACAGCTTTTGGAAATACGAATCCGACGTCTTATTTCCGTTTGGTTCCTCACCAAGAGGCTCCTACCAATATTTGTTGGGGAGACCGGAATCGTTCAGTACTTGTACGTGTTCCGCTTGGCTGGGCTGCAAAGAGTGATATGTGCAAAATCGCTAATCCTTTGGAAGCTGAGAGCGATTATGATACGACTCAGAAACAAACGGTAGAAATGCGCTCTCCTGATGGTTCTGCTGATATTTATCAACTCATCGCAGGTTTGGCTGTGGCTTGCCGTTATGGTTTTGAATTGGGAAATGCATTGGACATAGCAGAGAAAACGTATGTGAATGTAAATATTCACCAAAAGGAAAATGCTGAAAGGTTGAATTCGTTAGCTTGTTTACCTGACAGTTGTGAAGCGTCTGCTGATTGTTTGGAACGTCAGCGTGAAGCATTTGAAAAATACAATGTTTTTAGTTCGGCAATGATTGATGGTATTATTAAAAAACTTCGTAGTTACGGTGATAAGACATTGCGTGCGGATATCAATGGGAATCAGGATGAAATGTTGAAATTGGTGAATCGTTATTTTCATTGTGGATAATATCCATATATCTTATATAAGGGAAGGGGCTGTATCAAAACATTGTTGATACAGCCCCTTCCCTATATTATAAGAGTTGGTTATTTGCTTAATTGTTCGTGCATGTTCTGTGCAGCCCGACGTCCATCACCCATAGCAAGGATTACAGTAGCACCACCACGGACAATATCTCCACCGGCATAAATGGTTGGGATATTACTTTGCATTTGTTCGTTTACAGCGATAGTGTTCTTGCGACCCAATTCCAAACCTTTTACTGAAGTAGGAACGATGGGATTTGGTGATACGCCTACAGCAACAACTGCCATATCTATGTCAAGGGTTACAGTAGCACCAGGGATGGCTACAGGGCTACGACGACCGCTTGCATCAGGTTCGCCGAGTTCCATCTTTTGCAAAACTACTTGTTTTACAGCACCCTTCTCATCGGCAATGTATTCGATTGGGTTGTGTAAGGTCAAGAACTCTATACCTTCTTCTTTGGCATGTTTGACCTCTTCCAAACGGGCAGGCATTTCTGCTTCGCTACGACGATAAACGATATAAACCTTCTCTGCTCCAAGGCGTTTGGCTGTACGGCATGAGTCCATAGCTGTGTTACCGCCACCTACAACAATGACATTCTTCGCAGGATTGATAGGGGTATCTGTGTCTGGATTCGAAGCGTCCATCAAGTTTACGCGGGTCAGGTACTCGTTAGAGGACATGATGTTTACACTGTTCTCACCCGGTATGTTCATGAAGTTTGGCAGTCCGGCACCGCTGGCGATGAAAATACCTTTATAACCCTCTTGTTGCAGTTCTTCCACGCTGATGGTCTTTCCTATGATACAATCTTTCACAAATTTCACGCCCATCTTTTCAAGGTTGTTGATTTCTACATCTACAATCTTGTTTGGCAAGCGGAATTCAGGGATACCGTATTTCAGTACACCGCCAATTTCATGAAGTGCTTCGAATACTGTGACATCGTAACCATATTTCACCATGTCGCCAGCAAAACTTAATCCGGCAGGACCTGAACCTACTACCGCAATTTTTATTCCGTTGGGCTTTGCCAATTCTGGAAGTACAATGTTTCCACTTTCGCGTTCATAGTCCGCAACAAAACGTTCCAAATTACCTATGGCTACTGCAGGTTTGCCCATTTTCAGGTGTATGCATTGACTTTCGCATTGCTTTTCTTGTGGGCACACACGGCCACAAACAGCAGGCAGTGCAGATGTGTGTTTCAATACACGTGCTGCTTCAAGGAATTCGCCTCGTTCTACGTTCTTGATGAATGAAGGAATATTGATGCTTACAGGACATCCTTGCATACAAGTCGGGTTGGCGCAATCCAAACAACGTTTGGCTTCTGTCATAGCTTGCTCTTGAGTGTATCCGGTGTTAACTTCTTCAGTGCGTGTCGTGGCTCGATATGCCGGATCTAATTCATTCATGGGACACCGCTCAATGGAAGTGCGGTCCTTTGGCTTCATGGCTTTGCGCAAATCTTCTCGCCAAGAGGCGTTACGGTCGAGGAGAACTTCCATCGGTGATTGGCAGTTCTTCTCACTGCAGGGTTTACAAGGCTCTTGTTTGGCTTCAACTTGAGGTTCAATCTTACATACATGTTCTTCCAAGTGGTTCATTTCTTCTATTTCCACTTGCTTGAATGAACCCATGCGTTTGAACATCTCATCGAAATCTACTTGATGTCCGTCAAATTCCGGACCATCTACGCAGACAAACTTGGTCTTTCCACCAACTGTGATACGACAAGCGCCACACATACCTGTACCATCCACCATAATGGTATTAAGAGATACGTCTGTAGGAATTTCGTATTTTTTAGTCAGAAGACAGCAGAATTTCATCATTATGGCAGGTCCGATAGCAAAGCATTTGTCAACCTTTTCACGCTTGATGACACTTTCTATACCTTCAGTAACGAGCCCTTTTGTACCATAGGAACCGTCGTCTGTCATGATGATGACTTCATCAGACGATGCGCGTACTTCGTTTTCAAGGATAATCAAATCCTTGCTACGTCCAGCAAGAACTGATATGACGCGATTACCAGCAGCTTTAAGTGCTTGGATAATGGGGAGCATAGGAGCAACACCTACACCACCTCCAGCACACACTACTGTACCGTAGTTCTGTATATGAGTGGCTTGTCCGAGTGGTCCTACTACGTCCATTACGTAATCGCCAACCCCTAAATTACACAATTTGGTTGACGATAAACCTACAGTTTGTACAACTAATGTAATAGTACCTTTTTCAATGTCAGCACCGGCAATGGTTAGTGGCATACGTTCGCCTTTTTCATCTACACGTACGATGACAAAGTGTCCGGCTTTACGTGAACGGGCAATAAGGGGGGCTTCAATCTCCAGTTTGAATACTTTCTCGGAGAATTGTTCTTTGCTGATGATTTTGTTCATAGCTATATTCTTTTTGTTTTTTAGATTCTCTGTTTTACTTTCAAATTGCTAAAGAATATGCAAAAATAGTGCTAATTTGCGAAATGTAAAAAGGATTTATGAAAAACTTAGCAAAAAATATCATCATTAGTCAGGCCATTGAACTAAAACGCAGATTATGCGGATGTACAATAATGTAACATCTCGCATAATCTGCGCTTATAGAGATATAAAATACAAGATTTTCTTACATCAAGAATCCGAGTAGGATACCGGCTGCTACGGCCGAACCGATAACACCTGCCACGTTGGGACCCATGGCGTGCATGAGCAGGTAGTTGGTAGGGTCGTATTCGAGACCGACGCTTTGACTGATACGAGCCGAGTCGGGCACAGCTGATACACCAGCATTACCGATAAGTGGGTTGATGCGCTTGTGCTTCGGCAATATCAGGTTGAACAGCTTGACGAACAGCACGCCCGATGTGGTGGCAATAATGAATGACAAGGCACCGAGGGCAAAGATGAGTACACTGTCCATAGTCAGGAATTCGCTGGCTTGAGTGGAAGCACCTACAGTGACACCGAGCAGGATGGTGATAGTATCGATCAGCGGACCACGGGCGGTCTCTGCCAAACGGCGTGTCACACCCGACTCCTTCAACAGGTTACCGAAGAAGAGCATACCCAATAGGGGCAGACCGCTCGGCACTAAGAAACAAGTGAGGAGCAGGCCGACGATGGGGAAGATCACTTTCTCGGTGTGTGACACCTTGCGCGGAGTCGGCATACGCATCAGACGCTCTTTTTCTGTTGTGAGCATGCGCATGATGGGTGGTTGGATAACCGGAACAAGAGCCATGTAGGAGTAGGCACTTACGGCAATGGCTCCCATTAGGCTGGGCGCAAGCTTTGATGAAAGGAAGATGGCCGTCGGGCCGTCGGCTCCACCGATGATGGCGATGGCTCCGGCCTCGCTCGGTTCAAATCCGATGGCCATGGCAATCATGTAAGCACCGAAGATTCCGAATTGGGCGGCAGCTCCGATGAGTAATAACTTGGGATTGGAGATGAGTGCAGAGAAGTCGGTCATGGCACCGATGCCTAAGAATATGAGTGGCGGATACCAACCGGAGGTCACACCTTGATAGAGGATGTTGAGCACAGAACCTTCTTCATAGATGCCGACATTGAGACCTGCTTCCGTGTTGAACGGAATGTTGCCGATGAGGATACCGAAACCGATAGGGATAAGCAACATAGGCTCGAACTCTTTGGCAACGGCCAAGTAGATAAAGAACAGACCTACGAGAATCATGATGAGGTGTCCCGGTGTTGCATTGGCAAAACCTGTGTACGTCCAGAAATCCGCGAGGTTGTTTCCTAAGAAATTAATAAATTCTCCCATAATGTTTTAGTTTATGAGTTAAAAATGGGCCACGGATGAAACAGATAAAACAGAGTTACACTGATTCTTTTTTTATTCCAAGGAACTCTGTGTCTTTTGTTTTTCAGTGTAATCCGTGGGCGATTATCATTCGATAACTACCAGATCAGTGCCTTCAAGCACAGATTCGCCAGCCTTCACATTGATGGCTGTAATCTTTCCATCCTTGTCGGCGTTGATGTTGTTTTCCATCTTCATGGCTTCGAGGATGAGGACCGTCTGGCCACGTTTTACGGTGTCGCCTACATTCACCTTGATGTCGAGAATGACACCGGGGAGCGGACTCTTCACGGCTGATTTGCCTGTGTTTGTTGCCGGACGGGCAGCCGGAGTTGCCGCCGGACGTGCTACAGGACGTGCAACGGGCTTTGCTTCTTCGGCTTTTTGTTCCATTTCTACCTTGTAGGCAGTGCCGTTTACTTCTACATTGGCAATGTTGCCTTCAATCTCTCCGATGGTAACTTTGTATTCGTTACCGTTGATGGTATATTTATACTCTTTCATATCTTTTTTTCTTTGGACCCACCCCCTTGCCCCTCCCTGTATGGAGGGGAGTGAATACTTTGGTGAGTCGTTTGTTAATACTGTCTGATATTTATAGATTCTATCTGCTCCCCTCCCTTGTGGAGGGGTAAGGGGGAGGGTCCCCTTCTTCTTCTATTTTCTCAGCATCAAGTGCTTGGCATTCCATGCCGAGGTACAGCGGTTGATGGTAAGTATGCCCGATTCGATGTCATGCACGTTGTTCATCTCTTCGTGCAGGGCCATGGCGATAGCGGCATAAACTTCTTCCTCCTTACTTTCGGTCTTGGAGATAGGTTGATTTTCTGTCATTGTTTCAGTTAGGTTATTTTTATTGTTCCTGTCTTTTCTCTTGAAGATGCAGACAATAGCGTTCTTAGTCCATTGGAAGAAACCTGCAAGCGGCTTCAGTAACAATTGGACTTTATTTGTAATCCATTGGAGGAATGTTAAGAGTGGCTTCAACAACAATCTGAATGAAATGTATAGGATTATTAATCCCATAAAAACCACCGACATGGCAGTGATGGCCATACCGACTCCGTCTGCGTCTTGTTGGGCAAACTTCTCTTGCTTTTCATTTTTCTCTATGGTCATGTTGTTGGTGCTTGGTGTCACGTAGCTGCTGGCATTGTCTCCACCTTTCACCACCCATTTGGAATTAGCATCGTCCAGACGTGCATACGAGTGGTCTGCTTCGAGGGTCGGAACCTCTATTTCGTCAATAAGTTTGCCTCCATTGTCATAGAGTCCTACCCAATTGCCTCCAATGGAGTCCAATGTACAAATGGTGTGGAAAGTGCCACGGTTAGGTTCACCGTCGGCCCAGAACAAAGCGTGTTGGCGAGGCTTGATTTTAGTCAACACATCGCCTTTGGGGACATTGTAGATAACCGTGTCGCCTGTGCCGTTATAGACAGCCAGCTTGTATCCGGCAATATCTACCGTACCATAGGATTTGTTGAACACTTCAATCCATGCATTGTGTACACCGTAGTCATCTTGGAAGTTGTTTTTATTCAATGAGAGCACTTCGTTCAGTACAACCTTTGAAGTGCCGTTTTCCTGATTGTTGCAAGAGGTGAAACCTACAAGTGACAGGATGAGAAGGAGGAGGAAAGACCCACCCCCTGCCCCTCCACAAGGGAGGGGGGTGAATACTTTGCGCATCATTTTATGAATGATATTTCTCATACTCTAATAGAATTTTATAGTGTGAAGACATTTTACTCCCCTCCCCTGCGGAGGGGTAGGGGGAGGGTCTTCTCTTTTTTACAATGGGATATTACCGTGCTTCTTCGACGGATTGGTCAGTTTCTTTGTCTGTAACTGAGCCAATGCGCGGATGATGCGGAAGCGGGTGTTTCGCGGTTCGATAACATCGTCGATGTAGCCATACTTGGCCGCATTGTACGGGTTGGCGAACAGTTTGGTGTATTCTGCTTCCTTCTCAGCCAGGTATTCGGCAGGATTTTCCTTCTCCTTGGCTTCCTTGGCATAGAGAACGGCTACGGCACCCGAGCCACCCATTACGGCAATCTCGGCAGAGGGCCATGCGTAGTTGATGTCGCCACGCAATTGCTTGCAACTCATCACAATGTGGCTACCTCCGTAAGACTTGCGCAGAGTAACGGTCACCTTGGGTACAGTGGCTTCACCATAAGCGTAGAGCAACTTGGCGCCGTGCAGGATGACGGCATTGTACTCCTGACCGGTTCCTGGCAAGAAGCCCGGTACGTCAACGAGTGAAACGATGGGGATGTTGAAAGCGTCACAGAAGCGTACGAAACGGGCACCCTTACGTGAGGCGTTACAATCGAGCACACCGGCATAGCGGCAAGGCTGGTTGGCCACGATACCAACCGATTGGCCATTGAAGCGGGCAAAACCGATGATGATGTTGGTGGCGTAGTCCTTCTGTACCTCGAAGAACTTGCCGTTATCAACGATGGCTCCGATGACTTCGTACATGTCGTAAGCCTTGTTGGGATTGTCGGGGATAATTTCGTTCAATGCATCTTCCACACGGTCAATGGGGTCGGTGCACTCTACGAGCGGTGCCTCCTCCTGATTGTTTTGGGGGATGTAGCTCAACAACTCACGGATAAGGGCCAATCCCTCTTCCTCTGTCTGTGCGGTAAAGTGGGTCACACCACTCTTGGTTGAGTGTACGCTGGCACCACCGAGCTGCTCTTGAGTCACGTCTTCACCCGTTACGGTTTTCACTACGGCTGGGCCGGTGAGGAACATGTAGGATGTTCCTTCCATCATCAGCGTGAAGTCGGTCAATGCCGGAGAATATACGGCACCACCGGCGCAAGGACCAAAGATACCTGAGATTTGGGGTACTACACCCGAAGCAAGGATGTTGCGTTGGAAGATTTCGGCGTATCCGGCCAAAGCGTTGATACCCTCTTGGATACGTGCACCACCCGAGTCATTGATACCGATGCAGGGGGCACCCATCTTCATGGCCATATCCATCACCTTGCAAATCTTTTGTGCCATGGTCTCAGACAATGATCCACCGAATACGGTGAAGTCCTGTGCGAAGACATATACCAGACGTCCGTCGATAGTACCCGAACCGGTCACCACGCCATCGCCCAAGAATGATTTCTTCTCCTGTCCGAAGTTGGTGCAACGATGGGTCACGAACATGTCCATCTCTTCAAAACTGCCCTCGTCGAGCAACATGGCGATGCGCTCGCGAGCGGTATATTTTCCTTTCTCATGTTGTTTGGCAATAGCCTTTTCGCCACCACCCAAGCGGGCTTTGGTGCGGAGCTCTACCAATTCTTTGATTCTCTCTAATTGTTTGCTCATAAATAAATGGGGACCCTCCCCCTTGCCCCTCCCAAGGGAGGGGAGTGAAAAGTTCTGTCCCTTGTTTTTGTTGTTATTTAACTGATTATTATCTTTTCTCCCGTAGATAGCGAAAACCTCCCTTTCATATAGTACTGTTTGTAGTTTACTGACTATTTACTCCCCTCCCTTGCGGAGGGGCAGAGGGAGGGTCTGCCTCCTTTTATTGTTCACAAAGTTCTGTCAACACACCCTGAGTTGATTTCGGGTGAAGGAAAGCGATATTCAAACCTTCAGCACCTCCACGCGGAGCCTTGTCAATCAGGCGGATGCCCTTTTCCTCAGCTTCGGCCAATGCGTTGGCTACACCGTCTTCGATGGCGAAGGCTACGTGGTGTACACCGGCACCTTTGTTCTCGATAAACTTGGCTATAGTACTCTCGGGGCTTGTCGGCTCCAACAACTCAATTTTGGTGTCGCCCACCTTCAAGAAGGCGGTGCGTACCTTTTGATCTTCTACTGTTTCGATGTTGTAACACTTCAGTCCCAATACGTTCTCGTAGTAAGGGAGGGCCTCCTCAATGCTCTTGACGGCAATGCCCAGATGCTCAATGTGAGAAATCTTCATAATGTATATTTATTAAAGAATTATACCTTATTTATATAAATGCAGTGCAAAGAAACTAAAAATGTACAAGACTATCAAACTTTTCTTGCTTTTTATTCCCGAAAAAGAGATTTGGTGTCAAAAAGTGTTCGTTCTCCTAATAATTCGCAAGGGAGAATAATTGTCAGCTTTTGCATGCTTTTGAAAAAACATTCGTACCTTTGTTCGCTATTTCAGATGAAACTGACTTATGACAGAGAGACAGATAACTCCATCGCTTGCCGATGATGCACAGGTGCGTTCACTCTATGAAACGGCTTTTCCCGTGGAGGAGCAGATTCCATACGAAGACTTGAAACGCTTGATGGCGGAAATGCCCCTCGACTTTACCGCCTATTATGAGGAAGGTGCGTTTCTTGGCTTTACCATTGTCTATCCTCGCAAGTCGTTCAATTGGTTCTGGTACTTTGCTGTGCGTGAGGAGCTTCGTGGCAAAGGGGTAGGCCAGCAAATCCTTACCCGTTTGTTGGAAAAATATAAGGACAAGGCTAACATCCTCGATATGGAGTCGCCCGAGCAACCGGTGTGTGACAATCGTGAACAACGTCGCTGGCGTCATGCCTTCTACTTGCGAAATGGCTTCCGCGACACGGGGGTGGGCAAGTCGTTCGACGGAGTGGATATGACCATCCTGATGAATGGCGAGGGCACGTTCACCTTGCAAGACTACGAAGAGGTATTGGGCGAGTTGCGCTCGTTTTGGGAGGCGATGCCGGAGGAAAGTAACAGAAGTTAAAGCCAATAGTAAAGCTACGAGTGACAAGCTACGAGCTACAAGTAAGCCATGCGGCACAAAACTCGTCACCTGCAAGACATTTGGCTTTAACTCCCAGCGAAGCGATAACTCCTAACGAGTGGAACGAGTGATAACTCCTTTAACTCCTTAATAAATTTAAAAAAGAATCATGAAACTACTTTGGATAGACCTTAATTGCTCATATGCTCATAGCTCTTTGGCTTTGCCGGCACTTCATGCCCAGGTAATGCATCGTACGGATGTGGAGTGGGAAGTGGTGCGCACTACGAACAACGAATCCGTGGGCACAACCGTCGATGCCATCTATGCCCATCGCCCCGATGTGATTGCCGCCACGGCATGGCTCTTCACGCACGAACAACTCCTTCATGTCATTGGGCGGGCAAAGGCACTCATGCCCCGTGTGAAGGTGGTGTTGGGAGGCCCCGAGTTCTTGGGTGATAATGAGGCTTACCTTCGCCAACATCCTGAGGTGGATGCAGTATTTCGTGGCGAAGGCGAAGAGAGTTTTGCCCGTTGGCTCAATGTTTGGGATGAACCAGAGAAGTGGGCGGAGATTGAGGGGGTGTGTTATTTTAAGGAGTTAAAGGGAGTTTTCTCTGAGGAGTGTAGGAGGCAGGAGTGTAGGAGTGTAGACGATACTTCTGCTTGCATAAAGCTGACATCAGGAGAAAGACATTCGTCTGCACTCCTAAGCGAAGCGTCACTCCTACACTCCTACACTCCTGAAGGAAGCGAAGCGATAACTCCTCACAAAGCATACCATGACGGTGGTCTTGCCCGCGTGATGACCTTCGACAAGTTGCTTCCTCCCGAAGAGAGTCCTCTGTTCACGTGGGACAAGCCCTTTGTGCAGGTGGAGACCACCCGTGGGTGTTTCAATACCTGTGCCTTTTGTGTCAGTGGAGTGGGCGACCCTATCCGTATGCTCCCTATTGGCGAAATCCGCAGGAGGCTCGTCCGCATCCGTGAGCGCGGTATCCGCGATGTGCGTGTCCTCGACCGTACGTTCAACTTCCATCCCCGTCAAGCCATCGAACTGATGCACCTGTTTGCCGAGTTTCATCCCCATTTGCGCTTCCATTTGGAGATACATCCGGCACTTCTTCCCCTATCGGTGCGCGATGTGCTGGCCACCCTTCCCGATGGTTTGCTCCATTTGGAGGCCGGTATTCAGAGCCTTCGTCAGGAGGTGTTGGACATGAGTCGTCGCAAGGGCACACTTGAACAGGCACTTGATGGCCTCCGTTTCCTCTGCTCGTTGCCCAATCTGGTCACTCATGCCGACCTCATTGCCGGTCTTCCCCTCTACACTCTTGCACAGATTTACGAAGATGTCCGTACTTTGGCTGGCTACCAAGCCGGTGAGATACAACTCGAGTCTTTGAAACTCCTGCCGGGTACACTGATGAGGCGCGATGCGGAGAAGTTGGGCATCCGCTATTCTCCACTTCCTCCATACGAGGTGTTGGAGACGGCCTCCATCACCAGTGCCCAGTTGCAGGAGGCTCGTCGCCTTTCGCGTCTGCTCGATGCCTATTACAATACCGTCGCCTGGCAAGCGCTCACCCGTCGGCTCATCATCCATGAGGAGGATTTCCTGCACCGATTCCTGGATTATCTGACAACGCACAACTACATCGACCAACCCCTGAGCCTCGAGCGTCGGGGCGAATTGCTCTATCTCTTCTGTCGCGACCATTATCCCGCTTACACTACCGAAGCTACGGTTGCATGGATAGAGGCAGGCATGTCCCTGCGCAAGACCCCTGCCGAGCATGTGGTGCGTGGCCGGCTCCAACCGCCCGCCGATTGGCAAGTGCAGTATGGTGTGTATGACGAGTCGCTCCGCCTCTGCCACCTCCCTACCGGCCCCGACGGACAAGGCTACTGGTTCGGTTACGACAGTACGTCACAACGTCCGGCGCCCATCTTCAAGGCGTTTTCTCAAAAATCATAACTCTAATAAATACTCCTGTTATGAATCAAAATTTCAACTTCTGCGACAATGCTCCTGCTAATTTTGCCTTCTGTTTTTGTGCTGATTGTGCCACGGCTGACACCTGCATGCGTGGATTGGCCGCCCGTGACTTGACTCCATCGCGCACGACCATGCTGACCGTCAACCCTTTGTTGGTGGATAAGGCCGGAGGAACTTCGTGCCACTACTATTGCAAGGCCGAGAAGCAACGCGTTGCCTATGGCTTCAAACGGGCTTTGGCCAAAGTACCCTCGGGTGAAGTACGCAGTGTAAGGGCCAAAATGTGCTCTTTGGTGTGCCGACGCGACTATTATTACCTGTTGAAGGGCGAGAAACCTATGTATCCCGCCATGCAACGCAAGGTTGAAGCGATTCTTGTCAGCCATGGCCTTACTGCTCCCGTCGAATTTGATCGCTACGATTGGCTCTACAAATGGTAAGGGTGGGGGATTTTCGTATCTCCGCCTGCCTGTTTTTAATTATCCACTTGCATACGTTTGTGCATTACGCTTTGCACATCTGTGCATCCATTAATGCATAAACGTGCATGAGCCGATGCATTTTCGTGCATAGCTGTATGCACAAAAATGTCAGCGCAGGACATTTTGCGAACGGCCGTAAATATCCTGCGCTGATAATGAGAAAACCTGAAAACTTATCCCCGCTTCTTTCTCTCCGGCAGTTTTTTGCATGTGGCAATAGCAAGGGGGAGAGGGCTCGTGGCCATTTCCACATCCGCAATCGCGAAGAATTTCTTGCGAAGTGGGAACGGGGACATGGAGAAGGGGGATAAGTACTGTGTGACTTATATTTTTTGTGTTTACAATTTGTATAATTGTATTTTTTGTAATACTTTTGTAGCAACAATCCGAGTATTAACAAATAAAACAGATTTGCCGATGAAGCATAGCGCATAATTGATGCGCACATTTTAAGACATATTGGAAAAGCGTTTTAGCTTTGATTCTTGTCTTTGAAACTTCGACACTTTCAAAATCCATCAAGAGTAAAGCGATGAGCGCTCACGCCATACGGCGTGGGCTTTACTCGTTTATTTGATGGATAGGTAGTCGAAGACCTCAAAGGCAGATATACAGAGTCTTGTCCGCGCTTTTTTTGTTTGCGGAAATTAGAATGTCATATCAATAATTTTAAATAGAAAAAGAGAATGAGAAAATTGTTTTTATCAGCTTTGGGGATAGTGCTATTTGCATTATCTACTTTAGCGGCTGAGCGTTCGCTTATGCAATTGACGCTTGTTTCGGGTGAGCAGGTGGTAATCTCGGGGGTAGTAAAGTGGGAAATATCCTCCGAATTTGATCCTCAAAGCCAAAAGTTCAAATTTGTAATCAATAATGAGGTTTCTTATGAATTCTCAGAATTGAAAGAGGTGCGTTTCTATGATGATCCGCAGAGTGTTGGACATCCTGAAAATGTGGTGGGAAAGTTGTCATTCCATTTGTATGACAAACAGGTTGTCGTATCAGGTGAAGATCTTTCAGGTATCAGAGCCTATACGATTGACGGTAAAGTGGCTCCGGCTACGATAGAGCGTGGCTCAGATGCTGTTACGGTAGATTTCAGCGCGTGTGCCCCGGGCATTTATATTGTGAAAACTAATATCAACTCTATAAAAGTTTCAATCCGATGAAAAAATATATAGCAACATTATTTCTACTGCTTTCCATGCAGTTGTGTGCACAGGAAATACTTTTGTTGAACGGAAAGAAATACCGGATAGCAGATATTGAGAGCATTGCTGTGACTACTAATCGTCCGCAACTTCCTGATGTCCTTGCAGCACAGGACGGTTATTCCATTTTTGCCAGCGCATTGGAACTGACGGGCATTGCCGACTCCATCTCCTATTGGAATAAATTCGGCATCTATTCGTGCTCAAATAATACGGGAAGACCTGGGTCATCATGGGAAACTACTCATTTCTATGTGCCGACGGAGTGCAAAATCAAGTATTCCGTCTTTGCCGTAACAGACTCCGTCTTTAATACCATGGGGATAACCAATTTGGAAGATCTGGCGATGAAGTGTGCCGAGTGGTATGGAGGTGCAGCTGATTGGTACGATTATCCCGGTAAGGGAACTTATCCCATCAGTACGGGGAAAGACTATACCAGTGTCTATAACGTGCTCAACATGTTTGTGCGTTACCACATCATCAAGGCTAGTGCTCCTGTATCAAGACTTCTGTATGAATATGACCCGACAAATCCGAATTGGAACTTCGCTTTCGGTGGCGAGCCTTATGACTATTACGAGACCCTGCTTCCGCATACACTCATGAAGATCTGGCAACCGCTCTATGAGAATACGGGTGAATCTACCAACATCTGGATTAACCGTTGGCGTGCAAACAATACACTCACCGACGAAGTGGGAACTTTCGGTAGTGATGCTACCCACCAGATAGTGAAAACTGGTAGTCTGATTCTCCGTAACCAGTCCGATATCCGGGCATTTAATGGATACATTCACACGATAGACCGTCCATTGGTGTACGATGCTGATGTGGTCAATGGTGTATTGAATGAACGTATGCGTGTGGATGCGGGAACCATCCTGCATGAACTGTCCAACAATGACATACGTTTTGCTACAACGTCAGAGATTGCTGCTATGAATCAAAACGGGTCATTTGGAGATATGACCCGTCTGCCGATGGATTATTTTGAAAACTTCGTATGCTATAGTGGACCGAACACTCATTTTGCGTGGTACACTACAGGCGCTTGGCGTGCATGGGAAAGTGATCAAATGACCATATGGGGAGGTGATAAGGGGGTTATGGATTTCGCTTTCCGGTTGCCCTCCGTACCTTCTGGCACATACGAAATTCGTATAATTTATCCCCCTATGGCAAATACAGGTGTGGTGTATCCGTATATTGGAGCATCGCCTGACACCACGGGTATGCAACTGCTCACTTTGTTTGATGCAACCTATCCGAATTCGGACATAGGTGAACACCGTCTGTCGTCGGGCTATCTGATGCCTGAACAATTCACTGACTATGGTGTGGCTTCTGATAAGACTTTACGTAGTAATGGCTATTTGCGTGCGCCCGCCAGTTTCTCGCGCGGCACATACAATCAGGTAAAGGAACGTGTTACGTCTCCTGCAGAGTTGATGACCATCAGCTATTCTTGTCGCTATGAGGAAGGTTATGGTACTACGTTGCTTCGTCGAATCCTCGGCACTGTCGAAATAGACCAAAAGAAGGATAATTGGCTCAGATTGAAGATGGTATTACCGGCAGAGGAAAAGTGGTATGAGAGGATGGGCTTTTCCCTTGATTTCGTAGAACTGGTTCCTGTCTCGGTCGTGAACAATACCGAATTTTCAGAAGATTGGTACTAATAATTTTAAAAACAGAACATGATGAAGAAATATATATATATGGCAATTATGCTTATGGCCATTGTGGTCGAAGGCATGGCGCAGCAACGGGAATTTCCGGCATTGCTGATAAACTTCAAGGATGGAACCTCGGATTTGGTGACTTATCCGTTTTCAGGGTATAAGTATGGAGTAGAGAATCCTCAAGATGGAGACTATATAACCTGTTCGTTTGAACGCTATGAAAGTAGTGATCCTTGGTTTTTGGGCAATATGTTGCCGACTTATTCATTGACTGAGCATGGAGAGGTAGCCCGTAGGGAGTGTACAAAAACCGGATTGATATTTTCCGATGCACCTATTGATACTGCTGCTATTGATGTGACAACTCTGTCCGAATACTATTGTATTATAGGTGGAAATAGTTGGAATTACGATAGTGCAGAAAAGATTTGTGAAAATCATCAACAGGTATTAGGAGAGGTCTATTATTGTATAGCCTATTATGTGCTTGATGGTAAGACTTATTATAGCTATCCTTTGGAACAACGGATACCCAAATCGTTGTCGGACGAATTAAAACGACATGACATAAAAGTCCTGTTCCTCGATAAGGAGAATGCGGTATCGTTGGATTCTGATGATGTCAAAAGAGAGTTGGTAGCTCATTATGGTTATGTCTCATCCAAGTGTATAGACTCTTTGTTGGTACTGAAAGAGACTGAATATTTTGAGACCTTGACAAAAGAGCTTGCCGAACAAAGTGCTACAGATATAGAAACTTGCGATGATGGAAAAATTTATTATCTGGATTTGCCTGTTTCCTATGTGCAAGATATCATCTCGTATGTAGAGCAGAAGGGAAGTGAGTCCTTCTATGTGAAAGCAACTAAAGATGTCGCAATCTCCTCATCGGCAGAGAGATTGGAATTTACAACACGATTGGCTACGGGTACAGAATTGCTTTTGGTTGATTGTGCAGAAGAATGGGGCGTGAGGGATAATCAGTATCTCTATACTAATATTCCTACAGCTTCAAACTTGTCTCCTTCTTTAGTATTGAATCTTAATCATATCATGGTTCCTGGGAAGAAGTATAATGTAACCTTCAGCTTGGCACCACAGACTGATGCGGAATCGGTTGATACACTTGATTTGGAATTCTATGTGCTTATGGCGGATAGCGATGTGAATGATACTTATCCTACACACGTAGAAACTCCCAAGGCCACTTCAAAGTATTTTGTTAAGAATACGGCTGATGATTCGTTTGTTTTTGTCGGATATGCAGACAAAGTGACAAGTTATACTTTCGAATATACCCCTGAACAACTTGTGTTTGGTCATGCGTTCAAGGTTATGAATCGTATTAAGACAATGCTTTCATCAAACAAAAAGAAATATGGACATAATATTCGTTTGATAGGTGTTGAAGTTGCTCCTGTTGAATAATGAATGCCTGATGATGACCGTTGAAAAATAGATTGAAGGGGATGTATCACTTGACACATTCCCTTCAATTTGTTTTTAACTCTATTCTTTATATCTATAAATTTCTTATCCTCGCTTCTTTCCCTCCGGTAGCTCTTTGCATGTGGCAATAGCGAGGGAGGAGAGGAGTTCGTGGTCATCCACATTCTCCACGTAGAAACAGGGTTTGCCTCCGGGGTATGGCTCGCGGAGGATGGGGGTGCCCAACAACTTTCGGCCGGCCTCGGTGGGCTTGAACAACAGGTGGTCGTCGCACACCATGGCGAAGAATTTCCCATGGAGGTACAGGCCGTATTCGCCAAACATCTTCTTGAAGGTCACTTCGCCGGCGCGTGCCATCTGGTCGGCAATGTATTGCACAAGGTCTTTGTTGGTTGCCATAAATAGGGTTAAAGTTTAAAGTTCAAGGGTTAAAGTTCAAGGTTCAAAGTAGGTACATTAACTGGATAACCCGACCTTGAACTTTGAACCTTAAACTTTGAACCTTGAACCAATAGTTCCTTTACTTAATCAATCCACGATTGCGGAGCAGTGCTTCGGGATTGGGCTCGGCACCACGGAAGCGCTTGTAGAGGGTCATCGGCTCTTCGCTTCCACCCATTTCGAGGACGTTCTTGCGGAAGCTGCGTCCGGTAGCTTCGTCGAAGATACCCTTCTCTTTGAAGGCTTCAAATCCGTCGGCATCGAGCACTTCGGCCCACAGGTAGCTGTAGTAACCCACGGCATAGCCGCCGCTGAATACGTGGTTGAAGTAGGTGCTACGGTAGCGGAAGGTGATTTCGGGGATGAGCCCGATCTTCTCGGCTACGGCCTTCTCGAAGGCATTGGCTTCGAAGCCGGTGTAGTCGCTGAGCATGTGGTACTCCATGTCGAGCAGGGCAGCGGCCACCAACTCTACGGTCTCAAAGCCGGAGTTGAACGATGAGGCGGCCTGCATCTTGGCAATCAGTTCATCGGGGATGGCTTCGCCCGTCTGGTAGTGGTGGGCATAGAGTTTCATCACTTCGGGTTCGATGGCCCAGTGCTCCATAATCTGTGAGGGAAGCTCCACGAAGTCGCGTGCCACGCTGGTGCCGGCCACTGAGGGGTAGCGTGTCTGTGTGAGCATACCGTGCAGGGCGTGTCCGAACTCGTGGAAGAGGGTGCGTGTTTCATCGATGTTCAGGAGAGAAGGAGTATCGCCTGAGGGACGGGTGAAGTTGCACACGTTCACAATCATGGGGCGCTTGTTTTCGCCATCCACATTGAAGGGCTCCACAAAGTTGCTCATCCATGCACCGGCACGTTTGGTGGCGCGGGGGAAGTAGTCGGCATAGAAGAGGGCAAGGTGTGACGAGTCGGCGTCGAGCACTTCAAAGGTCTTCACCTCGGGATGATAGATGTCCACACCTTCGATGGGGCGGAAGTTAACTCCGAAGAGCTTGCTGGCCACCATGAACGAGCCCTTGCGTACGTTGTCAAGTGAGAAGTAAGGCTTCAGTTCGCTCTCGCTCAGAGCATACTTCTGCTCGCGGAGTTTCTCGGTGTAGTACCACCAGTCCCAGGCTTCGAGCTTTTCGCCTTTGCCTTCAGCATCCATCATCTTCTGCAACTCGGCAGCTTCAGCCTTAGCTTTGGGCAGAGCCGCTTTCCAGATGGTCATCAGCAGGTCATAGGCCGCTTCGGGAGTCTTGGCCATCTTGTCCTCCAGCTGATATTCGGCAAAGGTGTTGAAGCCGAAGAGTTGGGCCTTCTGCTGGCGGAGTTTCAGGATGCGGGCAATCACCTCCTTGTTGTCGTTGTCATTGTTGTTGTCGCCCCGGTTGATGTAGCCCAGATACATCTTCTTGCGCAGGTCGCGGTTGTCGGCATACTGCATGAAAGGTATCCAGCTGGGCTTCTGCAGGGTGAAGAGCCATCCCTCCTTGCCTGTTGCTTGGGCTGCTTCACGGGCGGCATCGATGCTGCTTTGGGGAAGGCCGGCGAGGTCCTTCTCATCTGTAATGACCAGCTCGAAGGCATTTGTCTCGGCCAATGAATTGTCACCGAATTCGATGCTGGCCAGCGAGAGTTGCTTCTCTATCTCCATGAACTGGGCCTTCTTGTCGGCATCGAGCAGGGCACCACCACGCACGAACATGCGGTAGTACTTGTCGAGCACCATCTCTTGCTCACGTGTCAGGCCGAGATTCGCCTTGTTGTCGTAGATGGCCTTCACGCGGGCAAACAGTGTCTCGTTCATCGTCATGTAGGCACTGTGCTCCGTCATCAGGGGCATGATTCTCTTCTCCGTCTCCTTCATGATGGAGTCGGCATCCGTCTCGCTCAGGTTGAAGAATACGCCCGACACTTTGCCAAGCAGGCGTCCGCTGCGCTCCAGTGCTCCGATGGTGTTGTCAAACGTAGGAGCGTCGGTGCAGGCCACGATGGCATCAATTTCGGCGCGTTGCCTTTTGAAACCTTCGAGGAAAGCCTCCTCATAGTCGGTCGATTCATACTTGCTGAACTCCGGTGCGCCATAGGGCAGGGCAGAGTCCGCCATCAGGGGATTCTCGGGCTGTCCGCCATTGCAGGCAGCCAATGCTAACATAGCCATTCCAAAGATTGCTTTTTTCATGTTTTAATTTGATGATATATATGTTGTTAAAATTCACACAACACCCGGACATTGAACTGGCGCCCGGTGAGATAGTTGGGGATGGCCGACTGGTGGCCGTTGACATCGGTAATCCAATAGTAGGAGTTGATGTTGTTGAAGTCGAAGAGGTTCAGCGCATCCACGCCCAGCCATACGTTGCGGAAGTACTGGGCAAGGCCGGTGCGGTGGTCGCGCTCCTCGTTGTTGAGCAGGCGGTACTGCATACCTAAATCGACACGCTTGTAGGCCGGTGCACGGAAGATGTGCGACTCCCGTCCGCTGTGTGGCGGGCCGAAGGGGAGGCCGTCGGCATAGTTGGCGCGGAGGTTCATCTTCCATCGGTCGCTGCCCGGGAAGTAGTCGGTGAAGAAGAGCGAGAGGTTCAGCCGCTGGTCGGTGGGGCGGGGCAGCCACTGGCCGCGGATTTTCTCCTCGGTCTTCATGATGGAGCAGGTTATCCACGAGTCGGTGCCGGGGACGAACTCGCCGAAGAGCTTGAGGTCGATGCCGGCGGCATAGCCCCGGGAGAGGTTCTCGCCATAGTAGCTGACGCGCACGTTGTCGACGTTGTAGGGCACGAGGTTGGAGAGCAGTTTGTAGTACAGTTCGGCGGTGAACTTGAAGTTGCGGTCGAGCATACGGAACTTGTAGTCGCCGGCCAGCACGAAGTGGAGCGAGCGTTGCGACTTGATCGCCTTGTTCAGCGTCACGGTGGTCACTCCATCGGCGGTGGTCGTGTCGCGGAACTCCTTATAGAACGGTGCCTGGTAGTAGAGGCCCGTGGCGAAGCGGAAAGTGAAATCTTCGTTGAAGGCGGGGACGAGTCCGAGGCTGGCGCGGGGGCTGGCAATCAGCTCGTTGCTCCAACTCCAGTAGGCCAGGCGGAGGCCGGCATTGAGTGTCCACAGGCCGAGGGACGAGGTCATGCGGTAGGTGTCCTGCATGTAGGCCGAGAAGCGGGTGCTGCTGATCTCCTGCTCGGGGTGGTTGAGGCTGTATATCAGCTCCAGCTTGTCGTCCTGGTGGGGGAGGGAGTATCCGGCCGAGTCGCGCATCTCCCATTCGCGCGACCGCTCCTTGAACACTTCGCGCCGCACTTCGGTGCCCCATGCCAGGCGGTGGCCGCTCTGCAGGTCGTGTCGGCCCTTCAGTGCATAGGTCTGCACACGGCCGTTCAGGTAGTTTCGGGCGTGCTCCATATAAGTGCCCACCCCGAGGCTCTCGTTCTCCGTCTCGGCATCCAGCCAGTATTCGCCCTGTATGTCAAACGTCACCTCCTCCTTGGTGTGGAAGGCCGAGGCTTGCAGGGTCAGGCTGTTGTGTGTGTTGATGTGGCGCGTTACGCTGAGTGCACCGAACCAGGTGCGGAAGAGGTCGCGCTCCTGTCCGTCGAAATAGACCTTGAAGGAGCGCACGTCGTTCATGGTGCCGAACTTCGTTTCGCGTGTCTCGGGGTTGAAGCGGTACTTGTTTTGCGAGAAGTTTCCGATGAACCCCACGTCCCACCGCTTGTTGGGTGTCCAGCTGATGGCCGTCTGGTAGTCGGTGAAGCTGGGGTTGTACTCTGCCTCGGTGTCCATGGTGCCCACGAGCGCCTTGTTCGTCTTGTAGCGGATGCTGTTCATCATGCTGAACGTCTTGGTGGAGAATCCCACGTAGGCCCCTGCACCGAGCAGGCTGGCCTGTGCCGTGGCCTCGAACTTCTTGGGGCGCTTGTATTGTATGTCGAGCACGGACGACATCTTGTCGCCATACTTCGCCTCGAATCCGCCAGAGGAGAACTGGATGCTCTCCACCATGTCGGGGTTGATGAAACTGAGGCCCTCCTGTTGGCCCGAACGGACGAGCAGGGGGCGGTAAATCTCAATGCCGTTCACATAGACACTGTTCTCGTCAAAACTTCCTCCACGCACGTTGTATTGCGAACTCAGTTCGTTGTGGCTGCTCACTCCCGCTTGGGTGGCAATCAGCTCCTCCACGGCATTTCCCGTGGCCGTGGGCATCAGTTTGGCCTGCTCGCTCTGTATGCGCACGTTTTGCCCCGTCTGGCGGTGCATCTCGCGGATGGTCACCCCTTCAAGCGCATAGTCCGAGGCCGGCAACACCACGTTCAGGCGCACCTTTCCCCGTGGGTTGTGCAGGGTGCGCTTGCGTGTCTGATAGCCAATCATCGAGAAGACGAGCGTCACCGTGTCGGCACTCTGCACCGTCACCGAATAGTTTCCCTCCAGGTCGCTCACCGTGCCGGCCATCTGTCCCTCCACCTTCACGTTGGCAATCTCTATGGGCTGGTGCTCGTCGTCGGTGATGGTGCCATAGATGGTGGCCCGGCCTGCTCCGCCATCATCTGTCGCCGAGCCGCCTCCGTCCGTCACCGTCTGTGCCCATGCACCGGTGATGCATGTGTATAATAGGATAAGTGCAAATGCTGCACGAAGTTTCATCATATTCTCCTCTTTCTTGCTTATATTTCATCCAAACGGAAAAAGTGGCCGAAACGTATGTGCGAGGTTGAAAAAAGTAAAAAAAGAGGGAAATAGTACTGATATGTTTGGGCTTTTCTTTATCTTTGCGCACATAAATAAATTGTAAGGATATGAAAATAGGTGATTCAGTAGAAATTTCCCCTGATTTGACTAAATTGTCAGATTGGGTGAGTGGGAAAGTCATAGAGGTTGAAAATAATCCTTTTGTAGGGATTGTAATTTCGGCTAAGACTGAAGATGGTGTGATATTTTTCGGTCAGTTGGACTTATTTAAACCCGTTGATGCTTCATGTTTGCAATAAGTTTTGATATGTCTGTCTCAGAATTGAGACAACACTATGGTGAGCCTTATAACAATGCTTATTACGAGATAAAGGAACTCTTGAAAAAAGATGGTTTTGAATGGATTCAAGGGAGTACCTATATGACATCGAGTGATGATTTGGCTAATGTTATAAAGGTCATTATGGATTTGTCTAAAATTGATTGGTTTAAGAATTCTGTTCGTGACATTCGCGGATATAAAGTTGAGAACTGGTCAAATTTTACGGAATTAGTGAAGAATGCCTAAGAATATGAAAAGAACTAACATCCTCCTTGTGGCCGCTATGGCCGCATTCGCACTCTCTTCATGTGGAAACAAGAGTGCAAAAGCCGCAGAAAAGCAGGCAAGTGAAACATCCAAAGTGTATATGACCACCGACATTTCACCCGAAGGACTGGTGAAGGTGTATGAGGCGCTTGGGCGTCCGGCAACAGGGCGCGTGGCCGTGAAGATAAGCACCGGTGAACCCGGACGCAAGAAGGGACAGGCACAGATGTCAGAAGAAGAGATGGCAAAGGCGCTTGAAGCCGTGGGCAAGAAGGCAAGCGACCGCAAACCCGAAGCGCAACATGCGCCCGACCACAAGCGCAACTTCTTGAAGCCCGAATTGATAAAGAATCTGGTGCAGAAGGTGAATGGCACCATCGTGGAGTGCAATGCCGCATACGGTGGACGTCGGAACACTACAGAGGCTCATCTTGAAGCCGCTCGCGAACATGGTTTCTTCGACATTGCCAACGTGGACATCATGGATTCGGCCGGCGACCTGATTATCCCCGTGAAGGACACCACTCACATCAAACACAACATCGTGGGAGCCAATCTGCAGAACTACGATTTCATGATTAACCTTGCCCACTTCAAGGGACACGAGATGGGTGGCTTCGGTGGTGTGCTGAAGAACCAGTCCATCGGCGTGGCTTCCGCTTCAGGCAAAGCTTACATCCACTCGGCAGGAGTGACCGACAAGGTGAGCGAAATGTGGGGACACATCGGCAATCAGATAGGATTCCTCGAGTCGATGGCCGCTGCTGCTCAAGCCGTGCATGATTACTTCGGAAACGGTGAGCGCATCCTCTACATCAACGTGATGAACAACATGTCCATCGATTGCGATTGCAATGCCTATCCTGCTGCACCGCTCTTGAAGGACATCGGCATCCTTGCCTCCACCGACCCCGTAGCGCTCGACCAGGCTTGCATCGACCTCGTCACTCAAGTGAAACCCGAGGAGGGTAACGACAATGGCCCCTTGCTCGAGCGCATCAAGAGCCGCCACGGCACCCACACCATCGACCATGCCGAAAAGATTGGTCTTGGCTCGAAGAAATACGAGTTGGTGAGTATAGATTAATACTTCTCATTTCAAATAAAAAAGGACCGCAAAACGGTCCTTTTTTTATGCTATAAATATAAGTCTTGACTATTTTATAGTTAGAGTTCCACCTGTACGGTTATCTGCCCCTTTAACAACTAAACCTGTAGCATCAGTACTGGTTATTGTAAGAATTATAGCGCCATCGGACAGGTTGAAATTACGATCTGCACGTATGCCCACACATTCTGTTCCATCAACACTGTATGTCTTGCCGCTGATGTTCATGTCCACTGTAGCTCCGCGGAAATACAAAAAACCACCGTTGATGACCGTATCTGTAGTTTTGCTACAACGTTTGGCTCTAATACCTTTTGTGCCGTCTGCTGTTACATTCATTTGGATGTCTCCGCCGTCAAAATAGGCTGCGTAATTGGCACGGATTCCTTCACAAAGCGGACCGTTGACATTGATTTTAATATCTCCACCAGTCATGTAGATGATACTGTCACATTTGAGACCTGTTCCATCTGTTGCAGATACATTAAGGTTGAGGATTCCGCCTTTGATTATCATGCATCCGTAATCGTCAGCATCGATACAATCGCTACCTGCATTGTTAACTGTTATGATACCTCCGTTAATCTGGA
Source organism: Phocaeicola sp. (assembly GCA_045545095.1). Lineage (GTDB taxonomy): Bacteria > Bacteroidota > Bacteroidia > Bacteroidales > Bacteroidaceae > Phocaeicola_A. The sequence goes on along the minus strand of JAZQAG010000041.1, from coordinate 58,397 downwards.
AGTAGCTGTTGTCATCGTTTTGTTTTCCTTTGCCGCAATGAATACCATCACTTACGGCTCCCAAGATATTTACGATACCAGTAGATTTTTTGAATTGAAGATATTCTTTGGCGCAAATGGCATGTTTGGTATTACCTGTAACATTAAGTGTTCCTCCGCCTTCAAATTCGGGATGTCCTTCGGTATAGAATGCACCTTTATGAGTACCATTCGCTCCGTCTGCTAATGTATTTACTGTTCCATCCTTGAGGATTACACCAATTCGTTTTCCGCATTCAATATCAATGGCTGGGCCGTTGGGATTAGTCAGATTCAAGCCCGCTAGCTCCACAGTCAGTTTGTATTCGCCATTGATGATAAGTGAGCCATTGGTAGATGTTCCAGAAACAGAGTACAGATATTCGTCGGTATAGTTAGTGGATGTCAACGTAACCACAGCTCCATTGATGTTGTAAGTCACCCCTTTGACATTGGCTCCTATATGAACGGTGGCTGATGCTCCATCGTATTTGATGTCAATTCTTGGGAATTGTGGTTCAGCAAATGTAATGGAGTCAATATCTTTCAATTCATAAGTCTTATGATTCCCAATGCTAACTTCTAATCCGTCTGGTGAAAATACAATATCGTCAGTAGAAGCCAATTCGTAAACATCATAGGTGAAACCTTCACATACGTAAATTTTCTGTTGGGCATTTATTATTGCCAGGCCAACAACAAACAATATGATTGATGATATAAGTTTCTTCATAAAGCCGTCATTTTTTTATTACCTTAAAAATATGTCCGTTTACGTTTACCAAATATAAACCGTTTTGAATATTGTGAAAATCAATATAGGACTCGGTCAAACGTTCTTGTAATACAATATTTCCAGCTACACTATATACAGTTACGAGTACACCATGATTTCCACTGATAAATAGCTTCTCTCCTTCCCAAATATAGGATTTTTTTTCATTTGCGAAATCTATTTGATTGGCGGATGGTGTGCAGATGTATATGCGTTTGACGGAAGAAATAGGGACATAGGCGGTGCTTCCACTTTTCTTTGTGACCATCACATTGCCATCTTGAAATGAAATCTTTTGTAGTGATGGCACACCCCATGTCTGTACCTCGCCAGTATTAGGTTGTATATACAGATGGTTATCCTCTGCTTGCGTGAACATTGGAAAAATGGCCAATGTCGTCAATAGTAAAAATGTTTTTTTCATACGAGATAGTTTTTATTAGAACTTAATCTTGTATCCCAAACCCAGCATATGTCCGTTCGGTTCATCATCGTCATCTTCTGTTTGGAAACGGTAATATAGCGTGAATTTATGCTTCTTGTTGATGGTATAATCTGCACCGATTGAATATTTCCATTTATTGGCTGTATAGTTGAGGCCGCATCCATAATCAATAGATGCAAAAGGGTTGAGTGGAATACCTTTGATGTTATATTCGACAGTGAACTTTGAACGCAAAACAAATCGTTCTTTAGAGTCAACAGATTTCTTGTCGTATGCAGGAAGCAATTTGTCTTCATCATCTCCTCTCCACCTCCATTCTGTTTGATTAATAGAGTCTTCACTACAATAATAATTGTATTGAACTGTCTCTTTCAATTGGAATGACCATCTTTTGTTGGGGGAATATACAGCCGAAAGTCCCAATGAAACTCTATGCCGATTGCGCCAGTAACGTTCATTAATGTTATAATCATACCGACTATAATCTGGAATCAAATTACCTCCGTCATCAAATGTATTATAATTATACCCCTTGAATTTTGTCTCTTCCATTTTTTGAATCCACATGTACTCGTAGCCACCGCTTACTTTCATGTCGAATTTCTTTGTATTGAAGAACTTGTATGATAATTCGGCTCCCAAGAGGTAGCGTTCAATACGCTTGGAGTGTTCTTGAGTTCTTATGTTCCCCTCTACACTTAGTTCCAAATCGGGCAATAACTCTTTTTCTGCTCCTAATGAAATGTCCAATCCAAAATCATCTTTTGTTTCAAAATCCTGTGCGATAGAGGGTATGGACACCAAAATAAATACAGCCAACAAATATTTTTTCATGCTTGTTTTGTATTATATGATTACTTTTCTTTCGGGAAATTCATCATCCTGTTTACAGAGTTTATTCCGTCACCTTTATAGAAGACTTTTACCATAGCTACATCTTTTAAGAAATCCACAGCTCCTACTTCAAACCGGATGATAGGGAAACCGAGACGTTTCTCCAAGTCTGCTTTCATTTCGTCATAATGTTCGGGTGTTATCAAATCTATCCGGTCATATTTGACAAGTTTTTCAGATACGTGTTTAATCCAAGGTATATCTTCAAACAACCAAATGCTGCATACAAACAAAATGTTGGTCAGAATCAATTCACCATAAGTCAGGGTAACAGCTAACGCGTTGATAACCGATACGGCAATGAGTACAAACAAATAGGTCATCTCGCGCACAGGCATCTGTTCTGTTCGGTAGCGGATGATGCCAAAGATTGCAAAAAGACCTAAAGCAAAGCCCACTTTAATTTTCACACTGCCTAACAAGAATATCATGAAAAAGATACTCAGACTGATTAGTGCAAATGTGAAATAGTAGTCGCGTCGTTGACTTTTGGGGTAGTACAACTTGTGGATAATGAAACCACAGAAAATCATGTTGATAGCAAAATGCAGTAGCAATTGGGTCATACTGGTTGCATCGACTAATGGAGTGTCAAGGAATTCTAATTCTTCCATATTGTTCTTATTGGTTTATGAGTTATTAATTATCTGTTGAGAATTGTGAATTATAATCCACCTGACACATTTTGTTAATCATTCTCAGGCGGGGTTTGAAATTGTTTTTTCTCAGATTGTTGTCAGTCAGGGCCATGCCCATGCAATATTTACTGAATCCAGACGGTTGGATGCGCAACTGACGTAGTAATTCTAAAATAGGAGAATAAGTCAAACCGTCACGCTTCAGTTCGATAATAACTAATCCGTCGAGTGCACATACTGTATTTGTGGTGAAATTGTGGAAACGCAGATTCGTATCAATGGTAAGACGTTCTGTCTTGTTTCGGTTAACTAAAGTGATGCGTGTAAATCGATTCTCAATCCTATTCATCAATCTTTCGGGTGCATAGTGTAAGTGTGAAGTTATGAAATCGATATGCATATCTTTTTCATTTACTGTACATTCAACTCGTTTTTTTGTTGTGCGACCTTTGCTGTTCTTGTTCTTTACCTCCAAGAAAGATACTCCCGAATGTTCATAGGCGCGAATGCGTATCTTTTGTCGGGTTTTCCGGCCACGCTGATGCTCTAAATACATATCATACAACTCTGTATCATAGTATAATGTATAGTAGGGCATATTCCGTTTTCCATCAATTTCCTGTACCCAATATTGTTCGCGTGCCATTTTCAGCAGGCGGATGAGTTTGGGCATTGTTGTCACATATTTGGTGTCTATACGATTCAATAATCGTACAGCTTTCATTTCTTCCAACGATATGGGCATGTATGAATTAATGGTATCAATCATTTGGTTAAGAAGTTTGTTGTTGCAAAGAAAAGCAAATAATTTCTTAAAATGAAGAAAATGCGGTAGTTTTTAAGAATTTGTGTATGAAAATGGTTGATAAATGTATCAAATCCTATTTCGAAGAACACGGATTATGCCAATAGTGCCATTCTTTTGGTACAATCCGTGTTCATTTTCAGATTCACTTAAGAGATTATTCGGTTGCAAGGCCGAAAGTGGTTTATTGGACAATATTCATCTCTTCAATGAGATGGGTACATCCTCCTAACTTGTCAAGGATAAAAAGTACATATCGTATGTCCACGACAATACACCGTTGTTTTTCGTTGTCGAAATTGATGTCTCCGCTGAGTGATTCCCAATTTCCGTCAAAGGCAGATCCTATCAGTTCTCCATTTGCATTCATGACGGGACTTCCACTGTTTCCTCCAGTGATGTCGTTGGTAGTGATGAAGCAGACCGGAAGTCTTCCATCGCTCATAGCATAGCGTCCGTAATCCTTGTTGTTATATAACTCCTTTAATTTATCGGGTACGATGAATTCAGGATTCGTGGCATCTTCTTTTTCCATAACTCCTTCGAGGGTTGTGAAATAGTCGTAATTGACTCCATTTTTAGGACTGTAACCCTTCACATTTCCGTAAGTAAGGCGGATGGTGAAGTTGGCATCGGGTGATTTGAGAGTGGGAGCGTACATTTCGCACAAGCCGCGTACGTAAGTTTTGTGAAGGAGTTTCAGTTCATCGTCATAACGATTCATTTGTTTTGACAATTTACTGCCAAAATCTCTTTTGGCACGTGCATATTCAGCTGCAAGGTCGCGCTCGATAGCCTTCACTGTGGGTTTCTTCAAGAATTTCTCGAGGTTTTCCTTGTTGGACAAGATGGACTTGGTGTAGAGGTCATCAACATATTTTTCGATGTCGCCCTTGTATTTTTTTTCTATAGTGTTATAAAAATCAGGAAGTTCGTCTTTCGTCATCTCTTTGAACAGAGGAATGAGAACTTTAGCTACCTTACGGTCCACTTCGTGGTTAAAGTTCTTATTGTATTCGTAGAAAGTTGAGCGTAAATTATTGCCATACAATTTAATTTGTTCCTTATCCTTATTCTGGATAGCTGTTTTAAGGTATTCCATGAATACATAGGGGAAACTAAGTTCGATGCCTTGCATAAAGGTTTCGTTGAAGGCGGTATAGAGGTAACGTGTATTGTTGCTTCGTTCCATGAGTTCATCAATCTCGCTTACTACACGTTGATAATCGGTATGTCCGCTGGTATTTGCAAATTCGGTGAAGCGTGCTTCCTGCAAACTTTTGGTTTCTCTTACTTGGTTGTCCACTATAGCTTTATTCATGCCGATGGAATTTTTCCAATAGTTGCTGCTTCTGGCATATTTGCTGGCGTATTGGATGCGTACTTTTGGGTCGGCCGCCATTTCTTTCTTTAATACGTTTTGTCGTGCTTCACGCACTTTGATTCGTGGTGCGTTGATACAGTCCATTCTTTGTTGCACTTCGCTACGTGTCAAGAATCTTGCTGTACTTCCTGGGAATCCCATAATCATGGCAAAGTCTCCTTCCTGTAAACCTTTTAACGAGATAGAAAGGTGTTTCGGGGTTTTTAGTGGAACATTTTCTTCGCTATATTTGGCTGGTTCTCCATCCTTATCGGCATATATGCGGAATATGGAGAAATCGCAAGTGTGTCGTGGCCACATCCAATTGTCTGTTTCTCCGCCAAATTTCCCGATGGATGATGGAGGGGCTGCTACCATGCGCACATCGCTGTAAATCTTTTTATAAAATAGGTAGAATCTGTTTCCTGCATAGAAGGGGAGTACTTGTGCTTTGATGCCCAGTTTTCCATTGTATTCGCTTGCTTCCATCTGTCGAGAGGCAAATTCATTCAGAAATTGGTGTGAGAGAGCTCCCAACTCATCCGTTTCTCCTTGTGCGATACAAGTTTGTATGCTGTCCGTCACATCTACGATTTTTTCTATGAATGTGAATGTCAGTCCTGGAGTGGGAATTTCCTCTTGGCGGCTTTTGGCCCAAAAACCGTCCGTCAGGTAATCATGCTCTTCAGAACTGTGTTGCTGAATGGCACCGTATCCGCAATGGTGATTAGTGAGGATGAGTCCTTCTCCTGAGATGATTTCTCCTGTACATCCTTGGCCAAAGATGCCTACTGCGTCTTTCAGTGTCGGTTGAGAGGGGTTGTACAGATTGTCGGTGTCGAGTTTCAGACCCTGTTTTTTCATTTGGTCGGCTAAATGTTGCTCTTTCACCATCTGTAACAGCCACATTCCTTCATCGGCAAAAGCACTCATATAAGTGCAGGCAGAGAGCAAAATGAGTAAAAATGTCTTTTTTTTCATGTTCTCAATTTTATATTTGGATTGTATATTCAGAGTTTTTCCTTTGAAGCACAAAAGTACAATAAATTTATAGATTCAGGAAACTTGTCAAGTGCTTTTCTATGTAAAATTCATGGCGCTAAAGTATAAAAAAAACTAATACCCGTCCGGTTTTGTTGTGCTTATAGCTAATAGGTTGTATTTTTGTCGGTGTTTTGAACATTGTCGGTGTCTAATAAATATCGTGAGAATGAAATTCAGGCTTATACTTCTTTGCATGTTGGTGCTGATGGTATCGTGTGCTACCTATAAGGTAGATGGCACTACTTCTGTTCCTACGTTGGATGGACAGAAATTGTACCTGAAAGTGGCTCATGAGGATATGGTGGTCGATATTGATTCTTGTGAGGTTTTGCATGGTGCCTTCAAAATGAAGGGCGATGTCGATTCTATAATGTTGGGCTCGCTATATGTAGGAGGCGAGAGCTTGATGCCCATTGTCATTGAGCGTGGAAATATTCAGATTTCTATTGAAAATAGCGGGTTGGAGGTGAAGGGAACTCCATTGAACGAGCGTTTGTATGAGTTCATCCGACAAAAGGATATATTGGAGGGGCAACTATCCGAAGCTACTCATCAGCAGATGCAATGGATATTGGATGGCATGATGGCTGATGAGGCTGAAAATCGGATGAAGCAAGAGGTGGAAGCCCTTGTTGCCAAGATGAATCGGCTCGTTGTTGAATTTGTCACTTCTAATTTCGATAATGTTTTGGCCCTACAGATATTTTCGGTCTATTGTCAGAGTTTTCCACAACCAATTATGACTCCTGTTATCCAAGAAATTATGGAGGAAGCTCCAGATAATTTTAAGGAAGATTCCTTTGTGAAGGCATATCTGCAAACGGCCTCTGAGGAACAATAATCAGAAGCTTATCTTAAATTTTCCAAGAATGTTTTCCGATGTACGATGACGCGTACGTGTGAAGCTTTGCCAATAAGTTTGTTTCCTTGGTATACTTCGATGTCGAATGTGATTTTTTTCCCTTTTATCTCAGTGACGGTTGCTGTTGCTTCAATGACTGCGCCTATGGACGAAGGAGCCAGATGACTGGCTTCGATGTGTCCACCTACGGTGGTTTCGTGTTCGTCAAGTTTGTCGCTTATTGCCAGCATGGCCGCATTCTCCATCAAGGCCACCATGGATGGGGTGGCAAATACGGGAAGGTCTCCCGACCCCATGGCTATGGCGGTGTTTTGTGTGGTTACAGTCGTCGATGTTGTGTAGGATAATCCTGTTTCAATCATATGAATATAATTATTTTATGTGTAGAAAATAGATTAAAGTTTGCATTTCCAACAAAAGCTTTCGGGAAATATCTTTTTTATTTCCTCTAATTCTGGCGTTTCGCTCTGATAGATTCCGAAAACGGAAGAACCGCTGCCCGACATGGCTGCATATGAGGCTCCCATTTGGTATAGCTTCTCCTTGATTTCGCCGATGGCGGGGAATTTGGGAAATACACTAACCTCAAAGTCGTTGCTCATGCCTGCTTCCTGCCATTGGTTGACGGGTAGGGCTGCAATATCCTTCAGGGAGAACGCTGGCTTGTGTGTCCGTATGAGGGAGAATGCATCACGGGTGGAAACGAAGATATCAGGTTTCACTAAAATCAGATAGTATCCTTTCAGTGTCAGTTGTGGAAGTGGGGTAAAAATGTTGCCTATCCCTGTGGCGAATGCTGGTCGGTTGCGCACGAAAAAGGCGCAGTCGGCTCCTAATCGTGCGGCACGCTCCTCCAATTCGTCATCCGTCAGTGGAAGCTCGAACTTTTTCCGTAGTAGTGTCAATGTGAAGGCGGCGTCAGCTGACCCTCCTCCCAATCCGGCTCCCGCGGGGATATGTTTGTATATATATATATGTATGGGAGGAAGGCCAAACTCTGTTTTCAGTAGGTGGTAAGCCTTTACTACAAGATTTTCTTCCGGTGTACCGGCTATAGCTATACCTTGCGCGTGCAGACAGAAGTCTTGCCCTGTAGGGAGAGGGGGACATCCGGTGTCATCGCACGATATGATTTCTAATGAGTCCTCCAGTGGGATAGGGTAGAAGATTGTCTCCAGATTGTGGTATCCGTCAGCTCTTTTTTCAACCACCTGTAGGCCCAAATTTATTTTGGCATTGGGAAATATAATCATGATTTGTTTTTTTTGTTTTGTCCATACAAAAGTAAGGGTTTTCCACGAGCTGTGCAAACAAATGCTGAAAAAGCGTTCATATCTTTTTGTTGATTTAGTTTTGAATCTTTGGTTTTTGTTTTACCTTTGCAGTCCTTTTAGAAAAAATAAGAGAATGGCAAATCAGGGAAAAAATACGCGCACTCCGCGCAAGAATAGCAATAATGCCGCACTCGTAGGTGAGTATGGTCATTTGCAGCCGCAGGCCATCGAGTTGGAAGAAGCCGTATTAGGTGCTTTGATGATTGAACGGGATGCCTATTCGGTAGTCAGTGATATCCTCAAACCCGAGTCTTTTTATGAATATCGTCACCAGTTGCTGTACAAGGCCATCACCACGTTGGCTCTCCAACAGAAACCTGTCGATATTCTTACCGTCACTGAGCAACTTCGCTCTACTGGTGAACTGGAGGAGGCTGGTGGTCCTTTCTATATCACTCAACTGAGCGGAAAGGTTGCATCAAGTGCACATATCGAATATCATGCACGTATCATTGCGCAGAAACATTTGGCGCGCGAGTTGATTTCTTATACCAGCGAAATCCAGACGAAAGCTTTTGATGAAACTCATGATGTCGATGACTTGATGCAGGAGGCTGAGGGTAAGCTTTTTACTATCTCCCAGCAGAATATGAAGAAGGACTATACACAGATAGATCCTGTAATTGAGGATGCCTATGAGATGTTGCGCAAGGCGGCAGCCCGTACGGATGGTCTCAGCGGTTTGGAGAGTGGTTTCCATGGATTGGATAAAATGACTAGCGGTTGGCAGAATTCAGACCTTGTCATCATAGCCGCCCGTCCTGCAATGGGTAAGACGGCCTTTGTGCTTTCCATGGCCAAGAATATTGCTGTAAACAATCGGGTGCCTGTGGCTATGTTTTCGCTCGAAATGAGTAACGTGCAGTTAGTGAACCGTCTCATTGTCAACGTGTGCGAAATTCCTGGTGAGAAGATAAAGAGCGGACAGCTTGCTCCTTATGAGTGGGGACAATTGGACCACAAACTGAAGGATCTTATTGGTGCTCCCCTTTATGTTGATGACACCCCTTCGCTTTCCGTTTTCGAACTCCGTACCAAGGCTCGTCGGTTGGTTCGTGAGCATGGGGTGAAAATCATCATCATTGACTATCTTCAGTTGATGAATGCTTCGGGCATGAGTTACGGTAGCCGTCAGGAAGAGGTTTCCACCATCTCGCGCTCACTCAAGGGGTTGGCCAAGGAACTGAATATCCCCATCATTGCGCTGAGCCAGTTGAACCGTGGTGTGGAGCAACGCGAAGGTAACGAAGGGAAACGTCCCCAGCTCAGCGACCTCCGCGAGTCGGGAGCTATCGAGCAGGATGCTGATATGGTCTGCTTTATCCATCGCCCCGAGTACTACAAGATTTATCAGGACGAGAAGGGGCGTGATCTGCACGGTATGGCTGAAATTATCATTGCCAAGCATCGTAACGGTGCTGTGGGCGATGTTCTGCTTCGTTTTCGTGGCGAGTTTGCCCGTTTTCAGAATCCTGACGAGGATACTATTCCTATGCCTGGTGAACAACAAATGTTAGGATCCCGTATGAATAGTGATGGTCCTGGCATGCCTGTTCCGCCGCCACCTTCTCCGGCGGATATGCCATTTGGTGCTGGGCCGATAGATGCTCCTCCCCCCTTCTGAGCCTACCAGTCCATAGCCTCTCCCTCGGCTGGCTGATACAAAGATACTGAATCAGGCCCAAGAATGTCAAGAGGGACGCTTCGCTTGGCGGAAATTTAACATATGGTGAAGAGTGGAGAACGAAGCGTAAAGAATCCGATAATCTGCATGTTGCGGTCCTTTATTCCTTGTTCTTCACTCTTTAATTTTGTCCATTCTTTAACATATGACAAAAGACTAATTGTAAAGATAATTTAGCCGACGAGGTAATGTGTCGGATTTAATTCGCGTCATCAAGTTTCCAATTGATTCGTGCTATATAGCATTGACGTTTTTTTTGCCCTGTGAACAAAAATTTTTTCTCAGGTAGGAGAAAATCGAAAAGAGATGAGGAAGGGGGATTCAAGACTAAGGGGAGGGCAGTCAGTTAAGTCAGATAGTCAGTTATTTTTTTGCCATTAATATTGGTGCTTGAAATATTTGTAATAATATTTTATTATATATATTAATATATATAATATTTCCCATATTCACTATTTTTAGAAGATATACCCCTCGCAAAAATAACTGACTTAACTGACTTAACTGACTGCGTTTTGCTATTTCTCCAAAAGGTTCTCCTTTTTTTCCGGATGAGGGTGTCTGTCTATAACAAGTGGCTTTTTCATCCACATAGCCTGTTGATAATCAGTGGTAGGGAAATAGTCGTTACTTTCTATGGAAAACTATTTTGTATATCCGCAAAATGTCGTATCTTTGCACGTCTTTTTAAGAGAGAATATAATAATAACAACATACGCGTATGAATATATCTTACAATTGGCTCAAGGAATATGTGAGCTTTGACATGACCCCCGAAGAGGTTTCTGCAGCATTGACCTCCATTGGCCTCGAAGTAGGCTCGGTGGAAGAGGTGCAGACTATCAAGGGTGGTCTCGAAGGCATCGTTATTGGTGAGGTGTTGACTTGTGAGGAGCATCCCAATAGCGACCATATGCACGTGACCACCGTGAATCTGGGAAGCGGTGACCCTGTCCAGATTGTGTGTGGCGCCTCCAATGTAGCGGCCGGACAGAAGGTGGTAGTGGCCACACTGGGTACCAAACTGTACGATGGTGACGAGTGCTTCACTATCAAGAAGTCCAAACTTCGTGGTGTGGAGTCTAACGGAATGATTTGTGCCGAAGACGAAATCGGTATAGGCACCAGTCACGATGGCATCATTGTACTCCCCGCTGATGCTGTGCCCGGTACTCCTGCCAAGGATTACTACAACATCAAGAGTGACTATGTCATCGAAGTTGATATTACCCCCAACCGTGCCGATGCCTGCTCACATTATGGTGTGGCTCGCGACCTCTATGCTTGGCTTGTCCAGCAAGGCAAGGAGACATCCCTGACACGTCCCTCATGCGACGCCTTTGCCGTGGACAACAACGATTTGCCCATCACCATCCGTGTGGAGAACACCGAGGCTTGCCCTCGCTATGCCGGTGTGACCGTGAAGGGTGTGACCGTGAAGGAGAGTCCCGAATGGTTGCAAAACAAATTGCGCCTCATCGGCCTGCGCCCTATCAATAACATTGTGGATATCACCAACTATATCCTTCATGCCTACGGACAACCCCTCCATACTTTCGATGCCGACAAGATTAAGGGCGGAACTGTGGTGGTGAAGACTATGCCAGAAGGCACTCCGTTTGTCACCCTCGACGAGGTGGAGCGCAAACTTAGCGACCGCGACCTGATGATTTGCAATGCCGAAGAGCCTATGTGTATCGGTGGTGTGTTCGGTGGTCTTGAATCGGGCACTACGGAAGAGACAAAGAATGTTTTTCTTGAGAGCGCCTATTTCAATCCCACGTCCATCCGCAAGAGTGCACGTCGCCATGGCCTCAGCACCGATGCCAGCTTCCGCTTTGAGCGCGGTATCGACCCCAATGGTTGTATTTATGCTTTGAAGCAGGCCGCTTTGTTGGTGAAAGAATTGGCCGGAGGAACCATCTCTATGGAACTGACTGATGTATATCCCAACCCTATCAGCAACTTTAGCGTGGAGCTTGACTATAGTTATGTGAACATGCTGGCCGGCAAGGAAATCCCTGCTGACACGGTGAAGAGCATCGTCACTTCACTGGAGATGAAGATTGTAAACGAAACAGCTGAGGGTGTCACCTTGGAAGTGCCTGCCTACCGTGTGGATGTACAACGTCCGTGTGACGTGGTGGAGGACATCCTGCGCATCTATGGCTACAACAATGTGGAAATCCCCCTCACTCTCAAATCAAGCCTCACCACCAAGGGCGAAGCCGACAAGAGCCACAAATTGCAAAACCTCGTGGCCGAACAGTTGGTGGGCTGTGGATTCAACGAAATATTGAACAATTCGCTCACTGCATCGGCTTATTACGATGAGTTGGAGACCTATCCTTCCGCCAATCTGGTACGTCTGATGAACCCACTGAGCAATGACTTGAACGTGATGCGTCAGACACTCCTCTTCGGCGGATTGGAGAGCATCATGCACAATGCCAACCGTAAGGCTGCCGATCTGAAGTTCTTCGAATTCGGAAACTGCTACAGCTACAATGTCGAGAAGAAGAATGATGAGAAAGTGCTTGCCCCCTATACCGAAAAGAGCCTGATGGGCCTTTGGGTGACCGGTAAGCGCGTGAACAACTCATGGGCACATGCCGACGAAGCCGCTTCGGTATTCGAACTGAAAGCCTACGTGCTCAACATCTTCGCCCGTCTTGGCTTGAACCTGGGCACAGTGGTATTCGGCACACTGGCAAATGATGTTTTCGCCAATGCCATCACCATCCACACCCGTGGAGGAAAGCTCTTGGCCACCATCGGCATTATCACCAAGAAGATTCAGCGCAAGTTCGATATCGACAACGAAGTCTATTATGCCGAACTCAACTGGAAAGAATTGATGAAAGCTATCAAGAACCAGAAGGTAAGCTATAAGGAATTGAGCAAATACCCCGCCGTGAAGCGCGACCTAGCTTTGCTCATCGACAAAGCCGTACAGTTTGCCGACATTGAGAAGATTGCCTACGAATCGGAGAAGAAACTTTTGAAAGAAGTGTCTCTCTTCGATGTCTATGAAGGCAAGAATCTCGAAGCGGGTAAGAAAAGCTATGCCGTCAGTTTCCTGCTTCAGGATGAGAACGCCACAATGGGTGACAAGCAGATAGACAAAATCATGAGCAAAATCATTGCCAACTTGGAAAATAAGTTGCAGGCGAAGTTGCGTTGATGCGTTGAACTGACAAATCATAAATCATAAATTATAAATCATAAATCAACAATGGGAAGAGCATTTGAATATAGAAAAGCTGCCAAAATGAAAAGATGGGGCCACATGGCCAAAACCTTTACCCGCCTGGGTAAGCAGATTGCCATTGCCGTGAAGGCTGGAGGTCCCGAACCTGACACGAACCCTACGTTGCGTTCAATCATTGCCACTTGTAAGCGCGAAAACATGCCGAAGGACAACATCGAGCGTGCCATCAAGAACGCTATGGGTAAAGACCAGAGCGACTACAAGAGCATGACCTACGAAGGATACGGTCCTCACGGAGTAGCCGTGTTCGTTGACACACTGACCGATAACACCACACGTACCGTAGCCGATGTACGTTCAGTGTTCAACAAGTTTGGTGGCAACCTTGGTACTACCGGCTCGCTCGCCTTTCTCTTCGACCACAAGTGTGTGTTCACTTTCAAGAAGAAGGATGGTATGGATATGGAAGAGTTCATCCTTGAAATGATAGACTTCGACGTGGAGGAAGACTACGATGAAGACGAGGAAGAAGGCACTATCACCATCTATGGTGCCCCCACCAGCTATTCAGCAATCCAGAAACACCTCGAAGAAGGTGGATTTGAAGATGTCGGTGGCGAGTTCACCTATATCCCCAACGACCAGAAGGACGTGACCGAAGAGCAACGCGCCACCATCGACAAAATGGTTGAACGTCTCGAAGAGTTTGACGACGTTCAGACGGTTTATACAAACATGAAGCCGGAAGAAGAGTAATCACATCCAGTTACGAGTGATGAGCTACAGGCTACGAGTGAAGGAATCTGTGCCGCGTGACCATTTGCAGCTTGTAGCTTATCACTAAAAAAACAATGAAAACATCCTATAAAACCCAAGGTGTGTGCTCCAGTCACATCAATGTGGAAGTGGAGGACGGTATCGTTACCCACGTGCAATTCTACGGTGGGTGCAACGGCAATCTGCAAGGACTCTGCCGACTGGTAACAGGAATGAAGGTCGAAGATGTCATTGCCCGTCTTGAAGGCATCCGGTGCAATCATCGCCCAACATCTTGCCCAGACCAACTTTGTCAGGCATTACGCAATTTACCCCTTTTATAATAAGGTATTTTTAAAGGAATCAGAATCTGTCAGATTCAATCAGTATGTCCATCAGCAGGCTATTGCTAGCTACAGAGTGGTATATGTATTGAAATGAAAGGCTGTCGGCAATGTAGGGGTGCATATCCGGAGAATTTGTCAATTGCTCGAATAGTTGGAGCTCTAAATTCTCTTTTTGGATTGTCAGTAAAGAATCTTCAATACCCTTCACTGAATAATAATAGGCAAATCTTTTCAGGCTTGGAAGGTAACGGACACTATCCATGGTGGTAAACTCGTCCAAAGCTCTCGGGCATTGCTTGCTCAATTCTTGGGCTTCTTTGGTATAGCGTTCGGTTTTATCGGTCTTGTTGCATCCTGCTATGATAAGGCTGAATAATATGCTTGTAATGAATATCTTTTTCATTTTGAAAATTGGTAATGTGGATTATTTTTTGCGAAGATACTTAATTTAAGGATAATACCCTATAGAAACTGAACAAATTTATAATATTCTCAATTTTTGCAAGTGTATTTTAGGACAAAATAGGAGTAAATGGACTTGTGAAACGGAAATGATATTTTAGGGATATGACAAAAGAAGAATTAGAAATAAGGGCCGCTCGAGCGGTAGAACTGTTCAAGCAGGGTTACAATTGCTCTCAATCTGTTGTGGCGGCATTTGCTGATATGTATGGTTTCAACCAAGACCAGGCTTTGCGTATGTCTGCTTCGTTTGGTGGAGGAATAGGCCGTATGCGTAGTGTTTGTGGTGCAGCATGTGGTATGTTTCTTTTGGCGGGTCTTGAAACAGGTAGTGTCAATTCGGAAGATCGGGATGGTAAGGCGGCCAACTATGCTTTTGTGCAACAGTTGGCAGAGCGCTTCAGACAAATCAATGGTGCTTTGGAGTGTTCTGAACTATTAGGTTTACGTAAAGGAGGAGCTACTCCGTTTACACCGGAAGCCCGTACGGCACAATATTATGCTAAGCGCCCGTGTGTTCAAATTGTGGAAACTGCTGCTCGTATATGGGCTGAAGAGATGATCAAGAGGTCTTTATAGTATTATTTTTTAAATAAAAGTGTATTTATTTGGAAATTTTCCTTCAAAAATTATGTTATATAACATATATTTCGTACCTTTGCAGCGCAAAACGGTTAAGATGACCGAGCATTATATTAATAAATAAACAAAGAAGTATTATGTTGCAAGAAAAAGCAGGAGAAGTAGCAGGAAAGATTTGGACTGCACTGAATGAGACTGAGGGCCTGACTCAGAAGCAAGTTAAGAAAGCTACCAAGATTGTTGACAAGGATTTCTTCCTTGGTTTGGGTTGGTTGCTCCGTGAGGATAAACTGACTGTATCAGAAGTAGAAGGAGAGTTGTTCCTGAAGCTGAAATAAGCCGCGAAAGGAACGTGCTGTATAAGAGAACAGTGTGACACAATCGGATGTTACGCTGTTTTTTTTATAGGTAATCTTTCTGATTACTATTTTTTTTGTATCTTCGCACGCGTATTCAGGATAATAAGATTGATTCATGGAAAAAATAAGAAATTTCTGTATCATTGCACATATTGACCACGGTAAGTCAACATTGGCTGACCGCTTGCTCGAATATACCAAAACCATCCAGGTAACCCAAGGGCAAATGCTTGATAATATGGATCTTGAGCAAGAACGGGGTATTACGATTAAAAGTCATGCCATACAGATGGAACATGTCTATAATGGCGAAAAATATATATTGAACCTTATTGATACTCCGGGACACGTGGATTTCTCTTACGAAGTGTCACGCTCTATTGCCGCTTGTGAGGGAGCATTGCTCATTGTTGATGCTTCACAAGGTGTTCAAGCGCAGACTATCAGTAATCTCTATATGGCGATTGAACATGACTTGGAAATTATACCAGTCATCAATAAGTGTGATATGGATAGTGCGATGCCTGATGAAGTGGAAGACGAAATCGTGGAGTTGCTTGGTTGCAAGCGTGAAGAGATTATTCGTGCTTCAGGAAAAACAGGTTTGGGTGTTGAGGAAATCTTGAATGCTGTGGTTGAGCGGGTTCCTCATCCTGTGGGCGATGAAGAGGCACCTTTGCAAGCGCTCATTTTCGATTCGGTATTCAATTCTTTCCGTGGTATCATTGCTTATTTCAAAATTACCAATGGGGTACTCCGTAAGGGAGACAAGGTGAAATTCTTCAATACTGGTAAGGAGTACGATGCAGATGAAATTGGCGTGTTGAAAATGGATATGGTGCCCCGTAATGAACTACGTACAGGTGATGTAGGATATATTATTTCAGGAATCAAGACTTCGAAGGAGGTGAAGGTCGGTGATACCATTACCCATATTGCACGTCCGTGTGACAAGGCTATTTCTGGTTTCGAGGAGGTAAAGCCCATGGTGTTTGCCGGAGTTTATCCCATCGAAGCGGAGGATTATGAAAACCTACGTGCTTCACTTGAAAAGTTGCAATTGAATGATGCTTCTTTGACATTCCAACCGGAGTCATCTGTAGCTTTGGGATTCGGTTTCCGTTGCGGTTTTCTCGGGTTGCTCCACATGGAGATTGTGCAAGAACGTTTGGATAGGGAGTTTGATATGAGTGTCATCACTACCGTTCCTAATGTATCCTATATGATATATGACAAACAAGGTGGGTGCAAGGAAGTACACAATCCATCAGGGATGCCGGATATAACCCTCATTGACCATATTGAAGAACCCTATATACGTGCTTCGGTCATTACTACCACCAATTACATCGGTCCCATCATGACTCTCTGTCTTGGCAAACGTGGTGAATTGGTGAAGCAGGAGTACATATCAGGTAACCGTGTGGAAATTTTCTATGATATTCCTTTGGGAGAGATTGTCATCGACTTTTATGACAAGCTTAAGAGTATCTCTAAAGGGTATGCTTCATTTGATTATCATATGAATGGTTTCCGTCCCTCCAAATTGGTAAAACTTGATATCCTGCTTAATGGTGAACCTGTGGATGCTCTTTCAACCCTCACACATTTTGATAATGCCGAAAATTTTGGACGACGCATGTGTGAGAAATTGAAAGAACTTATCCCACGCCAACAGTTTGATATTGCTATTCAGGCAGCTATTGGAGCTAAAATCATTGCCCGCGAAACGGTGAAGCAAGTGCGTAAGGATGTGACGGCTAAGTGCTACGGAGGTGATGTAAGCCGTAAGCGTAAACTTCTTGAGAAACAGAAAAAAGGAAAAAAACGTATGAAACAAATCGGTAACGTTGAAGTTCCTCAGAAAGCTTTCCTTGCAGTACTGAAATTGGATTAATAATGTGTTCATCTGTACAGAAATAATATTGTATTGACACATTACTCCATTTATACATAGGTAAATTAGCTATTAGCAAATTGATACATTAATATTATGGAAAGACGATATGAAATAGCCAAAGAATTTACAGGGAGATACCGCAAATTGTCGCCCGAAGCGACTAAGGCTGTATCGTTGATTATGGAGCCTATGAAATTGCCCAAAGGGACAGTCTTTATTAAGGAGGGCGATGTGGCAAAATATGTATATTATGTAGAAAAAGGGATGGTGCGCCAGTTTTATTTCAAAAACAAGCGTGACTTGACTGAACATATATCATACGAAGGCAATGTAGTTATTTGCCTGGAGAGTTATTTGCGCCTTGAACCTACTCGATTGATGGCTGAAACGTTAGAGCCTTCTATCATTTGGCGCGTCAGTAAGGAGGATTTTTATACACTGACTGATCAGATGCGTGAAGTTGAACTCTTTTATCGTAAGATATTTGAGTATTCTCTGCTCGTTTCTCAGCAGAAAGCTGACGATATGCGTTTTGAGACGGCTCACAATCGTTACCGTTTGCTTATGGAGCGTCACCCTGAAATTATCAAGCGTGCTCCATTATTGCATATTGCATCCTTTCTACAGATGACTCCAGAGACACTTAGCCGAGTCCGCTCGGGCATTTTATAGAGAGATAAATAAGAAAGTAAATCATTTACATCAAATAATATATCATGAACAACGTTTTTAGAAAAGTCCTGCTCTGTGCAGGCCTGTTGATGCTCGTGCTACCAATGATGGCAGCCAAGCAGAACAAGGAGGCGCAAGAAGTGCGCAAAATCATTGACAAGGTAAACACCTATTGGCAAACGAACAACAAGCCTGAAGTACGTTCCTTCTGGGACAATGCCGCTTACCATACGGGTAATATGGAGGCTTATTTCCTGACGGGAAACGAGGCTTACCGTGCTTACTCCGAAGCTTGGGCAAACCACAACCAGTGGAAGGGCGCCAAGAGTAACAATCGGGCTGAGTGGATGTACAACTACGGTGAAACGGACAAGCATGTGCTTTTCGGTGACTGGCAAATCTGTTTCCAGACTTACATCGACCTCTATAACATCCAACCGGACGATTACAAGATTCGTCGTGCACGTGAGGTGATGGAGTATCAGATGAGCACCCCGAAGAATGACTATTGGTGGTGGGCCGACGGCCTCTACATGGTAATGCCTGTGATGACCAAACTCTACAAACTCACCGGTAACCAGCAATATTTGGACAAACTCTACGAATACATCTGTTATTCGGACGAAATCATGTACGACCAAGAAACCGGAATCTATTATCGCGACGCGAAGTATGTCTATCCCAAGCACAAGAGTGCCAACGGCAAGAAGGACTTCTGGGCACGTGGCGACGGATGGGTGTTGGCCGGACTTGCCAAAGTTTTGAAAGACCTGCCTGCTGACTATAAGCACCGTCAGTTCTTTGTGGACAAGTACAAGAGATTGGCCAAGGCCATTGCCGAAATCCAACAACCCGAGGGTTATTGGACACGAAGTATGATGGATCCCGAACATGCTCCCGGCCCAGAAACAAGTGGTACAGCTTTCTTCACTTACGGTTTCCTCTGGGGTATCAACAATGGCTATTTGGACGAAGAAATTTATTTCCCCGTTGTACAAAAATCTTGGGCTTACCTGAAAAATAAAGCGTTGCAGAAAAGTGGTAAGGTAGGATACGTACAGCCTATCGGTGAAAAGGCTATCCCCGGACAAGTGGTGGATGCCAATTCACAAGCCAACTTTGGTGTAGGCGCCTTCTTGTTGGCCGCTTGTGAATATGTGCGCTACTTGGAGAGCCGCGACCTCCAAATCGCAAACGACCGTGCTTATTGGGTTGACCTTGCCTACAAGATGGCGGCTCCCGTGTTGAGCAACATGGCCGAAGGCAAATTGCAAGCCAACATGCAGATTGAAGTAAGCCCCAGTTTTGATAACCGTGACAAGCGTGTGACTTATATGGAAGCCTTTGGCCGCCTGATGGCCGGTGTGGCTCCTTGGCTCTCACTTCCCGATGACAATACTGAAGAGGGAAAGATGCGCAAACAACTCCGTGAGTGGGCATTGAAGAGTTATGCTCATGCTGTTGACCCCCAAAGTCCCGACTATCTGCTTTGGCGTAAGGAAGGTCAGCCATTAGTTGACGCCGCTTATATCGCCGAGAGTTTCCTTCGTGCTTACGATCAACTTTGGAAGCCTTTGGATGAGACAACTAAGAAACGCTACATTGAAGAATTCACTCTGCTTCGCCGTGTGGATCCTCCTTATACCAACTGGTTGCTTTTCTCCAGCATCATCGAGAGTTTCTTGGCCAAGGCTGGTGCTCCTTACGATGCTTATCGCGTAAACTCAGCTTGCCGCAAAATGGAAGAGTGGTACGTGGGCGATGGTTGGTATGCTGACGGCCCAGTGTTTGCTTTCGATTACTATAGCAGCTATGTTTTCCATCCTATGTATCTGGAGACTTTACAAGCCATGAAGGACGCCAAGGCTTACACTCGTATCCATTACGGACAATATTATGCACGTGCCCTTGAACGTTGTCAGAAGTTCAGTATTGTACTTGAACGTCTTATATCTCCCGAAGGCACTTTCCCTGTATTCGGCCGCTCAATACCTTATCGTATGGCCGCTATGCAACCCCTTGCTCTGATGGCTTGGTATCAGACATTGCCCGGTGGACTCACCAACGGACAAGTACGCTCAGCATTGACCGCCACTATGAAAAGCATGTTCGACGGTAAGGAGAATTTCAACGAAGGTGGATTCCTCACCATTGGTTTCTGCGGTCGTCAACCCAATGTGGCTGATTGGTACACCAACAACGGAAGTCTCTACATGACCTCACTTTCTTTCCTTCCCCTCGGTCTTCCTGCCACTCATCCTTTCTGGACTGATGCGCCGGCAGATTGGACATCCAAGAAAGCATGGAGTGGACAACCCTTCCCGAAAGATCATCAGTGGAAAGACAAAATCGTGACAAAAGACCTATTCTAATGTAATTCCTAAAGAAACTAAAGAAGGAATATAGAAATACCTCTTCCTAAAATAGACCTGACCCTCAGAGCATCCCTCTGGGGGTTAGTCATTTTCAAGAGAACAATTTTGTAATTTATTGTAAAATTTATGCATATTGATGGTTCTTTCTTTTGATTATGGATATAAAAACTTTTTATACTTTAAAAAATGCCATATTTATTGTATATTTGCCATCAGGAAAATAAAAAGCAAATAATTATAGAATGGAAGCAACGAAGCCAAATATATTCCAACGTCCTGTGTGGGTAGTTATTTTTGCTCTGACGGCAGCTATAGCTTGGGGATGGGCCTATCCGCTCATCAAATTGGGCTTTGGTGAGTTTGGCATTACAGGTGAGATGACGGGTAGCAAGATGTTGTTTGCTGGTATCCGTTTTGCCATCTCCGGATTGATAGTGCTGGCCATTGCTCGTGGAAAGGGTAAGGAATTCAAGGTGGTTCGTCCGCGGAATTGGTGGTATCTGTTAGTTTTTGCCCTGTTGAACACCACATTACATTATGCTTGCTTCTACATAGGCTTGTCGCATAGTGAGGGGGCACGGGCAGCAATCCTCAATTCGTTGGGAGTGTTCCTCTTGGTTTTGTTGGCTTGCCTGTTTTTTAAGAGTGACCGCTTGACTACGCGCAAAATCATAGGGTGTGCCATCGGTTTTGCTGGTATATTGGCTCTCAATATAGGTGGAGGTGATAGCGGAAAGTTTACTTTTTGGGGCGATGGCATGATTATCCTGAATGCACTTTGCTCGGCTTCTGCAGGTTTGATGACACGTGGATTGCGTACACGGGTAGATGTGTTTGTCGGTACAGGCTATAGTTTGGCTATAGGTGGCGCCCTGTTGGTAATTCCCGGTTTGGTGATGGGCGGTACTTTGCCGCAAGTGACAGTTGTGGGTGTCGTCATATTAGGTCTGCTCATTGCCATTTCAACACTGGGTTTTACACTTTACAACAAACTTCTTAGTTGCAACCCCGTAGGCAAGGTGGCTATCTTTAATTCGCTTATTCCGGTAGTCGGGGCTATCACTTCATGTCTTTGTCTGGATGAACCTTTCTATTGGAAATATCTCATGGCAGCCTTGTTGGCCACTGGTGGTATCTATATAATAAATAAAGGTAAATGATACGTCTGTAAATAGGAATTGAGATGAAAACGATGAAACTTATAAATGTCTTTCGCCTGTTGGCTATGATAATGTTGTTGGTTAGTGTGAATGTACAAGCCGTAGGGATAAGGAAAAAACTTTCGAACCGGAAAGCCAGTGTGGAGGCTAAGGCTATGTATAAATTACTTCTACGAATACATAAAGAGGGTAAGACCCTTTCGGGACAGATGTGGGCACCTTGGGGGATTGATGAGATAGAATATGTACATGAGGTAACGGGGAAATATCCTGTGGTCAGAGGGCACGACCTTATACATGAGGGAAGTAACGCCCGCGAAGTAGAGTTGATGATTGATTGGTACAGACGAGGTGGTATAC
Organism: Phocaeicola sp.; assembly: GCA_045545095.1. Lineage (GTDB taxonomy): Bacteria > Bacteroidota > Bacteroidia > Bacteroidales > Bacteroidaceae > Phocaeicola_A. The sequence continues at coordinate 36,351 of JAZQAG010000041.1, read as the reverse complement.
CTACTTTGATGTGGCATTGGGGAGCACCCACAAAAGGGGAAGGCTACGAACAGAGTAAGATGACCATTGATGTAGCCCGATGCTTTGACGAAGGAGCCCCCGAACATATAGCTATGTGGAAGGATTTGGAGCGTGTGGCTGGTTGGTTGGAAAAACTGAAAGAGGCCAAAGTCCCCGTATTGTGGCGTCCTATGCATGAATTTGATGGTCGTTGGTTCTGGTATGGAAAGGGGGGAGGAGAATTGTTCGTCCGACTATGGCAAACAATGTATGACTATTTAGTGAAAGAGCGGAAATTGGACAACCTCATTTGGGTCCTTCCGCATAGTGGAAATCTGGATGAGAGTTACAATCCGGGACGGGAGTATTACGACCTTGTTGGTCCTGATACATATAGTAAAGACGAACAGGGAAAGTTGTATCATGCCATCGTCAAAATGCATGGAGATGATTTGCTCATCCCCTTGCACGAGTGTGGGACTCTGCCAAATCCTGATGAATGCAAGAAGAACAATACCGTGTGGATGTGGTGGATGTTGTGGCATACGGGGCATTTGACAAATCACGACAAGGAAGAACTGAAACGTATTTATAATCATTCGGATGTGCTTACATTGGATGAAATGGAGAATTGGAAATGAAATAACAACCTAAATATATAAAAACATGAAAAAACTATTATCACTGATGACAGCTCTGATGATGAGCTTATGCTCGTGGGCAACTACGGGAGGATACTACAACGTAAAGGACTATGGAGCTAAGGGTGACGGCTCTCATATTGATAGTCCTGCTATCAATGCCGCTATCGAGGCCGCTTCGGAGAAGGGTGGGGGAACCATCTATTTTCCTGCCGGCGTATATCCTAGTTATTCTATCCGCCTGAAAAGCAACATTTCGCTTTATCTGGATCATGGAGCCGTGTTGAAGGCCGCAGTACCTACCGAAAAAGAACACTATGACCTTCCCGAAGAAAACCCTTCGGACGACTATCAGGATTTTGGGCATAGCCATTGGCAAAACTCGCTCATTTGGGGTATTGGTTTGCACGATGTGTCAATCGTAGGATTTGGCCTGATTGATGGCTCGGAAGGTATTACCCGTGGACAGGCCAAGATGAATGGATATCCTGCCGCCAATAAGGCTATAGCTCTGAAAGAGTGCCGTAATGTGACTATCCGTGACATCAGTATGCTCAAGTGTGGACACTTTGCCATGTTGCTTACAGGAGTAGATAATTTGACTATCGATAATGTACGATGTGATACTAATCGCGATGCTTTCGATATTGATTGCTGCGCCAATGTGCGTGTCTCCAATTGTCAAGTCAATACACTCAATGATGATGCCATTGTGTTGAAATGTTCTTACGGGCTTGGTTATGCCAAGGCTACGGAAAATGTGACCATCACCAATTGTCATGTATCAGGTTATGACCCCGGTACAATGCTTGACGGTACTTATCAAAAGACCATCACTGCCGCTCCCGACCGTGACGGACCGACGGGTCGTATCAAACTGGGCACAGAGTCAAACGGAGGATTCAAGAATATCACCATCAGCAATTGCACCTTCGACCATTGCCGTGGATTGGCATTGGAGACGGTGGATGGAGCTATCATCGAAGATGTTACTATCGACAATATTGCCATGCGTGATATCTGCAATTCGCCCATCTACGTCCGTTTGGGTAATCGGGCACGTGGGCCTAAGGAATTACCTTTCTCCGTTATCCGACGGGTGAAGTTGAGCAATATTGTGGTAAAAGATGCCGATTGCCGCTATGCTTCCATGATATTCGGATTGGAAGGACATATGGTTGAAGATATTACTTTGAGCAACATCCATATCCAATATCGTGGTGGATTGACGATGGATGATGTAAAATGGCAACGTGGGGCCAATCCTTTCTTTACCAGTAGAAATTCGGTTGCCAACGGTACACCGGATACCCGTAGAAACCGTTCACAAGCCGTTGACGAAAAGAAAGAGCGCGATCCCTACGATGTTCCTCAAATGGAGCATGGGTATCCAGAGCCTTCATCGCATGGCATATTGCCTGCATACGGCCTCTTTATCAGCCATGCACGTGGAGTGACAATAGACAATGTGACCTTGGAAACTATCAATGAGGATAAGCGTCCTCCCATTGTACTGATGGATGTGGAAAATATCAGGTTGAGAAACATGAAGGTGAACAAGGCTGACGAAGTACCTTATGTGGTACTGAAAGGTGTGAAGGAGATAAAAGTAGAGAATTTCCAGGGAATGAAGGACAAGATTATGGCCGAAGTCGTTGATAAGGAGTTGGCTAAGTAATTTGTGCTCGGAAAATATTGAGAATTATTTATTTTGTTGTGAAGGAGTTATGACTCCTTCACAACAAATTTTTTATAAAACTTTTCCATCACCTCAATGAATTCATTGGGCAGGCGCTTTAGTACCTCCTTGCGGATATGTTCAGGCACACCGCCATAGTAGGCTTCGGCAATGCCGCCTGTGATGGCTCCCATGGTGTCGGCATCGCCTCCTAACGATACGGCCAAGCGGATGGCACTCTCGTAGTCGGTACTTTCAAGGAAAGCGATGATGGATTCGGGGACGGAGCCTTGGCAGGTCACATCAAATCTGTAGGCAGGCCGTATCTCATCGCATGTCCGTGAAAGATTATAGCCGAAGGTGTTTTCTACATACTCCTTGATCTCTTGCTTGCTCTTGCCCTTGCGAGCCATCCAGATGCAGGCTGCGGTGGCTTGTGCGCCTTTGATACCTTCGGGATGGTTGTGTGTCACTTCTGCACTCTGCTTGGCAGCTTCGAGCGTCTCCTCCAACGTGTCGAAAGCCCAACCGACGGGACTTACACGCATGGCCGAGCCATTTCCGAAACTGTTGTATGGTTGCGGATTGTCACTCCTTAGCCAACTTCTGAACATCCCCCCATACCCAGCCGTTGGGTAACGGTTTCCATAGTCTTGCATGATGCCCAATAGGCTGTCTCCCGTCAGTAACCAATCGGCGTTGGCCACGGTCATTACTGTGTCGTCCGTATATTCCGAATAATCCAAAAAGAGGTCGAAATCGGTATTTTTGCACGGACGGAATTCATACACCGAGCCTATCACATCCCCAGCAATGGCTCCCAATAGCAATTTCTCCGAAGATGGATATAGCAACCTCATGGTCGTCTTATCCTTCTCGCCTTGGTAGTACTTCTCCAACACTTGCATGAACAATTCATCTTCAGCCACTTCGTCGAAAAGCGTCATGCACGAGCGCACTTTCATGGCATCCAAGTGGCCGAACACATTTTCTGCGCTCTTTCCTTGCGACTTCAAGAATGCCGTGGTTATCTCCCTCAGTCGTTTCCCAAGAATCGGATGTTGCAAGTATGCCCGTGCCTCTTCCAATCCGTCAATGCCGTAGTAGTGGGAATTGTCGCTCATGCCCAGTCCCTTCATTTGCGGGAAGATGTACCATATCCAATGGCCAATTTTCAATCCGTTTTTCACTTCGGCCAATGCCCGTTCGTAAACCGATGCGAATGCCTGTGCATCCACAAACCGCTCCAATGATTTTGCTTTGTCTCCCATTGTATTCTCTTTACTTTTTTTCTTCCCTGCCTGAGAAAACTTTTTCTCCAACGAGGAAAAAATATTTTTCAGGTGAGTCTTGATTTATCCTTTCATTATCAACATGAATGCCAACCCTGCATACACCAGCACAGGAATCACCACGCAGATGATGACAGAGTTCAGTACATAGTTCCCTCCCCAACGGTTGAAGTAGTTGAGGAAATCCACTGAGCGCATGAAGGCCCAGTTGCACCACTCGCGGAAGTGTCCCCATGTACCGATGCGTATCCCTATCCAAATGTATAGCAATGCACCCGTGGTCAGAGGAAGGCCGATGTACTTGTCCAGCATCACCGTCCACGTTAGCGGTATCAGCAAGTAATAGGCGAGGATGTTTACCTCGTTGTAAGTCATGCCCAATAGGGTGGCAATGTTGTAAAGTACCGTCGCTACAAGACGGAAGGTTAGTGTAATCATGCGAAACTATTCTTCTTAATTTACTTTTTATTCATCACCTTTTTCCGTTTGGGCGTTTTCTTCCGCACTTCTTCTCCTCTCCTTGATGTATTCCAGTTCACCTTTGGCAAACTCCACGTCCTGTTCATCGGCAATCATGTCGTTCAGCATCTGTTCGGCATCGTCCAATTCGCCACGGTCAATCAGCACGTAGGCATAGCGTCGGCGCAAGAAGTTGTAGAGAGGTGTCAGTCGCCCGGTTTCCTCTTCACTCTTTCTCATCTGTTTCATCACCTCTTCGGCTTGCGAGTGTATATAACTCTTTGCACCCAAGTCTTTCATATTGCACAGGCAATTGATGAACTCTTGAGTGCCGTCAATCCGACTCCTTTGTGCTATATAGAGGTAGAAGAAAGCACGGTCGTACATGCCCAGATCGTTGTAGATAAATCCGATGTAGAAACAGATTTCGCAATAGAGGTTCTCTATTTCTGAACTCCAATTATTGGGATTGTTCTTAAGGTATGCAAATACCCGGTTGAAGTGGTACAATGCTTGGAAATAACAACGGTTGTTGTAGAACTTCTTTCCCCAATAGAGGTCGGCCTGTACGGTCGGATTGGTGTGTGCAATCACCAATCGTTGCTCACTTGTCAACTCCTCTGTGCGTCCATTCTTGGCCAAATCCATAGCCTCGTCCACCATATACTTGGCTTCCCAGTAATCCTTGTCTTCATCCGTCAGACGTACCTCCATCATGGTACGGCTACTGAAGGGGATACGGTTGTCCATATGTACGTCCAATTCGCTACCCGAGCGGATGATGTTCACTACAAAGATGAGCGATTTATCCGTCGAAGCCTTAGCCTTTGTCAGGTTGACAAACAACTCCTGATGCTCAAATCCGAAAGTCAGGTTTATGCTCTCAATGGTGGATGCATCCGGCCGTTGGCGGACATATTCGCGTATGTCAAAAGCCTTGATGGTACTGATGTCCGTTATTGTCTCCACCTCTTGACCATTTACAACTCGCAAACTTTGAAGGCATCCGAAGTCCGCATTGTCGAACAACTTCACCAATCGGTTTACCGATAAGGCAGAAGAGTCGGCATTTTCTTCAGTCTCTTCCCCCAGCTTATTCATCGTTTTCATCCATTGTATGCGGGCTATGTTGTTGTGGAAAGTTCTGTCAGTGAAGAAGGCCTCGTTCTTTTCCTCATCCTTCTTTATCGTCTCATCCAGTTCGGCACAATAGTCGCGTGCTATGTGGAAAGCCGACTCCATCAACTCTTTCAGGCTCTGTTTGATTTGTGCCAAGCTTCCATTTGTTGCAAATGTACAAGAGAGCGTAGCACTGAGCGGCTTTTCGGATGTTTCATTGCCAGACATACTTAGGTTGCAGCACCAACCTCTTTTGTTGTAATTGATGCTGTTTGCTACCATCAAAGCCTTGTTGATGTGTTCATATTTGCAATCATAGAAATTATAAAAATGAATGTCCACCCATTTTGAATCTTTGGTGAAGGTAAAACAGAAATGTCCCCCTTGAAAGGCCACCCAGTAATAGGCTTTGGTATAATTCTCATTCTCCTTCTTGTCTTTCACCTCCACACCCAGTGCTTCAAATATCTTGTCTGGAGTATGCACCTTGTTGGTGGAGTAGAGTGCATCTATCCGCTCTTTTCTGATGACCGACCAGGCCGCTACCAATGCAGAAAATAACAAGGTAGTACCAATCCATAGTATGAACGTGTTGCTGAATCCCCAATCATCACTGACAAAACTCATAATCATGGAAACGACACATCCTCCCCACCATAGATAGGACCACACTGCCCAACCCAAGCCTTGTGTGAAGTCCGTTTCATACTCCTTGTCATATCTCTTACCCAAGATATTTGTTTCCTTTTTCAGGACATAAACCACCATGGCTATCAGTGTCATGGAGACAATCAATGATATCAGCATATTCTAATAAAAGTTTTAAAGTTAATTTTCAGGTTTTATTTGTCTTTTTTATAACAAACATGTGGCCAATCACGTGAACAAGTCATCTTGTCACCATCCTTTTCACACAATGTATCATTTTGTTCCTCTTTTAGCGTAAGAGTATGACGTTCTGTCTGTTAGTCAATAAAAAATATCCAGAACTTCCTTAAATATATCATTCGGGGCTACTTTGTTAAATAGATTCATACAGGTTTGAAGTTTCATAACATCAACACGATTGCCCATAATGAAATCTATTTCCCGTTTTCCTTTATGGGTAAGGAGTGCTTCACAGATTTCCCGTAATCGTGCGCTCAATATAGGGTGTGCCCAATAAGCCGCAGCTTCTTCTACACCTTCCAATATTTAAGGTCTTTCAATTCATTCTTTTTGAAAACACCGCTTTTGGCTATGTATTCTTCCACCTTTTTCTTTACGGTAGCTTCTGTTTTATGCTTCGCCATTTTTTTAGCATCAACCGGGAATGAAAAAGCCTTACCTACTTTCTTTCCGTTAATGGTTTCAAATTTGATAACATTGATTTTTACTTTCATGGTAATGACTATATTAAAACTCTATTCTGAATCCTTTCCGTTTAAGTTCTTCGTATTTATCCGAATTGAACTTGTATAATCTTGCTTCCCTTTTAGGAGTAGGCCAGATCGTTTCATCCAATTCTGTGAGAATTTCCAGATGTAACATTTTCTTTGCAAAGTTTCTTCGGTCAAAGTTTATTCCCAATATGGCTTCGTAAAGTGATTGCAGTTCCTTAATGGTAAACTTTTCTGGTAGAAGTTCAAATCCGATAGGTTGGAAGTGGATTTGTTCTCGCAATCTTTGGGTAGCCATTCGAAGAATATAATCATGATCAAAAGCTAATGGTGGAATTTCATCCAATGGGAACCAACGGGCAGAAGCCGCATCGTCACCACCTTTCACTTCCTGTATTTTAACCAAGGCATAATAAGCAATGGTAATGACACGTTCACGAGGGTCACGATTTGGAGCACTGAATGTATGCAGTTGTTGAATGTATGCATCTTCAAGTCCTGTTTCTTCTTTCAGTTCTCTCTTTGCTCCCTCTTCTGCAGTTTCATCCATTTTCAAGAAGCCGCCTGGAAATGCCCAACGGCCTTTGAATGGTTCGATGCCTCTCTCAATGAGAAGCACCTGCAATCTTTCACCATTGAAACCGAATATCACACAGTCTGTGGTAACGGCAGGGTGAGGATATTTGTAACAATATTTGTTTTCTTCCATTATTAATTAATTTATCATGTGTAAGAATTACGCAACAAAGGTAAGGAGTGTATTTTTAATTTGCAAATAAAATAGTGTAAATATTACACAAGTATGCCATTTTTATATGCATTTACTCAAAGTATATCGGACAATGCAAATAGTTTTTATTAATCTTATAGATAAGTATTCGTTCGGGATATCTGCCCAACAAGAACAAGGTAACAGGGCAAAGCCAGATTTCTTCATTGAAGTATCCGCTTGGGTCTTTGTAGAAAGCACCACCTGTTAGAGTTGAACTGACCTTGTGCCATCTGCTTCCGCAAAAGAATTTTTCTTTCTCTGCCGTGGTAGCTCTGATTGTTGCCACAATCTTATCTTCCCCGCGAGAATAGTATTCAAGGAACTTTGCCGCACCACCCACCATCAGAGTATGTTCAAACAATTCCTTGGGGAAGCCGGGGACATCACAATACCATTTCCTGCCAATCTTGATAAAGGAAACATCGTAGAATCCATTGCCAACCATCCTGTGAAAGGTAGCTTTGATCAGGACAGAAACGGCTCTTACATAAGCAAAGCCTTTCTTACATGCGGACACACTTTTCTTGAAGTAAGTTTGTAGATTACTCATAACAGATAAATTTTGGAAATTAAACAATAGGATTTTCTTTAATCGGAATCGATTTCGATGGTGCAAAGCTATGTAGAAACTTTGAATTATCAAAATCGGTTGGATATCAGTTGTTTACCTGCTATTGCATAATCCAAAAAATATGTTATGTAGAGTCTTCCTTTGCTTGAATGCGTCTGTTCCTATATCTTATCCTTTTTTATTCAGAAAAGAAACATGGCAATAAGTTCAGTCACTTGTAGCTTGTAGTTCGTAGCTCATCACTAATAAAGTTCCAATATTTTTTCAATATCTTTTTTTAGTGCAGGTATATGCTTTATGATAAGACTCCAAAGAAATTCAGTTGTGACGCTGTCATAACCATGTATCACTCTGTTTCGAGTGTTCACTATTGCTTTGGCATTGGGGAGTTCAAACGTTGGGTCAACTTTCAAAATTCGATTTATGGCTTCTCCCATGATTTCAACATTTCTTTCCACGGCTCTTTGTCTGAGCATATCATTTTGGAAATTCTGAAACAATTTGGGTGCATCTGCAAAGAAACTTTCCACTTCAATAGTCGCATTGAGTATATCGACTAAATGTTTCTTAATATATTCATCCATAAATCAACAGTTTGCTATTGTCAATGTTTTTTCTGAGAATAGGATTTCTGATAGCTTTATCTTCCAGCAAGTCTATGTCTCTTCCAAGGAGTTTTTCGAGTGCAAATTTGAAGTCAAAGTAATTGTCGGCATAATCTTCCAACGCTACTTTATCGAAATCAACCACCAAATCCACATCACTATCATCGTTGAATCGGCTGGTCAGAATGGAACCGAAAACAAACAACTTGCCTACCTTGTACTTTTTGCACAAAGCTATGATTTTTTGGATATTGTTCTCTATCAGTTTCATAATGCTCTCTTTTTCTGTCTGCAAAAATAAATATTCTTTTTTATTCAGACAAGAAACATGGCAATAAGTTCAGTCACTTTTCACTCGTAGTTCATCCCTTATTTCATATTCCTGTTCATAAAGTCAATGATTTCATCCGTCTGATTCACGAGGATGAAGTGCGTTTCTTCATCATCCCAATACAGATCAGTCTTTGTCCCATTATTCTTTAATGCTCGATGTGCACCACGCAACGAGCCGGACGAATGGTCTTTGCCTCCACCAATCAGGAGTACCTTGCTTGATATGGGGTAAGTTTGGTGAATGCCAGTAGAAATGAATGTGATTGTTTTGAATCTGTTGGAGAAACCATTATAAGCCGCATTCACGGCGCTGCCACCATTGGACAAGCCCATAATGTGCAAAATGTTCTTATCTACCTTGTATCCCATGTTCTCCAAGAATGAAATCTGCTTGGTGAACAATGCGTTTATATCATGCTTGGTATAGATGCCAGACCATGTTTTTGTGCCGACACTTAGAACTATGCAATCTTCCAAACCTTTCAGCACACCCGTATAGAGTTTCCAATTACCTAAGAAACCGTGCATGAAAAAGACCACAGGATATTCCTTGTCCTTGTCATAGTTTTTCGGCTTTATCAAATACACTGATTGGGTGTTGCCTATCCCCATCATGTTAAAGACCTGTGACGTGGTGCCCGACATCATAAACTCCCCACTCCAGTTCAATCTGCTGAACGGTCATAGAAGTTACCAATGTTCCCTTTCTTATCATCATGGTTGAACTCTTCCAGAATCCAATTATATAAAGGTATTATTTGTGGTACAATCCTTGCACCCCATATCCCGACATTGCATATTTCCTCTTCAGGTAGGAACACATTCACCAAGTAATGGGTGAGAGGCGGATACTCCGGCTTCCCTTCCTCGTCTTGGTATATCAGTTGCACTCTATTGGATGTGTTGTATCTATAACGGGGCAACACACAGAACATGGCAATGAACAGGACACCCATAAGTGTTTTATATCCCCATTCCTTTTTGGCTTTGATTTCCTTTCTCCATACATGTGCCAATAGCATCAATACCACGATTTTGTAGAACCATGAGGCGAAGAACAGGAATAGAATAGCTAATAAAATAGTCTTAACTTTTTTCATCTATTTCAGATACGATAGATTTGGTATGTAAATGTGTGCTTTCTTTTTGAATTAGAGAAAAATCAACAGGTTTGGTCACTCGTAGCTCGTAGCTTGTCACGATTTCCTTCGATGCTTGAATTTCTTTCATCTTTATCTTTACCTTTACCTATGTTTTCAATATCCACTTGAAATGGGGTTTATATAACCAACCTATGTCTTGCAAATACCTGATGAGGCTTTCATGAAATCTGAATGGGCCTATGATTGTAGGCTCAGGTAGATAGGGAAACCATTGTCAGTTCTCAGGCTAATGATAATAATCAATGTAATTGCAAATTTCTTCATTCCCAAAAATCAATTGGATTCAAAAAAACATCTTTTGCCAATTGGGCGGAGCGTCATCTATGTGTCAGGGGTAGGGCATGAGGGTGGCAATTCAATCCTTTTTTATTCATTTTTCATGATACATAGATTTTTTCAAAATTAGTGATACAATGCAAATTTATGAAATCTATATTAATAAGAATACAACATCCCCCTATTTAAAAAATAGGGGGATTAAAGGATGAAAAGAAGGTGTTTTGATTGGCTCTCATTATTCTGAGACTGGGCGGATGCTTAATCCTAAACATCTGTCACATGTTTGCCAACTGCGGACACCTTTTTCAAATTCAATATAATATGCGTATTGGCCACTTTCTTTTGATAATGATGGAGACCAATAGTAACCGGAAGTTTCATTTCGAGTAATGTAATTTTGGTAAGAGCCGGAAACTGGTAGGAATATTTTCTTTCCATTGGGGCCTGTTATTATATGGCCATTGTGACCATTAATATTCGTCCATTCCCAACTACATTTATTTACTAATTCCTCAAATTCTTCAATTGTTGGCATTCTCCAATTGCCTCCCCAATTTGCACGAGCTGCATCAAATTCACTGCCACTTATACATTCTCCTATATCAGAGTATTTGGATGAAAATAATTTCTTTATGCAATATTTATATGTAGAATTCGAATAAGTCCTTTTGGGCTCAGTCTCTCCCCAAGCAAAATAATCTCCATAATCTTCGGGCTTTTCTGCGCCGATGTTGCATGTGGCCCACTTGACGCTGAGCCCTAAATCTACGAACTCGTGGCCGTTGATAAAGTTGGACTTGTTTGGTGAAGGTTGCTCTTCTTGCTTCTGTGAAGAAGATTCCGAGTCAACAAAAACAGTTGTTTCTTCAGTTTCCTCTTTTGTCTGATAGCTTTGACTGTTTGTGGCTGAATTTTCATTTCCCAATAAAGTCAAGAACTCCGCTATGCTTTGAGGACGACTCTTTCTGCCTGCTTGCATGGACTTCGCAATGGCTGAGGCTGTGCCTGTAGAGATATGGCTTGGCAATGTTGGAAGTTCATCATCCATCAGGACTGTAGCATCAGGTGGGGTATTGCCTGTCAACAGTTTGTAAAGTGTAGCACCTAACGAATAGATATCTGTGGCGGGTGAGAAAGTGCCGACCCCACCTTTCTTATATTGTTCGATTGGTGCATAACCGTGGCTGATACCTACGGGTGTGGTGCTGGTTTGGTTGCCCTCTTCGTCGTAACGTTTCGATAGACCGAAGTCTATCAGCACGGCATTCCGTTTCTCATCGAGCAGGATGTTGCTTGGCTTGATGTCCAAGTGATTCATGCTTCGTTCGTGTATATACTCCAAGGCATCAGCAATCTGACGGATGTAATGCAGTGCCTCTGCTTCATCCAATTGCCCACTGCTTTTTACATAATCGGCCAACGAACCATTCCCGATATGTTCCATCACATAATAGGCCGTACCATTCTCTTCGAATATATCGTGAATACGAATGATATGCGGATGGTTCAGTCCTGCAATGTTCTGAGCTTCCTTAATGAACTTGGCGCGAAATTTATCTACCAGTTCCTTGCTCCCTTCAGAGCCAATGGACACTTGTGAAGTCTCCTCATTGCGGTTGCAATATTCCTTCATAAAGAACTCTTTGATGGCGACTTTCCTGTTCAGTGCCACCTGTGTCGCTTGGTAGGTGATACCAATCCACCTTGGCCGAGAACTTTCTCTATTCTGTATTTTCCTCCTTGGAGGAGGGTGCCTGATTTCAGTTGTTGCATGGTAATAAGATGCTAAAAAAATGTTTGTGATGCAAAATAAAGGAAAATGGATGAGTTGAGCAAAAAAGAATGCGGATAATGTATGAAAAGGGAAGGTTATTATATGAAATATCTGAAGAATGACCAATAAAGCGATGATACCTTCGGCCTGTTTAACGGTGAGCGAATTATGGAGGGGTGGGATGGCCTTCGGCCGGGTAATGGTGAGAGGTGAACGGTTAGAGGGTTAGCGGGATTAATGAATTGTAAAGGGTAAAGGGTGGCAGGGAGGCTTTGCCTTTAACGTTAGGGCAGTGAGCGGTTAGAGGGATTGATGAAGGGTGACGGGTGAAAGGGGACAGATTTTATTTGCTATACATTATAATAGGTATATGGATATAAGATGCTTGTACGGAGTTTATAGATAAAAATGTAGGAGTTTATACCCCTTTCACATCTGTGAAGAGATGTCTTCACGGATGTCAAGAGATATCTTCACAATTGTCAAGAGAACTCTTCACAGCTGTGAAGAGGTTTTAAAGTGGGTACTTCTATTATATAAAGGGGAAGGCTTTGCCTTTAACGGGGAGCGGATGAGCGGTTAGCGGTTAGCGGTGAGTGAAGGGTGAACGAAATAACGGGTGAAGGGTGAAGGGGGATGGGGTGGCCTTTGGCCGAGTAATGGTGAGAGGTTAGTGGTGAGCGGGTGATAAGGGAGACTGTTAAAAAAGTATGTTAAGATAAATGGCCAAGTATCTTAACATAAAGTGGCAACTATCTTAGGATACTTGGTTGTTTCATATATATATTCACTTTTGAACAAAGATTCCGTGCTGACGGATATGGGTGATGAACTGGTGATAGATGTCATTGCGGCTGAGGAGGTGGGCATTGCCTACGATGAATAGTTGCTTACGGGCACGGGTGATGGCTACGTTCAGTTTCCTGTCAACGGTGATGTTTCCTGTATGGGAGGGGACGGAGAGGATGTCTATTTGGTATGGTTGGCTGATGGTGGTGCTGTAGAGGATGATGTCCCGTTGGCTGCCCTGATAGCGTTCGACGGTGTCGATGGTGATATCTTCGGTACCGGGTATATGGAGTGCGGTCAGTTCGTGGGCAATCATGGCTATCTGGTTACGGAATGGTACGATGATGCCTATGCGGTGGGCGGCATCGAAGGGGAGGCCATTGGTTTGGCAGAGATGATAGATGGCTTCTGTCAGGCAGGCAATGATATGGGCTTCGGTACGGTTGATCTTGTTGGAGTCCTCGGCTGGTGGGTAGGGGGTGTCTATAAAGCATAGGCGGTTGTGGGCTACCAGTTCCTGGAATGTATCTCCGGAATTTGTTGCCTGCCACTCAAGGGGAGCTTGCTGGTGTGGGGTAGGGACAATGTCGAGAATGCCTTCATAGAAACTGTTGCTGGCAAAATGGCTGATGTCCGGATGCATACGTCCCTGACGGTGAAGGGTTGCTCTGACTCCTTCTGAGGCGGGTAGTGAATAGAGACGTTCGAAGAGGGAATTGCGACAGTCGGTGAGTCCGATGGCATGGAGCGCCGGGGCGCTGACAGCTGACACTTCGGAGGGCTGCATCACCACGGCAGGAAGTTGCTTGTGGTCTCCGACAAGGATGAACTTGTCGATGGCACAACGGCCTTGGCGGGTAGCACAGAGTATGCCCATTATTTGTGGCTCAAGGATTTGGGACGCTTCGTCCACTATGGCTACATCAAAATGCTTGAGGGCAAAGAGTTCGGGACATCCGCTGATGGAGGATACGGTACCTACAATGATGCGTGTGGCAGCCAGGTGATGGCATACTTCTGTACGGCGGGTATGCTCCTGCATAGCATTCTTGAGAAGGTGGGGGTGAAAGCGTTTTTCGCAGGATAGCTCATAGCCTATGCGCAGGTAATCGGGAGGTGTCTGGATGCTCTCCAACATGTCGCAGATCTCATCCACGGCACGGTTGGTGTAGGATAGGAGCAGTATGTTGCAGGTAGGAGTGGCATGAAACTCCTCGACCATGGAGCGCAGGGCAACGGAGGTCTTGCCTGTGCCGGGAGGGCCTACCAACAGGAAGTAGTCGGTGGCCTGTTTGGCCCGAAGAACAAGGTCATCAATCTGTGCATTGAGATATTGGCCGGTGAGGGTGATGGAGGGGTTTGTCCCAGGTCTCCGTTGGGCCAACAGTAGGGAGCGACGGAGTTCGGGGGCGTTCAGCAGGGAATAGAGTCCCTTGTAGAGATTGCTGAAGGAGGAATCCATGTAGTCGTGCTCGATGGCATAGAGACTTTGGCGATGGAATATCTGTGGGTTGCGTTGCTTGTTCTTGAGCACGATGCTGAGGCTGTCGGGGGCAATATGGCCTATACTGCCTCTGATGACCTGCTGGTTCGTGGCATTGTCCTTCTCTCCGTTACGTTCATAGAGCAATATGATGTCTCCTTGCCGGAAGTTGGGAAGGAATCCTTCGGAGTAGGTCGGGATGGACAGGTGGACCTGCTCGATGCCTTCGTTGGTGGTAAAATCCAGGATAGCAAGGTCTGTCAGGATGTTTCCGCTGCTGAGTTTGGTAGTCGTGTCGCAGTTCCATGTGGCAGCAAATCCATTGTTGCTGTCGGGGCGGTTGTCCCCCAATTTGGCCATGAACTGTTCACGCTGCACGAAGGCAGAGAAGGTATAGAAATAGGAGAGGGCGAGTTCGTCGGATGTATGGAAAGGTGCAAGGAACTGCTGTAGTTGGGGATATTGGTAATGGGTCCACAGTTTGCTGCTGCATTGGCGGATATTCAGCACCTCGGGGGTAAGGGTGGAGAATATCGAGCGGCCTCCATCGGTGAGCAGACTGCGCTCACTGGCTACGATGCGGTTGCGCAGTTGGATGGCACGCTGTATCTGGGCTTTGGCACTACGTTCGGCAAAGAGCTTGGGATATTGGGAATAGAACAGGTAACTGCTGACGTTGTCACGGGGAATGTCCTGATTGTAGTACAGCACCTCCTTGTACAATGCCATCTGGAGGGCATGGCTGTCGCGTGGTCTGATAGAGGGGCCGAAGCCTTCGGCCTTGCCGGATTTCAATTCGATAAGGTTGCGGTAGTCTCCTTGCAGGAAGTCCATACGCCCTTGCAGGCCCAAGCATTCACAGAGGAACGAAGGCTCCAGCAAGGCTCCACTCTTGTCTATCTGGCAGGTTGGCGATTGGAATACAGCCTGAACGGTCTGTCGGATGTGGCGGAACTGGGCCTGTGCCCGTTCGAAATACTCCTTATCTATCTGCTCGCAGGCAGAATAGGCCAGCAGATTGTTCCGGAATACTTGGCGGATAGATTGCTCATAAGTGGCAGGATGGTCGGGCTGTTCGTTTACACAATCGTCCAAAAACTGGTTGGCAGTATGTCCCAACAGGATGTGGTGGGTCTGCTCGCGGGGCTTGAATTTCTGTATCAGATAATTGTAGGGATGGTCTCCGTAAGACTGGAGACACTCTGCCAAGGAACTGATGTCCAGCAGGTAATCCGGTTCCAGTACGATGATTTCCGGACAAAGCCGTTGCTCGTCATCCCGATGGACTGTGAGGAGATTCAACTGTGCGCCTTGAAAAAGCAATCCGCCTATCTCTGCAAAGTGGGGGCAGGAGTGGTAGTCGATACATAGGAGTTGCTCATCGGGAAATGCATCGCTATAACCATAGATATAAGCATTGTCCCATCGCTCGACAACTATCCGGATACGTTTGGCTATGGGATGATTGTGTGGAGCCGATGGCAGAGAACGCCATTCTTGGGGAAGGATGCTGGCCAATGTTGCCGGAATGGGTTGCCGATAAAAATGGCTGATGGCTTCACACAGGGCTTTCAGGTCGTAGAGGTAGCTCTCTTCATCGGGTATCTCCTCGTGGTGAAGTATGCGTCGGGCATGGATGCGGAACTGTTCGATGGCTCCCCGTCTCATGCCTGTGTGTGTACAGAGTGCGTACAGACGTGAGAACAGGTTGGAGAAGTCGCTGTCAAACCGTGCGGTAAGCTCCTTGCAGACACGGTCCAACAGGTTGTATAAGCGGCTATATTTCTCTTCCAAGGAGAGTGCGGAGCGGTGATAGGTCAGTATCTCGTCAAAAAGTTCCATGCAAATCCGTCAAAAAAAGGATGATTACTCTTTTATCTTCTGTTGGTAGATATGGTGGAGTGCCCTGATTTCCCTTACAAAATTATAGGTTTCCAATCCCCGGAAATAGCCGTTGCGGCAGACTGAATCGTTATAGTATTCGGGTTTGCTCTTGAGCAGGATGTATTTCTCGACATTGTCTTTCCATTTATACTTGTCATATCCATATTTCTCGGCCAGTGCCATAGCGTCATAGACATGACCGATACCTGCATTGTAGGAGGCGAGGATGAAATTGATGCGTTCGTCGGTGTCGGGTATGTTCCTGAAACTCTTCTGCATGAGCCGGAGATAGCGGGCCGCAGCTTTTACACTCTCTTCGGGATTCTGTTCTTTGCCTTCAGGTATGCCCATAACACGTGCTGTGCGTGGCATGAGTTGCATCAGTCCTTTGGCTCCTGCCCAAGATACCACTGTCGTATCAAAGTTGGACTCCTTCCATGCTAATGAAGCTATCAGTTTCCAGTCCCATCCGATGCTGTCAGCATACTTCTTGAACAGATGGTCGTAGTGGGAGATGATACCGTCCTTGGCAGAGAGGATGTAATAGCTGGGCTGGGCTTTGGCCAATTCGAAGTAGCGCTTCATGCTGGCCTTGTAGGCAGGCGAGGCTTCGGTCTTCTGAAACCATTCGTCGGCTGCTTGGGCCAAGAGGGGCTGGTCCTTACGTACAGCCCACGAGGAACGTTGGTCGAGTCCCACCTGAAGTCCGATGTTCAACTGTGGATAGTAGGTGCGGTTCAACTTGGCCACTTCATTGTCACAGATGGTATAATCAATCTCTTTCAGGGCCACTAAGGCAATCAGATCCTCTTCGGTGATACTGTCGCCGGTCACTTCGTGGATGATGATGCCTCCGCCAAGTTCACGATTCAGGTTGCGCAAACGGGTAAGGCTGCGTCCAGGCTTGACATAAATCTCTTTGCCTATCAGCTCGGTGACATCCTGTAACGGGTGTTCACGACGGCCGTCCCGTTGTACCAATACCTGATGGGTCACCACATCCTCACCACAATAAAGCAGGCTGTCCCTACCGCTCAGGGTGACTGGCAGGTTGTAAGCTATCAGATCGCCTTCGCCCCGCAGCAGCATCGTTTCCAATTGTTGCACATTGTTGGCAATTTTGATTTCCAACTTCACGCCCAATGTCTTGGCGAATTGCTCACTCAGTTCGTATTGGATGCCCATCGGTTCACCGCGATAGATGAAGTAGGAGGTGGAACTGTATAGGGTGAGTACCACCAATTGGCCGCTGTCCTGAATTTGGGGCAGGTCATGGATGGGTATGACTCTTTCCGTGGCAGACTTGCCTGTGCATCCGTTCATCAGGGTGCAAAGGAGATAGAAGAGACAGAGCAGTACCGGTAGTTTTTTCATCGTATGACTTTTCTTTTCTGCAAAGTTATATAGAAAAATGGAAAAAGAGGGCAATGTGGCTGTAAAAAATGAAAAACCGGATATTGGACGAGGGGAGGTGGCCGGTTAATAAATGTATAAAGATAAAAAATATAGCCTGTTATTCGCTTATTTTGGAAATTCTTTGTTACTTTGCAGACTGAATGTAAAATCGGATGATATATAGTAACACAAAAATAAAATGATGAGTATGAAAAAGTATTTGGTATTGGCTTTTGCCATGTGTGTGACAATGGCTTTCACTTCATGTAAGTCCAGTGAAAGTGCGTACAAGAAGGCTTATGAAAAGGCCAAACAACAGGAATTGGCACAGCCTCAGGTTTCTGAGCCTGTAGAGGTGACTCCCGTAGTGGCCACTCCCGTACAGTCGGCTACTCCTTCTACTACTGTCTCTTCAGCTGTAGTGCGTCAGGAGAAAGTGACTCTTGTAAGCGGTAATGGACTGAAGGATTTCAGCGTAGTATGTGGCAGCTTTGGTCTGAAAGCTAACGCAGAAGGTTTGAAGAACAAGTTGGATGCTGACGGATACAGCGCTTTGGTCGTTTACAACGCAGAAAAGAACATGTACCGTGTAATCGTATCTACATTTGCTGACAAGGCATCGGCTGCACAGGCTCGTGAGGAGTTCAAGGCGCGTTATGCCAATGATGCACAGAATGCTGACTTCCAGAAGGCTTGGTTGCTGTACAACATCAAGTAAGCAACATTACTTAGAAAAAACGAAAATAGATATGGGTGCGGATATACCTTCATGGGGTATCCGCACTTTTTGTTGTCAGACCTACGGAAAATCTTATTCTTATTGTGTCTTTTGTCGGGATATTGTCTGTCCTAATGAAGCGAGGTATAATATCCTAACTTGTACAGGGCAAAAAGTGAAAGATTGGGGTGCTTCCCTAATAAGTTGCGTCGCCACAGAGGTGCGAAAAGACGGTGTTGGGCACGTACCAACCAGACAAGGCCGAAACGTTGCAACTGCAGAAAAGTCCGGTGGATGCGTGCGGATGTGCCTAACTTATCAGCATGGAGGTGTAAGGAACGCAAAGCGACCTCTGTCTTTTTCAGGAATATGTGGTTGGGCTCCAGTCCCATATGTATCAATGGATTTTCGAAATGGCAGATGGGGATATTCTGCCTTTTCAGCTCTTCGCCAAAGAAGGTGTCTTCGTGACCATATTCCCGACAATTCTCATCAAATTTTATGCTGAGGAATGTGCTCCGCCGGATGGCAAAACAGAAGGTGGCAAAGCGTTCATAGGGTGTCTGTTTGCGACAGTCGGCCGAGCGATGGCGGTCAGCCTTCTTTTCATAGAGGTATCTCAATGTCACATCGGGATGGGGTAATGTTTCCGGATGGCGCAGCCCGCCACATAGGACGGGGGCTTCAGAAACCATACAGACGTATCGGCTGATAAAATCGGGCGAGGTGACCAAAGCATCGCAATCCATAAACAGCAGAAGGTCACCCGAAGCCTGTTCTGCCAACCAATTGCGTATGCGGGCACGCCCCATGTTCTGTTCTTGTATGATGAAACGGCAATGAGGCAACAGGTTGATGTCTTGATTGACCATTGGGGAATCATCCGTAGAGGCATCGTCAGCCACGATAATCTCATAGCTGATGTCCAACAAGTCTCCTTGCTCTGACAAGGTCTTGACCAACGGCAGGACAGGGTAATTGAATGTAGGGATTAGTATCGACAGCCTCATGGGGGACTCTTTCTGAAAGAAACGGAAGTAAAAGTCATTTATTGTTCAAAAAGGTTAATGCTACCCCCTTTTTCGTGGCAGATTGCCATTGAATGTATATCTTTGCCCCGAATTTGGAATCTATGAATATGAAATCAGTGAAGAGATATGCTATTCTTATGTACCTCTTGTTGTGTTGGACTATGATGGTCCAAGCACAGCAGATACGGGGGGTGGTGACGGATTCTGTCACCCATGAGCCTATCTCTTTTGTCCAAGTCTATTACGAAGGCTCTTCTATAGGTACCCAGACGGATAGTCGGGGGCGTTATACCTTGACGGCACCGACCGGAAACAAGGCGGCCAAGTTGGTCTTCTCATCCATTGAATATGAAAAGAAAAGCCTATGGGTGAAGCCGGGAGTATCACGGAAAATCAATATGAGATTGCGTGAAGCGACTGTCGCTTTGACGGAAGTGACCGTGAAACCTAAGCGGGAACGTTACTCGAGAAAGAACAATCCGGCGGTTGAACTGATTCGTAAGGTGATAGCCAACAAAAAGAAAAATGACCTGCGCAACCATCCCCAATACAGTTACTATGGATATCAGAAGCTGACTACTTCGCTGGATGATATCACGCCAGAGAAGATGGAGGAGGGGATGTTCAAACAGATGCCTTTCCTGAAAGATCAGGTGGAACTGGACCCGACCACATTGCGTCTGGTGCTTCCGCTTTCGGTGGACGAGACTGTTACACGGTATATCTACCGCCAATCTCCCGAAGCAGAGAAAAGCATACTCATGGGACAACGGAGTGTGGGTATCAATGAACTGGTCAGCGTGGGAGAGGGTATGAGCACCATCATGCAGAGTATCTTCGGGCAGGTGGATATCTATGATGAGGATATCCAACTTCTGGAGAAAAGGTTTATCAGTCCTATTGCCACCTCTGGAGCCATCTCTTTTTACAAGTATTACATTATGGATACTGTCAATGTGGACAAAGACCTTTGTTATCATTTGACTTTTGTTCCTCAAAACAGCCAGGATTTCGGATTTACGGGACATCTCTACGTCTTGGCAGATTCTTCGTATCAGGTGAAAAAATGTACGATGAGTTTGCCTCAGAAGAGTGGAGTGAATTTTGTGGATGAGATAACCATCCTGCAGGAGTTCCAGCAGTTGCCGGACGGAAGTTGGGGGCTACAGACTGATGACATGAAGGTCTCTCTCTCGTTGATAGATGTGATGCAAGGGGTACAGGTACAACGTACTACGCGCTATTCTGATTATTCGTTTGAAGAGTTGGATGGGGCGCTTTTCAAACGGAAACTGAAACAGGAAGTTCATGCGGATGCCCAAATTCAGGGAGATGATTTTTGGGAAACTCACCGTCAGGTTCCATTGAGCCGTAAGGAGAGTACCATGGGGAGATTTGTCAAGGATATCAAGAATATGGCGGGATACAAGTACATCATATTTGTGGTACGGGCATTGGTGGAGAACTTTATTGAAACAGGTAAAGAAGGGGAACCGAGCAAGTTTGATATCGGACCTGTCAATACCATATTCTCCTCAAACTATATTGACGGACTCAGGTTGCGAATGAGTGGAAAAACCACTGCCGCTCTTCATCCGCACCTGTTCTTCAATGGCTATTTGGCATATGGTACCAAGGATGGACGTTTCAAATACAAAGGGGAGTTGGAGTATGCTTTTGAGAAAAAGAAAAGGTTGCCTTTTGAGTTCCCACGCCGTTCTGTCTCGCTCTCCCATCAATATGATGTGATGTCTCCTTCTGACAAATACCTGGTGACGGATAAGGATAATATGTTCCTTTCTATTAAAGCCAATACGGTGGACCAAATGTCCTTTATCCGTAAGACAACAGTGGCCTTCAACTACGAAGCGGACAATACATTCTCTACCCGTATAGAACTGAGACATACGCATGACCGTCCGGTGGGTAAGTTGGCCTATGTACGCAATGACGGAACAGGAATGAATGCGCTTAGCAGTATCTCTACATCCGAAGCGTCAGTGAGCTTCCGCTATGCGCCGGGTGAGACATTTGTCAATTCCAAGCAAGGACGTATGGCAGTCAATCGGAATGCTTCTATTTTCACTCTTTCACATACGATCGGATTCAAGGACGTATTGGGGGGTGATTATAACTTCCATATTACGGAAGCGAGTTTCTATAAACGGTTCTGGCTTTCTTCTTACGGACGTATCAATACTTACTTCAAGGGTGGGGTGGTATGGACCAAGGTTCCTTTCCCGTTGCTCTCTTTCCCGCCTTCCAACCAATCGTACATTATTCAATTGAATACCTTCCATCTGATGAATAACATGGAATTCTTGAACGACAGGTATGCTTCGTTAGATATCACGGCTGAGTTGAATGGGGTGCTGTTCAATCGTATTCCTCTGATTAAGAACCTGAAATGGAGGGAAGTGTTTGGGGTAAGTCTGTTGTATGGAGGATTGTCAGACAAGAATAATCCAGCCAAAAATCCGGGAGACGCTTCGTTGCTGTTGTTTCCGCAACGAGATGGGAAAACTACCAGCTTTGTGATGGATGCTGATACTCCTTATCTGGAATACCATGTGGGAGTGCATAATGTATTCAAAATCTTACGTATTGAATATTTCCGCCGGTTGACATACCTCGATTTGCCGAATGTGGACAAACATGGGGTGCGGCTGATGCTGCAGTTCAAATTCTGATACCTCTTGTTCTGGTATTGAACATACCGTTTTCTTATTGGATTATAAGTCTGTCTTGGAGGTAGATATGCTTTGCTGGCCAAATAAGATTGCTTGCTTGACTGAATTAAGATTGCTTGTTTGGCCAAGTAAGCGATTATTTTTTTTATGCATTTGAACAAAAGAATAAGGATGTAGAGATTACTCTTGGGTGAACTTGACGGATTGCATACCTACCAATCGGTCGTAACGTCCGCCAAAAGGGCGGTGATAGACCATGACAAGATATTCATTCTCTGTCTCGTAGAAGTTTCCGGCAGCTTGCGCTGTCTGTCCGATACTGCTACCCTCGGGAACAAAGAGGTAAAGCCAATTGTAGGCTCCCTGTTTGAGCAGTTGCACTCCCTCGTAACAACGGGTCTGTTCGTTATAAGTCAGTGCATAGTCTGTATTGAACTGATTGTAGGTGAAGGCTCCATTGAGGTAGAATTTGCCACCAGGTAGGGGATTGTCAAATCCTGTGAGGGTGAAGTGTACGAAGAGATAATCCGCTTCCGTATTGTTGTCCTGTGCCATATCGTAGCGGATGAAGTAGCGCCCATTCTGGTCTTGGTCATAGCTGTAGTTCTTCCGTGGTTCGTCAGGGTAGAGGGTGGCATGGTAGTAGGGGTTGAAATACTGCATCTGTTCTACATCCTGGTAACCATAGTGCATGTTGATTATTTCGAATCGTCGGTATTCGTTGCCTGCCGGGAAAATCAGGTTTCGGTTGTGTACGAATTGCATTTGACCGGGCTGCAGGTAGGTGGGCTGCAGGTCGCTGACACAGTTGTCGGTGCGTAGGTTCTGATATACGCGAGTCTTGAATTCGGCTTGGGGAGAAGTAACATTCATGCCCGGATAGTTGACAGTGAAACTCACCTGCTGATGACTGTCGTTCGTATCTATATCGGTATTGCTGCTTACCTGTAGGGAGACACCGACGCGCGGCTCTATGGCGGAGAACCAGGTCTGCGCTACGGGGGTATCTTCGTCATCTTCACCATAAATGCTGACAAGGTAATTGCCGGAAATGAGTAACTGTACCTCGTCATTAGGAAGGGTAAAACGATAATGGGTGTAAAGCATGGTTGTGTTCAACGAGTTCTCATAGTCTTCGATAACATTATCGTTGAATCCTTGCAGATAGTCTGTTTCAAAGAGGTCACTGGGAGTCCAGTCGGCATTGCAATGTGTAATCTTATAAGTGTAGCGATGATATTCATGAGTCAGTTCGTCGAAAGAGATTTCGATATGGTCTGGTGTGTTCAGATGGATGATGGGAGGGGCCATCCAGTTACCGTTGGCAATGGTCTGGAGTGTCTTGATATGCGGTACATTGACAAATGCCTGTTGGGCTGTCAGTAGAGTGACAGATGAAAGCCACAACAAAAATAAAAAGGTCCTTTTCATAATCTCACTCAAGGGGTAACGTTTCTTTTTTATATAAAACACAGAAATGATGAAGGAAATGATGAAGTGGGAGTTCTTTTAACTACTTTTATTCTTTTCCCTTCAGTATATCTTCCAACTTCAGCAATTCATCGCGGTATTGGGCAGCTTCGATAAAATCCAGACGCTTGGCCGCTTCTGTCATCAATTTGCGTGTGCGGGCAATACTCTTTTCCAACTGTGGGCGTGACATATATTCAACGATGGGGTCTGCGGCCATAGGTGTTTGTGGCACTTCCATAGTGTATGGCTTGGGAGCACTTTTTTCTTGTCCGCTTTTCTCTTCGGGAGAGGTGTTGTTGATAAGATCAGCCATCTTGCGCTCTTTGCGGATCTGTTGGGGGATAATACCATTGGCCTCGTTGTAGGCTAACTGCTTTTCGCGCCGGCGGTTGGTCTCGTTGATTGTCTGTTGCATGCTGTCCGTCACTTTATCGGCATACATGATAACCTTGCCGTTGATGTTACGGGCAGCACGTCCGGCTGTCTGTGTCAGTGATCTGTGGCTACGCAGGAACCCTTCTTTGTCTGCGTCCAGAATGGCTACTAAGGATACTTCAGGAAGGTCCAATCCTTCGCGCAACAGGTTGACACCTATCAGTACGTCATAAATGCCGGAACGAAGGTCATCCATAATCTTGACACGCTCTAACGTATCAACCTCGCTATGTATATAATTACAACGTACTCCGTTGTCCAACAGATATTCGGTCAACTCCTCAGCCATACGCTTGGTCAATGTGGTGACCAATACACGCTCTTCACGTTCTACCCGTTGCTGTATCTCTTCCATAAGGTCGTCAATCTGATTCAGACTGGGACGTACATCGATAATAGGGTCCAATAATCCGGTAGGACGAATCACCTGTTCCACCACAATACCTTCGCTGCGTACCAACTCATAGTCGGCCGGAGTGGCACTGACATAGATGGTCTGCGGAGTCATGGACTCAAATTCTTCAAACTTCAATGGACGGTTGTCGAGTGCAGCAGGCAGGCGGAAACCATATTCAACCAAATTTATTTTACGGGCACGGTCTCCGCCATACATGGCACGTATTTGGGGAACACTGACATGGCTTTCGTCGATGACCAACAGAAAATCCTTTGGAAAAAAGTCAAGCAGGCAGTAGGGGCGGGTGCCGGCTTCGCGTCCGTCAAAATAACGAGAATAGTTTTCTATGCCGGAGCAATGTCCCAGTTCGCGTATCATCTCTATATCATACGTCACCCGTTCATGCAGACGCTTGGCTTCAAACTCTTTTCCTATTTCGCGAAAATATTCTTCTTGCTTCCATAGGTCATCCTCTATCTGGTGGAGAGCACGGATAGTACTCTCTTTCGTTGTCATAAAGAGATTGGCCGGATAAATCTTGTACTCGTCAAAACTGCCTAATCGCATACCTGATACGGCATCAATCTCTTCGATGGCATCAATTTCATCGTCCCAAAAAATGACCCGCAGCAGGTTGTCGGCATAAGCCAAATAGATATCCACCGTGTCACCTTTAACCCGGAAATTGCCACGTTGGAAGGCTATGTCATTCCTGCTATATAGCAAATCTACCAAACGGCGAAGGAATACATTGCGATCCAGTAATTTTCCAGGTTTTATAGTGATGACATTCTCGTAGAAATCGGCCGGATTCCCCATACCATAAATGCAAGATACCGAAGATACGACAATGACATCCTTACGGCCGGATAAGAGAGAGGAGGTGGCAGCCAAACGCAATTTGTCTATTTCGTCATTGATGGCCAGATCTTTTTCAATATAAGTGTCACTGCTGGGCAGATATGCCTCGGGTTGGTAATAGTCATAATAGGAGACATAATACTCTACGGCATTATTTGGGAAAAAACTCTTGAATTCTCCATAGAGCTGGGCTGCCAGTGTCTTGTTATGGCTCAGGATAAGGGTGGGTTTATTGATATTTTTGATGACGTTGGCGATGGTGAAGGTCTTCCCCGAACCTGTCACGCCCAATAATGTCTGTGCAGGAAGTCCTTGTTGTAGGCCTTCTGTCAGTTGGGCGATAGCTTCGGGCTGGTCGCCTGTCGGCTGGTAGTCTGATATCAGTTCAAAATGCATGTCTCTCCGTTGTTCAACAGGTGTATATCCCAGATTACAGGCAACTTTCAGTTTCTTGAGTCTCCATAGGATTGCTGTGGGATAGCCTTGTAGCGGCAAAAGTACGCATAAATAGCAAACATGAAGCTATTTTTAGCATTAAAAAACATCAAATGATTGTATAATTCGCTGAATCTCCGTAAATTTGCGCCATTATTTTGAAACGTGATGAGAAATTATATAGGAATTTTCTTTTTGGCAGCACTGTTGATGAGTTCTTGTAATAGTTATAACAAGATACTGAAAAGCTCTGATTATGAGTATAAATACGAGGCTGCTAAGGAGTATTATACATCTGGAAAATATAATAAGGCATCAGTTCTTTTGGAAGAATTGATAGCTATTATGAAGGGTACAGACAAAGCCGAAGAGTCGCTCTATATGTTGGGTATGTGCTATTTTGGAATGGGCGATTATGAGACGGCTTCACATTATTTCACCACTTATTACAATAGTTATCCTCGGGGAATCTATACGGAAGAGGCACGTTTCTATACGGGACGTACGCTCTATTTGGCTGTTCCCGAGCCGCGTTTGGACCAAAGTGCTACGGTGAAAGCTATTCAGGAACTGCAGTTGTTCATGGAATATTACCCGCAAAGTGAGCGGAAAGAGCGGATTCAGGGAATGCTCTATGATTTGCAGAACAATCTGGCCGAGAAAGAGTATGAGACGGCTAAATTGTACTATAACTTGGGTCCCTATACTGGAAACTTTATCTCTGGGCAGACCAGTGGAAATAACTATACCTCTTGTGTAATTACGGCGCAGAATGCTATGAAGGATTATCCTTATTGCAAGCAACGCGAAGACTTTGCTATACTGATTCTGCGTGCCAAGTATCAGATGGCTGTACAGAGTGTGGCTGAAAAGAAAGAAGAGCGTATGAGGGATGCCGTGGATGAATATTATACATTCAAAAACGACTTTCCTGACAGTAAATATATGGCTGAGGCTGACAAGATGCTGAAGAGTATTGATAAGAAAAGCAGTGTCAGTATTGGGGAAGAAGAGTGATATAGAAGATAAGAATAAAAATAAATAAGAAATTAAAAGATTATTATGGATTACAAGAAGACGAATGCTCCTACCAACACCGTGACTCGGAACCTGATGGATTTGTGTGAGGATACAGGTAACATCTACGAAACTGTTGCAATCATTGGTAAACGTGCTAACCAGATTTCTGTGGAATTGAAGAATGAACTTTCCAAGAAATTGGCAGAATTCGCATCGTATAATGACAGCTTGGAAGAGGTGTTTGAAAATCGTGAGCAAATTGAGATTTCACGTTTCTATGAGAAACTTCCGAAACCTTCATTGATTGCTGCACAGGAGTATGCCGAGCATAAAGTATATTTCCGTAACCCGGCGAAGGAGAAAGAAAAATTCCAGCAGAACTCTACGCTTTGATAACTCATGGCACAACGAATATATTTGTTGGTGTCAGCCGTGTTGATGGCTATTGTTTCGCAGAGCCGGTTGGTACGGTTTGTCACTCGTGACTATGTTACTTATGATTTGACATGTTGGACGTTGTCTGAGGGGACTACAGGCGAAATTGTCAGCAATGCACCTTGGGCTTTGATGGTCTTGGCTATAGGGCTGTCGTTGCTGTCATTGTTCACGCTGTTTTTGGTGTTTTATCAGAATTATGCCTTGCAAAAGCGTATGACCATCTACAATATGTTGGTGACAGTTGGCTTTATGTTGACCTATGCTGCGTTCTTTTTCTATTATAGAGGTCATTTGGATGTTCTCTTGTGTGATGTTACTTGGTGGGCTGTGGCTGTACCAGTAGTGACGTTGATATTACAATTTATGGCTTTTCTGGCCATTCGTAAGAAGGAGGCAGCTGTCTTATTTGATGCTTCATCATTCAGGCTTAGAGATTAAGGTTACAAGATATCTTTTTACAGAATTGGCGCCGACTACGCATGATGTGATTATCATATAATTTGCGTAGTCGGCGCCAGGATTTTTATTGTGTTGTTTTTTCTACTAATGTTTGTTCTCTGTGAATTCACCAGCAAAACAGATGCTCATCTGTCGGCGTACCTCTTCGGGAGAAAGTCCGTGTCCTAAAAGGAACATCAATTTGGTGACGGCTGATTCTACCGTACTGTCATGCCCGCTTATAACACCTGCTTCTGCTAACTGGAGTCCGGTCTCATAGCGGCTCATCTCTACAGCTCCCGACATGCATTGGCTGATGTTTACAATGACAAGTCCTCGGTCTGTAGCCTCTTTCAATTTCTTTATCAACCACTCTTTTTGAGGTGCGTTGCCCGAACCAAAGGTGCGCATTACTACAGCTTTCAGACCTGGAACATGTAAAACACTGTCGATGATTGTCTCTTGGATTCCTGGGAAGAGAGAGAGGATAATGACATTGGTGTCAAACAGGAAGTGTGGTTTCAATGGTCGTGTAGGATCAGGACGTCGGATGTGCTCAGTCGCATAATTGATGTGTATGCCTGCATGTCCTAATGTGGGACAGTTGAACGAGTTGAAGGCATTGAAGTTCTCTGCATTGATTTTGGTAGTCCGGTTTCCACGGAGCAAGTCGTTTTCAAAGAATACGGTCACTTCCGGTACGATGGGACTTCCATCCGGATAGCGGGCTGCTGCAATTTCGATAGCTGTTATCAAATTCTCCTTTCCATCTGTCCGCAAGGTCCCGATAGGCAATTGGCTTCCTGTCAGTACTACAGGTTTGCTCAGATTTTCCAACATGAAACTGAGAGCTGATGCTGTAAAAGCCATAGTATCTGTTCCATGGAGTATGACAAATCCATCAAAGCGATCGTAATTGTCATTGATGATATGGACAAGTTTGGCCCAAAGAGCAGGCTCCATGTCCGAGGAGTCTATAGGTGGAGTAAATTGATAGGTGGCAATGTGACAGTTGAAACGTTTTAATTCCGGAACATGCTTTAACAGATGGTCGAAGTTAAAACTCTCCAAAGCTCCCGTCTCAGGATTCTCTATCATGCCGATGGTTCCACCAGTATAGATTAGCAGAACAGATGGTGTTTCGTTCACTGACATTGCACTAATTTGTTGTATATTTTGGTTACGCGCTGCAAAGATAGTGCAAGCCGAGCGGAGAACAAAATAAACTTGTTTATTTTTTATCCCGAGGTGTCGCCTATCTTATTTTTTAATCTTTTTCTATACCTCCACTTTGTTCAGTGAACCGGCTTCCAGAAAGTGGCGGATGAGGCTTGCATCCTTGATTCCGGGGGCTATCTCGAAATGAGTGTTCAGATCTACTCCCATGAAATAGGAGTGGTGCAGGTTTTCAAATTTCTGGTAGCAGTTGGGAGTGATACCTCCTCCTAAGAAAAATGGTGTTTTCCCACGATAGTGCATTAATGTATCGTTGTAAAAGATGTCCCGATCGTGGGTATGGCATTTCACTTCGAATAGAAAGCAATCACAGAATTGTTCATAATTGTAACAATTGTTCAAATCGCTACTTCGGTAAATGTTGATTGTTTTTATCAGAAGAGGGCGTAGGTCTCTTTTGGAAAGTAATTCGTATAGTACCATGCAGAAACCTGTTGTCTCATTGCCGTTCAATTGGATTCCGTCTAATTTGTATTCCATTACATGGTTGATGATGACACTTGCCGGTGCATCATTGAAAATGCCTATGCGCTTGACCTTTTGAGGAAGGTAAGACGGTAACTCGGAGACGTATCGGTCTGATTTGGGATCAAAATCGAAGCCCATCCAGTCGATACCTGTATTTTCTATGGCGCGGATATTATCGGGGTCGCGCATCCCACATACTTTGATTATCATACACCCTTATTCGTTTTTACCTTAAATTATATGTATACCTCTTACCTTATATATATAAGTAATGGCAGTCTTGGTTTCCTGATAACGTCTGTTTAAGATGTTTTGTTTGTTCTTCTTCAGTGAAGACAATTCTCCAAATATCAAATTTAAAGATACAAATGTAAAATAAGTATTAATATTTGTTAATTAATAACAGTTCTTCTTGTCTAATAATATACGAATATATACATTTGCAGTGTACTATTGAAGTGGTACACATAAAAGAGATGATAATTAATTGATAATAAAGTATTAACTGTTTAAAGACAAAGAACTATGATGATGGAAATTAAGAATGTCTCTTTCGGGTATAACCGAAAGCAGACGGTGTTCGATGACTTCTCTCTAACGCTGGGTGAGGGGAGTGTGTATGGACTTTTGGGACGTAACGGTACTGGTAAATCAACCTTGCTCTACTTGATGACCGGACTGCTCCGTCCCCGTCGGGGTGAGGTGCTCTACCAGGGAGTGAATGTCTCCCTGCGTCGCCCCGAGACGCTCAGCCAGATGTTTATTGTACCTGAGGAATTTACTTTGCCAAAGGTCAGCCTCAAGCAATTTGTGAGTCTGAACCGTCCCTTCTATCCGCGCTTCAGTGACGAACTGCTCCGTTCATGCTTGCGTGACTTCGACATGAACGAGGATATTCATCTTGGCGAACTCTCTATGGGGCAGAAGAAGAAGGCTTATATGTGTTTTGCCCTCGCCACCAACACCCAACTGTTGGTGATGGACGAGCCGAGTAATGGGCTCGACATACCTTCGAAGAGCCAGTTCCGCCGCGTGGTGGCTTCGGGCATGGCGGAGGACAAGGCCGTCATTATCTCCACCCATCAGGTGCGCGACATTGACAGCCTGCTTGACCATGTGGTTATTATCGAAGGTAGCCGCACGTTGCTCAACCGCTCTGTAGCCGACATCTGTTCGCGCCTCTGCTTTACCGAACTTTCCAGTGGCGAACTTACGGGCGACGAACTCTTCACCCAGCCTTCGGTGCATGGGCAGAGTGTTATTCTACCCAATCGACTTGGCGAGGAAGAGAGCACGCTCAACCTCGAATTGCTCTTCAATGCCACCTTGTCTCACCCTGAGAAGATAGCGCAGGTGTTTGGTGAATAATTCCTTGGTGCTGTAATTGTCTAATAAGGAGCTGTAGTTACCTTTGCTAATACTAATAATATTAAAACTATGATGATGAAACAAAACAATACCCTCAGCCTCCGTCGTATCAGACTGCTCATGCAGTGGGATTGGGCGCTGAACCGAAAAAAGTACATTTGGGAGTGGATAGCAACCTTCATGGCATATTTCACAATAAACTGGTTCCTTCTGCTCACAGCGGGGCGGACGCATGACTTGGGTGGATTCCAGACCGAGGTTCTGTTCTCTGTTTTTCTGCTTTTTGCCATCTTTGCAGCGCGGGAACTGGCCTACCCTGTGAGTCGTGGGGAGACTCGGTTGGTGTTTCTCACCCTACCCGCCTCCAATGGCGAGAAGTTCCTGTATCGGGCGCTGTTCGTCACGGTGTTCTACTTCGTCATTTTGGTGGTTCTCTTTGTCATGGCCGATGTGGCTCAGTACATTTGTCATCTGATGTTGGAGTGGAGGATGCCTTACTTTCAGTTCACTACTTCGCCCACGCTCGTGATATCGCATCTGCCGATGGTGTTCACCCAAAGCTTCTATGCTATGTTGCCCTTGACCATGGTTTTGTCATTGTTGCTTATTCATGCCACGGCGGTGTTGGCCGGTTTCCTTAACAAGTGGGTGTTTGCCGTGATTCTGCTGATTGTCCTTCGTCGTTCCTTTTTTGCCTTGGATTGGATGGAAAAGGCTACCGGAGGAGAGGCCCTTTTGGTAAACATGGTTCTCATTTGCTTGATTGTCTTCTGCTGGTGGTTGGCCTATCGCCTCTTTTGCCGTCGGCAACTTGTTTGATAATAAAATTTTGGAATAATGGTGAAAATAAATAATACGTTCAGTCTCCGTCGCCTCTGGATGCTTATTCGGTGGGACTTTGGAACAAACTGGAAAGTGTATGCTTGGCGCTATGTCTGTCTATACCTGGCCTTCTTAGCTTTGATGATGATGCTTGTTTTTGCTTTTGCACGACAAGAACCTGCTGCTCCGCACAATGTGCAGGCTTTGTCAATCATTAGCGCATTGGTTTTTATGTTGTTGTCTTTCCGCTCGGCAAGGTTGGTGATGGAGCAGATGATTACTAAAGAGGGGCGTACAGCATTCTTGATGATACCGGCTTCCAATCTGGAGAAATTCGTTTGGCGGGCCTTCTTTGCATCGGTTTTCTATCTTTTCATGGGAATTGTGGCCTATGCCTTAGCCGATTTGTCCTGCTATTCATTTTGTCTATTGTTGGGGAAGGGTAGCGGGGTGACTCCGTTCCTTTATTTTGGAAACTATGTAGAGAGCCTTGTGCATATCCTGTTCGATTTTGCTCCTTTGGGCGAAAATCTTCACATGCCTGGTTGGACCTATTGGGTTCAGTCGTTTGGCTTTTTCCTCTTTTCATTGTTCCTTTTGGTCGGGTGCTATTGGAATCGTTTGAACGGATTGAGAGTCTTGGCTGGTTTTTTGCTGATTGTTTGGGGGACACCTGAGTTGTTGAAGCATTTTGCTCCCGAAGGTTTGTCGGGCATTTATGCTCCTGCCGAGTGGATAAACGGAGTGTTTGGTGTGCTCTCCATCCTTTGCTGGATTCTCGCTTACCGCTTTTTCCGCCGTTCGCAAATTGTTTAACTATTAAAATTTGAAATGATGATGAAAACATATAATAATTCATTCAGTTTCCGTCGCGTAGGCTTGTTGATAAAACGCGATGTGGTGGAGAATTGGAAAGCTTCGTTGCATTCCTTGGGGCTTGCCGTTGCAGGATTCTTGTTCTTGATGTATATAAGTGTGCCCGATTCAACCAAAGAATGGATGCGCTACGACACAGGGATTCGTTTTAATTATTGGGAAGAGTTATTGCCTTCTTGTATAGGCATGTTGACAATTCTTGTAATGATTTTGACATGTAACGCAATGGGGCATATGACTACGAAGGGGGAGCGAACGGATTTCTTGATACTTCCTGCTCGAAATATAGAGAAGTTCATAGCTCGCTATCTTTATGTCTTTCTATTGTTTGTGGCGATTGTATCCGTTGCTTTTGTCGTGGCTGATGCGCTCCATCTTTTGCTCTTTCCGCTTTTAGGATATGGCGAGTACCGGGAAGTGTGCGATTGGCTCTTGCCGACTCTCTTTGATGCTGGGGCTTGGGATTCCGTCTTTGATGCAGATGTCATTGACAGGTTCAGTGGACATGAGAAAGATTGGGTGGCCATACTTTTTGTGTGTATGATGCATGTTATTGCTTCTTCAATGTTTGCCCTTGGTGGTAATTATTGGCGTAAACATGCTTTCTTGAAGACTGTAGGGGTGATGATGCTTTTGGTGGTTGGTAGTTCTTGGATTGCTTATTTGTTGTTGAAAGATATGCCAGCTTCTCTGCATCGTGAGATATTTTGGGTACACTACAATAGTTTTATTGTCTGCTGCTCTGTACTCTTTGGAGTTCTGTCTGTCCTTTGCTGGTATTGGGCCTACCGTCTCTTTTGCCGTTCACAAGTTGTCGAACCTAAACGCTTCAGCTTATGAAATTCAAGGAAAGCCGACCCATATATCTCCAGATAGCCGACCGCATCTGCGACGAGATTCATCAGGGCATCTATCCCGAAGACGGACGCATCCCTTCGGTTCGCGAATATGCCGCCTTGGTTGAAGTGAATGCCAACACTGTGGTGCGCACTTACGATTGGTTGCAAAGTCAAGAAATCATCTATACCCGTCGTGGCCTCGGCTATTTCGTATGCCCCAAAGCAAAAAAGAAGATTTTCTCCCTTCGTAAGTCCGTCTTTATGAATGTTGAACTGCCCGAGTTTTTCAAGCAACTCCGCGCCCTCGGCATTCCCATCGAAGACATTGTGCGGATGTATGAAGAGCAAAATGAGAGAGGGTAATTAAAAAGGATTTGTTAAAAAAGTAGAAAGTATTGTTGTTCTACTATGAGGGTGTAAATGTTTACATTACATTTGTACTTCATTCATAAATGTCATGACAAAATGAAGAGGATTAAAATCTTGTTGTTTATGGTTCTTTTGGCTTTGTTTGCTTTGTCGGCCAATGCACAGAAGGAAGTGAGAGTGATTAGCGATGTGCCTTATTCTATGGATAGCCCGTCGCAAGTGTTGGATATTGCTGAACCGGTGAACTTCGGTGGTGAAGGACTTCGTCCGGCCATCGTGATTATCCACGGTGGAGGATGGAGTGCAGGCTCAAAAAGCGACCCTGTTTATCGCAATCTTTTGATGGATTATGCTCTTCAGGGGTATGTCACCGTTTCCGTAGAGTATCGTTTTGTTCAAGAGGCTCCTTTCCCCGCCTGTATTCAGGACGTGAAGTGTGCCGTCCGTTGGCTGAAGTCTCATGCCAAGGAGCTGCGCGTCGATACGGAACGCATCGGGGTTACGGGACACTCGGCCGGAGCGCACCTGTCATTGATGGTGGGCGTTTCATCGGATAGCAAAGAGTTCGAGGTTGGCCCGTGGAGTGAGTATTCAAGTCGTGTGGCTTGCGTGGTGGCCGGAGCACCTCCTACAGAAATCCGTGGCATGAAGGACACAGAGTTTTGGCCCATCGGCTACATTGGTGAAAACAAACCTCCCATGCTCCTCTTGCAGGGTAGTGAGGACCCCATTGTGAAACCCGAATTGACCGACGATTTTGTAAACAAGATGCGCAAGGCCGGCTCTAATGTCGATTACATCCGCATCCCCGGCAACCACGGAGTTGCCTTCGATGCAGGCCTTGAAATCACCAAACCAGCATCCGATGCCTTCTTTGCCCGTCATCTGAGGAATGAATTTGCCAATCAGAAAATCTTGAAAATGAAGGCTCCCGAAGGTGGTGGACGTGGACGTTTCCAGGCCGTGGCCGTTACGGAGAAGTCGTTGCCCGATTTTGTGGTGTATCGTCCGGCCAATATGGAAGCTGCTACCCGTCGCGGTGCCAAATTGCCCGTCATGGTTTATGCCAACGGTGGATGTATGAATACCTCTATACACCAAGAGAAAATGTTGATTGAGATTGCTTCTCACGGCTATGTTGTCATTGCCATCGGTGAAATGCAGAACTATCCCTTCGATCGTCGCGAGGCTTCAACACCTGCCTCTATGCTGACCGATGCCATTGATTGGATGGAGGCACAGAGCAAGGACGAAACCAGTCTCTATTACAACCGTGTGGATATGGACAAAGTGGCTGCGGCAGGTCATTCATGTGGTGGTGCACAGGTGTTGGCTGTGGCCGATGACCCTCGTCTGAAAAGCTACTTGCTCCTCAACTCCGGTATGGGTAAGATGAAGATGGCTGGCGCCAGTGCTAAATCATTGAAGAAACTTCATGCTCCTATAATCTATATGATAGGTGGGCCCAGTGACGTGGCTTATGGCAATGCCCTCATCGATTACAAGTCCATCAAGAAAGTACCCGTTGTCTTTGCCGATATGACCGAAGCTGGTCACGGAGCCACATTCGCCCAACCCTATGGTGGTGCTTTTGCCCAAATGGTCATCCGTTGGCTCGATTGGCAACTGAAAGGCCGCGCCGAAAATGCCACCATCTTCCTGCAAGCCGACCTGAAAGACTTCCCCGGTTGGACAATGGAAGCCAAGAACTTTAAGTGAAAAAGAAGTGCGTTAAAACAGATAAAATTTCATTAAAAGAATAGTTCGTGTTCCGATGGTGCAGATGTTTTTCGTTACATTTGCACCATCGTTCTTTATCTGTTGTTTTCATGAAGAGATTACAGTTTGTAGCATCGCTGTTCTTCTTGCCTTTGTGGCTCTTGGCTCAGCAAGAAGGAGTGGGCTTTCATCCGATTGACAGCCTTGGAAAGATAGTGCCTGAAGCTGAAGATTTGCGCCCGAACCAGCCAGTAGTTCCTTTTGCTGATTATTCCAAATCGTTCGTTTCGCTATACCAATCGGATGCCCCTTCGTTGCATATCCCTTTGAAGAAACCTGCACTTCTTCCTTATGCTGAAAATCCTTCTCCCCTCTTCAAAGGTGACTTCATTACTGAAGGTGCGCTCTTCTCGCACCGTCATGGGGTATTGTATGGGCAAGGCAGGCAAGTCAGTTTGCCAGGTATTGGTCGTCAGAACGAGGCGGCGTTCGTTTACTCGCACGCCTTGCATCCTAACTGGACATTGCAAGTTGGAGTGAATGCCGACAAAATGTTGATGCCTCATTTCTCCGGCCAGGCTTTCGGCGTGAATGGTATGCTCTCATATCATGCCACAGACCGTTTGGTTTTTAATGTTTTCGGGAATTATCATACGGGATATTCTTCCGGGATGCAGAGCTATCGCTATGGAGCCAGCGTGACCACCGATATGACGGAGAAGTTTGGTCTGGAGGTCGGGATGCAACGGGCTTACAATCCTATGACCGGCCGTTGGGAGAATATCCCCATCGTCACGCCTTATTTCAAACTCAACAAAACCAAATTGGGAATAGACGTAGGTAGCATCCTTCACGAAATACTCCGCGACGCAACCTACAAATCCGGATTTGGAAAACGGGGGAATCCCACCATCGGTCCTCCTCCCGTCGATTTTGTAGTTCGCTGATATCTTTTCTCCCCGTTGGGAAAAACTTTTCTCCTTTTCTCTCTTTTCCCCCTTTTCTCCCTTTTCTCCCTTTTCCCCCGCCATGTAACCTCCTTTCCCCTCCCTTGTAAACGTGTTTCTCCCGTCCGGTAAAAGTCCCGCCCCGCGTTTCCCAT
>JAZQAG010000040.1:0-44184 GCA_045545095.1 Phocaeicola sp. | reverse complement strand
TATTTGCCACAAAGGTAGAAAAAAGTTTTGGAAAACGTTGTGCAATCCAAAATAAATCTCTACCTTTGCACCGCATTTGAGAAAGATGCTCGGTTTAAGTGACCCGTTTGGAAGTGTGGGTGAGTGGCTGAAACCACCAGTTTGCTAAACTGACGTACGGGTAACCGTACCGGGGGTTCGAATCCCCCCGCTTCCGCTTCTTTCTTCAATATGCAGATGGCGCTTTCGTCTAGCGGCTAGGACACATGCCTCTCACGCATGGAACACGGGTTCGATTCCCGTAGGCGCTACAAAGCTAAAAATCAAGGAGTTACAGAAATGTGGCTCCTTTTTTTGTCCCCTGATTTTCGATGTCAAATACATTATATCATTACTTTTTGAACTTCTTGTTTCTTTATTTCTGATAAAGATGTTATCTTTGTCGTCCGTATATAAGTATAAGGAAATAATGAATATAATTACCATGAGAATATCTTTTAATACTCTTTTTGTCACTTGTTTGACCTTGTTTGTTTGCTCGGATATTGTAGCGCAATCTGTTCAAATGGCTCATGTACATCATACAGATAGTAATATTGTTGTTTCCCCTCAAGATGGAAATTGTGTGGTACGTTTGCAAGCCATTACAGATAATATTTTTCGGGTGATGGTCACTCCCCATGAGGATTTTCCGCAGGACTCCAGTTTAGTGATACTTCCTTCTTTTAGGGAAAAGCCAGAATATAAAGCCACTCAAGATTTACGCATGGCTTCGATACGTACTTCACGTGTATTGGCGCGTGTGAATTTAAAGAACGGTGCCGTCTCTTTCCATAAGCCTGATGGCGAGATTATTATCGGCGAACATTCCCCTACCCGTTCTTTCACTCCTATAGAGGTGGAGGGTACGAAGGCGTACACTACCTGTTATGCTTTCAATACACCTGAGGGAGAGGCTCTCTATGGACTTGGCCAGCATCAGGCGGATGAGTTCAACTATAAGGGAAAGAGCGAAGAACTTTTCCAATACAACACCAAGGTGTCTGTCCCATTCATTGTCTCTACACATGGGTATGGCATTCTTTGGGACAGCTATTCGATGGGGCGTGTGGGCGATCCTCGTGACTATGCCCAACTGAACCGCGTCTTTACCTTGTATGACAAAGATGGTAAGCCCGGTGGCTTGACCGGCACTTATAGGCATAAGGGGAAGAAGGCATTGGTGGAGCGTACAGAAGATTCCCTATACTTTGAGAATTTGAAAACAATAAAGAATCTTCCTACCAAATTCCCTCTTCAAGGAGCTGAAGTGACTTACGAGGGATGGTTGGAGCCTCACGAGACGGGCGTTTTCAATTTCCTGCTCTATTATGCCGGATACATCCGCGTCTATGCCGATGACGAATTGGTGGTGGCCGAACGTTGGCGTACGGCATGGAATCCCAATAGCCATAAGTTTGCCTTACCGATGAAGGAGGGGCACCGGGTGAAAATCCGTATTGAATGGCTTCCTGATGGTGGAGAGTCCTATTGTGGCTTGCGTGTACTGACTCCACGTACCGATGAAGAGAGAAACCGGTTGACAATTTGGAATGAAATGGAGAATCAGATTGATTACTATTTCATAGCGGGTGAAACGATGGATGAGATTATCAGCGGATATCGCACATTGACCGGGAAATCGCCCGTAATGCCCCGTTGGGCCATGGGATATTGGCAAAGCCGTGAGCGGTATAAGACCCAGGAAGAACTGCTCTCCACACTTGGCGAATTCCGTCATCGTCGTTTGCCTATCGACAATATCGTGCAGGATTGGAGCTATTGGCCGGAGGATGCTTGGGGTAGCCATGAGTTTGATCTCAAACGTTTTCCTGACCCTAAAGGCATGATGGACGAGGTGCATCGTCAGAATGCCCAGTTGATGATATCCGTATGGCCGAAGTTTTATGCCTCGACCGAACATTATAAGGAGTTTGACCGTCAGGGTTGGATGTATCAACAGGCGGTGAAGGACAGTATCCGCGATTGGATAGGCCCTGGTTATATAGGCTCGTTTTATGATGCTTACAGCTATGGCGCCCGCAAACTTTTCTGGAAACAATTGCGCGACCATCTCTATCCCTTGGGTATCGATGCCTGGTGGATGGATGCCAGCGAACCCAATGTCCGCGATTGTACCGATATGGATTATCGCAAGGCGCTTTGTGGCCCTACGGCTTTGGGACCCTCTACCCAATATTTCAATGCTTATGCCTTGATGAATGCCCATGCAATCTATAATGGCCTTCGGGAGGAAGACCCTGACCGTCGTGTCTTCCAACTTACCCGTTCAGGATTTGCAGGGCTCCAACGATATGCTACGGCCACTTGGAGTGGCGATATAGCTTCGCGTTGGGAAGACCTGAAGGCGCAAATCCCTGCAGGCATCAATTTCTCGCTCAGCGGTATCCCCTTCTGGACAATGGATATTGGAGGCTTCTGTGTGGAAAACCGTTATGTGAAAGCATACAAGGATTATTTGAAGAGTGGTAAGGAGAGCCGTACATTGGATGAATGGCGCGAGCTGAACACCCGTTGGTTTCAGTTTGGAGCTTTCTGTCCCCTCTTCCGTTCGCACGGACAATATCCTTATCGCGAACCTTGGCACATTGCCCCCGAAGGGCACGAGGCATACGAGAGCATGAGCTATTACCTCGACCTCCGCTATCGGTTGATGCCCTATCTCTATAGCCTGGCTGGTGCCGCTCATCATGCAGACTATACGCTCATGCGTGCCTTGGCCATGGACTTTACGGACGATTTTTCTACCTATGATGTGGGCGACCAGTATATGTTGGGCCCTTCATTGATGGTATGTCCGGTTTATACCTACAAAGCCCGCCATCGTGAGGTCTATCTCCCGTCGGGAAAAGTGTGGTACGACTTCTATTGCGGAAAGCCGTACACAGGCGGGCAACGTATCAAGGCAGATGCACCATACGGAAGGATTCCTCTTTTTGTACCTGCAGGTAGTGTGCTGATGACCGGGCGCTCTATGCAATATGCCGATGAATTGCCGGCCGACACACTCACTGTCCATATCTATCAGGGAGCAGATGGAGAGTTTGTCTATTATGAAGATAATGGAAGGACTTATGCCTATGAACGTGGCGAGTATTTGCAGATTCCCCTCTCCTACAATGAGCGTAAACGTACATTGGTGATTGGTGACCAGCAGGGCGACTATCCCGAAGCATTGAAAGAGCGGACATTGCACATCGTGGCTACTTCCCAAGATGGGCATGAATTTTCTGTCAAGACCATAGTATATGAAGGAAAAGCGATGAAGATAAAGATCAAATAGAAAGAATTAATCATTATAACCTAAAAATAATATGAAAAGAACTCTAAAACTAATGTGCGCGTTGGCACTTCTGCCATTGGCTCAAACGACTATGGCCCAACGCACGATGCATGCCAGTACTCCGGATTCGGTGTATCTGATTTCGTACACCACACCTCGTGACAATTACCACATAGGCCTTCATTTTGCCTATAGTACGGATGGCCAGGATTGGATGAGTGTGGGAGGTGGACGTAGCTTCCTCAAGTGCGATTTCGGTGCATGGGGCTCTCAGAAACGTATGATAAACCCTTGGGTGGCTAAAGGACATGATGGCCTTTGGCATTGTGTGTGGAGTGTGAACGAGACTACCCACGTCTTTGCACATGCCGCTTCGCCAAACCTTACTGACTGGTACAGGCAGAGCTATCCTACCACATTTGGAGAAGGATGTCACAATCCTGTCCTCGTGACTAAGGGAGACAGAGGGGTACTTACCTATAATACATCGGATGGCCAGTCTTACCAGATGACCACTTCCGACTATCGCCTTTGGACATCTCCTCTGAAGCTTTCTTCTACGCAGAAGCCAGAAGAGTCGTACAAAACCGTCTATGTGAATAATATAGGTAACATCTCAGGAAACATCCAGCGCGTGTCATGGCAAGTCGTTGACCATTTGCTGAAGTTTCATGAACATCGCCTCATAAAGGAACAACAGAATGCCGAGCAGGTGATGATTCCTGCACTAGAAGGGCTGAAACCCGTTGAGACTACCCTCACCCTCTCTAATCCCATCAGGTCTAAGGCCATCAGCGACGAATTGATTGGTGTCTTCTTTGAGGATATCAACTACGCGGCCGATGGAGGTATCTATGCAGAGTTGATACAGAATCGCGGATTTGAATACGACCCGTCTGACACCAAGGGACGTCATGGATGGGATCATACCACCGCCTGGAGCTTGAAGAATGCTACCGAAGGAGACAGATTGGATATCGCCACCGAGAA
This sequence comes from Phocaeicola sp., assembly GCA_045545095.1. Classification (GTDB taxonomy): domain Bacteria; phylum Bacteroidota; class Bacteroidia; order Bacteroidales; family Bacteroidaceae; genus Phocaeicola_A. The sequence goes on along the minus strand of JAZQAG010000040.1, from coordinate 39,872 downwards.
CCCGATTCATGAAAACAACAAGCATTATGCCGTGCTCACCTCCTCGAAGCCGGGCGTATCTTTGGCCAATGAGGGATTTGATGGCATTGTCCTGAAGAAAGGAGACAAGTACGACCTCTCCCTTTGGGCACGCCAGCTGGAAGGAAAAGCCGGAAAGTTCACCGCCCGTTTGGTGGACGAGAAGGGAAAAGTCCTTGCCGAGAAGACTCTCTCTATTCCCTCTAACGGTAAGTGGAAACAGGTGAAAACCGTACTTACCGCCAAGGACGATGCTGTCAAAGCCCAGTTGCACCTGATTCCTTCGGTGGCAGGTAAGGTAGGTTTTGATATGGTATCCCTCTTTCCTCAGAAGACTTTTATGGGACGTAAGAATGGTATGCGCCCCGACCTTGCCCAAATCTTGGCAGATATGAAGCCGCGCTTTGTCCGCTTCCCCGGTGGATGTGCCAGCCATGGAGATGGTATCGACAACATTTATCGTTGGGTGAATACCGTAGGTCCGCTTGAGGCCCGCAAGCCCATGCGCAACATTTGGAATTATCACCAGTCCATGGGACTCGGTTTCTATGAGTATTTCCAATTCTGTGAGGATATAGGTGCCGAGCCTCTGCCCGTATTGGCCGCTGGTGTACCTTGCCAGAACTCTTCGGTAGGCGGACATGGCCAACAAGGCGGTATCCCTATGGAGGAGATGGATGAATATGTGGAAGAGATTCTCAACCTTATCGAGTGGGCCAATGGAGATCCCAAGAAAAACAAATGGGCCAAGATGCGTGCCGATGCAGGACATCCGAAACCTTTCAATCTGAAATATTTGGGCATTGGTAATGAGGACCTTATCACAGATGTCTTCGAGCAACGCTTCAAGATGATATTTGATGCTGTGCAGGCCAAGTATCCAGAAATCACGGTGATTGGTACCGTTGGTCCTTTCTACGAAGGCACCGATTATGTGGAAGGATGGGACCTTGCCACCCGCTACGAGGTACCCATTGTTGACGAGCATTATTACAATACCCCCGGATGGTTCCTCAACAATCAGGATTACTATGACCGTTATGACCGTTCGAAATCCAAAGTTTATCTTGGCGAATATGCTACTCATATCCATGGTCGGGCAACCAATCTGCAGACAGCTCTTTGCGATGCCCTCCATCTGACCAATGTCGAGCGCAATGCCGATGTGGTGGTTATGACCTCCTATGCTCCCTTGTTGGCCAAAGAGGGACATACCCAATGGAATCCTGACCTTATCTATTTCAACAACGCTGAGGTGAAGCCCACCGTAGAGTATTTCGTCCAGAAACTCTTCAGCCTGAATAGCGGTACGGAGTACCTTAGTGCGAAACTCGAAGGACGTGAACTTTGGAATCAGGATATCCGCAAACGTATCTCCTACTCCGTGGTGCGCGATGAGAGTACGGGCGATGTCATTGTCAAGTTGGTCAACCTCCTTCCCACCACGGTCAAGATGAATATCGACCTCTCTTCGCTCGACAAGCAGGTCACTACGGCCCGCCGCACATTGCTTACAGGCAAGGATATGAACGACCGTCATGCCCGCCCGTCCGAAGAAGTTATCCAACTTCCCGGTCTCACCTTCGGGCAAGAACTTCCCGCCTATTCACTCACAGTGATAAGGTTGTAAATTGTAGTTCTAAAATGTAGCAATCCCCGCAACCAGTCTCCAATGGATGGTTGCGGGGATTGCTGTATTTTACCATTAAATGCCGGCAAATGTTTTATCCGTCATCTGTTCCATGATGTTTTACCTGTGCCGTGACATACGGAGCAATCCCCATTGTCATTGCAGACAGTACACTTGTACGAATTTCCAAAACCATGTGCGATCTTGGTTCCATTACAAGCATGGCATTTGCCGGTACCTTTACAACTTGTGCAGGCTTCCCCGACGGTCGTGTTCAAGATATCCCTCTTCCGTTGCTGATAATCAGTTGTCGTAGAGCTTCCCGAGCCCGATGAATTCTGATAAAGCTGTGCTTTCTCCATTCTGAATTGTTCAAGCGTCAGGTTGGGACGATACTTTTTGGCAGCCTGATATTCAGCCTGTTCAGCTTCGTTCACTTGACGAACGGTCGTCTGTATGAGTTGTTCATTCACAGCATTCATTTGTGCTTGCTGTTGTGCCACTTGCATCATGGTATAGCGAGGGTCAAGGAGATAATCCATATTCCCGCTTCCTACTCCACCACCATAGGCGGGTGCATATCCCATTCCATAGCCATAACCTCCCATACCTGCTGCCATTCCTTGAAGGAAGGTTTCACAGGAGGTGAGCGAGATGCATACGATACATGCCAGAATTAGAGATTGGAGCTTTTTCATGGAACAAATCATTTAGAAGCTGTAATCTGCAAATTATAGATATCTCCATCTATATTGACTTTCGGATGATTGTACTTTAAATTTCCACGAGAGTCAATAGTAATTGTTGCTGACGCAATCTTTGAGTGGGTCAACAGATACGAACCGTTTTTCTTTTTCTCTACTTTGTACAGGCTATAATTCGTAAAGAAGTCACTACCGTTTGATTCTGTAACATTCACTCTGACTTCATCCTTATTGACGTATTCTATTTTCACTTTAATGTTACTATAGGATTCTATCGTCGTATTACCTTGCGTCAGTTTGCCTGTACCCACATATACTTTGGCAACGTCTTTTCCATAATTCTTAAGAGTCTTCGCAGATTTTTCTGACAATTGTTTTCTGCTGACGGATGTTTCTTCTACTGCCGCAGTGGTAGAACTTTCATTTGGAAGATTCACTTGCTCAGTATGTTTATGCGGTTCAGTGAATACGGCTTTTGTGAAATTCAAATCCCAATTGGTGGTTTGATTATTTAAATACTTGAAGCGATATGCATAGGATGTTTGTCCCATTCGAAAGGATGCTGGTGTTGCCAAAAGCGCTCCACCAAGCATTGCCGTACCTCCTCCTACGAAGAAGGGGCTTGCAACATCGTCATCACCGCCAATTGTTGCGGCACCACCTACCAACATTGCAAAAGTTCCTGCAGCAAAAGTCGTCCATCCTGTCCACTTTAAGAACTGAGCCCCCGCACAACTTCTGTGTTTATAGTCCAGTGCAAATGGAATATAGGTGTCAGATTCTGCGCCTTTAGATAATAAAAAAGCGTAGTAATGATCGCTTGTAAGCTTTATTTTTGCTGTACCGTTCGAGCCGATTGTACCTACATGGATATACTCAGGAGTATAAATTTTAGTATTAGGAGTACCCGATACATAAAATTTTTCGGTTGTTGAACATGACATAAAAAGAACAACAACCATTATAACTGTAATTCTATATAACAATTTCATAATCTTACATTTTTATTGATAATCATATAATACTCCTTGTTTCATGGTATCCGATTTATAGTTATAGGAACTAACATTATTTGAAAAATGTAGCACCCACCAAGGTTCATCCATGGCATCAGGCTTTGTCAAGAATAAATTTCGCAACGAGTCATTAACCTTCCCTTTAGATTCAATAGGGATAATGATATTATTATTGACATAAAAATCACTTACAATTTTCTTGAAGGTATTTCCGCCATCAGTTGAATACGATATACAAACACTGAATTTTAGTTTTGCATTATTAGGGGTAAGATCCTTTTCAATTCCACGAGCATGTTTGATATCACTTATTCCAAGACCTGATATCGCAAAAGATTTGGAAAGTGCACCTTTACTTTTGGGAGCCAAAGAGATACGGGGTTGGTCAGCCAATATAGTAGTATTGGAAGTGGAAGTACCGGAAGTTTCGGAACCACCTACATTAATTCCATTAAGAAGTCCGCCAAGTGCTCCGCCAATACCCAATGCTCCACCTATTGCACCCAAATTGACAGAAGCACCTGTCGTTCCTGTAGAGATATCGGTTGATGTTGTCGTTCTGACAGTTGGGTCGTAGTAAGAGGTTGACTGTCCGTTTGTATTAACAAAAAAGGACATGGTCTGGTCAAGAATCATTATTTCAGATGTTCTATTCATTACAACAGGAACTATTTCACCATGTTGTGAAATATCGTACACAACTAAGATTTCTGCGTCATCCGGTATTTCATCCGGTTGTCTGAATGTTGTTCTCACGGATTGGTAACCAACGTGAGAAACTGTAAGTTTATAGCCTGAACAAGAGGTTAATAATACACCTGCCAGTCCAAACAGAACTAATAATAATTTGCTGGTTTTCATTTTGTCGTAATTAAAAGTTGAAATTAGATTAGTCCATATTCTCTCTTGGAAATAGACAATAAAAAAACGTGGACTCAAACTTCGTCTACGTTTCAGAGGTATCGGCAAACACCATGCACACATATACGAGTAAAAGCCCACGCCAAGAGGCGTGAGCATCAACTTTTACTCTTGTGTGCTTCATCAAATTTGCCGATTTTCTGAAACAAGAATACAAAGCTAACGCTTCTTTATTTTAATATGTCTTTTGACCGTTTTTTAATTCATAGGCAATATCTTTTTATCTCTGAAAGCAGAGGTTGCGTCTTATCGGAAACCAATGATTTCATGTATTGGGCAGAGAATTCCTCCTACCTCGGGTTAATACTATTGTTTTATCAATTTGGCTACAAATGTAGTCATCTTTCAGCATACGGTAGCAAGGAAAGGGAGAAAACTTGCGTTAAATTTTGTAAATCTATAAAAGCGGGAGAACTGAAAAGTCTGAATCATGTACTGGTTATCAAGTTGCAATGTACAATGACAAACGATAAGCTACAAGTAGTAATACGTTTATTCATCAATATCGTTGACTCATTTTTATAAAACTCATATATAAGGTTGACTGATTTGGCCTAATCATTGCTTTTATTTAATAATTTTATGGCTTTCTCTCTTAAAAATAGCATTTCTTGAAATAGTATCTATTAAGCTGAATTTCAATAGACTGCAGTTTCCTGAAAATTTCCATTTTAGGGAACTCGCGTTTCCGGCATAGGAAACGGTCGTTCCCCTATAGGGAAATCACAGTTCCCTATAAGGGAAACGAGCGTTCCCCCGTAGGGAAACTGCGTTTCCTACGGGAGGATAAAAAAGTGGAACTTGGGGGAGACAAAAATTACAATTTATTCACCGCATACCCTTTTGCGGAAGAAACGGAAGCGCATCAGCCAACGGAACAGTGTGGGCTGGAGGGTATAGGTGATGAGGATGGTGGCACTCATACCGATGAGTGTGCTTAGTCCTATGGAGTGAATGGCGGGATGGGTGGCAAAAAGCAGAGAGCCCAGTACGACCATCAGCACCAAAGCCGAGAAGAATATGGCCGTCTTGTGGTAAGTGAGCAGGGCATCTCCTTGCTTGCGGGCTTGTGCCAAGAGGCCTGTCATGACGAATATGCTGTAATCGACACCGATACCGAATATGAAGGTGGCGATGATGATGTTGATAAGGTTGAACTCCAAGCCGCAAAGCCCCATCACACCACGCACGACATACCAACTGAGGCTCATGGGGATAAAGGCCAGCAGGGATTGGGAAAGGCTGCGGAAGGAGACAAGCAGTACCAGGAATACGAATACGGACGATATGCCAAGGATGGTGTTGAAATCATCGTTCAGCAAGCGTACCATATCGCTGGTATAGAAGAAGGGGTCTATAACCACTGCTTGGGGACAGGATGCAACGGCTTGGTTGACGGCCTGTTTCGACGAATCATCCATTTGCACAGAGGTGAAGACTAAGAATCTTTCTTCGCTTTCTTCGATGAAGTTGCTCAGCAGGCTTTCGGGCAACACTTCGGATTCGTAGAGGCTGGTGGGTTCGTAGTCGCTTTCTATCATGATATAGAAGGGCTCGAACATTTCCGGCATCATGCTGTGGCGGTTGGCCGAGGTGGTCAGCAGGTTGCGTACCTCCTCTACCCGTTCGGGTGTCCAATATGCCTTCCACATCTCTATCCGGTGCTCTTGCTCCTCCTGAGGGATAAAGAGGGACGAAGATTGGGAGTATTGCTTGACTACCCCTGCCCTGTGGAGTGAATCCAAAGTTTGCATGATGGTCTTGTTGGCCAGAAGGGCTTCATCCAATGTGGGGGCAGATGCCGCATAATACATGGAGGCATTTCCGTGGTTGACCTTCGCAGTATACAATTCGCCTGATTTGATGACTTTCGGTTCATTGTATCCGATATTTCGCAGATTGCTGTCGAAGGTCACCCAATCGGAGGTGAAGAATGTGACGATGCACACGGCTATGATGGCCCATCGGAGCACACGGTTCTTGTCGATGGGATAAGAGTTTATCCTGTCGAGTATGCTGAATGCCTTTTCGTTGCGCTTGTTCTTCTCAGGCCGGAAGAAGTGAGGAAGGAAAATCAGGGCAAAGAGTGTAGTGCCGACCATTGCAAAAGAGGCGAAAAGACCGAAATCCTTCAACAGGTCGCTTTGTGTGAAAAGCAAGCCAAGGAAGGCGCCAATGGTGGTGATGCAACCCAAGCAGACGGGGGTTGCCTGGTCGCGCAAGACTTGCACGGGGTCGCTCACATATTTGTAATGGGTAAGCACATGCAGGCAATAGCTCAGGGCCACTCCCAATACGATGGCTCCAATGCCCATGGCCATGAGTGACATTCCTCCCTTGATCCACCAGATGCAGGCGAGTGCAAAGAAGGCTCCATATACCACTGGGGCAAGCAGCATCCACAGGGTGCTTTTGTTTCGGAAGCAGAGTCCGATGACGATGCAGATGACCAGTAAGGAAAGGCCTACGGTGAGGGTCAGGTCGGCCTTTATCTGTCGGGAGTTGAATACGCTCTGCACGGGAGAGCCATGGAAGAGTACTTCGATTTCAGGATGGGCTTCCTCGAAGTTGGCAATCTCTTCCTCCAATATACCAATCAGGTATGTGCCGGCTTTGGAGTTGAAGGCATTGAAGTTGGGAGAGAGGAATGCCAAAGCCACCGTTGAATCAGGGGCGAAAAGTTGTCCGTCAATCATGGCGTATCCTCCGATGCCACCCGCTAACGCTTTCCCTTGTGGGAGCAGAGCCATGCGAAGAGCTGCAGGGTCTTGGCCTACCATTGTGGAAACGCTACCCTCCTCGTCGTTCATGACCAAGTCGTAGTTGAGCATCATCTGACGCTCAATGGCTTCGGGAGCAAGCAGTGAGTCAAAAGCCGGATAGCAGCTTTCGTCCACAAATGTGGGCACGTTCATCAGGGCATAGTCAAGGCCATTTACCAGGAGGTCGTCATCAATACGGCTGAGAATATGGGCGATATAGTGCGTGGCGGTATCCTTTGTCATGAGGGACTCGACCAACTCGTCCGTACATTCAGCCAAGTACGTGGGAGTAATCTCTTCTGCAGAGACCTCCATCGGATCCTCTGCATGGAGATTCTCTTTGGCCGTCAATTGTATGAATATCTTATCCTTCACACGCAGATTGCCGAATGCCAGGCCACTCTCTGTTGCCGCTTCTGTCTGGGGAAGCAGTTTGGCGATATTTTCTTCATACTCTACTTTGAGACCAAAATAGACAAATATCATACTGCTTGCCACAAGCAGGGTGTACATCAGCCATCTCCTTTGGTGGAGAAAATGGTATATCGGGATAAATATTCTTTCCATAAGTCGGTTGTTTAATGAATGGGGGTAAAACTATCAGCCTGAATGTATATGTGTATGGCTCTTCATTCAACAGAATTCGGCTTTCATTTCCAGATAAGTCTCTTCGCCTTTTCCAAGGGTGGCTTTCAGCTTGTAGGCCTCGTCCTTGGCTTCAATATCCAGGCGGGCATCCATGACCGGATGTTGTTGGGGGGTCACTAACGTAGTCAGTCGGCAAAGGCTCAGGTTGTTCATGAACAAAGGGCGGCCAATGACCTTCTCTGTCAGCTCTTTCAACATCTGTATGTTGCATACGCCAGGCGAAACGGGTTGTTCGGGGAAATGGCCCTTGTACACTTGGCAATCAGGGTTAAGGCGGATATGGAAGATTGGAGAACCGTCCTTGACAGATTCTCCCTCTATGGTGTAGTAATCCTTGATTAATGACATGTTCATTTGGTGTTAATGTTCATTCTTTTCTTCCATTCGGTGAGGAAGTCGGGGCATGAGAGTACGAACTCTCCATCGTGAGTAGTGAACAGCTGGGTGGTTTCAGCCTTGAAAAGCAGCAGGTTGTCGGACTCCCGGTGAATCTCGTAGTCGAAGATGAGTTTGGCGCCACGTGCCGGCCGGTAGGTGATGGTGACCAACAGGATATCGTCCGTCGTGGCTGGTGCCAGATAGGTCATCCTGATATCGTACATGGGGGCAAGGAACCCTTGGTCATACATATACATATATTCCAGTCCGAATTGATGCCCAAATGCTTCACGGGCATCTTCCAGATACTCCAAATAGCGTCCATGCCACACGATGCGCAGGCTGTCCACCTCAGAAAAGCGCACTTTGACCCGTACGGTTGTACTGGGAGGGGTTGTGGTAGATTGATTGGTCATTACTATGAATTAATGTATTAGAACTGTACTTCACTCGTCACTAGTCGCTAGTCACTCCTTTATGAATATCTTCATTTGGCAGGTGGAGACACTCTCCTCTCCTACCCTTGTCTCCGCGGCAATGAGGGTCACTCCGGCCGCTTCGCCAAGAACTTTCAAGGTAGTATGCATTGCTTCTCCAACCTGTGGCAGACGGTTAATCTTGAATTTCTTTACCTCGCCAATAAAACCCAACTTGGGACTTTCTCCTTTTGTATAAGGGGCATATCCGGCAAAGGCAGCTGCTGATTGTGCCACGTGTTCAATGAGACCGGGTTCCTGCAAATGGTTGTCGAGACAGAAAATGTTGTCGGCAAGTATGGTGAGGCCTGTTACGGCACTCTCGGCATCGGCTTCAAAAAAAGTGTCCACCATGACGATGGGTGGACGTTGGGGGATTAGGTTGTAGATGCCTTCACCACTGAGTATGGGTGCGTTCATTCTCTTTCTGTTAGATTAAGCAGGCACAGATTATTCATGATTGATAATCTGTGCCTGAAAAGGATTGTGTCTTTTACTTCTGATTTTCGCTTACGAAGTCGTAGAGAGCGGCAAATGTCTGGATATTCACCAATTCAGTGCTCTTGATCTTCACACCGAATTCTGATTCGATAAGAGCTACCATATCTACCAGGCTCAAGCTATCCAATTGCAAGGTATCCTTGATGTTTGCTTCGGGAGTGATATCCTCTACTTCGATTTCAAACTCTTCTGCCAATACTTCGTTAATCTTTTCAATCAATTCGTTCTTTTCCATTGTCCTTTTTTATAAAATATAATTTGTTATTGAATGTTTATAGATTCCTGATAATCAGTGTTGAATTTGTTCCTCCAAAGCCGAAGGAATTGGAGAGGAAAGTGTCAAAGTGCTTTTCTACCCGTTGGTTGGGGATGAGCAACTTGGCAGAGTCTTCATCGGGATTCTCGAAGTTGATATTCGGGGCGATGAATCCGTTTTTCATCATCAGCATTGAATAGATGACTTCGCTGGCTCCTGCCATCCACATCTCATGTCCTGTTTGGCTCTTGGTACTTGTCACCTCTATGCGACGGTCTCCTATGACGTTGTAGATAGCCTTTGCTTCGTTGGTGTCACCCACATGGGTAGAGGTGGCATGGGCATTGATATAACCGATTTCATCCACTCCGATACCTGCACGCTTAATGGCCATGAGGAGTGATTTGGTAGGTCCCTCCACATTGGGTGATGAGATATGGTCACCATTAGAAGAGAATCCGTAACCAAGGATTTCTGCCAAGATGGGAGCTCCACGTCGTACGGCAGATTCATAACTCTCGATGATGACGGTTGCAGCACCTCCACCGGGTACGAGACCATCACGGTCACGGTCGAACGGGCGGCTGGCCTTGGTAGGCTCATCCTCTCTGGTTGAGAAGGCTGAAATGCCGTCAAATGAACCTATTGACCATGGATTTACCTCTTGTGCTCCTCCGCATACTACCATCTCTTGAAGTCCATTTTGGATAAGCAGAGCACCAAGTCCGATAGCATGTGAACCACTGGCACATGCTCCGCTGACAGTCAGATTGATACCCTTCAACTTGAAGATGCATCCGAGGTTCATGGTCACGGTGGAGTTCATTGACTGGAAGATGGCGCCCGATCCTACGAGGGTGGTGTCTTTCTTCTCGCGCATGGTGTCCACGGCCTTTACGTTAGGTACAGTAGAACTGTCGTTGCCATAGAGCAAACCCACATCATGGGTGTTCAAATACTCCTGATCGATGCCTGCATTGCGCAAAGCATCCACGGTGGCGCAATAGGCATACTGGGCCTGTTGTGGCATATATACACGCTGGGCACGGCTTAGCACTTTCTTCAGGTCGGGGTCTTCCAAGTGGGCGGTTAGGGCCGAACGGAATCCCATCTCCTTGCGTACGGGATCAAAGATAATACCAGACTTACCATGGTAGAGTGAATCACGCACTTCGTCCAGGGTTTTTCCAAGGCATGAGTAGATACCCATACCGGTGATAACAACTCTGTTTTGCATATTCTTACTTATACTTATATATAATAGTTATTTCATCCATTTATTCAGATATTCTCCGACGCGTGCCTTCAGTACACGGATTTTACTGATAGTGCCCGAAGAGGCCATTTGGTATCTCAACCTGCACCAAGTGCTCTTCACCCATGATGCGTACTTCCACGCAAAGAGCATGAGCAAAGGGAATAGGGCCACATATATCAAACCGGACCACCAGTTGACATTCACCCACATGACGATGAAGGTAATCAAGGCGCACAAAGGGAGGATAAACAAAACGTTGAAGGCATAGAGGACAGTTCCTTCAAACATCGGATCTGTGAATTTCTTTTTGAAGAAGGTCATAGGAATGGCATAAGCCGGTAGCGAAGGCCACAAAGAGATAATCCACAATGGGAGTAAGGCTAACAAAGCCATAAATTTGAAGGATAACAATATCGGTGTCGATGTATCGTCGATATTCTCCAACTTGAAACCGGCCTCATGCAAACGATATTTCAGTTCACGTGCATCGGCAAACATCTTGTCAACCTCTTCTGCATCTTCAGCCTTTGCCTGCTCGATTGCCGCTACAATCTTCTTTTCAGCCAACAAACGGTCGGGCAGTGAATTGGCATTGAGTCCCATTTGACGGGCAACGTCCCCACCCCATGTGAGGCGTATATAATCAATTGCATCATAATTGTCCAAATCACGGATATCAAGCATCAAATCCTCGATTTGCTTACGAACCAAAGCATTCACTTCGCGCTGTGCTGTGCGTGGCTTGGTCTTATATAGTTCATAATAGGGCTTGAGTGAAATCTTTTCGCCAAACTTCACCATCAGCTCATTTTGGATACCAAAATAGTCAGAGTAATGATTGCATGATGGCAGGATAAATATTTCCGTCTTGAAATCGTCTGATTCGGCCGCTTCGAAAGCCATCTTGGTGTATCCGTATGAGAAAGTACCCAACCAATGCTTGTCTTGGTGTCCGGCTTCGGGATACATCATCACAGTAGCTCCATTCAAGAGGGCTTTGGCCGTGATATTGAATGTCTCTTGATTTTTACCTAAATTCTCAGCTCCGTCATAAGCAATACGGAAGGCTGGCAATAGACCTATTGAACGCAAGAATTTGTTAGCTAATGGATGCAGAACAAAAACATCGGCACGGGTGATGAAGTTCGGCTTGCGGTCACGGAATGTAAACAGTACTCCCAAAGGGTCATTCAGACAGTTCTGATGATTGCTGACAATCAGCAAAGGGGTACCGTCTGCCGGGATAGCCTCAGTGTTTATACTATATGTCTTTTTATAATACACGAAATCGTGTATGAAACGCAAGTAAGATTTGAATATATTATAAATCAATCCCGGTTTTTCAACGTGTTGATCAGTTCCCATTCTTTTTATTACAAATTACACACTTTTGCAAATTGTGTGCAAAAGTACAAAAAAAACTCGAAACATTCCTTATCTGATTCATACTTTTAGATTGGAGGGAAATATTGAATAGTAAAATCGACCTTTAGAACGGTTCGTTGCATGATAATCGACAAGTATTCGTGCTGGCTTAATCATTTATCTCTCTTCCAATAGTGTGTAGAGAGTCTTTCTATTATATTTTGGAAGAGTATCTGAAAAAAATATTTTCCAGACAGGAAAAATAAAATTAAAGTGATACTCCCTGTCTGATTAAAGAAAGTATCACTTGAATTCTTTATTATTGCTGAGGTTGTATGATTGCCCCTTGACTTCCGCGTAGATTGGTGGAGATTAAGAGAGGGGTAAGTGGGCTTATCCTATGATTGAGGTGGCGTGTGTTGCGAGTCTCTGATTCTCCAACGATAATGTCAAGTGCGGTATAAAGCATGAATTCCCGAATGTCTCCCAATGGATAGAAAGTGTTTATGTAATCTAATTCGTCTATTTCGTAAGTGGGGAGAAATCCGTTTGAATAATCACCAAATCCATCTCCGTTATAGACACTGGCCACGATGGGATGGAGACGGAGATTGTAAGATGGTTCTTCAAACGTGAGGGATGCCACGTTTTTGCCTTCCGTTTGGGTTCCTATGAGAATCACATTATCATCGCCCATAATGGGACGAAGACCGTTGATGACACTCTCGGAGGCAGATGCAGTTGACTCGGAAGTAATGATATAGAGCTTGTTGAGATTGAGGTTGGCAGATCCGGCCAATGACTTGTCCAATAGCATGGATTGGTTTTGTTTGAGTTTCTTGTCATTGAAACGCAGGGTACAAAAAATCTGACCAAGCCCTGATTCAGGTGTCAAAAGGCTTGCCAACACTTGGGCACAAGAAAGATAACCACCCGGATTGTAGCGGAGGTCAAGGATGAAGTCTGTCGGTTCTTGTGACTTGAACTTAGCAAATATTTGGCGCATCTGATTCAGGTATTCCGTTTCGGTACCCGTGTCATTGGGGCCTGTGGAGAAACGGTTGTACATGAGGTAGGCTATCCGATGGCCACGGATGCGGTAGAGTGTATCTACATAGAAAGGGTTGTCTTCCACACGGCGCGATGCAGAGAGATGTATCAATGAGTCTGGACCCCATACGATGGATTCAATCTCACCTGTCTCTTCTGTATAAGTGTATTCAATGGTAGAGGTGGTCAATGAGACCGCAGGGCCATTCATGAGACTAAAGTAGTTTTTGGTAGTCAACTGCTCCTCTCCTACTCCGACAATCCAATCACCACGACGCAGACCAGCCTCTGATGCCGGTGAGTTGGGGAGTACATATAGGATACGTGCGGCTCTTTTGGGAGAACTGGATGATTGGCTGACGGGATCAACATAAAGAGCAAAATCGAATCCATAGCTTGAACCTAAATCGATGCTTCGGGAGAGAGCTACCGGAGTTTCGTCATATTTCTCCATATAGCTATATTTGTCCTGTGGGGAGAGCAATTTCTTGAAAAAAGCCTCAGAATCGGAGAAATAGTCCTTATAATCTGACATGGAAGGCATCTCATCATACCAAAGATACCACTCGTTCATGGTGTTGTAAATCCAATGCGTATCGCCTGTGAGTTCAACAAACTCTTTGGTGCGGTCTTCGCCACATGAACTGAATCCTAAAAGAAAGGAGAGGCAGAGACTTATGAGGGCAAGTTTACTATATTTGATGAATTTAAATATACGTTTCATGATTTCTGTAATTTTAATGAACGGCAAAATTATATATTTTAAATCTAATAACCTAACTCTTGTTTTATAAAAAAACAAAACCTGATTTTATTTTTGTACATACAATGTTTTTCGTATCTTCGCGACATAAAATATATTCTCATGAAAAAATCAATGATTTATAATATATATAATGTCGTTCTTTGGGGAATGACATTGGGCCTGACCGCTTGTGGACAACATGTGGAAGGAAAAGGTCAGGCATTACTGGCACAACCGATAGTGATGGCCGATGCTATGGAAATCCCGATGGGGGGCAATGATACTCGTATATTGAACAGGTCAGGATATACCTTATCCTATAATGATCGGATGAAGATTCCCAATTGGGTGGCATGGGAACTGACGGCCGAAGAGGTGGCCGGAAGGGTGAAACGTGCCGATGAGTTCATCGTGGATACGGAACTTCCTGTCAATGCCCGTTCGGAGGATAGGGATTACCGTGATCCACGCTACGACCGGGGACATATGGCACCAGCAGGTGATATGAAATGGTCGAGGAAGGCAATGGAGGAATCTTTTCTGTTATCAAACATGTGTCCGCAAGCTTCACATCTGAATCGTGGATGTTGGCGCATATTGGAAGAATCGTGCCGGAAATGGGCGCAACAATATGGTAATATATATATAATATGTGGTCCTATTGTCTCCAAAGAGAATACACCTTTGAAGATTGGTAAAAACAAAGTGACCGTTCCCGACAGTTTTTTCAAAGTGGTATTGTACAAAAAGAACGGATATCATGCTGTTGGATTCGTATTCCCCAATGATGATTGCCATCGTCCGGTGAGGGATTATGCCGTGTCTGTTGATGAGGTTGAACGTATGACGGGATTGGATTTCTTTCATCAGCTTCCTGATGATGTAGAAACAGAAGTCGAATCAACATTGGATTTGTCAAGATTAAAAATCAATTCAAAATAATATAAAAATTAGAAAAGAGGAATGAGAAAAAAACTGATTATTGCTGTTGCAGCACTCTGTGTTTACGCAATGGATTTGATGGCATGTACAAACCTGATTGTGACAAGAGGAGCTTCGGCTGATGGCTCGACACTGGTTTCGTATAGTGCCGATTCATATGGTATGTATGGCTTTTTACGCCACTATCAGCGAGGGACGCATACTTCAGGAACCAAACGTGCCATTCACGATTGGGATACTGGAAAATACCTTGGAGAGATAGAGGAAGCTCCTACAACATACAATGTCATTGGAAACATGAATGAATATCAAGTGACTATCGGTGAAACGACCTTTACGGGACGTGAGGAATTGATAGACACTATGGGAGTTATGGATTATGGAAGCCTGATTTACGTGGCTTTGCAACGTTCTCGTACAGCCAAAGAGGCAATCCAAGTGATGACAGACCTTGTGAAAGAGTATGGCTATTATAGTAGTGGAGAGAGTTTTACGATAGCAGACCCTAATGAGGTCTGGATTATGGAAATGATTGGTAAAGGTCCAGGTGTACGTGGCGCTGTATGGGTTGCCATCCGTATTCCCGATGGATATATCGCGGCTCATGCCAACCAGGCCCGTATCCGAAAGTTTCCTTTAAATGATAAGGAGAATTGCTTGTACTCACCAGATGTTATCTCGTTTGCACGTTCAAAGGGATACTTTGACGGGAAGAACACTGATTTCAGTTTTGCAGATGCTTATTGTCCGTTGGATTTCGGTGGAAGACGTTATTGCGAAGCACGTGTGTGGAGCTATTACAATATGTTTTCTGATGGTATGGGACAATATTTGGATTATTTGAATGGAGATTCAGACAACGCTATGCCTTTGTACGTCAAGCCGAACAAGAAAATTACTGTAGCAGAGATACAGAATGCCATGCGTGACCACTACGAAGGAACGCCATTGGATATTACTAATGATTTGGGCGCCGGTGCTTGGAAAATGCCTTATCGCCCTTCTCCCCTCTCTTTCAAGGTGGATGATAAAGAATATTTCAATGAGCGTCCCATCTCTACCCAACAGAGTGCGTGGGTTTTTGTCGCCCAAATGCGTAGCTTTATGCATAGTCCCATTGGTGGAGTCTTGTGGTTTGGTACCGATGATGCTAATATGACAGTGTTTACCCCTGTTTATTGTTGTACGGATGAAGTCCCTGAATGCTATCAGGAGAAAATCGCTGATGGTGTGACGTTCTCTTGGAAATCCGCATTTTGGGTTTTCAATTGGGTTTCCAATATGACATATATGCGATATAATCAAATGATTGATGATGTGCGTGCAACGCAAAAACGCTTGGAAAACAGTTTCCTGAATTCTCAGCAAGACATAGAAGCTCGTGCAAACGAACTTTATGCTAAAAATCCTGTTGAAGCAAATAAGTATCTGACTGGCTATACCATTGCATGCGCACAACAAACGTTGGAAGAATGGAGAAAACTCGGTGAATATCTTATCGTCAAGTATAACGATATGGTGATTAAGCAGGTAAATCCTGACGGTTCTTTCAAACGTACTCCAGAGGGACAATGTGCCCCAGTTACCCGTCCCGGATATCCGGAAGAGTATAATAAGAAAGTTGTTGAAGAAACTGGAGAACGCTATTTGATGAAGTAAAAATAGGTGGTTCTTATTAAAACAGCTATTACTAAAAACTGTTAATTCGTAGCGTTAAGACAAAGATTTAGATACCTTTGCAAAAGTAATATAATTATCAAGTCTATTAATCATAAAAATAAATGTATATGGAAAACGAACAATTGATTCAAGAAGTGACCGCGAAAGCACAAAAATGGCTCTCTCCTGCATACGATGCAGAGACACAAGCTGAAGTGCGTCGCATGTTGGAAAACGAAGATAAGACAGATCTTATCGAAGCTTTTTATAAAGATTTGGAGTTTGGTACAGGTGGCTTACGTGGTATCATGGGTGTTGGTAGCAATCGTATGAATATATATACTGTAGGTGCCGCTACGCAGGGACTTTCCAATTATTTGAATAAAAATTTCAAAGATTTGGAGCAAATTTCAGTTTGTATTGGTCATGATTGCCGTAACAACAGCCGACTCTTTGCCGAAATATCTGCTGATATTTTTTCAGCCAATGGTATTAAGGTTTATCTGTTCGATGATATGCGTCCTACTCCAGAAATGTCATTTGCTATCCGTCATCTTGGATGTCAAAGCGGTATTATCCTGACTGCCAGCCACAATCCAAAGGAATACAACGGTTACAAAGCATATTGGGATGATGGTGCACAAGTACTGGCTCCTCATGATAAAGGTATCATCGATGAAGTGAACAAAATTGCATCTGCCGCTGATATCAAGTTCGAGGGAAACAAAGAACTGATTCAAATCATTGGCGAGGATGTGGATAGTGTATATCTCGATAAGGTACATGGTATTTCTATCGACCCAGAAGTTATCAAACGTCAAAAAGATTTGAGTATTGTATTCACTCCTATCCATGGTACTGGTATGATGTTGGTGCCTCGTGCATTGAAACAGTGGGGATTTGAAAATGTCCATTGTGTCCCTGAACAAATGGTAAAGAGTGGAGACTTCCCAACAGTTATATCCCCCAACCCAGAAAATGCAGAAGCCCTCTCAATGGCTATTGATCTTGCCAAGAAAATTGATGCAGACATTGTAATGGCTACCGATCCCGATGCTGACCGTGTAGGTATGGCTTGTAAGAATGACAAAGGCGAGTGGATGTTGGTGAACGGAAACCAAACGGCTCTTATCTTCCTCTACTACATTATCAAGAACCGCAAGGCAATGGGTAAGATGAAGGATACCGATTTTATCGTGAAGACCATCGTGACTACAGAACTTATCAAGGCCGTGGCTGACAAGAACAATATTGAAATGCGTGATTGCTATACAGGATTCAAATGGATTGCTCGTGAAATCCGTTTGAGCGAAGGCAAGCAACAGTATATTGGTGGCGGTGAAGAAAGTTACGGATTCCTTGCAGAAGACTTTGTTCGTGACAAAGATGCCGTTTCAGCTTGTACATTGTTGGCCGAAATTTGTGCATGGGCAAAGGATCAAGGCAAGACTTTGTACGACGTATTGATGGAGATTTATGTGGAGTATGGCTTCTCTAAGGAGTGTGCTATCAGTGTGACAAAACCTGGTAAGAGTGGTGCAGATGAAATCAAAGCTATGATGGAGAATTTCCGTGCCAATCCTCCAAAAGAGTTGGGTGGTTCACCTGTAATTCTTGCAAAAGATTTTAAGACACTTAAGGCAACGGATGGCGAAGGAAATGTTATTGATTTGGATATGCCTGAAACAAGTAATGTTCTTCAGTACTTTACGGCCGATGGAAGCAAAGTGAGTGTACGTCCTTCTGGTACTGAACCTAAAATCAAGTTTTATATCGAAGCTAAAGGCGAGATGGGATGTGCCAAGTGTTATGCCAGTGCCAATGCTGCTGCAGAAGCAAAAGTGGAAGGTATCAAGAAATCATTAGGCATCTAATTTTAGATACATAACAAAAGAAAAGGAGGGAAATTTCCCTCCTTTTTATTTTATTCCAATGAGTAAAATTCATTTTTCAGATGGCATACGAAATGCAACATATAATTCTATTAAAGCTGCAATAGTCAATGTGACCATCCATCCGTTATGCTTTTCTATAAACATCAGTACACCTGTTATCAGTAACATGATAGCGGCAAAGATTTGTTGACGTCTTAAACGTCTTATGGTGAAGTCTTTTCCTTCATACCTGTCTAATATCTGCATGGAAGAAAACAACAATGCTCCTATACAATAGAGATAAGGGGATAACTCCCAATGGGTTATCATCATGGCAGCGCCAATCAATAGGCACACAGCACCTATACCCATTGTGATGGATTGTATTTTTCTATTTAACATATAATATAATTGGATTATTGGATTTTATCAAGATCCTTTTCCATAATGAAAACATCTTCATCCTCAGTTTTCATCATGTATCTTTCCCTTGCGATTTTTTCAATAGCTTCTGGATTATTATTCAGTTCTTCTAATTTTTTGCTACTTTCATCAAATTCTTTAGTATATCTTTCTATCTCATTTTTAAGAGAAGCGATTTCTTGATGGTGTGCAGCTCTACGTAGCAAACAATTCTCATCCAATACTCCGATAATTAGTAGGAAAGCAATCGAAACAACAGCATATTTATGCCGACGTATAAAAAGCCAGATGTTTTGGACGTGTTTCATGTGAATGGGGTTGTTTTATGTATTACGTGGCAAAGATACAATATTTTTCTGTACCCTATACTCGTTCATCGTTTTTATTTCTGATATAATTTAATCAGTACACTATTTTTTGTTCTAAAATTTCTATATTACCAACATTATCTTTGATTGTTATCAGTAGGTCGTGAGATTTTCCTGTCCGTTCAATCGGGGTTTCTTTTAGATTACAGGTCAGTATTCCATTTTTACTACTGAATTCAAATAATACCCATTCTCCATCTATTGTAGCTTGGTACTCCCCTATCCCTGTTTGTTTGTCTGCTACTTTCAAACGGATACGCTTCGTTTTTGTCCATTGCTCCTTCCCGATAGGCGTGATGCTTGGTGAAATAGAGTCAATGCCTACGTAATAATTTCCACAGATTTCACGTATACCAGTTTTTATCCATCCATTTTCATAAACTCCTCCAAGTGAAAAAGTCTTATTTCCTTTTTGTTGAATAATGTAATATTTGCTTGGAGCAATATTGAAATCATTGCTCACTTTAATGGAAAGTGTACAGAAATTATGTAAGGGAATATAAGCGTCTCCTAACCGATAACCCATGGAAGGAGTTAAAGAATCGGTCGGAACCCAATGTGATACGTTCACTTCTGCATCTTCATAAAGCATACCTTTCGGTATATCAAGTTCCAAGCCTGTTTCCTGAATAATATTGTATCTATTCCATTTCAGTGTATTGTTGGCTTCACTATAATGTGGAGCAATATCTTGTTTGACTCCTTGTACTGAAAATCGGTATTTGGAAGTATTTCCATATAAATCAGACAATATATACTCAAATCGATATAGTCGTTCTTCATCAATACGGACGATACCTCTATTATTGGACGTTTTCAGCATTCGTAAAGAATTGCCTGGTGCAACGAAAGATTTCATATACCATCTTCCTCTATTGCGATATTCTTCATAATCAGTCCATGAATTAATCATTCTGTTTTCTGTAAAAGAGAATTTGTCAACCGTAGAGTGATAAACTTCTATGCTGTCAACCAAGAGCCGGATACTATAAACCCCGTAATTGTTCGTTGTCCCATCCATGTAATCATTTGCCGTAATCCCAGCCCCAATTTCTCCCCATGCAGTTATAGGGCTTGGCAAGGTGCGAGTCTTCCCAAAATTAAAAGTTTTCTTCTCAGTTTTCCCTTCTACCACACCTTTGCCTGTTTGTGGATAAAGCATTATTCGAGTGGCACGTGGGGGTGTCGTATCTTTTATCTTATCTTTGTAAAAGATTAATGGATCTATTGGTTCATTGGTTGCCGTTTTTCTGACTTCCATGTGAAGATGAGGGCCAAAAGAGTATCCTGAATTTCCGGCAAATCCCACAATCTCTCCTTGTTTTACAATGAATCTGCCAGCTTCGAAAGTCGTATCCATGGCAAATGTGTGGTTGGCATATTGATGAATCTTTACGACTTCCGATAATTCTTTGGTGAAAGATTTCAAATGCCCATGGACAGTTGTATATCCATTGTCATGCGTAATGTATAATGCATTTCCGTATCCTCCTGGTGAGACGCTGATGCGTGATATATAACCATCTGCCGGGCAATGTATGGGTTTTCCTTCTACACCTTGCGTCTTGAAATCGACCCCTCCATGAAAATGGTTAGAACGAAGTTCTCCAAAATTCCCACTCAAGTATAATGGAAAATCAAAAGGGGAAGTGAAGATATTCTCATTATCAGTCTTCACAACTTTTGAATAAATTGGATGTATGGTAATAAATAGTAGTATAATGGTTAGAAATATGCTCCTCATTTTGTTCATTTGCCTAAGAAAAACAATAAATCACGTGTGTGTCTTCTGGCATGAAAAGATTATCAATGAAGACGACACACGTAATTTATTGGATGAATCAGTTGAATTTCAACAAGCTTTGAAACTCATGTCAAGTCCTTTGATAGAATGTGTCAAAGCTCCTACCGAAATATAATCAACTCCGCATTCTGCATAATCGCGCAGTGTATCGAAAGTGATTCCTCCAGAAGATTCTGTTTCGTATTTTCCGGCAATCAGTTCGACCGCTTTTTTCGTATTTTCCGGAGTAAAGTTATCAAGCATGATACGATTAACTCCACCGATTTCCAATACCTGATTCAGTTCATCAAAATTACGAACTTCAATTTCAATTTTCAAATCTTTACCCTTAGCCTTGCAATATTCTTTTGCGCGCATGATAGCTTTGTCAATCCCTCCGGCAAAATCTACATGATTGTCTTTTAACAAGATCATGTCGAACAAACCTATTCGGTGGTTTACACCACCTCCGATTTTGACGGCAGCCTTTTCTAACATGCGTAGTCCGGGAGTAGTCTTACGAGTATCTAACACACGTGTTTTGGTTCCTTCCAATTGCTTGACATATTTGCGCGTCATGGTAGCAATACCACTCATACGTTGCATTACATTCAGCATTAAACGCTCCGTCTGTAATAATGATTGGACTTTACCTTCCACTACCATGGCCACATCACCGGGTTTCACCTCTGTCCCATCCTCTATCATAACTTCCACTTTCATCTCAGGATCGAAATGATGAAATATTTTCTTGGCTATTTCGATACCTGCCAAAACGCCAGCTTCTTTGATAAGCAGTTTGGATTTACCCATTGCATTTGCGGGGATACATGAAAGGGTTGTGTGGTCACCATCACCAATATCTTCAGCAAAGGCTAATTCTATCAATTGGTCAATCAATTCGTCAACAGTATTCATAATTTGTCTTTGATTTATGATGAGTTCTTTATTTTGGCGCGAATTTACGATATATTTCTTGGATGGAGAAGATTTTGGGACAGTTTTTATAAATCTTAAATCTCTTTCATTTTCTCAATATTGAAAAACTTTATTTTTGAATCTCTGTTATGATTAGTGACAAACAAAAACATTGTATAACTAAATTGTAGAAAAATGAAAAGATTTATTCCTATCCTATTCGCGGTCTTCGCACTGGCGGCTTGCGAAAAAGAACCTGACACGGACAAGTTGGACAATGAGTACTTGGTTTACACCAACTACGACAAGGATTGCGATTTCAGCAATTTCCAAACCTATTATGTTCCAGACAGCATCTTGTACATCAACAGTAATGACAAGAAAGAGTATTGGCAATCCGAAGCGGCTCAAGTGGTCCTGAGTGAATACATCAAGAACATGGATGAACGTTTTCTCCGTGTGGACAATATCGCAGATGCTGATCTTGGCTTGCAACTGAGTTATGTGGCAAACACCTACACCTTTACCGATTTTGTCGGTGATCCTTGGTGGAGTGGATATCCTTACTATTGGAGTCCCGGCTATTGGGGTGGTTATTGGGGCGGTTTGTATTATCCTTTCCCTATTGTATATAGTTACTCTACGGGTTCAATTATCGGGGAGTTGGTTGATCTCAGTGTGCCCGAAGGAAAAACGCTTAATGTTGTATGGAATTCGTATATCAGTGGATTGCTCTACAATAATGGTCGTCTTAATCTGGAAAAGACTCAAAATGCTATAGATCAAGCATTCCGTCAGTCAACGTATTTGAATTCAATTAAATAAAAAAACTAACCGTTTACATTTATGAAAACAATTGCATATTATATGAAACGAATTGCAGCTGTTGCCGTTGTGTGCTGCATATTCAGTCTTCCTTCGAAGGCACAGGTATCTCAAGATGGATACATGAACATCGATTGGCAATTCAACATTCCTTTGGGTAACGATTTTGCCAGTCATGCCAGTGGCTGGGGAATGAATTTTGAAGGTGGTTACTATGTCAGCCCCTCTTTAGCGCTCGGTGCTTTTATTAGTTTCCATACTAATAATGAGTATTTTGACCGCACAACTTTACACATGGGTTCTGTCGCTCTTAATACCGATCAGCAGCACTCTCTTTATCATTTGCCATTTGGACTTTTAGCTCATTATCGTTTTGACTATGGCACCATGCAACCTTATGTGGCCATGAAGTTAGGTGCTTCGTATGCCAAGATGACCTCCAATTATTACATTTATGAGAGTAGTGAGAATTCTTGGGGATTTTATGCCTCGCCTGAGGTTGGTGTCCAGTTTTATCCTTGGCCTGGTAGTGTAGGTTTTCATGCGGCACTATATTATAGTATTTCGACCAATAATGCCAGTTTGATGACTTATGATATGAATTCCATGAACGATTTGGGTATTCGTTTAGGTATTTCCTTCTGATGTAGAGCTCCTTTCTGGTCACGTGACTGCTCTATATTTGTCAAGAGCCGCTCCTGTATTTGTATTACAGAAGCGGCTCTTTGCCTTAAAATATTTTCTTTTGTAAAGATTCCCTTAATTTTATAGGATAACGTATCCTGCATTTTGTAGCCCCTCACGTATGAGTTCGATATGTTGCTCATTTCGGGTTTCCAATACGACACGTAAGGTACAACCATTCACCTGTGTACTGGCATTTGTGCGTTCGTGGTTGACTGAGATGATATTTCCTCCTAATTGGCCAATCACTCCACATACGCTTGAAAGTTGTCCGGGTTGATCGTAGAGATCTATAGTTAGTGCCACCATTCGTCCGGATTTACTGAGTCCTTGTGTAATGACGCGGCTTAATATTGTTACATCTATATTTCCTCCTGAAACCAGGCAGATGGTCTTTTTACCTTTAATGGGCACTTTATTGAACATGGCGGCCGCTACAGATACAGCTCCAGCTCCTTCTGCTACCAGTTTTTGTTGCTCGATAAGAGCCAATATGGCAGCGGCTATCTCATCATCTGTTACAGTCACAATCTCGTCCACATATTTTTGGCAAAAGTCATAAGTGTTGACTCCCGGCTCTTTGACGGCAATGCCATCAGCTATGGTTGATACAGAGGTCAACCTTTCTATCTTTTCATTCGTTAATGACAAAGCCATGCTGGGAGCTCCTTCAGCTTGCACACCGTACACTTTGATGGTTGGTTTCAGTGTCTTCAGAGCATAAGCTACGCCTGAAATCAATCCTCCACCGCCAACTGGGACAATTACAGCTTCCACGTCACTCAGTTCATCCAGCAATTCCAATGCTATGGTACCTTGTCCGGCAATGACGTTCAGGTCATCAAACGGGTGAACGAATGTATATCCCTTCTCTTCACGCAATTTCAGCGCGTGTTGGTATGCATCGTCATACACACCGGGTACCAGACAAACTTCGGCGCCATATCGTTTTGTTGCTTCCACTTTTGATATAGGTGCACCTGATGGTAAACAGATGAGTGAGTTTATTCCGCTTTTTGTAGCTGCCAGTGCCACTCCTTGAGCATGATTACCGGCAGAACAGGCAATCACACCTTGTGCTTTCTCCTTGTCCGAAAGTTGGGAAATTTTGTAATATGCTCCACGCAATTTGAATGAACCTGTGAATTGCAAATTCTCGGGCTTCAGGTAAATGTCGCTTTCGGGATTAATCTGTGGAGCTGCAATCAGATGTGTCGGGCGTATCACACTTTTCAGAGTGTGCGCAGCTTTATATATTTCACTGAGTTCTAACATGATATGTTTATTTATAACATTATAGGAAACAATTCTGCCGCAAATCTACAAATATTTTCAATATCTAGAATTAGCAAATTTCATTTTTATTTATTTGTTTGCATATATTCGTAAAACTCTTGCCCTATTCTTGCCTGTTTCAGATATTATCTCTACATTTGTCATCCGTTACTAAAGTTTATTTGTTGACAACATTTTCATTAATAATCTATTCGTATGAAAAAAACATCATTATTCTATTTTGCCATGTTTGCTACAGGCATATTTGCCGGTTGCACACCGCAAGTTGATGGAGTGCCCGTCACATTGGATGTTGCAGAGAAAGGTGCTTCTGTCTCTCCAACTATGTATGGCGTATTCTTTGAAGAGATTAACCATGCAGGTGATGGAGGACTTTATGCCGAATTGGTTCAAAATCGAAGTTTTGAAGAAAAAGAGATGCCTGAAGGCTATTGTGTGGAGCATGGACGTCTGAAGCCGGCTCCGGTGGAGAATCACTTGAGTGGACGTGTCAATCATGGTGCGACATTTCATTGGAATAATGAACCTGTCCGCGCTTGGAGTCTTCAACCTGCCGATGAAGCCATTGTTTCCATGCGTCTGACAAAGGATAAACCAATGTACAATACTGCTCCCAATAATCTGGAAGTTACAATAAATAAAGCCGATAGTCCAGTTCAACTTATTAACGAAGGATATTGGGGAATGAATATCCAGGAGGGCGAACTTTATACCCTTCGCACCATCATTCGAAAATCCCCTGACTATAAAGGTACTATTTCCGCTAAGCTTTTGGCAAAGGATGGCCGTGTCATCGGAGAAACTACAATTGAAGTGAAAGAAACGGATGTATGGGAAGAAAAGTTGAAGGTCATCGAGCCAACGGGTAGTGATAATGAGGCCCGTTTGGCTTTGGAGTTTGATGCACCAGGAAAGGTTTGGCTCGATTATGTTTCCCTTTTTCCGCCTACATTTAAGGATCGTTATAATGGTATGCGTCGGGATGTGGCACAATGTCTGGCAGATCTTAAGCCGGCCTTTTTCCGTTGGCCGGGTGGTTGTGTGGTTGAAGGTATCTCTTTGCCCAACCGTTTTGATTGGAAAAAAACATTGGGTGACCCAGCTTCTCGTCCTGGTGAATACAGCACGTGGGGGTATCGTTGTTCCTATGGTATGGGTTATCATGAAGTACTTCAGTATTGCGAAGATATAGGAGCCAAGATGATGTTCGTTTGTAATGTAGGCCTTGGTTGCCAGTTCCGTATGGGCGATGCAAGTCCAGAGAGCGAAATACCAGTTTATTTGGATGATTGTATGGATGCCATTGAATATGCTATTGGCGACATCGATACAGAGTGGGGAGCCTTGCGTGCCAAGAATGGCCACCCAGATCCTTTCCCTCTGCAATATGTAGAAATTGGTAATGAGAATTGGGGGGCTGAGTATGACCGCCGTTTTGACATTTTTTATAAGGCCATCAAGGAAAAGTATCCCCAATTGACACTTATCTACGATGATATGAGTGGGTTACGCGAAGAAAACCGTGCCATTGAGAAGACAGATATGATTGACCCGCATTGGTATGTGGCTCCCGATTTCTTCTACCGTAACACTGCTCTATTTGACACTAAGCAACGTGGCAAGTGGGAAGTGTATGTGGGCGAATATGCCTGCAACCAAGGTGTTGGTGGAGGCAATATGAATGCCGCTCTTTCCGAGGCAGCTTTCATCTCCGGTATGGAGCGCAATGGTGATTTGGTGACTATGACCTCTTATGCACCTCTTTTCGAGAATGTGAACAATCGCGAGTGGGCCACCAATCTGATTTGGATTGATACCGACCAGGTGATGGGACGTTCGTCCTATTATGTGCAGAAGATGTATGCAGAGAATCGCCCCACGTATAATATCGCTTCCAGTGCTACCACTATCACACCGGATAGTGTAGAGTATGCTGGTGGAGCTATCGGTCTTGGCGTATGGGATACCGAGGCAGAGTACAAGGACATCCGCATCACCGAGGATGGACAAACCACTACCCTGCCCGACCTCGCTCATGCTACCGAAGTATTGTCAAAACTTTATGAAGGAACCTATGGCAATCAGTTCACTTTAGAATTGAAAGCCCGTAAGATTAGTGGTGACGAGGGATTCCTCATCTTCTTCGGAATGAGCCCCGATGGCAAACAGGGATATCGCTTCAACATCGGTGGATGGGGTAACAATACCACGGCATTGCAACAACTTTATGCACAAGGTGATCAAGTTGTGAGCCGTAATATCCATCATCATATCGAGGCCAATCGCTGGTATGACCTTCGTGTCGAGTTGACTCCTCGTGTTGCTAAATTGTATGTGGATGGCGAGCTCATCATTGACAACCTCTTGCAACCCATACCTCAAAAGTTCCTTGTTTCAGGATATGATGAAGAGACAGGTGAAGTCATCATCAAATTCATCAATTCAGCCGACGAAGCACAGGTGATAGATTTCACTCTCGAAGGAGTCACCAGTGTATCTTCCTCCGGACGTGCCATTACTCTGAAGGCTGATGACTTGGGCGATGAAAACTCTATGGAAAATCCTACAAAGATTGTGCCTGTAGAGAGAGAATATAATAAATTCGGTCAGACTTTCTCTTACAAGTTCCCGAAATATTCATTCACTATTCTTCGTGTGAAAGCTGAGTAAAAGAGAAGGCTAAGGTTGAGAGGTTAGAGATTGATATTCCGATGAAGTTTGGTTGGATATCGGAAGTTTTGTAGAAGAATCATCTCTAACCTCTCATTCTTTTCCTCTCACCATCCCCAACCGGCACTGAGGCCGAGGGAGAAGCCCTGGTTTTTCATCCAAGGTGTGGGTGCCTCCCATGAGAGGTAGTTTCCTGTCAGGCGTATTTGTACACTTTTTCGGGTCGTGTATCCTATGGAGATGCCTCCCTCATACCCCCATCCCCTTTGGGCATTTGTCGCCATCCCATCCAAGTCTGCTTGCGGATAGAAGCCATAGCCTCCATACAGATGGGCACCGGTGCTGAATCCCTTTCCTAAGGCTACGGTTGCACATGGCCCTACGGCCAAGTGTACATGGTCGAGCGGCTCGTTGCACACCCGGTAATCTCCCGTTTGCTCTTTCATCTCCATTTGCGAGGAGGTGATGCCCAAACGTCCTCCTATGCCGAAGTTTGTGGTCAGCAGGTGGCTTATTTCCATCCCTGCGCTATATCCCATGCGCGAGCGTACGTGTTTCCCTTCGTTTTTCCCTGTCAATGCACCGCCAAAGATGTAGCTTGTGTAAATCCCGGCAAAGCTCCCCTCTTCGCCCTTTGCTTCAAAGGAAAGAGTTTCTCCTCCCTTCTTTTTGTAAAAAATATCAACCAGTGCATAACCGAGTTCTACGGAGAGTATGCCTATGCCTGCACCTACCATCACATCGCTCATCCAATGCTTGTCGTTGATGCGGCGTAGCATGGCCGTCGAGGTGGCCACTCCGTAGGCTCCCACTGAGTACCAGGGACTCAGATGGCCGTATTCCTTGGCAAAGAGCGATGCGGTGAGAAAGGCCGCCGCCGTATGTCCACTGGGGAAAGAGCGGTCATCACTCCCATCCGGGCGAACACGTCCCGCTAATCTCTTGGTACTCTCCACGCTCAGCCCCATGATGGCCGTCGAAGCCGCACTCCTCACTATCAGTTCGCTCCACTTCTCCGTGCGGCTCTCCATGCCGAAAGCCTTCATCCCCACCAATGCCATGGCCGGGACAAAGCGAAGCACCTCGTCGGCCTTGTAGCTGAACGAAGGGGTGAACTCCATCCCCACAACCCGTCCTCCATGGTCAAAGTCGAGTAGCGATCCGGCCACCACCAATCCCCCTCCGATAGCAGGCATCAGGTAGGCCGGCATCTCCTTCCTTACTGGTAAAGAGTCGCTCTTCTGTATATAATCCGTTGCTTTAACAATATGGCATAACAGGCAGAAAATAAATATGGTAACGTATCTGTTCATTACTCGTGGCTCATTAGATAGAATTCTACTTTGTAAATGATAAATTGTACATTCAGCAAATCGTTGCTAGTCACTATTCACTCGTAGCTATTCACTCGTAGCTATTCACTAGTCGCTAGTCACTCGTCACTCGCCACAATCCTAAACCTCATCTCCTGTTGGTCGAAAGTGAAATCCTTCCCTGTGAAGAATTGTCCGAGTGCTCCATTTTCGGCCAGCTCTTTGGGCGACCCGATGGTGAGCGGTTTGATGGTTGACGACTCTATGGGTGGTTGGGGTGTCTCCCCTTGGGTTGGCAAAGAAAATCCCCCTTCACCCTTCACCCTATACCTTTTCATCAGCCATAGGGTATCGGCCGTTTGCAGGGCCAGCTCCACATCGTGTGTCGAGAGGAAGATTGTCTTTCCCGTCTCATGCGCCAGTTGGCGAAGCAAGAGCATGGTGTCCACCTTGCTCGGATAGTCGAGGAAGGCCGTCGGTTCGTCCAGGTATATCACAGGGGTTTCTTGAGCCAGCGCCTTGGCTATCATCACCTTCTGTCTTTCTCCATCGCTCAGAGTGTCCACCAGACGGGTGGCAAAGTCGCTCATCCCCACCATCTCCAGGGCCTTGTTGACGGCCTTGCGATCGGTTGTTGACAGGCTTCCCCAGAAGTTGGTGTACGGGCTTCGTCCCATCCCCACCAGTTCGCCCACCATCATGTGGTGCAACTCCGGTTTTTCCGTCAGCACCACCCCCACGAGCCGTGCCCGTTCGTTGGCCGAGTACTCCTCAATCCGTTTTCCTTTCAGTAGCACCTCCCCCTCCAATGGTGGCAGGAAGGCCGATAGCGTGCGTAGCAACGTGCTTTTGCCGGCACCGTTAGCCCCCAGCAGGCAGGTCAGTTGCCCTTCGTACAGGCTTGCATTGATCTCCTGTGCGATGTATTTCTTTCCCCGTCCCTTCTCGTTGTATCCGATGGAGAGATCCTTCAACTTTATGGTTTCGTTCATAGCCATTTTTCGTCAGTAGTTTGCTTCACGTTAGCAAAGATACGTCAAGTTACGTTCAGTACAAAGAAAAAAGTGGAAATATATTTCGACTTGTTTTTTATTTGTTGCATCTTTTAAAAAACGAGTGTACAAAGGCATCATTTTCGTAGAAAAGCAGTACTTTTGGGCCAAAGTTATTATTAGTGTATGAAAAGCTTATTGACCGCAATGCTCCTTTGCCTCATTGTCAGTATGGGCAAGGCGCAACACGAAGCTCCCCAGCTGGAGTTTGTCGTCGAGTTGAAAGTGAAGTGCGAGGGTGCCTACCAGGTGGGCCAGACTTCGCACGGCAACCGTTTCATTATCCCCATTGTGGGCGGCACGTTCGAAGGCCCACGCCTGAAAGGCACCATCCTGCCTGGTGGAGCCGATTACCAGTTGCAATCGCCTGCCCTTGGCCGCACCGAGCTGGAGGCCATCTATAGCATCCGCACCGACGATGGTGTGAACATCCACGTGCGCAACCGTGGCCTTATCTGTACAGGCAAGGATGCCGACGGCAAGCCTCAATTCTATTTCCGCACCGCCCCTCAGTTCGAGGCCCCCATGGATAGCAAATATGCCTGGCTCAACAATGCCATCTACGTCTGCCAACCCAGCATGGGTGGCGAGGAAGGGCTCATCTGCCTGAAAATATGGATGGTGAGGTAGCGACACTAGTGACTAGCTACTAGCGGATAGTGACTAGTGTCCATGCGGCGCTAATTTTTCATCCGCAGATGACGCAGATGACGCGGATTAAAGTTGGACCATGCGGCCACTCATAACTCATAACTCCCCCTCCCTCGTCGCTATTCGCTATTCACTATTCACTATTCACTAGTCGTTAATCACTCATAAATCATAACTCATAAATCATAAATCCCTAATGAAACTGAATCGTATTTTTACCACCGCACTCATCATGGCAGGCCTGATGTGCCCCCATGTATTGTCAGCCCAGAGTGAAGAAAATGTAGTCGTAGTAGAAAAGGGTGGCCGTGGCCCCCACAAGGCCATCATGAAGGAAGAGGCCAGCCTCGATGCACACACCATCTTTGTGCCCCTCGACCTCACGCCGTTCAGTGCCAAGAATCCCCTACCCGTCCTCGTGTGGGGCAATGGCGCCTGCTACAATAGCCCCTTCGAGCACTACAAGTTCCTCAACGAGATAGCCTCCCACGGATACCTCGTCGTGGCCACCGGCTATATCCCCCGCAATGGTGCCGAGCCCTACCAGGGTCCCCGCTCCACCACCCAGCAACAGGTCGAATCCATGGATTGGGTCATAGCCCAGAATGCCGACCCCTCGTCGCCCTACTACCAGAAGATTGATGTCCGTGCCATCTGCGTGGCCGGCATGTCGTGTGGCGGACTCCAGACACTCTACAATTGCGCCGATCCCCGCATCAAGACCCTCATGGTGTGCAATAGTGGTCTTTTCACCAACCCCTCTACCGCCATGCCCGGCATGCCCATGCCTCCGAAGGAGAAGTTGGGCGAGATACATTGCCCCGTCATGTACATGCTCGGTGGTGAGAGCGACATAGCTTATGCCAACGGCAAGGACGACTTCACCCGCATCACCCACGTCCCCGCCTGCTTTGCCAACCTTCCCGTAGGTCACGGTGGCACCTATGCCCAGCCCCACGGAGGCGATTACTCCATCGTAGCCCTCGCTTGGCTCGACTGGCAACTCAAGGGCGACAAGCGTGCCGCCAAGATGTTCAATGGCAAGAAACCCCTCCTCGCCTCCCGTCCCGGATGGACATTGCAGAAGAATGACTTGATGAAGTAGCTACTAGTGACGAGTGACGAGCTACTAGTTACTAGTGATGAGATTTATAAAGGGCATCCTTTTCGGGGTGCCCTTTCTTATTGATAAGGAAAAAATCAGGTTGTTATTCTTTTGGGGTGAACTATCAAGAAATCCTTGTCAGTTCGATTATCTGGCTTTGTGGGAAGTTCTTTTGTCCTTTTGGGTAGTGATTTTCGCTTTTTGGGGGTAGTTCGCCACTAGTCATTCATAGCTAGTCACTCGTAGCTAGTAGCTAGTCACTCGTAGCTCCTTCACCACCTCCACATCCGCCGGTAGCCATTGCACGATGTCCAGTTCCTTCCGGCTTAGCCATTGCGCGGAGAGGTGTTCGTTCAGTTTCACCCTTCCCTGCACGATGC
The DNA here is from genome assembly GCA_045545095.1 of Phocaeicola sp. GTDB lineage: Bacteria > Bacteroidota > Bacteroidia > Bacteroidales > Bacteroidaceae > Phocaeicola_A. Next base: position 8,201 of record JAZQAG010000040.1, on the reverse strand, counting down.
GGCACAGGGCGCAATGCATCGTCAGGTGAAATGTCGGGTAGTCATGCTCCACCGTGCATAGCCACTTCTCAGGCATTATCATCACACAGAGTTCCTCCCATATCTCGCGCACGAGCGCCACCTCCCTGCTCTCGCCCTCTTCCATTTTCCCGCCGGGAAACTCCCACCATCCCTTGTACTCGCCATATCCCCGCTGGGTGGCAAGCACATTTCCTTCTTCATCATGTATAATGGCGGCTACTACTTGGATGGTTTTCATAAGAGGTTGAGGTGTGAATGGTACCAATATTATGGTGTCTTTTTATTTAATCAGAAACCGGTTCTATACTCTAATACATCCATTGCGGTGGTGAACATGGGTTCGCCTGACGTATAACTTCCAAATTCAGCCAAATGTTTCATTCGTAGGGCTTTGACAAGTTCAGCTATTTGCAATCGGCCGATGTTTACTTCCTCGTCAAAACGGAAGAAGAAGTAGTTGCCTTTCACCTCATTGGGATACCACGTGTCGCGCATTCGCTCTTCTGTCACTTTTGCGGCAGTGTCTTTCACATGAAAAACACGGTATTCGCCAGTAGTTTCCACATCGTCAGTATAGAGGATGACAAATTGGATGTTTTTCTTCTTGTAGAACCCCTCTGTGTGTGCCCCTTCTCTCGTCTCTTGGTCGCTCTGCAATTTCAAGCGGACGTTGTACACCAGTGAATGCTTGTCGTTGTTGCCCAGTATCCATTGCAAATGCTCCTTGTCTTTGTAGTATCCCACGAGGATTCCTCTCTCCAAATCGCGCTCAAGGAAGTGCATGGTCAACCATTGTGGTGCGACTATAATCTTCTCCTGTTCTTGTCCGATTTCGGCTTGCAATGCCGTTTGTGGCTCTTCTCCAATGCCACATTCAACCACATAGAAGTGTTTTTTTAATTCATCCAACAGGTGTAGGTTCTCCTCCTCAAACCCTTTGTCCAGTGCCAGTGAGAAGATGCCCTTGTCGGTGTATGGTGTATATATTTTGCCCAACACCTCTTGGAAATGACTCTTTATATATGCCTCTGCATCCACGTTGGGATGAGCGCTCATGGCATAGAAGTTGAATTTTTCTTGCAAAATCCGTTGTATTTGTGAACGGAACATATCGCGCACCTTCTCTTTCCATGCATCCTTCTGAAGGGTGTTGTTGCGTGCATACAGGGATACCACGTAGAGGAAGTTCACATCGTAGTGGCACACCAGCAAGGTGTCTCGGTCAAACAATCTGTTATCGAATTGCTTGTTGCTGAAGTGTGTGTGGCTTTTGTCCGTTATCTCTATCTCCTCTTTGTAGTCAAGCTCTTTGTTCAATCGGGCACTGATGAAGAAGTTGGGAATGATGTTGTATCCCTCTGTTGTGTTGTCGCGCAACATGGCCACTTTGTCAAAGCGGCTTTTGTCCGCTCTCCAGTCCTTGTCCTCTGTGTTGGCATTCATAAAGAGGTTCAGATTCCATTGGATTACGTTGCGTGCATAGGTGAATTGCTTGTACACCGATTCCTTCCCCACCTGGTTGCCACGTTTGTAGTATTTCGAGTCTCCGATGTAGTAGATGGGCCTGTCCTCTTCGTGTGTGGTCAGTCCCTTGTAGGTGTACATGTGGTCCACCCGCTTGCCGTCTTCCTGCTCTTTCAATCCCTTGGGGATTTCGCGGTCGCCTATCAGTTCGTCAATGATGGCTTCAAACACGATGTTGAAGTTCTTCACCAGTAAGTATTCCTGTTGGGCACTGTTGGTGTGCACATGCTTGGCAGCATCGAAGAAGGCATGGCACAACTCCCACAATTCAAGCGCTTTGTCCGAAAAGTATTTGTACTTGATCTGTTGCAATCTCACCTTGCCGAATCCTTTCAGATAGGTCTCAAATTGTTTCCCTTTTATCAGATTGAAGTTGCAATTTATCTCCTTCGTGAATCCATATCGGTCGCCAATGTAGTTGAGGATGGAGAAGAAGATGACCAGCAACTCTTCGTCAAAGTTTATCCTCCTCTTCTTGTTCACAGGATTCAGGTATATGGGGCTGTTCTCTTGCACAATGGCGCTGGTTGTGCCGATGGTGCGTGTCCAATTGATTTTGTTGTACCCCGAGTGCAGATTGCGCAACACGAAGAAGAAGAAATTCTGATTGTCCCTGTTGAATTGGAGCAAGGCCAGCAGGATGTCGAGGAATGTGTTGCTCAGTCTTCTGCGCCCCTTCCCCACTTGGATAATCTTTTTGTGGAAGACTATTTCCGAATCTGCGTTGCTTTTCTGAAACACCACGATGGCGCGGTATATCCACACGGCAAACTCGTAGATGAAGTCCTTCTCATGCTTCGTCAGTGGATTGTTCTCGTCGAGGTTCAGTATGGTTGTAGGGTCATATTTGCCAAACACCAGGTCCTTTCCCTCCACACTCTCCAGAAGAACTTTCGGAAGGATGAATACACAATCCTTCAACTCCGTGTTGTAGAAGTACCCCACGTAGTTCAGGCTCACATACCCCTCCACCGTCTCCAGTGCATCCACGCCATGCAGGATGCTCCTCACCTCTTCAGCCCTGTATTTATGTTCTTCTATAAGGATGCGCATGATGTATGGTGCAGTTATTGATTCGGGTTTTGTAACCTGAAGAATTCCTTTTGTTGTTCTATCTCGCGTCGCAATTCCTCTTGTGTGGGCATATAGGTCAAGTATTTTGCGGCAAACAGTTGGTCGTTACCATTCAACACAGAGTAGTGTGCCACATCTTCATCCGTTTCGGCACAAAGTAGCATGCCGATAGTAGGATTGTGACCGTCTGGACGCACCAGTTCATCGTACATTTTCACATACATATCCATCTGCCCGACATCCTGATAGCTTAGTTTGGTAGTTTTCAGGTCGATAAGTACAAAGCAACGCAAGTGATAGTTGTAGAATACAAGATCAATGTAATAGTCCTCCTTTTCAGTGTGGATTCGTTTCTGTCTGTCCACAAGGGCAAATCCCTTGCCAAGTTCCATAAGGAAAGGAATCAAGTGGTCGATAATGCTTTGTTCAAGGCTGCTTTCCGTATAATCCGTGTTGTTCTTGAAGCCTAAGAATTCCGCAACTACAGGATTTTTCAAGAATTCCAACTTGTCTTGAAGTGGAGTTGTTAGGGTTTTCATTTCGTTGCGAACCACATCCTTGTTTTGCGATTGTAGCAAACGATGATAATATTGTGATGACACATTGCGTTGCAAGGTTCTTGTGCTCCACATTTCATTGTCAGCCTCGTTTTCATACCATCTGCGAGCATCCATATTGTTTTCTTGTAAAAGAATACAATAATGAGTCCACGACAATCTGATTGGTTTGGTAGGTTTCAACACACTATACACATCCACATTTTCAGACAATTCCATCAGTCGTGAACCATTCTCTGCAGATTCTCCAGTCAGTGATTGGAAATTCTCATCCTCAGGCACTGCATCTGATATTCCAATCAGTGATTGGAAAAAGTTCGGATAAGACTGGTAAAATGTGACGAACGTGTAGAGGTTACTTTTCTTGTACCCTCTTCCATAAATTTCAGTCAATCTCTTTGCCAACTCCTTTATGACTTGTTCTCCATATTCGGCTCTTTTTTCGTTCAACACCTCATGTCGGATGCGCATACCGAGCAACCAATTACGCTTGATCAGAGTTTCATTGACGGCACAATAAGCCTTCTTTTGAGCCTCATCAATAATGATGCAAGCATCGTGAAGCAGCCCATCGGTATTGTTCGTCATAAGTTGTTGGTTATATGTTTCACTTTTCATACTCATTTATGTTCTTCTATAAGGATGCGCATTAGTCTATTATATTGATTGTAATACCCCAATCCCTTTTGTTTACTGCTTCCATGAGAACATTAACTTTGCCATTACTACCATATCCATTTTTGACAACATACAAGACAGTCGAGCCGCATGGGATTTCCACAGAACGTTCTTTGCTATTGTCTGTACGCGCATCAAATTCCTCTTTTGACTCGATAAAATGAGGTACGATATAACCTAAACTCTTCCAATTATCAACGACTTCGTCTGCAGACATAGTTGGATGAAGTTTTATATATTCTTTGACACACTCAGATGCCAATTTGTTTTTACCATAACTGCCAATTCCATTTACAGAATATTTAGTGTAATCTCGTCTTGAAGTAGAACTACTGTTTCCGTCTTCATCTTCTTCCTCTATTTCTGTATCTATGATTTCCGGCACCACTTCCACCCCTAGGTTCTCCAAGAATTTCACAATCTTCTCTTCGCACACCACCACTCTACCGTTGTTCATGGTATAGAATTTGTCGAAGGTCAATGTGCCACCCTCTTCATCATTGAATATAGTATTGTCGAAGCCGAAGTCTTTGAACACATCATTCCACAGGTAGAATATCACTTTGCTCACGAAAGTTTCCGCACTGATTACTCCTTCCGCATCGGCTTTGCAGAAGAAGAATCCCAGTTTCTTATCCTCAGAGTTGGTAGTCGAACCAATCTGTTCGTTCACCTTTTGGATGAACTCCCACCAGTCGTATCTATTTTTACCGGCCATGATTTTCCATGCTAGCTCATTGCCCTGCTTGTCCCTCCCCTTACAAATTGGCATGTATTGCCAATCCCAGCGGCGTTTGAAAGCCGAATCGATAGGGAACAGACTTTGGTCGCTCGTGTTCATGGTAGCCCAAATGTATAGGTTTGCGGGGAGTATCAGCCTCTTTCCCTCCTTCACCTCATGAGGAATGTCTGTTCGTGTAGAGTCTGCCAATTCCTTTGCCAAATGGTTGCAAAGATCAGTATCTGCCTCTATGGGATATTCCGACACTCCATCTTTCCTGTCCAGTAGTTGGAAGAGGTCTCCGAATATCTGGGCACAATTACCTCGGTTTATCTCTTCAATTATCAGGTACACCTCCTCATCTGTTTTCCATGCCTCCACGTAAGCATTCGTAAAGGCTTGTGGGCAGAAGGCGTAGATGATTTTCTCCTCCTTCGTAGTCACTCCATCTTTGGTAATGGTGCTCTCCTTCATTGTCGGTTTGTAGCATCCCACGAACGTAGAATATTCACTATCAGGATGGAAAGTCGTTCTGTAACTCTTCTTTCCCTGTTCATCCACCACCTTCTTGATGATATTCGACTTTCCTGTCCCCGGCGCTCCGTAGAAGATTTGTTGGAGGGGAAAATTGGTTGTTGAAAAATGTTTTTGTATATCTGATTCTTCTTTATTGATAATGGCCTGAACTAAATCTTGTTTATTTGCAAGAAACGCGCATAATTCAGCAACAAATGATTGTGAAGCATTTACGAGATTTGCATTAGATAAAATCGGAGATACATAAAAATCTCCTCTATCAATCGTTTTTGCTCCACCCCACCAAGAGTAATCAGTTATAAAACGTATTAATTTGTTCTTAGATTTTTCATCTATATTCAAAGAATTTATAGCATTCAATTCCGTAATTGACAGTTCTTTGCCATTTAATTCCTTTAACCTTTCTTTGGTGGCTATTTTGAGAGCATATTTCTTATACTTCTGCAATTCATTGTAGAAATCTGTAAAATAAGATGCAATATAAAACCATTGATTAGGCATAAAGATATTGAGAATACCATGTTGAGATCCCCTTGTCTCTATAATAGCCGAATACTTATTGTAAGTTATAGTATTGGAATTTATTTCTTTTACCTGCTCTTTGAATATTTCAGGTAATATGAAATCTTCTCCATCATACTGATTAAAACGACCACTTGCAAGACTGGCCATTTGTTGCAAATTTCTCAACTCTTCCATACTATAGTTACATTAATTGTTTTACGATTTCCTTTGCCAAACATTTTATCACAGGAATAGCAACACTATTTCCAAATTGACGATATGCTTCCTTTTTAGAAACTACGATTCTAAATTCAATATTTGATTCGTTATAATTTATATTATTCGCACAATCAGGATGCTCCCAGCCATTTCCTAATATTCTATATCCCTGCAAACGACCTGCTTCAACAGGGGTTAGGACTCTTGGATTTAATCCTTTGTCTGATTGATCTATAAGAATCTCACTTCCATCTTTCCAATATCGAGCAGAAATGGTACTAGTATATATACTTTCGCCATTAAACATTGAATATCCGAAACCTTTTCCATTCTGTTTGTTTCGTTCTTTCCTCTTTTGATGTCCTTCCCACATTCTGTCACTTATCGTAAATGAAGGATCAAGTGTTTTATTCGGCTCAAAGATATCTGAAACTTTGGTTGGCAATGTACCATCTTTCAATTTATCTTTTTCGTAGATAATATTACCCTCTTTATCTATTCCGTATGGAAATTTGAAAGTTTCAACATCGACAAGTCCTTTATACCATGCGATAATAAATAGACGTTCACGATTTTGTGGTACACCAAAATATTTTGCATTCAGAACTTCATATGAATAGGCGTAACCTAATTCTTCTAATGTTGCAAGAATCACTTTTAATGTATTTCCTTTATCATGATTCTTTAATCCTCGTACATTTTCAAGAAATAACACACGAGGAGGATAACCTGATTTTATCTTTTCTTTAACAAGATTTGCAATATTGAAAAATAAGGTTCCTCTTGTATCTTCAAAACCACGTTTTAAACCAGCAACAGAAAAAGGTTGGCAGGGAAATCCACCGCAACAAATGTCAAAATTGGGTACTTTAGCAGGGATAACATCATTTATATCTTCATTAAAGTACAAATAATTCCCCTTTTTGTCTTTTTCAAACAGTTTGGGTTCTATACAAGCATAGTTTGCTTCATACGATATTCGGGCATTTTTGTCCCATTCACTGGCAAAAACACATTTTCCTCCTGCACTATGCATTCCCGTGTGGAAGCCACCAATGCCGGCAAATAAATCTATGAACAAAAAATCCTTCCTCATTTTATTTTAAACCTAATTGTTTACAGGTCAAGAACAAACTTCCTCAGTAATTCAAATCTAATTTTCCTATTTTTAATCTTGTTGACACCTTCAGAAGATGCCAACTTGTATTGTTTTATTATGTTATACTCTTCATTCTCATTGATGTTGGAATCCGAACTGTTCTCAAATTCCATGTAAAGTAAAGCGAACTGATTAAAACGCATTATAATTTCATCAGTAATTGATATGTTTTTTCTTTCTATGTAATCAATCAAACAAAACACGGTGTACAGTTGAGTCCTTTTCTTGATAAATGGGCGAACCTCATTAGTAAAAAACTTAGGAAACTCTTTCAACCAGTTAATTATTCTTTTTTTATCATCTTCATACTCGACATATTCTTTTGAATAATCCGTATATGCATCATTTAAAGGTTTTTGAGTTGTCTGATCTATGATTCCCCTTCTCGCCAATAACAATAATGTGGAACAGAATTCTTGGTCTTTCATCCGACGTATATCTCCCGAATTAAAAACACCCAATTCATCCCATATTGGCAAGGATATGATTTCCGCTGTTAAATCGGCAAATTTGCCCCACGAATTACTGTGTCTTCTCTCTTGATCATTTAATGAATAATTAGTCAAATTCACTCTATAAAAGATCTTTCTTATCTCATCTATTTCTTTATTCTGAATACGTATAACTGATAAATTAAAAGCCCAAACCTGTTTTTTAAATTCTTCGTCTAAATCTTTAAAACATTTATCTCCAAAATGTTCCTTTGAATAATCTTCTATTAAACAGTCTTTTTGTAATTTCAAGTTATTATTAACAAAATCAACAATCGCTTTTATTCTTTGCTGCCCATCTACGATATGTGTTATAGTCAAACCCGAATCCGCATCAGTGTCAGCATCCCAAAAATATAATTCTGGAATAATCAACCCCAATAAAATTGTTTCAACTAACCTTATTTTGTCACGCTCAAGCCATACACTCTTTCTTTGATAGCTATCATCTACAATCAGGGTTCCATTAAGAAAATCCCTATGAATTTCTTGAACCTTAAGTTCGCTTCGACTATAAATAATTCCCATTTTGTTTATAACTTCTTTTTATTGTGTTAATACCTTTTATATGATAATCTTCTAAATCCTCCCAACTGCGATATATTCTGTAATTTACGGGATGGTATATAGATAATTCTTCTTGTATACAGCGATTCAAGTCTTTTATTTGACTATTCCAATATTGTCTTGCAAAATCTATATTACTAAATTGCTTT
>JAZQAG010000039.1:0-7437 GCA_045545095.1 Phocaeicola sp. | reverse complement strand
TGACCTGCGCTATGCGATTGATTCCAACAAGCTGAAAGCCGAACTGGGCTGGGAACCCAGCCTGCAGTTTGAGGAAGGTATAGAAAAGACGGTGCAGTGGTACCTGGACAATCAGGAGTGGATGGACAACATCACCTCCGGTGAGTACAAGAAGTCAATATAATTTTGAAAAGTTCGTTTACAATATAACAATTATAAGCGCATATGTCGTTCTTTAGAAATATTCCACGATGGTTTTATAAGATAAAGCGTGTTTCTGCTAACGAAAGACGCGTAAGAATTTTATGTTTTTCTTTTAAAATTAAAGACAAAAATGAGAAGGTTACCGAACAGGATCAGACTCGGTACAATGGTGGTGTAAAAGATATTTTAAGACCTCTATATGACAATTATGAAGATGATTTTGTTCCTTTATCCTTAGACTCATACGAAAGACATGATATCGACCCTAAGTTTTTAGCATATTATCTTCCGCAATTTCACTCCATACCGTTAAATGACAAAAACTTCGGCAAAGGCTTCACGGAATGGTTCAATGTGACCAAAGCGAAACCTCAATTTTTTGGTCATCACCAACCGCAGTTACCCATTGATGTTGGCTTCTACAATTTGAGTCACGATGATGTAATGCATCGACAGATCGAATTAGCTAAACAATATGGTATATATGGTTTTTGTTTTTATTACTATTGGTTTGGCAAAGATAAGCGTTTGCTGGAGAAGCCTTTATATAATTGGCTTAATAATAAGGAGCTTAATATGCCTTTTTGTTTGTGTTGGGCAAACGAAAATTGGTCAACGCTGTGGGATGGAGGAGAGCGCAATGTGATCATGGAACAGAAAATAGATGAAAACTCTCATGAGGATTTCATAGAAGATATTATAGAATTTTTTAAAGATGAGCGATATATCCGCATGAACAATGAACCAGTTCTGCTTATATATAGGCCAACAATGTTCAAGAAGAAGCAATTTGTTGATTTTGTAGATGGATTGCAGAATGCAGCAAGGAAACGAGGCATAAGCCGTGTTCGCGTTTTGATAACAAATGCTATGCAGGATAGATTGTCACCCGTAAGTTGTACTCAGTGGCATGTTGATGGTATGGTAGAATTTCCGCCTCATGGGGTATATGCGGTGCGGGATTTTGAGACTGAGAGTACCTATCTTCAGGACAATGATCTTAAAGTCTATGACATGGCGGAGTATATAGATTCAAAAATTTTCCTTGAAGCAGCTATTCCAGAAGGTGGAAAATTGTATAAGGCAAGCTTCCCTTCATGGGACAACACAGCGAGAAAGACACATTCTGGTGGATCAGTTTTCCTTTCATGTACGCCTGCTCGCTATAAGCAATGGCTAAAGGATAATATTGAATATTCAAGGGCTCATTTACCTGAGGACGAACAGTTTATATTTATCAACGCTTGGAATGAATGGGCAGAAGGTGCTCACCTTGAGCCGGATCAGCGTTACGGTTATGCGTATCTCAAAGCAACGAGAGAAGCGATTGAGGAGATGCGGAGAGATTAATGAATAGACTTATGTCCAGAAAAGAACACCGAACTGCCATTCTTGCATGGATGGATGATGATAGGATTCATTCGAGTGACCTGTTTTTCATAAAAGGGCTGAAAGAGGTATGCAAGAGGCTTATTATTGTCGTCAGAAATCAGGTAAAGAAAGAAGTAATTGAAACATTGAAATATGAATGTGATGAATTATTTGTCACTGAACAATACCATGGATCTTTCTCATTGTGGAAGGTTGCAATGCTTCATTTAAAATTAAAGGACAATGATGAGTTAGTGTTTTCAGACACTTCAATGTATGGCCCAATTTTCTCGTTTGAAGAAATCTTTGCACGAATGACTCAGTCTTCATGCGATGTTTGGAAAATAACAAGCCCATCGGCCAAACACAATAACTCAGAAAGGTATTTATCTGATTTTTCCTATTTTGTATGCAAATCAAGAGTTTGCTCACTTAAGTCCTTTTATTTGTGGTGGCAAACTCTTTCTCCTATTTGTTCAGACTACAATGCTGCAACTAGTCTGCTTTCATTCTTCAAAAGCAGCGATGTGAAAGTAGCTCATCTACAGAGTGAACAGCAGGAAAAATTAGATTTCACGGATAGCTTGTCTTTAAATTACGCTGACAGGATAATCCGCGATAAGATACCTGTGATTAAAAAGAGTTTATTTGTGGATTCTTGTGGCACAGCTGAATCCGGACTTGGAATTATTCCCTCATTAGTTTTGAGGCAAATACAATTTTATACTTCTTTTCCTGTCGATACAATTGTTTCCCACATGCTCAGTACAATGAAAATGAGCTCAATTAAAAGTAAGCTGGGATTGAATTATATAGTGCCTTCAACTCCTAGTAGGGACGGGGAATCTGAAAGTAGAATTCCTGCAGAGAGATCAGTTTCACTTGTATGTTATGTATATTATTCTGATTTGGTTGATAATATGCTACGTTATATCAAATCTATGCCGGAGAAAGCATCCATATATATTATTTCTTCGTCACAGGAGACAATAGATACTTATCGTGCAAGATTGAAAAACATAAACTTCTTTCACAAGGAATTTCGAATAAAACCAAATCAAGGCAGGGATATATCAGCCTTGTTAGTTACAGCTAAAGACATTGTAGAAAAAAGCGATTACATTTGTTTCATACACGATAAAAAATCAAAACATTTTGACTCTGATGCAGCAGAAGGTCATACATACCACTGTTTAGAGTGCTCGTTACACAACAGTACATATGTAAACGGTGTACTGAATTTATTCGAAACGAATAGCTATTTAGGTATGCTGGTACCACCCCCTGTTAATTTTGGACCATATAATATATTTGGTTTTGAAATAGGAGACAATATGGAATCAACTAAAAAAGCGTACCAAATGCTGAAATTGACATCGCCCTTTGATGATGCACCGGTCGCTTCATTTGGAACGTATTTTTGGGCGAGAGGTAAGGCATTGAAGAAATTATATTCTAGGAATTGGCAAATCGAGGATTTCCCGAATGAACCTATGCCCAAGGATGCAACTATTTCTCATGGAATTGAAAGAGTTATACCTATGGCTGTGCAAGATAGTGGTTTTTGCACAGCATGGTCTTCACCTGATAGTTATGCTGAATTATATGAGAATCAGCTTGGTGATGAGGTGAGAGAAATTAATAAACGCTTATTTGCTATTTTTGGTTATAAGCCGTTAAGATTAATGCTTGATGAATTGGATAGTTATATTAATGCGGCTTCTTCTTTAAATGACAAATTGGCTTCATCTGAAAATGTAAAATACCTGAAAAGAAAGTACCGCATACGAAAGTGTACATACACTCTGCTGGATCTTTTGACTTTTGGAATTAAGCATAAGAGTTTCAAGCGCAATCTTCGTAAGCTCAAGAGAAAAATTAAGGCAGCATCGAGAACATGACCGTAAGGTTACTTTTTTACATGCAATAATAGTAATATTGGTTCAGATTTTGCATCCTTATATATTTAGTGTTTTTACAAAAAAATTATGCATTATTCAAAAAAATTCGACCAATGATATAGAAAGTTTTGGAAAAGGGGAAGAGCACAGTCTCTTCTCCTGTCTCGGTTTTCTTTGCAGCAAAAAATCGCCTGAATATAATTATCCATTCTATAAAGAATGACAAGTGCTGAAAATTGATTTATTTACATCTCGAGGACTACCTAAACATTTAGAGTTATGAATAAAATCATCAATTGGTTCTATCATAAAAAGATTCTTGAAGATGGTAGAGTTTGTATGCACGTGTTGTTGTTTGATTTCACATATTACCAGTTCAAAAAGTTCGAGAGCTACTTGAATAGGAGAAAGAATTGATAATTAAGAGTGATGCGCTGCAAAGAACATTGGGATCTAAACAACTTGTACTTGGTAAATCCTTGGATGAAATGGCTGAAGGGAGAAGAATGGGAGTGGTATTGGTTCAACAGGCAAATAATTTAACGAGTGGGAAAATAACATTGCAAACTTAAGTTGAACGGTCGGAAGCTCAAATCAATCCACAACTATGGAATATGGAAAAAGCAGTATTTTTGGCGTTGGAGAAATATAAGAATTTGCCGGACTTTAGTGAAGTTAACGGGTGTTTGGATATTCCCGAAAATTGTATATGGCAGATGTGGTGGGAAGGTGAGGAAAATGCACCTGATGTTGTAAGGATTTGCATTGACAGTGTGCGCAGCATGAATCCGCATCGAAAGGTAGTTGTACTGTCAGAAAGTACATTGAAGGATTATGTAACGTTACCTGATTACATTTACAGGAAGCACTCGGCAGGTTTGATGTCGACTGCACGTTTTTCTGAAATTGTTCGCTTGTATCTACTTTCCCAATATGGCGGAACATGGATAGATGCTTCTGTGTATATGAGTGGTGAAATGCCGTCGGCTATTGAGGACTCATCCTTTTTTGTGTATAAAAGCGAAGCGTGGATACATGCGGGAAATAGTTCGTTATCTCTGCAGCGTCTGAGGGAGTTGGTAGACGGGCGCAGTATTCCTTACGAGTCATTTTCTACGTGGTTGATTCATTCTGAAAAGGGAAATGCATTTGTGCGTAAATTACTGGCGATGATGTTGGAATATTGGCGGGACAATGACGCAGAGGTGAAAGGTTCCCTTTTCCGGTATCTCGGTACGTGGGCATTATTGGCAGATGCTGAGTGCCGCCAAATATACGCTGCCAGCCCGTGGGTTCCGCAGATGTCAGCATTGGTTTTGCAGCAGCGGCTGAATATTACATGTGAACGCTCTTGGATAGAGGCTGTGTGTAATGCATCTCCTATTCATCTGCTTTCTTATAAACGTGATGTACAAGAGGCGATATGTCCCGGGAGTGTGTTGAGTGCCTTATACAGGAGATGGCATGATGGTGCACCTCTTCATGAAAATACCGATTATTTCAAATATACGGAACTTGATGATGCAGAATTTACTAGGCGCTGGAAGATGATTACTGAAAGTGAATCTCGTTTGCGCAAACGCGTTTCAGAAGGGAAGAAGATAAGAGTGACGTATCTTGTTGCTATGTTGAGCATGTTTCCAGCTAGACCTCTTCTGGAGGAAATGCTGAAAGATGAGCGATATGAGGTGAATTTGGTTGTGATACCAGAGCTTCGATTCGGAGAAGAGCGAGCAAGGCAATATCAGTATGAGTTGAGTAAAGCACTGGAAGCGTATGGGGATATTGTGCAAATAGCCCCCTTTAATCCATATGAGGACAGGATTCGGCTCTTTACTTTTACGGATATAGTCATACCCCCTACCCCCTATGATATATCAACTATATGGTATGATTATGCATCATTGATACGCCAACGTTTACTTATTGCTTTTATAAATTATGGCTTCCCCAGAAGCTCAAATTATTGCAGAATGGTACTTAATTTCAACGCATATCAGTCATTCTGGAAGATCTTGGTGGAAACGGAGTATAACATGGCTGAATATAAAAGCTATGCAAAAAGAACAGCGGGTAGAAATACTCTTTTAACTGGTTATTGCAAGATGGATTTCTATAAACGTTACGAAAGCATGCCAAGGAATGCAGAGAAAAAAAACGTTTTGATAGCACCACATCACTCGGTCGAGGGAGGTTTCAACGACATGTTATCTTTGAGTAACTTTATGCGGTATTCTGATTTTTTTCTATCATTACCTGAAAAATATCCGAATTTACAATTTATTTTCCGTCCCCATCCTGCTTTGTTTCCGGTGTTGGAGAGGGACACTCATTGGGGTAAGGAAAAAGCAGAGACTTATAGACAGAAGATGTGTGCGCAAACCAACGTTATCTGGAGTGAAAAAGGTGATTTTATGGAAGATTTTGCTATGTCTGTTGCGGCTATTCAGGATTGTGGTTCATTCCTTGTGGATTACTTCTACACAGGCAAGCCACAGTGTTATATGCTTCATTGTGAGGATGACATAAAAAATAAGTTTGCCCCTCTGGGACAAAAATGCCTTGATTACTGTTATATTGCATACGATGAAGCGGCAATCACAAACTTCCTGGAGAATGTTGTGCTTGGTGGTGATGATTGGAAATGTGAAGCGCGACAAAAATTTGCACGCGAAGAAGTTATGCTGCATTATCCCCATGCTTCAGCAGTGGCAGCAGATATGATATATAAATCACTAAGCTGAAGTGTTCTTCCTTAAATAAGGCCATTGATGACTATAATGGCTCCGGAATTTAGGACACCAGTATAAGCCCTCTTTTGCTTGTGTAGCACAGCAGGCGTGTGTATAATCAACCAACACACGTATATGCAAAACGAAAAGATACATAAGAGAGGGCGTTACAGTGCCGAGTTCAAGGAGAAAGTGGCATTGGAGACTCTGACGGGAGCAAAAACACATGCTCAGATAGCCTCTGAATATGGAATCAGCCCAGATTTGGTGAAAGACTGGAAGAAGCAGGCCAAGGAGATGCTGGGCGAATGTTTCCGCCGCGGAGGTCGCAAAAGTGAGATGGAGAAGAAGGATGAGCGCATTGCGAACCTGGAGCGACTTCTGGGAAAGCGCGAGTTCGAGCTTGATTGGCTGTCAAAAAAAGCAAAGGAGTTGGGTCTGTAGCGCAACGGATCCAACTCCTGGACAAAGAGGGGAACGTTCTTTCGCGCAAACGGCAGTGTGATCTATTAGGTCTGACACGTAGCACCACATACTACAAGAAACGGGAATCGAAAGAATCACCGGAGATAAAAGAAGCCATCGAAAAGCTCTATGAAGAAGATGCGACTTTGGGCAGACGGCGCATGCCGGTCATGTTGCAGAGGCACTATGGCATCAAGATAAGCCAGAAAAAATGCGCCAGGCTCAAAAAGCAACTCGGACTACGTACACTGTATCCTCATAGGAACACCAGTGCTCCCAATCCGAGAGCCGAGAAAATGCCCTATATTCTTAAAGATATAGAAATCAAAAGGATAGACCAGGTATGGACAAGTGATATTACTTACATTCAGATAGAGCAGAAAAACTACTATCTATGCGTCATTCTGGATTGGGACAGCCGGTATGTGCTGGGCTGGAGCATGGGGAGGAACAAGGATGTAGGATTGTGTCTGAAAGCGTTGGAAATGGCCTTGGGACGTACATTCCCAGATAACTCTATAATCCGCACTAGGATAAATATAATCTAACGAATTGAAATAAAGTAAAATAAACTTAATTCAGGCTTGACTTTAACATAGTGCGGCGTCATGATATCCGCACTACAATGACTATTCTCAAAAGACTCGATAAGCGCACCGGTATCACTTACGTATATGAATCTTCTTCTTACTGGGATAAGAAGAAACAGCAACCTCGCAGCAAGAGAACACTTATCGGTAAAATTGATCCCGAAACGGGAAAAACGATCCCAACCGACGGAAGAT
>JAZQAG010000038.1:0-8193 GCA_045545095.1 Phocaeicola sp. | reverse complement strand
GAGCATGCAGATGTTTTACCCGCTCCGATTTAAATTCAGTTGACAAGTTGACGAGATACAAGTTGACAGGGTCTTCTTTTCTCATCCGATTGTCAATTCAATTATCTTTCTTTCCTTCTTACTATCTTCTTCTCTTGCAACCTCCTTTCATTTTACTATCACATTCCAATCTTTCACCACCACACCTGTGTACCATTTTCATAGGTGAAGATACGTTCTTCTTTTCCTTTTGTGTGGTTCTTCAGCAGTAGTAATGCTTTCTTGGGAACATTCGAAAAAGTAAGCCATTCTACTTCTGCTTTTTGGTGACCTAATGATTCCCATTGGTTGCGATTGTAATGCAACAATTCATACTCGTCCCCTATATCAATGTAGTTTCCGTCATTCCGTAAATAATAGATAATTGAATCAATTGGTACAGATTGTCCTAAATCCAATCCGATGCAATAACCTTGTTGCAGACCTCTCAACCCAGTGAAAGTATCTCCATCAAAACAGTTCTCTTTATTTTTTGCTCCCGAAATGAACGGTGTACCATCCAGCAAAGAATCCTGAGAATAGACTTGAAACTCTGTGATAGAACCTCTACGCTCGGGATGTGATGCATATTTTATATACCGATATGATTTTACAGTTTGTGGTTTGATGATATTTTTGTACACTGGCGTCCGTATGGCAGTGAATAAAGTATCTGCACGGTCGAAATCCTTGTTGTTTGAGGCAACGATGGACGAACCGGTTGTTTCTTGCCAAGGCCTTAGGATGCTTCTTACAAAAGGATATTTACGAAATAGAGTGATACATTCCTTTTCCGATTCGTCTGGAATTATATGAGTCACTTTATTATTTATGATATGAAAAGGCGCATCAAGTGATGTAAATTTCCCTTCAATATAAGCCATTGGCAGATAAACTACAGAGTCTGCAATATTGTTGAATGTGCATGTCCCCCATTCAGACATGGCAAAATCAATAGGTTTCCAATCGTCTCCTGTTCCAAAAATGCATAGGTATGCACATTCCACATTTTCTGGAACAGAAATTTTGTATTGGTGTGTAAAACCATATTCGGCTGATACATCAATGGTGTTTTTCGACGAGAATAGTCGGGCAACATTTTTACCTGCATGTGAGTCTGAATATTCATTCTTGTGCATCGCATATGTCCTGCGTTGAACCTTTGCCACACTCTTTTTGAAATCAAGTGGAATGGGGTAATCTGGCTCGACCGGATATTTGATAGAGAAATAAGCGGAATTTATAGGATTGTATTTCCTGGCAATGCTGTCTCCTGTATGTACGGTATAGGTTCCGTCATCGGTGACCAATGCTACCCATGAATGTCCAGTGGTGCTGTAATTGGCCCATAATGAAACTCCATCAATGACGGCCGGAATGCCAAATGCTCTCATAACAGATGCTACATAGATACACTGTTGCAAACAACGTCCGCGTTTGATGTACCCGATGTCTATGGGATTCAACAGATAGGGCATGTCGCCTATATGCTTGATTTTAACATCCGCTGTTGTGGCACGATATAGTGCCGTGTATGCGCGTCGCAAGTCTGTGATTGTGTCAACCACGTGGTGGTATTTGTTGTAAAGCGAATCTCTCCACCCAATAGGGGATAGCGTTTCATTATGAAAACGGTAGGGTAGTACATGGTTCAGAAATAAATCCTCGTTTACTTCATTTCTCCATGGTGATTTTTTCCATATTTCTACAGCCTGTTCAATATTGTCAATGAGAAATTCAGATGTGACATATTGTATATCCGGATAAACCCATGACATGTCAAAATCGCTATACTCTTTCCACCGCTTACGCAACAAGGGAGTGGTCAACGAATCAATATTGGCTAACATCCAATTGCTAAAAGAATCTACAGCTTCGCTCTTTTGAGTATAATGGAGAGACATGTTTCCTATGAGGAATTGGGCCGACTTGTATTCTTTCCTGGTTGAATAGTTGTTGAAATGTTCCAGTACATTTTCCAATTCACACTTGTTTTCTTTGGCCAACTCGAGTGCTTGTTCCAATTTCTTATTGCAGGAACAAAACAACAGAGATATTAGCAACATGACCACGCGGGTGACTTTATAAGATTGATTCTCTTTCATAATAGTAACTATTTTAATTAAAATGAAATGGTAACCATTTTGTATTCTGGAGATTCAATGACGGCAAAGATGGTGTCTGTATCTGAATTCGCTCCTATACGGGCAATAGGTTGATCTATTCTCAAAATCTTCTTTAATTGCAGATTATAGTCATATACACATAATGTTTCTTTGAAGGAAATTCCGTCCTTTAGGTGTTCTGCCGTAATGATATAATTCCTCGTCAATGCAATTTCTGATATTCCGTTTTCATTTTTGCCTAATTTCAATCTGTTATTTTCGATAGAATAATCAGGCCCTCCTGTTTCTTTAATTAGTTGTAACTTGTTCCCATGTCTTTTATAAAGAGCCATATACCTGAATGATGAGGTGGAATATAATAACATATCATTTGTGGCGTTATAGATTATTGTTCCATCAAAGTAGTTTAATCTGTCATCAGGCGTAATCCATGTGTTGGTTACGGGGTACTTGCCACTACTGTAGATGATATTATCTTTGACAATCCCGAAAGGTTGTTTTGCCTCTGGAGTGAATAATAAATCGTTACCATCTGACAATTTGATAATTTTGAGTACATTTTCTTCGTATCTGATGTCTGTGAATTTATTACTTCTTGTTTTAAGATTGTCAATTGGGATGTCAGCCTTTCTTTTAAGGTCAAGATCATAGATTATCAGTTCGTTTTGAATTCCTTTTCCAATACGGGTATTCATTGAATGTTGCAGTTCATCGTTGATATGACCTAATGAGGTCAATTCTTTTTGTTCACTTTTATCTATGATGTGGAGATAATTTTTTGTAGAATGTGCATCTTCCCATATTACGTAATCATTCGTGACCAATAAATCTCCCATGAATGAGGTCCCGATACTGTCATAGTATGCAGAGATTTGTGGTTGAATGTATTCAACCACGTCATTGCTGATATACTCTATCCTTTCCGAATGACAAGAAACTATAGTATTGCCAAAGGGTATAGCAAGAATTATACAGGTTATTATTTTCTTCATTTTTATTCTAATTTTATGTGCAAAAATTGTTATAAAAGCTAACGTAGAATGTAGAGAGTATGAGGGCCATTTGCTTCCTTACATTATTTCCAATACCGATGCATTAATGTATGAATATAATCTTGTGTATAATTGTTATCCTCTTTCAGTGGAATAAATACATTATGAATTTTGTCACCTTTGAGAACAAAAAAGTAAGATTGTTCTATGGCATCTATATCCCAACAAGGTATATCTTCAATGTTGTATGTAGTCAACTTCCTTTTTTGAGAACTCTCAAAAGCTTTAAATTGTAATAAATTGGTATAACCGCTTAGGATGACAATCTGTTGGGGAATGTCTGTAGATATTTTGTGTAACATCCTAATGGCATGCTGTATGCATGCATCACAGTGTGAATCTTTAAAACGAAAGCACAAAATAGGACCACCACATTCATCAATTAGGGAAGAAAGTGATAAAGAATCATTATTCTCCTTCCTTATCATAATGTCTGGTATATCTACTCCTTCCATTGCATGCTGGTAGATGGAATATGCTTTTAGTTTTTGGCTGACCCTCTCTTCCTTGACAAGAATTTGACTGTATTCTTCAGCGATGAGAGTTGATGTTTGTTTGAGTTGGCTGTATCTGTAAATCAAACACAGATTAAAAATAGCCAAAACGGTTACTAAAATTAGTCTAATTTTTTTCATCTTCAGAAATCTTTTAATACAAATTCTACAATAATTGGGTTGTCACTCTCTTTCACGTGTTGAAGGGATAATGGAAGTTTTTGACGATTGTTTAACTTTCCTTGTTGGACAATGCTGTATGCTGGGATAATTCTATACACTTTGTTCCCTTTTATAGCTTTGGGAATAAATGAAGCATAGGATTCCATATCATTTTCAATAGTCCTAAAAGTTCTTATGTTTTTTGAACGTTTTGAGTATAATACCTGAGTTAATATCCCCTTTTGCTTACATGTAAAACTTATGAATCTTTCACTTTCCAAATACCAAATTATTTCACACAGATTTTTCGAACGACAGTATTCCTCCAATTTGTTTATATCCATATTCGTTTCCGAGACTTTATTCCAAAATCGTTCATCGATATTATTATTGCCACAATCTAAAAAATAAGCCGGATACAGACCTTCAGAGGTGCAATGATATACAATGTTTGAGTGATCAGGTTTTATAGCTACGGTATCCTTCCATGTTGACATATTGCTATCGGAACTCCAAACTATAGAGTGATTCACCGGACCCTCAAAATAATTTCCACAAACAGGAGATGCCGTATCATTTTCTTTTTTTACAAAAATCAAATCAGGATATTTATTGCCTTTTTTCAAAGATACATTTTCTTGGTATTCAGTATGTAATATGAATCCTGTTCCCATAGGATATATACTTTCACCCCGGTATGGAATCTCATACCGATGAGAGTATTCTCCATTCAAATGGTAATATAATATCTCTTTTTTTAAGTTGCAGTATATTCCGATTTTTTTTAACGTATTATTGTAAAAAGCATCAGATAGTCTCAGGTACTCAGTTGGACCATCACCGTGTTGATGGATGAGACTCTTGAATGTTTGGTTTCGCGAAAATATGAATACAGAATGGGTGATTTTGTTATCAGCAATTATGTATAAACTGTCAGTTACCAAAATCTTACTTACTCGTCCGATTAGATAATCATCATCTGTAGGTATTGGATAATAATTTATAGAATCTGTTATGTCGGACAATCTCACTTGCTCTTGTTCAATGTTTAAATCGGGCAAAGGTATTGTATCGCGGGCAATACCTTTCTCTGGTATGGAATTATGACTATTGCAACCTATAAAGGTGCATACAATTAGTAGTGACAAAAAAGACGTTTTCATTTTAATAGGTGTTTAAGTTTATTATGGGGGTTACGCATGTACTGTTGTTATAGAACGATACATTAGCTTTTCCTTCTTCATCCAATTCCACACACGGATTCCAATAGAGCGTGCGGCGGTAATCGACTTCACCGGGGATTATTTCACGGTTGTATTGTGGATGATAATAGTCTATGACTTCGGAATAGCCGTCGATATGGGTGGCTCTAAGTCCTTTAATGGGCTTGGGCTTACGGTATACCCAACTACTGATGTGCTTATATTGGTTGTTTAGTTGATTTCGGCTGAGAGGGCTGGCCCAATCGGTTCTTGTATGTGAAGTGAGACTTCTGTAAACTTGAATATAGTCAACGTATTTCAATTCAAATTCCTCAAAGCATATGCTTCGGTTCTGGTAATCTTTATGACCTATAAACTCTTGATTCTTTTCATTTTTGGTGCTATGGGTTTCAAAGGACCATAAAATCTCGATGTCAAACGGAAAATATTTAT
Source organism: Phocaeicola sp. (assembly GCA_045545095.1). Classification (GTDB taxonomy): domain Bacteria; phylum Bacteroidota; class Bacteroidia; order Bacteroidales; family Bacteroidaceae; genus Phocaeicola_A. The sequence continues at coordinate 2,686 of JAZQAG010000038.1, read as the reverse complement.
CTTCAATGTATGCTTCAATGCTTATTTCCTCGAATATCCGGTCTCCTGTGTCCAATGCTTTTTCTCTCTCTTCTTTGATATTGTGTAGTGTGAAAGGCTCAAATTGATGACGATTTTTTCCTATTTGTACACTCCCCAACAGATTTATCCCTGAGATGGAGAATATATCCATAGGCTTCTGTGGCGGCTGCGGAACGGATAGGATATCTTTCTCCATGAAGTTATATTCTTTGGGTTGGGGCGAGAAGTGTCGGTGGAGTAGGATCCGTCCGTCGGTAAGCCTCTTTTTGTGGTTGGTCAGACTCAGGGTCAAATCATGCCTCCCGTTAAAAGGTTCCAGGACAAAAGTGAAACGCCCCTCCTCATCCGTCATCATATTGCCTTTCTGTAGAACCTCTTTCCCTTCAGAAACGATGGCACCTACCCGTATGTCCGATTGGTATTTGTTTTTTCTTTTGGGGTGTATCACCTGTCCGTGCAAGGCCAATCCTTCTTCCACGAAGTGGGTTTTCCTGAATTCCTCCACTCCAGCCAGCTGTTTCCATGCATAGCGTCGCCATCCCTGTGTCATCATCAGCAGGTCAAGAGCCGTTCGATGCACGGAATCGTCGGCCTCGAAGTAATAATCTGGGCGGTGAATATATCCCTTCAAGTCGCTGGTCAGCAACAGATAGGTCTGCAGGTCATCTGCATAAGTGGTACCAATCTCAGTTCCGCTGTCCCGGACGGAGAGGGACCCAGACATCCCTTTCTTGTGATGACGGGAACTGATTGTCAGGTTTATCTTTTCGAAGGGCTTGTATTCTTTTTTGTCCAGCTGGTATTCAACAGGGGATTTGCCCACTACTGCCGTGTCATGTACAAAGAAGAGACGTTCGGCATATACCTGTCCGTCGGCATCGAACAATGTCACCTGGTTGACACCCGGTAAAAGACTGTTCTTGGTAATGGCGGGCATCCGCGTCGGGCGATTGGGAAGTTCATCATAGACTTTGAAGTGGAGCAGTTTTCCCCGGCAGGTGATGCTCATGCCGATGGCTTTGTGCCGTAGTGACTCCGTAGCGGCGATTGTCATGCGTACACTGTCAGCCTCCGTCGCATCCGTGGCCAGCATAAGTCCTTGAGGTAGTGCTTCGGGCAGTTCGAATGTCCGGCTATTTTTTTCTGTTTCTATGCTCAGTTTGTATTTTACCCCCTTCTGTGGTAAGAATGAGAAGCGGCCCATGCCATCGTGTATGGTTTCTGTTCGGGTAACAGGTTTCCCGTCAGCTGACAATTCTCCTTTGGCCGTGATATTCCGTCCATCCCCGTCTGTCACCTTATAGGCAATCCGGCAAGGGAGGCCTTGGACTATGTTGCCCCCCTCTGGGTAGAACTCCACGTTCAGACGGTCATCTTTCTTTGTTTTCGGGCGGATGCGGCTCTCTATCAGTTCGCGTTGTTTCTTTTCTCGGTTATCCATTGTCAGTTTGGAATAGTCCCCTTCAAGCTCTGGGGTATCGAAGACCGGGAAGACCCTTGAGAAGCATACGTCCGTCCCCCAATTGAGCATGGCACGGGTATAGGCACGTACTTCGTAATACCCCGAAGGTAATGGGATATAATAATTCTTGGTGCGAGGGTTTATCGGGTAAAACATCCTTTCTTGTTCGGCTTCCGTAACAAACCATTTCTCCAGTTCTGTATTCAACGGTATCTGTCCGTGACAACGTCCCTCTTCAATCTGTAGGCGTTGGGTGTTTATAACCTCACCGGCCTCGTTGAGCAACTCCACATAGAGCACCTTGCTGAGTTCTATCGGTTGGAGTGTCTCTGCCGAGGTGACATAAGCGGCAAACCAGATGGTATCGCCTTGGAAATAGGCTGTATTGTCGCAATGCAGCCATACCTTTTCCTGTGGATAGAGACGGTTGAAGGAATGGATGTTCTGCATATAGCTTCTAAAATGTTGGTATGTCTTAGAAGATTCATTGCCGTATATTGTGTAGCAGGACGTAATAAATCCAAATATAATACAATATAATGTTTTCATCTCACGGTTACGTTAAGGGGTGTGTCAATTTTGACACACCCTCAGTGATTAATCTAAACAGGTATTAAAAACTGTACCACACACCCTACAAGTTAGCCTGCAGTTTGTCATGGTGAATTGGTGTCCTGATGAGTAGCATTTGTTTATTGCGTTTGCATTTCCTGGAGTAACAATACTGGGATCCGGTTCTGTGCCAACTGGACAAAAGGTCTCTTCTTCTGGTGTGCAACATTTCTCATTCATTAAATCTGCAACATCAACGCATTCGGAATAAAAATTAATGCCGTCAGTACAGATGGTGGCTTTTAATTCTTTCCCCTCAAAACTGAGAGAAGTACAGTTTTTACCTTCGTCACGTGCTAAAGATTCAATCTCTTGTAAAAGAATCAACCGTTCCATCGTTTCGTCTGATGAGACCAAATATAAGTTGGCAAAAGCTATCATTGCAATAGCTGCAATGCCTAAAATTTTCTTTCTCATATTCTTATTACATTATGTGTTATACAATATTTTTCTGCGCCACTTCTTGCTTTGACAATTCCTTGAACTGTCAGGCAAACGGGGAGCATGCAGATGTTTTACCCGCTCCGATTTAAATTCAGTTGACAAGTTGACGAGATACAAGTTGACAGGGTCTTCTTTTCTCATCCGATT
>JAZQAG010000037.1:0-19279 GCA_045545095.1 Phocaeicola sp. | reverse complement strand
CAAGCATTTATAACCTTTCTCGAATGAAATGGAAAACCGGAAGGAAGGTTTTAGGTGAAAATCATTCGAATCTGGCTGCATGAATATTGTGATGTGCATATAGCTATAAACGAAGAGGGTGCATCATTTTGACACACCCTCATTTTTATTTATGTGGTAATCCTTATTGAACAGTAATGGTTAATGGATTACGTACCTTCATGGCAAATTCACTCACATAATTGTTCCACATGGTGGCGTCAGTGAAGTTGTACTTATTCCAACCGCTACCCCAATAATAGGTAAATTCTGTGTTTGGCTGATATTCAGTCACGGCAAGTACGTGGCCGGTAGCTCCACCGCGCAAGTTCTTGCTTTCTTCTTCAGAGAAGAGGACGGTTGTGGCCTCCTTCATCTCTTCGGGGAATACAATACCTAAATAGATTTCACCATTGTCATTGTGAATATTATCGGTCAAATCTGTGTATGTCACGTAACCATTATCGGCATCCAATACGTATGCTTCAGGGTTTTCCGGATGAATTACAATACCAGCAGCTACGGGATTGGCTTGGGTAAGGCCGTTATATGTTATAACGGTTTTGTTCATCTGAGAACCTTTATCCAATGAGATGATACGTGTCTCGGTGACGGCAGAGTCTCCTTTGATGACAACTGGGCCATAGTTTAACTTTACAGTGAAACGCAATGGGCCATTCTCCAAAATCTCAGGTTCGCCAACGTAGCAGTAAGGATAAACTATCTCATCATTGACCAATAAAGCGGCAGCTCCTCCACCAAGGGTAGGACCTACTTTGTAGCAATCCAATCCATTGCCATGATCTACATGGTAAGAAACTGATTGGTAAAGAGCATTGGCATCGTCTTTTTTGCCAATTTGGCGTAAACTGTCGATGGCTGCTTTTGTGGCGGGGTTCAACTCCATTTCGTAGCGTTCTTCTACCACTAACTCGGGTACACGCTTCAACCATACATCGTATCCAAAGGCGCGTTCACCATTAGCTTGTAAGGCAGGGCCATAAGTACGGTAAGCTGTAAGGTCGTTTTCCCAAGCTACATCATCAACACGTTCGGGATATTTGCGTCCATAGACTGCTGTCTCAAATAATTTCTCTTCAGGGTCTCCTACCTTAATAGTATATACAGCACTGCTTCCCGCAGCAACCTCTACAGGGAAAATCAAATTTCCATCATGAGTCAACTGATAGGGTACCTGGCTTTCTGTTTCGTCAACGACAATGAATTGGGTGGTGTCCTTGAGTTTAAGTCTTTTGGAGACCTCTTCCATACTCACTTCAACAAGTTCGCCATTACGGCTTGTGTTGAGTGAATTGCTTACTGTTACTTGCAATGAACCTTGTTTGCCGCAGGAGGCCAACATAAGAGCTACGGCAAGGAATGAAAATATTTTTTTCATGAGGATTTGTTTTTAGGAGTATAGGAGTGACAGAAGTGACGCTTCGTTTAGGAGTGCAGACAAATGCTTAGCTTTATAGCTACAAGGTTATTGTCTGCACTCCTCTATTCCTACACTTCTTTGTTAAATATTAGGGTTGCTTACCGATATAAGCCAAAATACCGCCATCGACGTAGAGAACGTGGCCATTTACGGCATCTGAGGCTTTAGAGGCAAGGAATACTGCAGGTCCACCCAATTCTTCAGGGTCGAGCCAACGTCCAGCGGGAGTCTTGGCACAGATGAAAGAATCAAATGGATGGCGACTACCATCTGCCTGACGTTCGCGGAGTGGAGCTGTTTGAGGAGTAGCGATGTAGCCTGGGCCGATACCGTTACATTGGATATTGTACTCTCCGTATTCTGAACAGATATTGCGAGTCAGCATCTTCAAACCTCCCTTGGCGGCAGCATAAGCTGAAACGGTTTCGCGGCCCAATTCACTCATCATTGAGCAGATGTTGATAATCTTACCTTCGCGACGCTCCATCATTTCGGGGATAACGGCGCTTGAGCAGATGAATGGACCTACCAGGTCGATATCAATAACCTGTTGGAATTCAGAACGCTTCATCTCGTGCATAGGAATACGCTTGATGATGCCTGCATTGTTTACCAAGATATCAATCTGTCCAACTTCGGCATGAATTTTCTCTACAAGTTCCTTTACGGCTACTTCGTTGGTCACATCACATACATATCCGTGTACGTTTTCAATGCCAGCTTCCTTGTAGTTGGCCAAACCTTTAGCTAATGCATCTTCGTTGATATCATTGAAGATGATGTTCTTGATACCTGCCTGCACGAATGCCTTGGCAATGTTGAATCCGATTCCGTAAGATGCGCCGGTAATCCAAGCGTTCTTACCTTCTAATGAAAAAATGTTTGTCATACATTTCTTTTTTTAAGGAGTGTAGGAGTGTAGGAGTGTAGGAGTGTAGACAATAGTCTTGCTCCTAATAATCCCAACAGTCCTTTACCCCAAGTTATTTAATTCCGTTATTGTTAATAATCGCATTGCTATAGGAGAACAGCAGTTTGCCAACTTCTGTCGCACTGTTGCACAACTCTATATACTCTTCTTTACCAAGATATCCCAAATCATGAGAAAGAATAATATAGTTTTGACACTCTGCCAAACTACCTTCGGAGATATTGAAGAAGCGAAGTTTATCCGCTCTGCTCAGTTTCTTGTAACCTTCTGCAATATTAGCTCCTATCGACACCGCAGCCCGTCTGAATTGGGAAGTAAGCCCAAATTTCTCGTCTTCAGGAAAATCTCTCGTGATTCTATACACCAAGCATGCAAACAGATGTGCTTTCTTCCAAGCCACGATATTTTCAAACGAAAAAGCGCCTGTCACCATAAACTAATTATTTAAAAGTATGCAAGCAAGACTATTGTCTACACTCCTAAGCGAAGTGTCACTCCTACCTCCTACACTCCTAAAAATCTCACTTCAAATCAGTAATCAGTGAGAAATCCTGATCTCCATAATCGAGGTTCTCGCCTCCCATACCCCAAATGAAAGTATAGTTGTGTGTGGCGGCTGCGCTATGGATTGACCATTCGGGAGAGAGTACAGCCTGATCGCCCTTCATCCAAATGTGACGGGTTTCGTCTACTTCACCCATAAAGTGGCATACTGCATGATCTTCGGGTACTTCGAAATAGAAATATGCTTCCATACGGCGGCTGTGTACGTGGGCAGGCATGGTATTCCATACGCTACCGGGAGCCAATTCTGTCATACCCATCTGTATCTGACAAGTAGGTAATACCTGATTTACCAGCATCTTGTTGATATTGCGGTCGTTTGAACCTTCCAAACTACCTAAGTGCATTACCAAAGCATTTTCCTTAGTCACCTTCTTGCAAGGATAGCTGGTGTGGGCAGTGCATGAGTTGAAGTAGAATTTGGCAGGGTTCTTCGGGTCTTTGCTTTCGAAGATGACATCACGGTCGCCTGAACCAATGTAGAGTGCTTCTTTGTAATTAAGCTCAAATGTCTCGTCGCCAGCTTTTACAATACCAGGTCCTCCAACGTTGAACATACCAATTTCGCGGCGTGTAGTAAAATAGGGGGCTTTCAGCGGATCGATAGCTTCCAATTTTAACGCTTCGTTCACGGGCATAGCACCACCTACTACCATACGGTCATACATGGAGTAAACCATGTTAACCTCATCGGCAGCAAAAACTTTCTCGATCAGGAAATCGCGGCGAATACGTTTGGTGTCGTAATTTTTTGCATCCTCAGGATGTGCCGCATAGCGGATTTCATAGTTTGTTTTCATATCTAATGATGTTTAATAAAGATTAGTTTTAGCAATATCTGAGCAAATATACGAAAAAAACGGTTTAAAGGATACTTTTTTACTAAATTTAAGGGAAAAGCGGGCAACTGTTTTTTATTTTGGATATGTCGCATCTATTTTTGTTTAACGGGGAAGTATCGCCTATATAGTAATAATGTTCTTATTTTATCTTAATATGTAGGGCGTCAGAGAACAAAAAAGTATTAAATTGTTTGCATATATCAGCAAGAAACTGTACCTTTGCCGAGCAAATTCGATAATACGGAGATAGCGCGGGCTTTTAGCTCAGTTGGTTAGAGCAACAGACTCATAATCTGGAGGTCCTTGGTTCAAGCCCAAGATGGCCCACCTCGAAAGAGAGCCGAGGGGGTGTGTCAAAGAAACGACACACCCCTTTCGTTTTTTTTAGACTCATCATCTATAAATAGCCAGAGACAATGGAAATGCCAGTGCTGTCAGAAAAAACCATTACGTTTATTAATGACCATGAAGGGAGCGATGTGCGCACATTGGCTCTGCAAGCTGCGCGTTATTCGGAGGTGGATGTGCCTGCAGCTATTGTACAGATTGCGGCTCGGCAGACAGCTCGTACAAAGTTGCCAACTTGGTGGAGAACGTCAGGCATTTATTATCCGCACCATCTTCCGATGGAACAATGTTCATCTGAAGTGACGGCATGTTATAAGGCTAGGATTATCCCTGAAGGGTTGAAGCGTGGTGGTGTATTGACTGACCTTTCTGGTGGATTTGGGGTGGATTTTGTCTGTATGGCCAAAGGCTTCAAAATGGCTACTTATGTGGAGCGGCAGGAAGAGCTTTGTGCGTTGATGTCTCATAATAAGTCCTTATTGGGTCTTCCTGATGCTCAGGTAGTACATGCTGATGGAATAGAATATTTGCAACGAATGCCCCATCAACAAGTGGTGTTTATAGACCCTGCCCGTCGGGATATCCAAGGGCGGAAAACGGTTGCCATCAGTGATTGTGAGCCAGATATAAAACAACTTAACTCTTTGTTGACGGAAAAAGCAGATATGGTCATTGTCAAATTGTCCCCCATGTTGGATATCTCTCAGGTGTTGTCTGAATTGCCAACTATTCGTGAAGTTCATGTCGTGGCTGTGGCAGGTGAGTGTAAAGAGTTATTGCTGGTGATGGATAAGGATGCCCGCTCGGTCGAGGCTCGAATTTGTTGCCTGAATCTTCCTCCGGTACCCCCGGAGGTATGGCCATCTCCTTTCCTATTCAGTAAAGATGAAGAGGAGGAGTCGGAATACTCTTTGGCGACAGAAGTAGGAACCTATCTGTTTGAGCCTCATGCCGCTTTGCTGAAGGCTGGTGCGTTCAGATGTGTGGCTTCCAGGTATGGCCTGCAGAAACTTCACTCTAACAGCCATCTCTATACAGGGGATTCTGCATTAGCGGATTTCCCTGGTAGAAGTTTTGAGGTGATTGACCATGGCGGATTCGGGAAGCACGGAGAAAAAAAACTTTTCAGGTATGGCCGTAAAATGAACCTGACGGTACGGAATTTCCCAGCTTCGGTAGCAGAGCTCCGTAAACGACTCAAATTGGCTGAAGGTGGTGACGATTATCTTTTTGCTACCACATTGGCCGATGGAGAAAAGCAATGGATACTTTGTAGAAAATACTAACAATAAACAATTAAATATTAAAAATATGATAGACGTATTATTACTTGTCGGTGGATTGTTACTCATACTTTGGGGAGCTAACGCGTTGACGGATGGGGCTGCCTCTGTGGCCAAACGTTTTAACATTTCCAATCTGGTCATAGGACTTACGATTGTGGCATTCGGAACTTCGGCTCCGGAGTTCGTTATCAGTTTCCTTTCTGCCTTGAACGGGAGTGCGGAACTTTCTATAGGTAATGTAGTGGGAAGTAACATTTTCAACTGTTTGATGATTGTGGGTGTGACGGCCATTGTCGCTCCTATTCCTGTGGGGAAAGGAACATTAGCCAAAGAGATACCTTTGTGTGTGCTCTCTTCACTGATGCTTTTTGCATGTGCCAATGATATCTTGTTTGATGGTGGTGTTGCTAATGTCGTCAGCCGTACTGACGGATTACTGCTTTTAGGCTTCTTTGCCATATTTATGGGGTATACTTTTGCTATAGCCAAGAATGGAGATGGTGAAGATGCTGGCGCCATTAATGAAATCCCCATGTGGAAATCTGTTCTTTTCATCTTGCTTGGTCTTGGTGCACTTATTGGTGGTGGACAGCTTTTTGTGAATGGAGCTTCCGGTATTGCCTATGCATTAGGTGTCAGTGAGTCTATCATTGGTCTTACGTTGGTGGCAGGAGGAACTTCGTTGCCTGAGTTGGCCACTTCTGTTTCTGCCGCATTGAAAAAGAATCCGGGTATAGCCATTGGTAATGTTATAGGAAGTAATCTATTCAATGCTTTTGCTGTTTTGGGAGCTAGCGCTACTATAGTTGATTTGCCTATAGGAGGGATTACGAACTTTGATTTTGTGGCGCTTATTGTAGCTTGCATTCTGATATGGATTGCTGGATTCTTTTTGGGAAAACGCATTATCACTCGTCCTGAGGGAGTGTTTTTGGTTGCCTGTTATGTGGGGTACACAACTTATTTGATTATGCAACAATAAAAAGTGAGAAGAAGCATTTCTTCAATTCATAAAAAAGTCTTAACTTTACAGCGCTAAAAAGAAAAGTAATGATAAATATTAAGAAAGTTGCGACAAAAAAGGAACTGAAAACCTTTATTCGTTTCAATTATGAATTGTATAAAGAGAATCCTTATGCAGTTCCCGATTTGTACGATGATATGGTGAGTACGTTTTCTCGTGAGAAAAATCCTGCATTTGATTTTTGTGAAGCTGATTATTTTTTGGCATATGATGGTCAAGGAAATGTAGTAGGGCGTGTAGCTGCTATTATCAATCAGCGCAGTAACGAGACATGGGGGGCCAAGAATGTGCGTTTCGGTTGGATAGACTTCATTGATGATGAGGAGGTCAGTCATGCTCTGTTAGATGCAGTAGCCCAATGGGGACGTGAACGTGGTATGGATACCATGCAAGGGCCGCTCGGTTTCACGGATATGGATGCCGAAGGTCTGCTCATTGAGGGATTTGACCAACTGAGTACTATGGCTACGATATATAATTACCCCTATTATCAACGCCATATCGAGAATTATGGATTGGAGAAAGATGCGGATTGGGTGGAGTTCAAGATAAATATACCTGATGGAATTCCTGATAAAATGAGACGTATTGCCGATCTTATCAGCCGCAAATATGGTCTTCATGTCAAAAAACTTAAGAATATAAAAGAGGTGAATGAGGGAGGTTATGGACAGAAGATATTTGACCTTATCAACGAAGCGTATGCGCCTTTGTATGGATATTCCCAAATGACCCAGCGCCAGATAAACCAGTATATTGGTATGTATCTGCCTATCTTGGATCTTCGGATGGTGACTTTGGTCGAAGATGCTGAAAATAACCTGGTAGCTGTAGGTATTTCTATGCCTTCCATGTCGAAAGCTTTACAGAAAGCTAAAGGGAAAATGCTTCCTTTCGGGTGGTGGCATCTGTTGAAAGCCTTGAAATGGGGACGTCCGCAAACCCTTGATCTGATGCTGGTAGGTGTTAAACCAGAGTATCAAAGTAAGGGAGTCAATTCGCTCTTGTTTACCGACTTGATTCCTGTATATCAATCGTTGGGCTTCAAGGATGCAGAGAGTAATCCCGAACTGGAGACTAATAATAAGGTGCAAGCCCAATGGGAATATTTTGACACCACTCAGCACAAGAGACGTAGAGCATATAAGAAAAGTATATAAGTGGCAAGCTATGAGTAAAGGATTATAAGTGCTAATTTTAATATAGCAGATTGCTTTGGCTCGTAACTAAAAACTGAAGAATAAATGGAAGAACTTGACCTTAATTTGAATCCGGATACTCCCATGGTGGAGTATAATGAAGACAATATCCGTCACCTGAGTGACATGGACCATGTACGTACCCGGCCTGGTATGTATATAGGAAAGTTAGGAGATGGAAGCCATAGTGATGATGGTATCTATGTTCTATTGAAGGAGGTTATCGATAATAGTATTGATGAATTCAAAATGAATGCGGGTAAACGCATTGAAATAGACATTGATGAAAATCTGCGTGTCAGTGTACGCGACTATGGACGTGGAATCCCGCAAGGAAAGATGATTGAAGCTGTCAGCGTGCTGAACACCGGAGGAAAGTATGATAGCAAGGCTTTCAAAAAAAGCGTCGGACTGAATGGTGTGGGTGTAAAGGCCGTAAATGCCTTGAGCAGTCACTTTGAGGTGCGTAGCTACCGTGATGGTAAGGTCCGTTCTGCAATCTTTGAAAAAGGTGTGTTACAAAGTGATACCACTCAAGATACGACAGATGAGAACGGAACTTATATTTTCTTTGAACCAGACAACACTCTGTTCAAAAATTATAGTTACCGTCAAGAAACGGTGGATACCATGTTGAGGAACTATACCTATCTGAATACAGGGTTAGCTATCGTTTATAATGGTCGTCGTTTGATATCTCGTAATGGGTTGATGGACTTGTTAAAGGACCGTATGACGGCTCAAGAACTTTATCCTATCGTTCATCTGCATGGTGAAGACATAGAGATTGCTTTCACCCATACCAACCAGAATGGTGAAGAGTACTACTCTTTTGTCAATGGACAATATACTCCTCTAGGAGGAACACATCAAAGTGCTTTTAAGGAGCATATAGCACGTACTATCAAGGAATTCTACAATAAGAATCATGAGTATGGTGATATCCGAAACGGAATTGTGGCAGCCATAGCCCTTAATGTGGAGGAACCTGTATTTGAAAGTCAGACGAAGGTAAAACTTGGTTCTCCTACTATGTCGCCTGAAGGAGTGAGCGTGAACAAATATGTTGGTGATTTCGTAAAATTGGACGTGGACAATTACCTGCACAAACATGCAGATGTGGCAGAAGTGATGCTGCAGAAAATTACCGAATCAGAAAAAGAACGTAAGGCGATTGCCGGAGTGACAAAACTGGCTCGCGAGCGTGCAAAAAAGGCCAATCTGCATAATCGTAAACTGCGTGATTGTCGCATACATCTGAGTGATAATAAGGGAGACTTCCGACAGGAAAGCAGTATTTTCATTACCGAGGGTGATTCTGCCAGTGGTTCTATCACAAAAAGTCGTGATGTGAATACACAGGCCGTTTTCAGTTTGCGTGGTAAACCTCTTAACACATTCGGATTGACAAAGAAGGTGGTGTATGAAAATGAGGAATTCAATCTATTGCAGGCAGCCCTTAATATCGAAGAGGGTATTGATGGATTGCGATACAATAAGGTTATCATTGCTACAGATGCTGATGTGGATGGTATGCACATACGATTATTGATGATCACTTTCTTCCTGCAGTTCTTCCCAGATCTTATCAAAAAGGGGCATGTCTATATTCTTCAAACTCCTCTTTTCCGAGTGCGCAACAAACGGAGTAAAATAAAGAATAAAGCGGTGCTTGAAGATGCAACGAGTGAAAAAGGCAGTAAGAGTGATTTTATCACTCGCTACTGTTATAGTGAGGAAGAGCGTTTGACTGCTATTGACCAACTTGGCCCTGATCCCGAAATTACCCGTTTCAAAGGTCTTGGAGAAATTTCGCCTGATGAGTTCAAGAATTTCATTGGGCCGGAAATTCGATTGGAACAAGTCTCATTGAGAAAGAATGATTTGGTGAAAGAATTGTTAGCTTTCTATATGGGTAAAAATACGATGGAACGTCAGAGCTTTATCATAGACAATCTTGTCGTAGAGGAAGATAAGGCTGAAGAATGATTCATAGCTCTTTGGAAAATATAATATAGGGAAATAAAAATAGTAAACATTCATAGCCTTTCTTCTCCCTTGTGAGATGAACAAGTGATTTCTTTAATTTATGAATAGAGCCATATTTCCAGGAACATTTGACCCTTTTACAGTTGGACATGCCAGCATAGTGAGGCGAGCTCTCACTTTTATGGACGAGATTATTATTGGTATCGGTGTAAACGAAAAGAAACGTACGGTGTTGCCTATCGAGAAACGCTTGAAGATGATACGTGACTTTTATGCAGAAGAACCGCGTATCCGCGTTGAGGCATATAGAGATTTGACCATTGATTTTGCTCATCGTATGGAGGCACGATTCATTATACGAGGCATTCGTTCCGTGAAAGATTTCGAATACGAAGAAAGTATAGCTGATATTAATCGCCAATTGGCAGGATTGGAAACCATTCTATTATTTACAGAACCGGAACTGACAAATATCAGTTCAAGTGTGGTGCGAGAGTTGATGAGCTATGGTAAAGATGTTACTCCTTTCTTGCCAGTAGGAATGAAATGGGAAGAGGATTGATAGATTAATAAGTAATCAAATTAAAAATGAGAAATATTTTTTTGTGTATCATTTTCTTGTCGGTAGCTTTGGGCTTACATGCACAAGAGAATGTTTTAAGAAATCCAAATACTCCTATTCGTAAATTGCAATTGGCAGAATTTGCCATTGCCAATCTCTATGTGGATAAAGTGGATGAACATAAACTGGTGGAGGATGCCATCAAAGGTATGTTGGAAAAACTTGATCCCCATTCTGCTTATTCAACGGCAGAAGAGGTAAAGCGGATGAATGAACCTTTGCAAGGAAATTTTGAGGGTATTGGTGTGCAATTCAATATGGTGGAAGATACCTTGTTTATTATTCAACCAGTATCGGGAGGACCGTCGGAAAAGGTTGGTATATTGGCTGGAGACCGTATTGTAACAGTTAATGATACTACCATTGCCGGTGTGAAGATGAGCAGAGAGGATATTATGCGACGTTTGCGTGGCCCGAAGGATTCTACGGTCAAATTGGGGATACTTCGCCATAGTTTTAAAGAATTACTGTACTTTGATGTAGTTCGTGATAAGATTCCTCTTCATACATTGGATGCTGCTTATATGATTCGTAAAGGGATAGGCTATGTGCGCATCAGTAGTTTTGGAGCTACCACTCATTCCGAATTTGTAGAAGCTGTCGCAAATTTGAGAAAACAGGGTATGAAACATCTCATTCTTGATTTACAAGGGAATGGTGGTGGCTACTTGAATGCGGCCGTGGATATGGCCAATGAGTTTCTTGAAGCTGATGAATTAATCGTTTATACCGAAGGATTGCGTTCACCACGTCGTGAGTTCAAAGCTAAGGGTACCGGAAAGTTGCGGAAGGGCAAAGTTGTTGTACTTATTGATGAATATTCTGCTTCAGCAGCAGAGATAGTCTCTGGTGCGATACAGGATTGGGATCGTGGACTTGTTGTTGGTCGCCGTAGTTTCGGAAAAGGGTTGGTGCAACGTCCGCTTGATTTACCGGATGGCTCGATGATACGCCTCACCACTGCACGCTATTACACCCCAGCTGGGCGCTGTATTCAGAAACCTTATGATGATAAAAAAAAGTATAAGGAAGATTTGTTGAATCGTTTTAATAAAGGTGAATTGATTCATGCTGATAGCATTCACTTCCCTGACTCTTTGAAATATGCTACCCGCAAAAAAGGACGTATTGTTTATGGTGGAGGTGGTGTGATGCCTGATTATTTCATTCCTTTGGATACGATGCGCTATAACAAGTATCATCGTGACTTGGCTGCTAAAGGATGTATTATTAATACTTGTTTGCGGTACATTGACAATCATCGTGTAGAATTGAAGGAAAAGTTTAAGGATTTTGATGCTTATAATCTACATTTTAATGTTTCTACTGAGTTGTTGGAACAATTGGTCGATAGTGGGAAAAAGGCTGGTATAATGTATGATGAGTCTCAATACAATGTTGCTCTTCCTATGTTACAGGTTCAAATAAAAGCCCTTATTGCTCGCGACCTTTGGGATATGAATGAATATTTCCGAGTGATGAACGAGACCAATGAAAGTGTGATTAAAGCAATAGAGCTTTTGTTGTAAGGATAAAGCTAATATATGATAGATAAAAAGAACGGAAGGAGAACTGCTTAGAGTACCCCTTCCGTTTTGTTTTGCACTTTATCCATAACGCGGAGGAAGTTGCCTCCCCAAATACGGGAAATGTCCTCTTCGTTATATTTTCGTTTTAGAAGTTGGCGGGTGAAATTTATCAGTTCGGAAGCTGATGCGCAACCTATAATACCTCCGTCACCATCAAAGTCAGTTCCTATACCTACATGCTCAATGCCCATGATACGGATCATATGTTCGAGGTGCTCAATAGCGTCACAAATAGTGGCAGGGGAGTCTTGACGCAGAAATCCGCTATACAAAGTTACTTGGGCTACACCCCCTTGATTTGCCAGCGCGCGTAGTTGGTCATCTGTCAAGTTACGAGGATGGTCACAAAGGGCACGACTGGACGAGTGAGAACATACAATAGGAGCGTTGCTTACCTCTAAAGCATCATAGAAACTTTTCTCTGAGGCATGGGAAAGGTCTATCATCATTCCTAATCTGTTCATCTCATGGATGGCCTTTATACCCAATGGACTGAGACCGTCATGTTCATTCTTACCGCGTGCCGAATCGCATAAGTCATTATCTCCATTATGACAGAGGGTCATGTAAACTACTCCTCGTTCCTTGAAATGACGGATAAGGGAGAGGTCTTTGCCGATGGCGTATCCATTTTCTATTCCTAACATGATGGCTTTTCGGCCTTCAGATTTCAATCGGTAAAGGTCTGCTGATGTACGGGCAATACCTACTGCATGTTCGTTTTCCTTTACCATTTTTTCAATCTGGCTTAATAGGCTATTGGCTTTCTGGGTGGCCGCAATTAATGATAAGTCATCCCGCTCCATCTGTTTCAGATAGGCTACCATAATGGTTGCATCCAGTCCTCCTTCTGTCATCTTATGCAAGTCAACCAGGATTTTGGGGTCTCGTGTGTGAAAATGGATATCCTGATCGAAGAACATGGGGGTGTCACAGTGCGAATCGAGGGTAAGTATGCGTTGGTGCAGTTGGCGTGCTTGTCGGTAAGAAATGGCCTCACCTGTTAACCATTGGAAAAGTGGTAACATCGTCTGGTCCCCTTGTAGAATCATGCATTCAGGATGCCACTGTACACCTATCATGGATTTATATTCGGTAGATTCTATAGCTTCGATGATGCCGTCATTGGCTTGTGCGCAGATTCTGAATCCTGGTGCAACCTCTTTTACAGCTTGATGATGGAATGAATTAACGGGTAATTTGTCTATATTACCGAAAATGCTTCTTAATGTACTTCCTTCTTTTATAGAAACTGTGTGAGAGGGATAGCTGCGGTCTAACTCTTGACTGTGCTTGATACAAGGAGTATCTGTTTGTGAATAAATATCCTGGTAAAGCTTTCCTCCCAAGGCTGCTGTCATTATTTGGATACCTCGGCAAATTCCTAATATGGGTATCTGTCTGTCGGCTGCCAAACGTGTAATCAGCAGTTCTTGTTTATCTCTTCTGTGATTGATTCCTCCTACCTGTCTCAGTGGTTCTTCTTTTAGGAATAAGGGATTGATATCTCCTCCCCCAGTCAGAAGTAAGCCATCTATACAATCCAATGTATTTTGTAAGGCTTCGTCCTCTTCATAAGGTGGAATAATTAAAGGGGTTCCTCCTCCTGCTAATACAGAACGGATATATCCATCAGCGACAGTGCAATTTCCATCGTTGAAATTTCCAGTAATACCTATGATAGGGCGATATGTATAATTGGGAAATGAGGAGTGTATATTGTTATAATCGTTGAGGAGGGGGAAGAGGTCTTGCATAGGAAAGACAAGAATTAGAAATGATATTTACGTTTGGGATTCTTGGGAAACCATCCTTTTTTTACTCGTTTCTCTTGGTCGAATAATTCCTTGATAGTCCAAAAGGATGAGAACGCAAAAACTCCCAATAGAGACGATAGAATGATGTCTGTTATATATAAAGAGGCAATGACTCCTGCTATGCCTAACAGCAGGAATAACCACCAACATTTTGTTCCCCAATAGTATTCACATTTAATGACAATCGGATGAAATACCCCGATTGTCAAGAATGTGCATATACCTATAAATAACCCTGCCAGATGATATTCGTTCAGGAATTCCATACTAACGTGGTATAATGTTATTCAGTACAGATAGGAATCTCTTTTTTGATACTTTGGTCTAACGAGATTAAAGTTTCTGTGGATACCACTCCTGCAATACCTTGCATGCGATTATTCAGCAAATCCATCAAATGCTCGTTATCCCGTGCATAGAGTTTTACCATCATGGTATAAGGACCTGTAGTAAAATGGCATTCCACAATTTCGGGGATTTTTACCAACTCTTCCACTACACTCTTATACATGGAACCTTTCTCTAATTTAATACCTACGTAGGTGCATGTGTTATATCCCAATGTTTTGGGACTTACATGATATCCGGAGCCTACTATGACACCCATATCGAACAGATGCTGTACTCGTTGATGAATGGCGGCACGTGATACTCCACATTCGGCTGCTACATCCTTGAATGGGATACGTGCATTCTGGGAGATGATTTCCAGAATCTTTTTGTCAAGACTGTCTATTTTATCCATTTGTCAATAGTATAGTTTTTCATTGCTTGTATCAAAACGTTAGCAAATGTATGACTTTTTTTTCGTTTCTCTGCAAATAAGTACAAAAAACTATTCAAAATCTACTTTTTTTAGCATTTGGTACAAAAAGAGTTGGGAGAAACGCACTTTTTTAAATTGACAAGATGACAGAAAAACATTCTTATAAATGCTCTTTTTTAGTGCGGCTTAATAAAAAGAGCACGGATTACAAGGGGTCCATGTAATCCGTGCTCATTTCTATAAATAATAATTTGCTTATTCTTCGATACCGAGCAACTCAACCTCAAAAATGAGGGTTGAGAAAGGTTTGATCTGGCCCTGGTTACGAGAACCATAAGCCAATTCTTGCGGGATATAGAGCTCCCATTTTGAACCTACAGGCATCATAGTCAAAGCCTCTGTCCAGCCCTTAATAACGGCATTAGCAGCAAATGTTGTCGGCTTGTTGCGTTTGTATGAACTATCAAATTCAGTACCGTCAATCAATGTTCCACGGTAATGTACACTTACTTTTGACTCTGCTGTAGGGATAGCACCAGTACCTTGTTTGATGACTTTATATTGCAATCCGCTGGGAGTTACCTGTACCCCTTCTTTAGTCTTATTTTCGGCCAAGAATTTCTCGCCAGCTTCGCGATTGTCTCCAAACTGTTTTGCCATCTTCTTTTCGTTGGCTGCTTCCATAACGGTCTGTACATATGAGCGTGCATCGTCCATAGTCATAGTGCCGTTTTCCATAACACCAGCAATGAATCCGGCAACCAGATTTTGCAGGTCAATCTGCTTGGTGCTGTCATCAGCATAGATGTCACTTGTCAAACCGCTTACCCAATTGTTACTGATCATTTCGCCTAATTTTACGCCTTCTACATAAGCTTTTTGTGCTTGGATTTCTTTACCATTGCTTCCATCAACGATACCCTTTACCAAATCACCCATGTAGGTTGTGTCAATACCCAGTTGGTTGGTCATATAAGACTTGAATCCCTGTGACTGTGCCAATCCAAAGGCATATGACAAAGAATCTACATCGTTCTTCAAATCAGCTTTTGGGGTGGCTGTTCCGCATGCGGTAAAGCCGATAGCTGCGGCCATTACCATAAAAATACTTGCTTTTTTCATTGTTACGTTTGTTTTATAAATTGTTATATAATAGTCTTTTATATTTAGTATATTTTTAGAGGAATCTTTTTACAGGACCTCTAACAATTCTACGTCGAAAATGAGGGTGCTGTGTGGTGGAATCATCTCTCCGGCACCGTGTGCTCCATAGCCGAGTTCTGAGGGTATGTATAAGCGCCATTTGGCTCCTTCACTCATCAATTGTAGCGCCTCGACCCAACCGGGAATCACTTGATTTACTCCGAATACAGCAGGCTCTCCACGTTTGATGGAACTGTCGAACAGTGTACCATCAATAAGTGTTCCTTCATAGTGGCAACGTACTTTGTCTGTAGCTTTTGGACTTTTCCCACTTCCTTCATTCAATACTTCGTATTGTAATCCGCTGGCGGTCACTTTCACACCCTCCTTTTTCAGGTTTTCAGCCAGGAAGGCTTTCCCTTTTTCGATGTTTTCAGCATTCATACGTTGTTCCATCTCTTCGAAATATTTGTTTACGATTTCTCGAGCCTCGTTATGGCTGATGGCTGTCTCTTTACCATCCAATACATCGTGGATAGCTTGAGCAAAATCCTCCACATTGATGCCGCGGGCACCCATGCCCAATAGGTTCTGGCCGATACCCAGGCCGATTGCATAACTGAATTTATCCATATACTTTTTGTTGTTTACTTGGTTTGGGATCCTTGGAAGGGTAACCCTATTCTGTAACCAATTGTTTAAACTATTAATCAAGGTTTTACGAAAACCGTGCAAAGGTAATCCTTTTATTTGAATGTCGCTTACTATAGAATTCTAAAATTTATTATTTTTATACAAGTTATCATGAAAAGTCCCTATTCTTCTCTTTATTGCCCTCCTTTTAAAATATAGAGTTTAGGAAACTTTTAATGAGAATAATAATAGAAGCAGGCCATAAGTCCTTAAAAAACTTATGGCCTGCTTTGAACTTATACTTTTTTGTATGTTTAGAATATATAGGCTACATGAATCTTCCAAGTCTTGTTTTTGGCAGTGAAAGCACTCCATCCTGCATCCATGATATCGCCAGCATTACCATCCTGTAAACCGTCAAAGTCGGCAGTATCTCCTAATGGAATGTTATAAGTTACACCTGCCTGCAAGTGGTTGATGAGTTTTACGCCCAAACCGAGGTTCAAACTCAATTGGCTCTTCTTGAATGGTTTTGAGGTATAATTGGCTATGTCAGCTTTCCACTCATCTTGTGACAAGGCAAATGCAAATTGAGGACCTGCCGCTGCATATACAGAAGCCAACTTTCCTAAGCCGATAGAATATTTCAGATTGATAGGAATTTCGATACTGTGGCTTTTCAAGGTCTCATCTTCTCCCTCATCTCCAGTGAATGACATACCTGTCTGAGAATAGAGTAATGAACCGTCAACTCCCAAACCTACGATGGGGAGGGTAAACTCGGCCATAGGACCAACAAAGAAACCGGTAAAGTTGTCAGCTTTCAGGTTGGCAGGGGCATCACTAAAGTCAACTTTTGATAAGTTCAAACCACCCTTGATACCCCAACTGAATTGAGCCTGAACCGTCTGTGTGCTTGCCACCATCAAGGCAACAGCTACCAATAAGGTACTGAAAATCTTTTTCATGAGTTTTTATATTTTTTAATTATTAAACGCTGCAAATATAATGCAAACAATGGTAAAGACAAAATAGTTTCATGTTTTTTTGAAATCAGACTTTATAATCAAGCTCGATATCAGGAATAATGTGTAATTTTGTGCATTGAGAAAATGCAGGAATAATATCAATAGAATAGAACTTATCCAAGTATGCCAATCATATATATAAATTCTTTAGATTGTCCCGGTGTAGAAGTTTTTAGTACGCTGACTGAACCTCAACTACGCAGTCGTTTGGAACCGGAAAAGGGGATTTTTATAGCTGAAAGCCCCAAGGTTATTCATGTAGCTCTCAATGCAGGCTATCAGCCTTTGGCGTTACTCTGTGAAGAACGTCATATCACGGGAGATGCGGCAGATATTATCCAACGCTGTGGAGATATTCCAGTTTATACGGGTAAGCGTGGTTTGTTGGCTAATCTTACGGGCTATAATCTTACGCGCGGGGTGCTTTGTGCCATGCGGCGTCCTCAATTTTTGTCTGTAGAAGAGGTCTGTCGCGAAGCACATCGCATAGTGGTTATTGATGGAGTGGTGGATACGACGAACATAGGGGCAATCTTCCGTTCGGCGGCAGCTTTGGGTGTTGATGCTGTTTTACTGACTCCAACATCCTGCGATCCTCTCAATCGTAGGGCGGTGCGTGTCTCTATGGGTTCCGTATTCCTTGTTCCTTGGACATGGCTTGACGCTCCAGTCAGTTCTCTTCATGAACTTGGATTCCGTACAGCCGCTATGGCGCTGGTTGAAAATTCTGTCGGGATTGATCATCCTGCTTTGCGAGACGAAGAGCGCTTGGCTATTATCATGGGGACTGAAGGTGATGGTTTGGCTCCTGAAGTGATAGCTGCAGCTGATTATGCGGTTCGCATTCCTATGTCTCATCAAGTCGATTCTTTAAATGTTGCCGCAGCGGCTGCTGTTGCCTTTTGGGAATTGCGAAAACGTAACGGTTAAAAACTGAAAGAGGGATGTGCAGATTTCTACACATCCCTCTTTTAAGCTTTCGCTGTAAGTCTGATTACTTACGCAAGCCGAGAGCCTTAACGATAGCACGGTAACGAGTAATATCGCGGTCCTTCAAGTAGTTGAGGAGGGCGCGACGCTTACCTACCAACATAGTCAGTGCTCTTTCAGTACTATAATCTTTACGGTTCTTTTTCAAGTGCTCCGTCAAATGGGAAATACGGTATGAAAACAAAGCAATCTGGCTCTCTGCTGAACCAGTATCAGTGTTAGACTTTCCGTATTGTCCAAAGATTTCTTGCTTTTTAGCAGCGTCTAAATACATAATTTGATAACTTTTAAAACGTAAAACTTTCTTTAGCGGGTGCAAAGGTACAACTTATTTTCTGACAGACAAGGGTTTTGCAGATTTTTTCTTCCTTTTTAGTTCAAAAAGGATAAAAGAAGTGCGATCCTATACCTTATTATAACGTGCGTTCGATACAATTTCGGAATTCGGAATAATGTAAGTTGCCCGTCATTGGCAAATACCAGTTCAATGGCGGCCTTTTCTCGAAGGAACAATATGCAGCGATTGCTCCCAAAGCATTTGCAATGAAGTTGTTGAAAGACCGATGTCTGGAATGTTCAATTTGAGTAATCACATTTACAGTCTGTCCGTATTCTGTCTGCTTCAGAGACCACTCGGCAAGATTACCATTCTTTCGCCTGTAAGAATACCATTCTTTTGCTTGTAAGATTACTATTCTTTCGCTTGCAAGATTTAATTCTTTCACTTGTAAGATTTAAATCTTTTCGCTCCAAGATTTATATCTTTCCAGTTGACAAGATACGGGTTGGCAAAGCTATGTAGCACAGGCTTCTTTGCAACTCGCGTTGCAAAGTATTTACTTCCCTGTCAGGTGGCCTCATTGTGGAACATTGGGGGAATTGTGAGGGGAAAATATGCCGGGTTGCCGGGTTGCCAGGTTGTTTGTATAACTTTCCCGTACGTTTATGGTAATATGGTCGAAATTAGTCATCACATCTAATTATTTCGACCATATTACCACTTTTTTATATAGGAGTCTTACAACAACCTGGCAAAGTCGGAGGCCAAG
>JAZQAG010000036.1:0-46426 GCA_045545095.1 Phocaeicola sp. | reverse complement strand
GTTGATTTTAGCCGACACACTGTCCACGTTGGCTTGCGGATGCAGGCGGAAAGTTGTCCAGTATCCGAATCCTTGTCCGGCATCCGTAACTATCAGTTGCTGGGCAGTAAAGGGAATCAGAGCTTCAAATGAGATATGTGTATGTTTGCCCCATTCCTTCACCACGGCCGCTATCCTGTAATTTTCCCTTGTATCAGGATACGCCTGTTCAAGTTCATTGTCGCTTCTCAACGCCACTTCTTGTCCGACACACTCAACAGTGCCAAAGAGTTTCTTTGCAATGCGGTCCGTTATCACCATCTCGTGCGAATCAGGCTGAAAAGGAGGATATTGACCGGCCAACAATTGTGGTTTGAACAGTTGGAAAAAGGTTGAGTCTGTCCGTTCTACTCTTATCTCCTGCCCGTTTGCCCATTTGATACCATCGTTCCACGTCGCATTAGCCATTTCCACTTCGGGAATCTGTTCCATTGCCAGTCGGGGAATATTCACACGCAGGTTGACAAGTACTTCCGTACGGTTATTCATCGAAAGCATTCCCACATACAGGTTCTCTGCCTCAGGATGAAACGTGTCGTACGTTGTTTCATATTTCCACCACAGGGAGGAGAGGGCAAAGCAGGTGAATCCTACGGCCAAGCCGACGAGGCTCAGCAGTGTCTGCAGTTTGTACTTCGTCAGTTGGCCGATGGCCATGGTCAAGTTGTGCAGCAGCATGTCTGTCAGTTCTATTTATAGGTTTGGGCAAATGATTGTTGGCCGCAAATGTATGCAGATATTTCTGCCCGACAAAGGAAAGAATATGAAAACAGCCTGATAATAACCTTCGTAAATAGTAGGTGACAGAATTTAACCCTATGCGTTCATCTGATTACTCCACAATCCAATCATGGTTATGGGGGATGGTGGAGGATGGGTCATAGGTCCATTTCTCCATCACAGGAATTTGTATGATATAGGTCTTTCCACCGGGGCGGATAGGCAGTGTATTGCTGATAAGCCATGGATTGGCTTCCTTGAGCAGGCTCATGGGTACACCATGTTTCTGGGCAAAAGCTCCGAGGTCGGGGATGGTGGCTTTTACCTCATAAGGTCTGGTGGGAAGGGTGGGGTAGAGGTCGCAGGCATGAAGGATGAAGCCGTAGCGACGGGGCGAGGTGAACACTTGTTTGGCGGCGAGGATGCGGAACATGTAGCGTGAAGTTTCGCGTACGAGCCACATATCCATGGATGTTTCTGCCTTCTGCTTTTCCAGCTCTGAAGAAATTCGTCCGAATCCGGCATTGTAACTGGCCGCTACGGTGAGCCAGTCGCCATACTTGGCATAGCCCTCCTTCAAGTATTTGCAGGCGGCACGGGTAGCCTTTTCTACATGGTAGCGTTCATCGACGTTGGTATTGACTTCCAAGCCATACTCCTTTCCTGTGGCGGGCATGAATTGCCATAAGCCTGCCGCTTTGGCTGGTGACAGAGCACGGATATCGACACTGCTTTCGATGGCCATCAGGTATTTTAGGTCATCGGGGACACCGTACTCTTTCAATATAGGCTCAATGATGGGGAAATAGCGGTTGGCCCGTTTGATCATAAGCAGGGTGGTGGTGTGGCCGTAAGTGAAGGTGATGAGTTCACGGTCGAGACGTTCGCGCAGGTCGGCACGACGCAGGTCGATTTTCTTCCCGGCAAACATGATTTCAGTAGGGATATAGGGGTTTCCCACCTCGTAGGGTAGGGAAGGGATGTCAGTGGAGCCTGTTTCGCTTTGTGGCTGGGGGTGTTGGGCGCATGCTTGCTGTGAAAGAGCCAAGCAGCTCAAGAAAATGACAATAAGGAGTTGCTTTGGTTTCATGGTATTCAGAATTTTTTGGATTTATTCTTCCAGGACATTATCTTCCTTGGTGTAGATTTTCTCTTCAAGGTGTGTGTCTATAGTGGTTGCCGTTGCGACTTCTGGGATTGAAATGATTTCAGCTTCCGAGAAGTAGCCACTTTCTATAGCATCAGCGGTGGATATGTCCTGCTGTTCCTCGATGGGTGTCTCAGTGGAGGGTGGGGGAGGTGTGGGCTGTTCGCGTTGCTCCTTGGCAAGGAATACCTGGTTGGCCAGTTCCTTGTCTTGACGGATGCGCTTATAGGCTGCTTTAGCCGCTGCCTGGTGGCTTTCCTTTTTGCTGTATCCGACACCTTCTCCGCATACGACACCTTCCAATAGCGCCTGACTTTTGAAGACCGGGCTATATGATTCGCTGCGTTCGCGGTGTTGGTCTATCAATCTGAATTCGAATTGGAGATGCTTTTTCTGGCACCATTCGATGAGCTTGCTTTTATAGTTCATCTCTTTGTTGGCCACTTTGTCAAGATCGAGCAGCCGGTGCAGGATGCGGTCGTTGATGAACTTCATGCAACAGGCATAGCCACGATCCAGATAAATGGCGCCAATAAGAGCCTCAAAAGCATTGCCGCACATGTAACTGTTGTGGCTGGCACTGGAGATGGAGTATTGGATAAGTTTGTCCAATCCTATCTCTACAGCTACGCGGTTGAGGGTTTCCCGCTGTACTACTTTGGAACGGGTATTGGTGAGAAAGCCTTCACGCTTGCCTTGGAAATGGTGGAATACCAAATCACCTACGACGGCGCCAAGAATGGCATCGCCCAAGAATTCAAGGCGTTCGTTGTTGATGCGTTTGCCGTCAGGAGTGCGGCTCTGCATGGACTTATGCATCAATGCCTGCTGGTAGTAGTGCAGGTGGCGGGGATAAAAACCCAAGATACGTTTTAAAGCACAATAAGCCTTCTTCTCCTTACGGAAAAGAAGGCTTATTGGAATAAGGATATTCTCTGTCAGAAACACAATTTTATTCTGCGTATTTCTTAAGGATTACACATGCATTATGGCCACCGAAACCGAAAGTGTTTGACAAAGCGGCATTGACTGTACGCTCCTGTGCCTTGTTGAAGGTATAGTTCATAGCATAGTCAATGTTCTCGTCGTTATCACCTTCTGTATGGTTGATAGTGGGAGGAATGATATCGTTCTTTATAGCCAACGTACAAGCAATGGCCTCTACGGCTCCAGCTGCTCCCAACAAGTGTCCGGTCATGGACTTGGTAGAGCTGATGTTAAGCTTGTAGGCATGTTCGCCGAACACTTCCTTGATGGCTTTACACTCCGATACGTCGCCTACAGGAGTTGATGTTCCGTGAACATTGATATAATCGATGTCCTCGGGTTTCATCTCAGCATCCTTCAAGGCATTCTGCATCACCAGTTTTGCTCCTAATCCTTCAGGATGAGAAGCTGTCAAGTGGTGAGCATCAGCAGACATTCCGACACCTGCCAACTCGGCATAGATCTTCGCACCACGGGCTTTGGCATGCTCCAATTCTTCCAGAATGAGACAACCGGCACCTTCACCCATCACAAAACCATCACGGCTTGCGCTGAAGGGACGGCTTGCCCCTTGTGGGTCATCGTTGCGGGTTGACAATGCATGCATGGCGGTAAAACCACCTACGCCTGCGGGGAAGATGGCAGCCTCGGCACCACCAGTCACAATAGCTGTGGCCTTACCCAGACGGATAAGGTTGAAAGCATCGGCGATGGCATTTGATGAGGAGGCACAAGCTGATGTGGTGGTATAGTTAGGACCGTGGAAACCGTACATGATGGAAACTTGTCCGGAGGCAATGTCGGCAATCATCTTGGGAATGAAGAAAGGATTGAACTTAGGCCCCTGTGTGGCTCCGTTGATAGCCCAATTACATACTTCTTCCTCGAAGGTATGAATACCGCCGATACCTACTCCAAACACTACACCGATGTTTGTCTTATCCACTTCCTCAGCATCCAATCCTGCATCAGATACAGCCTGCTTGGCTACGGATACAGCATATTGGGTGTAGAGGTCCATCTTGCGCACATCCTTACGGTCAATACCGAAGTCTGCAGGGTTGAAACCCTTTACCTCACAAGCGAATTGCGCCTTGAATGCCGAAGCATCAAAATGTGTGATAGGCCCTGCTCCGCTCACACCAGCCACAAGGTTCTTCCACGTTTCATCAACGCTGTTACCCAGTGGTGTCAGCGCACCAAGGCCTGTCACTACCACTCTTTTTAATTCCATATTTTCGTATGAAATCTTCTTCTTATTTGTTAGCTTCGATATAAGAGATAGCGTCACCTACAGTACCGATCTTCTCAGCCTGATCATCGGGGATAGAAATACCGAATTCTTTCTCAAATTCCATGATGAGTTCTACTGTATCCAGTGAATCTGCACCGAGGTCGTTAGTGAAGCTTGCTTCGTTAGTAACTTCTGATTCCTCAACGCCCAACTTATCAACGATGATAGCTTTTACTCTTGCTGCAATTTCAGACATAATTCAATCTTTTTAAATTAGTTAATAGATTATTATTTATTTTTTCGTCTGCAAAGGAACACATATTTATCCAAATGACAAAGAAAAAAGACAAATAAACGTCTTTTATTGCACATTTTTTAGCCATTTGTGCAATAAAAAAGGGCATAAATGCCCCTTTTTGCCTTTTTCAATCTTCTTTTTTTCAGATCTTTTCTCGTCTTAATGGATAATTGCCTCGCAGGTATTCAAATTTCTCGGGAGCAACCTTTAGGGCATGGCTGTCTCTCCTGGGGTCATATAGAGCCAAGGGGTTATTGGTATCGGTATCGGGAGGGAGCGATGGAGGTGTGATGTGGAACTCCTTTTGAGGGAAGTGGAAATGGTTACACAATGCTTCGAGAACCATACGTGTGGCATTTGCCTTTCCGTCTGCGGAATAACCGGCAATGTGTGGTGTACCTAAATAGACACAATCAAGGAGATGGAGGTCTATATCAGGTTCATGTTCCCAGACATCGATGATGGCATCTCTGATGAGTCCCTGTTCCAATGCGCTAGTCAGAGCCTTGGTATCTACCACCTCTCCACGGGATGTATTTATTATAATAGGTTTACGCGCGAGCGCGCGGAAGAATTGCTCATCAGCCATGTGTAAGGTGGGATGATTCCCGCCTGTCACTAAAGGGACATGGAATGTCAGTATATCAGATTCTTTCATCAACGTCTCAAGTGGGAGAAAGCTCTTCTCGCCTTGCTCCACTCGTGGAGGATCGCAACAGAGTACTCGCATACCTAATTCTTGCCCCACTTGGCGGACCAATGTTCCTACATGGCCTACACCTACGATGCCAAGGGTTGAGCCGGAGAGGATGACTCCGCGTTCTTGTTGGAGAAGCAGCAGTGATGAGCGCAAGTATTGGGCCACACTGCCGGCATTGCATCCCGGGCAGTTGGTCCAATTGATTCCTGCTTGTTGAAGATATCCCGTATCAAGGTGGTCATAGCCAATAGTGGCTGTCGCAATGAATTGTACACGACTGCCTTCAAGCAGATGTTTGTCGCAGCGTGTGCGTGTCCGTACGATGAGGGCATCGGCATCGTGTACATCTTTAGCTGTGACAGCGCTTCCCGGCAAATATATTGCTTCGCAGGGAAGGCTGTCCAATGCTTCGCGGATATAAGGGATTTTGTCGTCAACGATAATTTTCATATTCGGTTTCTGTCTCTTCTATAGAAATGATGAGGTCATTCTTTGAGTACTTATTTCTTGAGTGCTGCTTCGCTGACAATCCAACCTTCTTTGTCGAACTCCATGGGACGGATGAAGAGGAAAGCACCTCCGCCACGGTTCTTTTCATAAGCATGAGAAACAAAGTACCATTGTCCATCGAATTCGTATGCAGAGTTGTGTCCTACACCGAAGAACTCTTCATTGGGACCATAGAGGTATGTTCCGCCACCTTTGTCCATGCGTTTACCATTCTTGTCAAGATAAGGGCCTTCAACTTTTTTGGAGCGACCATAGACTGTCTTGTAGGTTGATTTCTCGCCACGGCAGCAGTAGTCGAAGCTGACAAAGAGATAATAATACTTGCCGTGTTTGATGATGAAAGGTGCCTCTACGGCATTGTCTCCGGCTTCGATGGTATTGTTACCTTCTTGGGTGTGCTTGATATCCTTCAGGTTCACCTTTTTCTCTACCCGGCGTGAGATGGTGACGGGTTTGGTGATGGGGGTCTTGAAGTCCTCCTTAGAGAGCTTGACGAGCTGGATTCCATCCCAGAATGAACCGAAAGAGAGGTAAGGTTGGCCCTTGTCATCCACTATCAGGTTAGGGTCGATAGCATTGTAATTGTCAATGTTCCGGTGTGAAGCGATGACCATTCCTTTATCTACCCATCCGAAATCTGGAGATTTGGGGTCAAGTGTCTTGTTCACAGCCAATCCGATGGCACTACCATTCTTCCCGAAAGTGGAGCAAGAGTAATAGAGATGCCACAGTCCGTTGTGGTAGCTGATGTCTGGTGCCCAAGTATGTCCGCGGTAGCCGGGTACAGTGTCCATAGCCCAGGCTGGAGCTTCTTTCAAGGCACTGGGTTCATGTTTCCAGGTGAGCAGATTGTCACTGGACATTACACCTACGTTCATTCCTGTTGCGAAAATGTAATATTTGCCATCTTCACCACGAGCCATCACGGGATCGTGTACACCGGGGTGTTTGTTGTCCATAACAAAACGACGGCGACGGGGGTGTGGTGAGCGGGCCTTTACACGCATGATGGTGTAGGACATAGGTGCAAATTCATACTGGAAGTTTTCTCCAAACTGGTTGAATGTCGTAGTCTTCGGAGTCAGTTTGGTTGGCTCTTCAAAAGTATTCTCGTCTTGCGGATTACCTGAGAGGGTGATGACACGACCTTCAGGAGCAATATTTTGTGCGCCTTTGATGTTGAAACTGCGTGTATAAGGTTGTTCGGTGCCGTTGACCACCTTGATGATGAGTTCACCGGTCATCTCATCATAGCCTGTCTGGCAGAAATGGCGGGGTTGTGCCACGGGTTTGGCTGAAGTGATTTCCTGTCCGTCCACGAAAAGGGTCACCAGTTCGGGAGTAACCACCAATTTTATATTGTACCAGCGGTTGTCCTCAACAGTTTGGTGTACTTGGCGACCGATGACATCATTGGTACGTCCGCGCACAATGGGCTGAAAGGCTGTGGTCATATTGTTCCATCCGGCAATGTTGGCTACATATCCATTGCGTCCGCGTTCGCGTTCATCGAGGCCATAGTAGATAAAGAATCCTTCGCGTCCACCACTCTTCTTGGCTTGCAGTTCAAGAGTGTAGGTATCGCTGCTGAAGTCGGGCAGTGTGGCCATGGTCAGCTGTTGGTTAGACGTTTGGGCTATGATGTTGCCGTCCACTTTCCATTCGCCACGTCCTTGCTTGAATTGTGAAGGGGCAATCTGGGTGACCTTTCCTTCTGCATCGGTGATGTGAATCTGGCGATACTCGCATTGGGTGGCGTAGCTTCCCAATCCGATGGTACCTGGAGTAAAAGGTTTGGCTTCAGTAGTACTGGTAGTTTCACTGACAAAGACGTTGTAGCTGGCACGGTTTTCAGCAGACATCTTCTGTACGTAGTATGAGGCACGTCCATAGACCGCTTCGCTGTTGAAATGGATGAGGTTGCACGGCCAATTGGGCTGGTTCACGTTCTCAAACAATGGGGCGTATGAGGTCATCTTCACCACATCGCTGTTGCGCTCCATGCCTAAGATGAAGGCTGCTTCGCTGATGGCTGCCAACAGATTGCCTGAACCCACTCCTGCATTACAAGCATATTCGCCTACGTAAATGTCATGGTTGCGCGGAGCTTCGTCGAAGAGGTGGTTGTTGTTGAAGAAGAAGTTCGGGTCACGATACCAGTGAGGGTCAACCATATATTCACCGGGAATCTGTGCCAATAATGGATCTGTGTGTCCCAATGTGTTGATAAATGTCAGTTGGGGATATTCTGCCTTCAGCGCTTTGAAGATGTAGTTGAAATGTTCTACATAGACGGGGCCGACATTCTCATTGCCAATCTCTACATATTTCAAGGGGAATGGGAGTGGGTGTCCGGCATCGGCACGCATTTTGGCCCACTTGTTCTTGGCTGGGTTGCCGATGGCGTATTCGATAGCATCGCGGAAGTCTTGGATGACAGCATCGAGTTCTTCTTTGGAGTGTACATAATCTCCGTTTCGTACTGAACACGACATACCGGCATTGTTTACGAACATGGCGTCCATGCCCAAGTCCTCACAGAATTGCAGAAATTCGTGATAGCCGAGCCCGTAAGTTGAACGATAGCCCCATACATCCCATTCGCCACGGCGGGTCATAGGATCGCCCAAAGTCTCTTTCCACTTGATACGGTTTTCATAAGTCGCACCTTCCACAATGCAACCACCTGGCCAACGCATGAATTTGGGATGTAGTCCGATAAGCATTTCTACCAATTCGGGACGGAGACCGTTCTTGCGACCTTTGAAAGTCTTTTGTGGGAAGAGTGATACGTAATCAACCAATACGGTTCCTTCTGCATCAAATTCCAGTGCCAACTCTCCTTTGGGGGCTGTACCTGTGGATGTCAGCACACCGGTAAATTCGGTCCAATCCTTGATTTTCTTTGCCTTGAAGGTAACTTCGCCGAGCGAAGTGCCATCTTCACTGTTAGTGATGCGGGCAGTGATATGCCCTTTGTAGTCAGCACTCTTCACGTAGAAACGCAGGTCATATTTCTCGCCGGCTTTCAGCCCCATGCCCCAATATCCAGTGTTGATAAGGCTGGCTTTGCCGCCATCTTCCATGTTGGTAATTGCCAGTTGCATGGCATTCGGCGTATTTGTGTGTAATGGAGTGTCAGTTTCGATTACCTGATATGCCACTTTGCAATTGTTGTCAGCAATCTTCCAACCTTGATATTTCTTTTGTTCCACATCCCAAGGGATAGACCATTTGCGATGGGTACGGTGCTCATAGTTAGGACTGTCCACAGCCACAGCGCGTCCGTTGACCAAAGTCATGCTCGAGGGAAGTACATGCTCCTCGAATCCGCGGTTCTGTACCAATTCGGCATAAAGTCCGCCATCACCGGCATGACTGATTTCTTCAAAAAAGATTCCGTAAAGGTCGGGAGAAACATCTGCTCCCTTTTGGGTAAGGTCAATCTCTATTGCATTTGTTTGGGCAAATCCACCAATTGCACATGACAATAGGAACGAAGTAAAGATGTTTTTTTTCATGTCGTTGTTTTATTTTAATAAGGTTAAAAAGTCGTAGTTCTATTAGTTGTTTGTTATATTTTGTCCCGTGAGTTGTTTTTGTCTTCTTTTTTCTTTAAAGAAGATACGATAACGGGGTGCTATGTGCGTACATAGCACCCCGTTTCCTATCTAATCAAAAACGTGGATTAATCCAAGTGAGGACCAGCAGCTACGAGAGCCTTACCTGCTTCGTTACCAGTGAACTTGGCGAAGTTCTTGATGAAGCGGCCGGCGAGATCCTTAGCCTTCTCTTCCCACTTGCAAGCGCACTCGTAAGTGTCGCGAGGATCGAGGATGTTGGGATCAACACCGGGCAACGCAGTAGGAACTACGAAGTCGAAGTAAGGAATAGTCTTGGTAGGAGCTGTGTTGATAGAGCCATCGAGGATAGCGTCGATGATACCACGGGTATCCTTGATAGAGATACGCTTGCCGGTACCGTTCCAACCAGTGTTCACCAAGTAAGCCTTGGCACCTACCTTCTCCATCTTCTTCACCAACTCTTCAGCATACTTGGTGGGGTGCAAGCTCAAGAAGGCAGCACCGAAGCAAGCAGAGAATGTGGGAGTAGGTTCAGTGATACCGCGCTCTGTACCGGCCAACTTGGCGGTGAAACCAGAGAGGAAGTAGTACTGAGCCTGATCGGGAGACAGGATAGATACGGGAGGCAATACACCGAATGCATCAGCAGAGAGGAAGATTACCTGATGAGCGTGAGGACCCTTAGAAACGGGCTTCACGATGTTGTTGATGTGGTAGATGGGGTAAGAAACGCGAGTATTCTCAGTCACGCTCTTGTCAGCAAAGTCAATCTTGCCGTCCTCAGCTACAGTCACGTTCTCCAACAGAGCGTCGCGCTTGATAGCGTTGTAGATATCGGGTTCGCTCTCCTTGTCGAGGTTGATAACCTTGGCGTAGCAACCACCTTCGTAGTTGAACACACCTTCGTCGTCCCAACCGTGTTCGTCGTCACCGATGAGGAGACGCTTCGGGTCAGTTGAGAGGGTAGTCTTACCAGTACCAGAGAGACCGAAGAAGATAGCAGAGTCAGTACCTTCCATGTTGGTGTTGGCAGAGCAGTGCATTGAAGCGATGCCCTTCAAGGGGTTCAAGTAGTTCATGATAGAGAACATACCCTTCTTCATCTCACCACCGTACCAAGTGTTCAGGATAACCTGCTCGTTGGTCTTGAGGTTGAACACAGTAGCTGTCTCAGAGTTCAAGCCCAGCTCCTTGTAGTTGTCAACCTTAGCCTTAGAAGCGTTGTAGCATACGAAGTCGGGTTCGCCATAAGCCTCCAATTCCTCAGCAGTAGGACGGATGAACATATTGGTCACGAAGTGAGCCTGCCATGCAACCTCCATGATGAAACGAACCTTCAGACGAGTAGCAGGGTTAGCGCCACAGAAAGTATCTACTACGAACAGACGCTTGCCGCTCAACTGCTTGATGGCTTTAGCCTTCAGGTCTGCCCAAGCCTCTTCAGAGCAAGGCTTGTTGTCATTCTTATATTCTTCAGAAGTCCACCATACAGTGTCCTTGCTGGCTTCGTTCATTACAAAGAACTTGTCTTTGGGAGAACGGCCGGTGTACACACCAGTCATTACGTTTACAGTACCAAGCTCAGTAACCTGACCTTTTTCAAAGCCTTCGAGTCCGGGCTTTGTCTCTTCAGCGAACAAAACATCGTACGAGGGGTTGTGCAATACCTCAACCACATCAGTGATGCCATACTTGCTTAAATCTAAATTTGCCATTGTCTTTTAAATTAAAAAAGTTATTTATCTATATATATTTATTTATCCCTAATTTGTCGGATGTCCCTCTTTATATTTATAATAGTAAGAGGTGCGAGGAATGAATCTTTTTTACTGTTTCACTAATTCCCCAATTATCCATTAAAACGATTTGAAAGGCGTGTTGTTGCGAACAAGCCCTTGTTAATCGGCTACAAATTTACTATAATATTTCAGTTATAAAAAACTTATTAAAGAATAATTTCTTCATTCGTTAAAGTTTTTAGGTTTGTATAACAAATCTGTCATTTCGACTTTGCAAATAACTTGAATTCCAATTCGCCTCGGGAATAAAAATGTTTTTTCATTTTGTATTCCGCTCGGCTTGCACTATCTTTGTCCCGAAATAATTAAATAGATATGGAAATCAGACAGTATATCCAAGAAAACGAAGCGCGGATGCTGGACGAACTGTTCAGCCTTATCCGTATTCCCAGTATCAGTGCTCTTCCCCAACACAAAGAGGATATGGAGCGTTGTGCCCACCGTTGGTGCGAGTTGTTGTTGCAGGCTGGTGTGCAGAAGGCCGAACTGATGCCTTCTGATGGCAATCCGTTGGTGTATGCCGAATATATCGTTAATCCCGACGCGCCCACCGTATTGGTTTATGCCCACTATGATGTAATGCCGGCCGAGCCATTGGAACTGTGGCAGAGTGAACCTTTCGAACCCGAAGTGCGTGACGGACGTATTTGGGCACGCGGAGCGGATGATGACAAGGGGCAGGGATTCATTCAGGTGAAAGCTTTTGAGTACTTGGTGAAACGTGGCGAACTGAAACATAATGTAAAGTTCATCTTTGAAGGTGAGGAGGAGATCGGTTCGCCCAGCTTGGGGGCTTTTCTGGAGAAACATCGTG
Organism: Phocaeicola sp.; assembly: GCA_045545095.1. Taxonomy (GTDB): domain Bacteria; phylum Bacteroidota; class Bacteroidia; order Bacteroidales; family Bacteroidaceae; genus Phocaeicola_A. The sequence goes on along the minus strand of JAZQAG010000036.1, from coordinate 34,594 downwards.
AATTGCTGAAAGCAGACATTATACTGGTATCCGACACTTCCATGTTAGGAGCAGACCTGCCTTCGCTTACCACCGGCTTACGCGGCTTGGCTTATTGGGAAGTGGAGGTGACAGGACCTAACCGCGACCTGCATTCGGGACACTTTGGTGGGGCCGTAGCCAATCCCATCAATACCCTGTGCAAGATATTGGCTCAGGTAGTGGACGAAGAAGGTCGCATTACCGTACCTCATTTCTACGATGATGTGTTGCCTGTGCCCGAGGCTGAGCGCGATATGATTGCCCACATTCCTTTTGATGAGGCCGCCTATAAGGCTGCCATTGGAGTGGACGAACTTCAGGGTGAAACCGGTTACAGCACTTTAGAGCGTAACAGTTGCCGTCCGGCTTTCGACATCTGTGGCATTTGGGGTGGATATACCGGAGAGGGAAGCAAGACGGTGCTTCCTTCCAAAGCATACGCCAAGATCAGTTGCCGCTTGGTAGCCAATCAGGATCATGAGAAAATCAGCCGTTTGATGGAAGACTACCTGAAAGAAATTTCTCCCAAGTCTGTAAAAATAAAAGTGACTCCAATGCATGGAGGACAAGGTTACGTATGCCCCATCAGCTTACCTGCTTATCAGGCTGCCGAGAAGGGCTTTGCCAAAGCCTTTGGCAAGCAACCGTTGGCCGTACGCCGTGGAGGAAGCATCCCTATCATTGCCGACTTTGAGCGTATCCTTGGCATAAAGACCATCCTCATGGGCTTTGGTCTCGAGAGTGACGCAATCCATTCACCCAACGAAAACTTCCGTCTCGACATTTTCCGCAAAGGTATAGAAGCCGTGGTGGAGTTTCACAAGAATCTTTAAAGACTTTCTATGAGCAAACCAAAGACAATCGGTGTCGTTATTTCGACATACAATAATCCCGCTTGGTTGGAAAAGACATTGTGGGGATACCTCTATCAGACACGGCCGGCTGATGAAATAGTAATTGCTGATGATGGTTCACGTGATGACACCCGTCAGTTGATAGACAGCTTCCGTCCCTTGTTGCCCATCAAACATGTGTGGCACGAGGACAAGGGGTTTGAGAAATCACGTATATTGAATAAAGCCTTGTTGGCTGCCGAGAGTGAATATCTTATCTTTACCGATCAGGATTGTGTGCCTCGTAAAGATTTTATTGCCACACACGAAGCGTATGCAGAAGAAGGGTATTTCCTTTCAGGTGGTTACTTCAAACTGCCGATGGACATCAGTCGTGCACTGACGCAGGAGGATGTCTCTACAGAACGGGCTTTTGACCTCGCTTGGCTCAAAGGGCAAGGGTTGAAGATGAATTTCAAATGCTCCAAATTGGTGAAGAGCCAGGTGTTTACTCGTCTGATGAATCATATTACTCCGCGTGGCGCAACTTGGAATGGTTGTAATGCTTCCGGTTGGCGGGCGGATATGATGCGTATCAACGGCTATAACGAAGAGATGCATTATGGCGGACAGGACCGTGAATTTGGTGAACGGCTCTTCAACCTTGGCATCAAATCGAAGCAAATTTGCTATTCAGCCATAGTGCTTCACCTTGACCATAAGCGTCCCTATAAGACCAAAGAGTCTATGGACAAGAACAAGGCTATCCGTAGGAATACCCGTAAGTCGGGCATCATAGAAACACCGAATGGCATCAAGCAGAGGCATGCATTACCTCAAACAAAGATTTGATGATTGGGGATTTTGATATGGTAAACCTCTGATTGATAGAATATTACATTTATATTCTTTTTTCTGAGAATGTAAAACTGTTTACCTCTATATGTCAAACCCTTTACCTTTGAATGTAAATCCGTTTACACCTATAGGTAAAGGGCTTGACTCATGAATGTAAAGGTCATTATAATGTAGATGTTGGGGTTATACAAGTCCCTTTTTGCAGATATATTCGTTATTCTGTTGCTTTCTTTTCATCATTTGGCTGTTTTCACTCTGGTCAGTCCAGTTCTCTTTGTGATTAAGATGGTATTGGACGGCAAGATTACGGGCAGACACCAAATGATACCCTGCTGCTTGGAATCTCCAAGTCAGGTCAATGTCTTCTCCAATAGCGGGTAAGATATATTCTTCATCGAATCCATTGATGGCTTCGATGGCAGCTTTGGAAAATGACATATTACACCCTTTCAGTTGAGACATTTTTCTTAGCTTTGGTATGAATCCAAGCCATGACTTCGGATTGATAAAAATCCCCTCTTCTATAAAACCTATTCCTTTTTTGTTACCTAAAAAGAATTTCTTGACGAGGGACTTTTCTATAGCTTGATAGTTCATGACGTCTTGTTGCAACAATTCGCTCAATTCATCGTTCAATTTCACTCTTTTCCCTGCCACGATATTCTTTTCTCCACTTAATTTAAGGTGAAATTCTACAAAACGTGGGTGCAAGACACAGTCGCCATCAATAAATATCAGCCAATCACTTTTTGCGGCTTTGATTGCCTTGTTCAGTGCTTGATTCTTGCGCCATCCGACATCGGGCTGTGTCAGATGCTGGTAATCATGGGTGAAGTTGTACGTTTGGCAAAACTCATTTACATGGTTATGTTCTGCGTCTTCTGAGATTATAATCTCAAAATTCTGTTCTGTTTGTAGTTTCAACGAATCCAGTACAACCTTCAGCGCACGTGTATTGCTATATATGGAGATGATGACGGAAGCTTTATATTTTGGCATAATTTTACAGATTGGTGTGTTGTTGTCAAGCAATGTTTGTCGTCTCGCTCAATCGCGATATTGTCCTGTTTTCTCAAAATATTTTTTCAACACAAGCAGTGAGATGAGATCTTCTCGCTTTTTGTTACGGAATTGTACCACATATTCGTGAGCATGATTGATGATGGCTTGTGCTTCGTCGGGGTGGTTGATGTAGTAGGTGAGGCGTTCTTCCAAATCGGAGTAGTCATCCTTGATACAGACATAATGATAGTCAGGAATGAGTGTACCTTCCATGAACCATGTCTCGTATTTGGGGCGAGGCATTACAGCCAGCGAGTTGGATGACATCACCCACTTGAGATTACTGGCTACGTCAAATCCTTCGATACAGAGAATGAATTTGTAGTCCAAATGCTCGTCGATGGAGATAGAGGGCTTTATCCATTCAGGGCGAATCACATTGTTGGCATTTATTTGTCCTAAATCGCACATGGGATGATTGAAGTACATTTCCCAGAAACGAATTCGTTGTGCCTGTTTGATGCAAGCACGTCCGATGAGAATGTCTTTCTTTTCCGTGAATGTCTTTTTGTCTTTCACGAAAGTATAGTGTCGTATCTTATTGAGTTTGAGAATGACAGAATTTGCATTATTCCCAGCAATGGGTCGGCTCTTGGTCAACGAAGGAGTATCAGGTACTTGAGTAATGTCTCCGAAGAGAGTTACGATACTATAGCGTTTTGGAAAATAGCGTGTATATTCATAAGTATCGAAGAAATAGACATTCCCTTTTTTGCGGTGTTGGAGTTTGAAATCTTCTAATTGGATGCTTCTTGTAGGATCCAAAGGGGTCATAGCCTCCAATTTATTATAATAGTTGACTCGCTTCAGAATATACGTTTTCTCTTCCGTGTCCAACTCTTCCAGTTGTTTCAATATGTCTGGTAACTGTTTTCCACATATCCATTTGGGGATATAGTAGCGAACAAAGTTCTTGAGATAGTATAGCGGTTTATTGTTCTTATGCTTCTGTTTACGTATAAATGAAAACATTATGCTTGAGTTTTTTCTTTCAGTCGTTTGATTCTTTTCTCGTTCCACTCTTGATATTTGGCCTTGGTGCGTTTCCATCGGCGGTGTGTCCATAACCACAATTCGGGATTTTCACTGATTTTCTTTTCCAGTAACTGATAGTATTGGTGTGTCAGTTCATTCTCTTCGGTCTTCGAAGCGTCATCGCTCAGTTTATGGAAGGTGGCCACGTAGCATCCGCGTCTTTCCTTACGCAATGACATGTAGAACACTGCACTGTCAGTACGTCGGGCAATCTTTTCGGTACCAGTGAATACGGGTGTCTCTTGGTGGAAAAATTCCATCCAATAGTCAATGGCTTCCCAATGAGGTACTTGGTCTGCTATGAATCCGATGACGAAGGGGGTCTTTGCCTTGTTCAGTTGCAGGATGCGCCGTAGGGTGTTGGCCATGCTGATACTTTCGGCACCATATTGGTTGCGGAGTTCAAGGAAAAGACGGTCCATTGCCTTGTTTGCCAATGGGTGGTAGATTTGTCCGAATTGTATCTTTGGGTCTTTGAAATGGAGTGGGAGGGAGGTGACAAATTCCCAGTTGAATGTATGTCCCATATACACCACACACGAGCGTCCCTCTTGGGAGGCCAGACGCTCTACCTCCTCGGTCCCTTCGAAGCGTAAGTGCTTCTTTATCTTTTCTGGGCTCATGCTCATCAGTTTCACCGTCTCCATCACATAATCGCAGAATGCGGAGTAGAATTTCTTCTCAATCTTTTCAATCTCTTTCTCTGTCTTATCTGGGAAAGCATTGACAAGGTTCTTGTGCACTATCTTGCGGCGATAACGCACTACATAATATAAAGGATAATAAACCAAGTCACTAATGAAGTGCAGTACACCCATTGGTAGCAGTGACATCAGTTTCCATAGCGTGCGGATAATATGATAAGTCATAACGTTTGATATTTAATTCTTTATTTGATTACCAACCCGTCTTCATTCATCCGTTGCATATAGCTTTGGATGATGGCTTTCAACTCTTTCTCCATCTCCGGTTGGGGATTTCCTTCCAACAGGTTGTGTTGCAGTAGCGGATCCTCGCGGAAACGGTAGATGGCTTTAGTTTCTTGCCCGTCGAACAGTATCAGGTAGTCACCTTTGAAGAGTTGGTAAATGTCATTCTGGTAATTGACGGCCCATACCTCTTCGGTGGGTGTTGCCAACAAATCCTGTCCGAAAGCCACATAAGGTTTGTCATATCCTACTAATCCGAGCAGGGTAGGCATGATGTCAATCTGTTGGGCAATGCCCGGGCGGATGCCTGTGGGCAGTGTGCCAGAAGGGTCAAACAGGATGATGGGTACACTGAAACTGCCCCATGCCGTCTGATATTCAGGATGAGTGGATTGGTTGGTGTGGTCGGCTGTCAGCACGAACAGGGTATTCTCATACCACGGTTGTTTGCTGGCGGTCTCGAAGAAACGGCGTAGGGCATGGTCTGTGTAGCCGATACATTGGTGGATAGGTTTGTCCCCTTTGGGGAAAGAGTCTTTGTACTCCTCGGGCACAACGAAGGGATGATGCGATGAGGCCGTGAAGATAGCCGTCACGAAAGGCTCCTTCATGTCACTCATTGTCTGTGCATAGAATTGCAAGAAGGGCTCGTCCCAGATGGCCCATGTCCCATCAAAATCTTTGTCACCGTCGAAGCGGGTGTCCTTATTGTATTCGTCACGTCCGTAGTATTCTTTGAAGCCTGTGGCACGGGCAAAAGCCTGAAAACCCATGGAACTGTTTTCTGCCCCATGGAAGAATGCCGTGTGATAACCCTCGTTTGCCAGTTCACGGGCAACACCGCCCAAGCTGTTGGTGGCTGCCGATGTCACGAAGAAAGGTTCTACAAACATAGGTATGCTGCTCAGTACCGAAGGCATACCGTCGATGCTCTTCCGGCCGTTGGCCAAGGTATATTCCCAGGTAAGGCTCCGGCTCAGCAGGCTGTCGGTAAAGGGTGTGTATCCTCTGTATGTCCCATTGTCCAAATGTCTGTTGAGGCTGCCGATATATTCGCGTCCGAAACTTTCGACGATGAGGATGACGATGTTTTTAGTTGACGAGGAGTCTGTGCCGTATGGCCTTGTCAACTTGTCAACTTCTTCTTTGTCAACCACATTGTGTACCGGTGAATAAATCTCGTCCAATGTTTCTTGGCCGAAATAGTTGGGATTGACGAATGGCTTCTTCCCGATAGTGCGGATGAGGGAGAAGGGGGTATTCAGCACCAATGCCACATCGGCCGGCCTGTCCACATATTGGTTCGCATTGCTCAGGGTGATGGGGCGTATGGCCGTGGTGGCTCCACCGCGCATACCACAGATGCAGAGAGGGACAAACAGCGCCAGGCATAGCACTTGCACCGTATAGTAGAGTCCGAAAGGACGACGCCAAGGTTTGCCTACAGGCAGTACGTAAGCCTTGCTGAGGCCATAGATGAGTACTATGGCTGCCAGCACCAGGTACCAATGGTTCAATAGCTCGATGCCGATGATGCCTCCCAGGTTCCCTTCGTTGCTGAACTCACTGAAGACGGTGGCAGTGGTGCGTCGGCCGGTATATTGGAAATAGACACTGTCTGCCAGATTGATGCAGATGGCCAGTCCGTTCACTGCTATGAAGACCCACTTCGCTGCCCGTTGCCATCCGTCCTGCTCTTTGCCGTGCCAAGGCACCAGCATCATCAGGGCATACAGTGCATTGGTGTATAGTAGGGCCGAAGTGTCAAACATCCATGCTCCCTGCATCATCTCCCAGGCAGATGACCATGAGAGATGGCTCCCCAGCACACTCCAGTTCTCTGCGAGGTAGAGCATGCGGCACAGTCCGTATGCCACGTAAGCCCATACCATGTTGGCCACAAAGGCCAAAGGAGAGGAGCAGATGGTTCGCTTTAGGGTCATGGTTATTGTCTTTTTTATTTCAGGAATATCACTTCACATACTCAGCCCAGTCAGTCAGGCGCATGTCGCCCTTCTTGGCTAAGGTGTCATGCATGGCCAATGAAGCCGCCACATTGTGGCAGGTCTGTCCTTTGGACGAGAGTTTCAGGTAGTCCCACAAGAGGTTCTTGTAGTCGGGGTGTGCACAGTTCTCGATGATGGCCTGTGCACGCTGCATGGGACTCTTGCCTCTCAAGTCGGCCACACCCTGCTCGGTCACAATGATGTTCACATCATGTTCCGTATGGTCGTGGTGTGACACCATAGGTACAATGGCACTGATCTTTCCCTCCTTGGCCACTGATGGACAGGTGAAGATAGAGATATAGGCGTTACGGGTGAAGTCACCGCTTCCACCGATGCCGTTCATCATCTTGGTACCACCGATGTGGGTAGAGTTGATGTTGCCATAGATATCAGCCTCGATGGCGGTATTGATGGAGATGATACCCAATCGGCGGGCCACCTCGGGGCTGTTGCTGATTTCGCTGGGGCGCAATACCAATTTGTCGCGGAAGAAGTCCATGTCACTGTAGATACCATTCAGACAGTCGTTGGTGACAGTCAGCGAACAGGTACTTCCGAACTTCACACGGCCGGCACGGATAAGGTCAACCACGGCATCCTGCAATACTTCGGTGTACATTTCAAAGGCAGGTATAGTGGTGTCTCGTCCCAAGGCACCAAGGACAGCATTGGCAATGTTGCCCACACCACTCTGCAGGGGCAGGAAGGTCGGTGGGATGATGCCGCGGCGCATGTCGGCTGCCAGGAAGTCGGCCACATTCTGTCCAATCTTGTCTGTCACAGGGTCAGGGGCAGTGAAGGCACGTGCCTCGTCAGGCTTGTTCACCTCTACGATACCCACAATCTTGGCCGGGTCAACCTGTACGTATGTCGTACCGATGCGGTCACTGGGCTTGAAGATGGGAATCTCACGACGGTAGGGAGGGTCGAGTGGTTCATAGACATCGTGCAGGCCTATGCTGTTCTTGCTGTGTGCAGCATTCAGTTCGATAATCACCTTGTCGGCCATGCGGGCAATGGTCGGTGAGATACCTCCGGCAGCTGTCAGATAGACTTTGCCGTCAGGAGTCACTTCGCAAGCCTCCAGGATAGCCACATCCACCTTGCCCATGAATCCATAGCGCAACTCCTGTGCCATCTGCGAGAGGTGTATGTCGTTGTAGGCAATCTCTCCGTTGTTCACAGCCTTGCGGAAGTCAGGGTTGGTGGTATAGGGGGCACGGTAGCGGATAGCCTTGTTGCGGGCAAGTATTCCGTCGCATGAGTCTCCGGTGCTGGCTCCTGTGAATATACCTATCTGGAAAGGGTTTCCTTTTGCATGTTCTTCTTCTGCTATGCGTGCAATCTCCGCAGTCACCGCCTTGGGAGTACCTGCAGGGGTGAATCCGCTGAGTCCTATGTTGTAGCCATGTTTGACTAAGCTGGCAGCCTCGGCTGCTGTAATGATGTTCATTGCCATATTCGTTTTCTATATTTGTTGATTATAATTTTCTTTGTTCACTTCCTTAGTGCAGGGGTTATAGACGAAAGTCCGCTCCTCGTTAAACCTTCACCCTTTATACTCCGCTCACCGCTCATCCGCTCACCGCTCATCCGCTCACCGCTCACCGCTCATCCGCTCATCCGCTCACCGCTCACCGCTATATCAGTATCTCCTCTTGAATATCTCGCTATAGATGAAGGCTCTGCGCGCCCCTTGGGGTGTCCGTATGTCTTGTCCGACAGATGACTTTGCAGTATTGGCCGATGGAGTCTTTGTTGCCATCTTCGTCTCCTTAGTTGGTGGGGTGGCAGTGGTCTCCTCGGGTTGTAGCAAGGGCTTGGTGGCTTCCAGTTTCTTCTTGGGTGTAGCGGGAGCCCCTAACAGTTCCAACAACTGTCGGAGCTTTTGCTCTTTGGGCTCTTCCATTTCCATGGGAGTCTCCTCTTCTACAGGCAGAGGTTCTATGGTGGGCCAGACTTCGTCTGCATTGTCGGGATTCTTTCCTTTTGTCGTATTCTTGATGAAAAGGAAGAATGCGACCATGGCGATTATCATGAATATATTCATACGTCGCTTGTTTCAAGTGTTATTAATCGGCCAAAGATACAACTTTTTTATTACTTTCTCTTCTTTTCCACGAAAAATATGGATGAAGTACCCTTTTATGGTGCGATTATTCCTCCTAAAAGACAATATCCCGGAGCATGGTCCGCTAATCGTTAACCCTTCACCCTTTATACTCCGCTCACCTCTCACCAACACACTCCCTCACCCTTCGGGTCCCCTCCCTCTAACTTAGAGGGAGAGTCGGATAGTCCTCTCACCTTTCCCCTTTCCCCTTTCCCCTTTCCCTCTTCCCCCTTCACAACACCTTGTCGGTCTCTTGTCATCCTGACGATAGGAAGGATCTCTTGTACTTCCAATCAACGGGTGCCCTTTTGGACTTACGGTAGAAAGTTGGACGTACCAGAGATTCTTCCTCCCTGCAGTCGTCAGAATGACAGGGAAATGATACGTACCGCCTGTTCGTTAAACGTTAATCGTTCAACCCAGCCGAAGGCTTCCGCTCACCGCTCATCCTCTCATCCGCTCACCGTTAAGGCAAAGCCGCCCTTCATCCTTTACCTTTCACCTTTCCCCCTTCACCCTTTATACTCCGCTCACCGCTCATCGCTCATCGCTCATCCTCTCACCGTTAAGACAGTTGAAATTAGAGGGAATAGGTGACATTCTATGTTGTAATCCATACGGAAATCGTTAACATACAAATCGAATCTCAGTACTTCTTAACAAGTACTGCAGTACTACACTGGAAGTACTGGAGTACCGCCTAAGAAGTACTGGAGTATTTCTTAAGAAGTACTGGGGTAGGTCTTAAGCTTAGTTCCACTACGCCTTTGTCTTTCCTGATTTCAGTCAATAGTCGGTCTCTTGTCATCCTGACGATTGGAAGGATCTTCAGTCCTTCCAATCAGCAGATGACCCTTTGAGCTTACGGTAGAACTGTTGGATGTATTAGAGATTCTTCCTCCTTACAGTCGTCAGAATGACAGGGAAATGATATGTATCGCCAATTTGTTAAACGTTAATCGTTCAACCGGCCGAAGGCCACCCGCTCATTCGCTCACCGTTCATCCTCTCACCTCTCACCTCTCACCTCTCACCGTTAAGGCGAAGCTGCCCGTTCCCCTTCACCCTTCACCCTTTATTTCCTCCCATTTCATCGTAAAGGCTTGTTCTTGAATTGTTAAAAATAGAATTTTTTTGGCAAATTTGATACAATGTGTACATAAATAATGTATATTTGCCGATTATAATGCTTTGTTGGCCTTTTTTGAAGCGGAGAATGATGATGAAAACACTCTTATGTGACAAGGAATAGGGCTGATAAAGGCAACAGAATAAAAGACGAAAAACCAATTTTTTTATTTACTAACTTAATATTAACATTTATGCGAATTTTTAACAAGATGAAGAAGACGATGCTCGTACTTGCAGCATCGTTGTTCTGCGCAAACGTTGCTTTCGCGGAGGTGAAAACAGGTTCTTATGCCGTTGTTGCCGACGATATTGCTTCAGGTGCACAGATTACTTCCGTTGAAGGCATTACCATGACCTTTGGTACAAGTGAAACTTGGACCTCTGGTTCTGGAAAAGTTACCGTTGATGGTACAGCTTTTAATGTGTATGCTTCAACAAATGAAAACTGCAGTCCGTCAAATGGTGCAATTCCTACTGTCGGACCGTATGTGGTGTTTACTCCTCAGTTCAATGGTACTGTTACCGGTATTGTAAGCAATGCAGGAAACACCAAAAATGGTTACATCGTAAAAAATGAGGACAACAATTTGGTAAGTGGAACTGTCCTTATTGACGGTGCTAATGTAGCTTGGGAATCAGGAACTCCCTACAACAGCGCAGACAAATACAATGGCGGTGTGACTTTTGAAGTGGAGGCTGGTTCTACCTACTATTTCTACATGAGTGGTTCAAAGATGCGTTTCAATGGCTTCATTTACACCTATGATGATGCTCCCGCTGCTGAGCCCGAAGTTCCCGTTGCTGACTCTTTGAAGGTTGACGAAGTGAACGTTTTGGCCGCTGGCAAGACATACGTCCTTGGCAAGCAGTATGACATGTACAAGGTACAGTTCACTGCCGAAAAGGATGGTTTCTTGAGCATTACTCCTTCACAGAAGGTTAGCAGCACCAACTTGAAGATTAATGCTGCAAGCTCAACTTTCACTAAGGTGAATGGTGGTATCGAGAAGAAGGGTATGGCTGCCGGTAGCGTGTTCGAAGGAACATTCTATTGCGGTGGTACTCCCTCTGCCGAGAACGTTTATGAATTGGTTGTAACCTTCGAGGAAGGTACTCCTTACTCTCCATTGGCTATGACATTGGCTAACCCCGCGGATGGTGGCGAATGGTCAGGTGCTGCTCAGTACAAGAGCTATGGTACTAAGGGTGTGCCTCACTATGAGTTCTCTACACTTATTGGTACTGATGTCAAGGCTTCTGTAAAGATTGGTGACAAGGTTTATGAGAACATCAAGCTGACTGTGGATGGTTACAATCCTAAATTGGACATCACAGCGTTGCCCGACACTATGAACAAGGCTATCGCTGCCGGTCTTATCAAGTCTGGTGAGACTTTCACCTTGACTCTCTCCAATATCGTTGATAAGGAGTTCGCTGCCAACACATTGGCCGACCAGACTTTCACTTACACATTGGCTTCTACCGCTTGTACAGGCGTATCTCCTACTCCCAGCACAAGCCGTACTGCTCCGTTGACTGACGTTACCTTCTCATTCGATGGTACTGTGGCTTTGGCGGACACTGCCAAGTTCTACATGGTGAACCTCGCTAACAATGAGGTTACTGAACTGACAGGTGAAGTGGTTGAAGGTACAAGCGTGAAGGTTACAGTTCCTGCCATCGAAGGCCTGTTGCCCCGTCTGTACAACATCGTTGCTACAGGTGTGACAACTGCTGAGGGCGACAAGGTTATCACTTATGGTAACGAGCCCGGCAAGTTGGTTGCTTCTTATGGTACAGGTAATGGTTTCTTCAAGGGTGTTACCAGCCTCCAGAACTGGGGACAGGTTTGCAGCTTGAAGGGCTTCACTGCTACTTATCCCGGCGAGGTGATTGCTGTTGAAGGTATCGCTACCAAGCCTATCACTTTCGTTAAGGTTGATGAAACTACAGGTGCAGAAGAGGAAATGGCTGACGTAACTTTGGATTACACCATCAATGGCAATGTTATTGAATTTGCCCTGAGCAAGCCTATTACAGAACTCGGTACATATCGTTTCTCTGTTCCTCAGAAGCACTTCTGGGCTAAGGATACTTACACTGAAGAGGATGCTAAGCTCTCTACTCCTAAGTATGCTTACTATCAGGCTTCTATCACCCTCACTATCGACGTGGTTGAACCTACAGCTACTGATGTAACTGGCAAGTTGGTGAACCCGAACTTTGATGATGCTAATGCTAACACTGGATGGAACGCAGGGTCTAAGGACCTCGCATTCGGAACTTCTGGTGATGCCCAAAGATTGAAAGACGGTATAGTCTTTGTAGACAACATTGTTGAGCATTGGGAAAGCGGCAATTGGACAGGTGACATTGCTCAGACTGTGAAGGAATTGCCTGCTGGTGCTTACAAGTTCACTATGGGTGCTTATGTTAATAAGGAAGGTGAGGCTTATATCTTTGCCAACGATTCACTCTCTGTAGGAATTGAGGCTGTGAAGGTTGGTGAATATGCTGTATTTGTAGAACTTGCAGCAGGTGATGATTTGAAAGTTGGTTTCAATAATGTATCAGGCATCAACTGGATTTGCCTTGACAATGCTCACCTCCACTACTATGGTGAAGGCTCTACTGTAGATATGGCTATCAAGGCAGACTGGAAGGTTACTCTTGCTGCTGTTGAAGAATTGAAGGCTGCTTATGCTGCTCCCGTTCAGGTTGAGGCTCTCGATGCTGCTGTTGCTGCTGCCAAGATGGGTACAGTTCAAGAGTATCAGGCTTCTCTTAAGGCTGTGAGCGATGCTATGGTTACCTTCAAGAAGGTGAACGATGCAGAAGTTGCATGGCAGGCTTTGGCTGCTACTTTGGAAGGTGCTACTGCTGATGCTCCCGTTGACGCTACTGTCTTCATGGTTAACCCGAGCTTTGAAATGGATGGAGATAAAGCTAAGGCTACAGGTTGGACAACTTCTTACACAACTAACTCTACATGGGGTAATCATTTTGTTGTAGGTAATATAGCCAATGCACAGGATGGTAAGAATGGTTTCGAGACTTGGTCTCCTCAATTGTCAAGTGTAGATTTGCATCAGGAGGTTCGCTTGCCTGCCGGTTCATACGTGGCAAGTGCTGCTTTGCGTACAGAATTAGCTGATCAGGTTACCAACCAACATGTATATGTGAAGATTGGTGAAGATGTAGATTCTTCTGCTATCCTATTGGCTCCTACTACTACATGGAACTCTTTGGAAGCATGGCAGACTTTGTCTGTAGCATTCTCTCTTGAGGAGGAAACAGTTGTAACTATTGGTGCAGCTTCTTCAAGCGATGGAACAGACACCTCTAAGGGTTGGTTCCAGATTGACAACTTCCGTCTCTCTTGCACTGGTTGGGTAGATCCCGCTTTGGCTCCTGCTGTTGATTCACTGAATGCTCTTGTTGTTGAGACAGAGGCTTACCAGAAGACTCTCGATTTGACTGACGCTATGCAGGCTTCTATGAGCGAGGCTCTGGTTCAGAGCATCACTGTTGCTAAGGCTGCTGCCGAGGCTAAGGAATCTGTAGCCGCCGTACGCGAGGCATACAACCAGCTCAACATGATGTATGTTCAGATTGTTGCCAACATTGCCGGTGCAGAGGCTCAGGCAGCTCAGGCTTTGATGGGTGAATATGAGAACCCCACTGACGAGGCTGGTCTTGCTAATGCTATTACTAAGGTAATGGAAATTTATAGCAACATGATGTCTAACCCCGAAAACACTTACACCATAGCCGACCTCAACGCTGCCGTTGAAGCAATGAGAACTGCTAAGGACGCATTCGTTAAGGAAAACACTAAGATTACAGAAGTGTCAGTAACATTGACTCATACAGCTTCTTCATACTGTGAAACAGATGCGAATGCATACATAAGTACTGTTGATGCTGCGAAAGAGCATGTTAACAACAGTAAGTTCAGTGGAACTTGGCAGGGAGCCGCTTATGCAGAGTTCTCTGTACTTCTTCCTGAAGGTATATCAATCAAGAGTGCTACTTTGACTTGGTCTGGTATTGGTTCAAGCAAGGATCGTACAACTGATATCATGTATGTAAATGCAGGTGAAACTCTTGATTATGAGACAATGAAGTCAACCGGTACTGAAAAGGTTAACCTCCCGGCTACAAACATTGCAACTGTAACATTCAAGAAGTCTGCAACAACTGACTTCACTACAGATGTTACTGAGGCTGTGAAGACTGTCCTCGCTGCCGGTCAGAACTATGTTATCTTCAAGTTCACTAACAATGTTGGTGCAGGTGATATTGTAGGTAAGGGTGCTGCTGAGAAGGCTCCAGTATTGACTCTCGAAACTGTTGACGCCAGCATGATGACCTCATACACTGTGAAGTATGTTGACGAAGCAGGTACAGAGGTGAAAGCTGCTGATGTGTACGGTATCCTTATTGGTGGAACAGCCACTATCGCTGACGAGAACAAGGCTGCCATCTACAATGAGGACAACACCAAGAAGTATGTCTATGTTTCTTGCGATAAGGAAAGCATCGTTACTGTAGCTGATTCTGCTTCAAACGTTATCACTGCCACATTCCGTGAGGCAGCCAAGTACAACTACACTGTCGAGACTACCGACGATAGCGGCAGTCTGGCAATCACAATGGGTAGCTACTCTGGCTTCGAAGGTGAGAACGTGAAAGCTCCTTACTATGCTTATGTATTGAATGAGGCTGACAGCACTCTCTATCAGGCTGCAGCAACTAATAAGGAATATAACAAGTACGTTGACCTGACTCAGGACAACATGAAGGTACAGGTTGCTTATACTCCGACTACCATCAAGAACATTGTTTACTATCAGGAGGCTGAGAATGTAGAAGGATTGACCAAGGTTACTACCGGTAACACGACAATCCGCAGCTCTAACTCTGCATCTGCTTATGCTGCCGACGCTGACGTGGTATTGACTACCCTTGCTCCCGGTAAGTACAAGCTTGCTGCTGTAATCTATGACGCTACGAAAGCTTTGAACTCTGAATTCAGCTTCATCGCCGGATCAGATACCATCCTGAAGGCCGTATCAACTGCTGCCAACTGGACAAATTGCGTATCAGAAGAGTTTACTCTGACTGCCAACACTACTCTCTCTTTGGCTAAGGGTGGTAGCAGCTCGAAGGCTGTTGACCTCTTCTACATCCAGAAGACCGGTGATGTTGCTCCTCGTTTCGATCTCACTGCTTACAACGACACTGTTGCTTGGGCTAACGAGATGAAGGCTACGCTGAATGCTGCTGATGAGTCTGAAGCTGAGGTTATCGATGCTATCGACTACTACATTGCCAGCGCTGCTGAGTGGTTGGCAGAAGTAGAGGCTGATCCCGAAGCTACTCAGGCTGACGTTGACTTCATCGCTCAAGACTTGAAGGCTCAAGTAGGTGCTGTCATGAGCCGTGTTCAGCTTTCTAAGATGTGGCCCGAGGCTGAGGCTCTCCGTGCAGAAGCTGACTCTGTTTACGCTTCTTATACTGATCCTACAGACGAAGCCGGTTTGGTTGACGCTTTGAGAAGCTTCCCACGCTCACCGATGTTTGTAACAAGCGTTGAAGAGTTGCAGGCCGCTATGGAAACATTGAAGGCTGCCATGGAAGCATTCATCGCTGAAAACGCAGAGGTTGGTGGTCCTGTAGCCTTGACAGCTGATATGTTCAAGGAATGGGATAAGGTTGAGGCTGATGCTCAGGTTATCGGTGATGCCGTTTCTGAAATGGGTATCGGTGTAGAACTTGGTGCCGGTGCTATGGTATATGGTGCTTCTACTGTTGATCCTCTGAGATATGCTGACCTGACTGCTTACGACAAGATGGTTATTGAGGGTACTCCGGGCGTACAGCTCCGCGTTCTGATGAACCGTGCTTTGGGTGGTGAACCTGGAAGCTTCAACGGTGCTCTTGTTGAGGTGAATGTTACTATCGGCGAAGATGGTAAGGTAGAGGTTGACCTCACTGCTTATGACTATGTTCACTTGAATGCTATCAAGACAGGTTGGGGTAGTGCAACTGGTACTATCACCAGCATCACTCTGGAGAACATCGAGGTTGCTAAGATTGCTTATCTCCAGGCTAAGGGTGACAAGGACGATGCTATCTACGATGCCCTTGTAGCTGCCGGTTATGCTGTAGATACTTTGGCTTATGCCGACGTTACATTGTCTGATGAGATTATCGAGTCTGAACTCGTTGGTTACGATGTTGTAGTATTGGGTGGTTCTACCGGTTCAAGTGCTAACCTCGCCAAGACAGCTAATCTGTTGCTCGGTAAGGTGAACGTACTCTCTACCAAGTCATTCTGGTACAAGCACTATGGTACTAACGGTGGTAACCCGGGTACTGCAGATGCTCCTTCTATCAACTTGGCTAAGGTGGCTGGTTATGAAGATCATCCTATCTATGCCGGTATCGAAGGTGACGAGTTCGCTGTATTCAACGATATGGGTAAGAGCACAGGACGTTACCTCCAGTCTAACGGTTCATTCACTGACGGTCCTGTTCAGGCTGCTTTGGGTACTACCAACGGCGTTGACTGTATCGGTGAAGGTTGGGTTGACGGATATGGTTACATCATCATTCCTGTTGACGGTCTCCAGCCCTCTGGTTACCTGACAGCTGATGGTGCACAGCTCTTCGTGAACGCTGTTGAATACCTCATCGCTGGTGAAGAGTATCAGTTCGTAGGTATCAATAATATACAGGTAGAAGGTGCTCAGTGGCCTGCTGACATCTACGACCTCAGCGGTCGCATGATCAAGAAGGCTGCTACTTCTCTCGAAGGTCTTGAGAAGGGTCTCTACATTGTCAATGGCAAGAAGCTGTTGGTTAAGTAAGACTGTCTCTGACAAATAATCCTATGAGGGGGATGTCCGTATGGGCATCCCCCTCTGTTTTTTAGAATATTCCCACTTTTTCGCCCATTTCGTTGGGGAAATACTCAATTTTGCTTACTTTTGCCCTTTGAGATTTTAACTTAGGGTCAATGGACATTGTCTGGGAGGCCGCAAACGATGAAAGTGATAGATTTGATAAAGGGTCATGGTGGACGCACAGCCTTCTCTTTCGAAGTGCTTCCTCCACTGAAGGGGACCGGAACAGAGGCTCTGTTCCGTACCATCGATACATTGAGGGAGTTTGATCCCCAATATGTGAACATCACCACCCATCGGGGTGAATATATATATAAGGAATTAGGCGAAGGGCTCTATAAGCGTGAACTGATACGCCGGCGTCCGGGTACAGTTGCTGTGGCAGCCGCTATCCAGCATAAGTATGGCTTGAAGGTGGTTCCGCATCTGGTATGCAGTGGCTCTACGAGTGCCGACTTGGAATATGCCTTGTTGGACCTGCAGTTCTTGGGTATCACAGACCTGTTGCTGCTACGTGGTGATAAGGCCAAGCATGAGACTGCCTTCACAGCTGTGCCTGGCGGGTATAGCCACACGACGGAACTGATAGAGCAGGTGAACAGGTATAACGAAGGTTTCTTCATGGACGGTTCTCCCATCAAGGCTCCGGGCTCTCCCTTCTCATACGGTGTGGCTTGTTACCCCGAGAAGCATGAAGAAGCCCCCAATATAGAGAGTGATATAGAGTGGCTGAAGCGTAAGGTGGAGATGGGGGCAGAGTATGCTGTTACTCAGCTTTTCTATGACAATGAGAAGTATTTCCACTTTGTGGAGATGGCTCGTAAGGCAGGTATCGGCATCCCCATTATTCCAGGAATCAAACCTTTTGCCAAAAGGTCGCAATTGACAGTGGTTCCTAAGACCTTCAAGGTGGACCTTCCACAGCCTTTAGCCATTGAGGCTGCCAAATGCAAGAGCGATGCAGAGGCTCAGGCGTTGGGTGTAGAGTGGTGTGTGGCCCAGTGTAAGGAACTGATGGCGCATGGGGTGCCCAGCTTGCATTTCTATACCGTCTCTGCCGTAGAGAGTATCCGCCAGGTGGCCAAAGAGATTTACTGAAAATAGGAGCAAACTATAGAAACTATAATGGCTATAGTGACTATAGGAATTATAGAAAACAGAAAAGGAAATTATGTATTTCAAAGATATCATCGGACAGGAAGAGACCAAGCAGCGCCTGATAAGGGAGGTGGCTGATGGACGTGTGCCTCATGCACGTCTGTTGTGTGGTCCGGAGGGTTGTGGCCAGCTTCCTTTGGCTGTGGCCTATGCCCGTTATCTTTGTTGCTCCAACCGTCAGGATGGTGATGCATGTGGGAAGTGTCCGTCATGCGTGAAGTTCGACAAGCTGGTGCATCCTGATGTACATTTTGTCTTTCCTGTCAAATCCTCTACCAATGTGAGTGATGATTTTATCCGGGAGTGGCGCCAACTGCTGCTGCAGAGTCCCTACTTCGGATTTCCCCAATGGATGGAGGCTATGGGGGTAGAGAACCAACAACCCCTTATCGGTGTGCGGGAAAGTGATGAGATTACCCGAAAACTGACACTCAAGTCCAGTGCGGGCGGATATAAGGTGATGATTATCTGGCTGCCGGAGAAGATGAATATACAGAGTGCCAACAAACTGTTGAAATTGTTGGAAGAGCCTCCCCAGCAGACGGTGTTCCTGATGGTGAGTGAACAGCCTGATGCTTTGTTGGCCACCATACAGAGCCGTACACAAAGGTTGGAGTTGAAAAGGTTGCCGGAAACGCTTATTGCACAGACCCTGCAGGGGAAATATGGATTGCAGGCTGCTGATGCGGCCAACATTGCCCACATGGCAGATGGCAGTATGCTGAAGGCGATAGAGACCATCCACATCAGTGAGGACAGCCGGTTGTTCTTTGACCTCTTTGTCAGCCTGATGCGCCTGTCGTACCAACGGAAACTGAAGGAGATGAAACTGTGGAGTGAGCAGGTGGCGGCTATGGGACGTGAGCGTCAGAAGAACCTGTTGGTATATTGCCAGAAGAGCCTGCGGGAGAATTTCATCTATAACTTCCACAGACCTGAACTTGTCTATATGACACCTGAGGAACAGAACTTCTCTA
This sequence comes from Phocaeicola sp., assembly GCA_045545095.1. GTDB lineage: Bacteria > Bacteroidota > Bacteroidia > Bacteroidales > Bacteroidaceae > Phocaeicola_A. The sequence goes on along the minus strand of JAZQAG010000036.1, from coordinate 15,557 downwards.
CCAAGTTTGCCCCATTTGTCAACGAACGGAATGTGATTGGTATCATGGAGGAGCTGACCTTGGCACAACAGCATATCGAACAGAACGTGAATCCTAAGATGGTATTCTTCGATTTTGCCTTGAAGATGATAATGTTATTGAAGAGTAATTAATATAAATGGAGATAAAGGGAGATAGATGGAGGTAAAGGGAGTTATCGCAGGCAAGGCCTGCTGGCCGACAGTGTTGCAAAGCATTTAGCTTTAACTCCTAGGCTCGTAGAGCCGATAACTCCTAACGAAGAGATAACTCCTTTAAGTACAGATAAACTATATAAGCTATGTCAGATGAAATAAAACTGAAATGGGGTAGTGACGGGCTTTGTTGCCGTGGATGTGGCAGGCAGGACCGTCAGCTGAACACCTACGACTACTTGGCTGATATCCCCGGAAATGATGAGGAGAGCGATATGGTGGAGGTGCAGTTCAAGAATACCCGTAAAGGATATTACCGGAACAGTAATAATATACCATTGGAGAAAGGTGATGTGGTGGCTGTAGAGGCTACCCCCGGTCATGATATCGGTGTGGTCACATTGACCGGCCGTCTGGTGCCTTTGCAGATGCGCAAGGTGAATATGCGTCCCGATGCTGAAATCAAACGCATATACCGTAAGGCAAAGGCTGTGGATATGGAGAAGTACGAAGAGGCCAAGAAACGGGAACATGAGACTATGATACGCTCCCGCCAGATAGCCAATGAACTGAACCTTAACATGAAGATTGGCGATGTGGAGTTCCAGGGCGACGGAAACAAGGCCATATTCTATTATATCGCGGATGAACGTGTGGACTTCCGTCAGCTGATTAAAGTGCTGGCTGATGCTTTCAAGGTGCGCATCGAGATGCGTCAAATTGGAGCACGCCAGGAGGCCGGCCGTATCGGAGGTATCGGACCGTGTGGACGTGAACTGTGTTGTGCCACATGGATGACCAGCTTTGTCTCTGTAGCCACGAGTGCAGCACGTTTCCAAGATATATCCCTGAATCCTCAGAAACTGGCCGGACAGTGTGCCAAGTTGAAGTGTTGTCTCAACTATGAGGTGGATACTTATGTGGAGGCCCTCAAGCGTTTGCCCTCCAAGGAGATTGTTTTGGAGACCAAGGATGGAGAATATTTCTTCTTCAAGAGTGATATCCTGAAAGGAATGATCACCTATTCAACAGACAAGCATATTGCGGCCAACTTGGTGGAACTCTCTGCCCGTCGTGCATTTGAAGTAATCAATATGAATCGTCGCGGAGAGAAGCCAGAGTCTCTTTCCGAAGAGGGTACAGAGGATGAAAAGCGTCCTGTAGATTTGCTGGAGCAGGACAATATTGCTCGTTTTGACCGTGCCAAGAAGAAAAAGAAGAAAGGCGGATCGGGAAAGAACGGAGCATCTCAGGCGCATGGAGCAAAGCAGGGAGAACAACCCAAGAGCGACAAGCCGCAGGGTGGACAGCAGTCTGAACGTACGCAGGGGAACGGTGAAAACGGGGAAAATGCTCCCAAGCAGGGGGGTAAGAATCGAAAGAAGAACCATCATCATTCCAATAATCCCAATCGCCAGCAAGGCAATAATCAGAACCGGCAGCATGGGGATGCTTCGCATCAGCCGGTTAATAAGGAGGGCGGAAACCAGTGATGATCTCCCTGATAAAAGATATAAAGAAAGCCGCTGTGGCAAGTGTCATGCTTGCTACAGCGGCTTCTTGCCATTGGGGGGGCACCTGTTATCATCGCTATTCTCCCGTAGGGGATGGATGGAGTCGGGAGGATACAGTCTCTTTCCACTTGCCGCAACTGGAGGCAGGTAGTGCATACCGTCTTTATGTGGATGTACGGCATTCCGAGGCGTATCCCTATTATGACCTTTGGCTGCTGGTACAGCATAATGTGGCAGACTCCTTGAAGATGGAGACAGATACGCTGCAGTGCAGGTTGCATGATGCTGACGGGTATCCTTATGGGAAAGGGCTTACCGGACTATACGAGGTGGAGATTCCATCGTTACGGGTAGTGGCTGATGGCAGCCGTTCTGCTGTGGTCAGGTTGAGTCATTGTATGGAAGGTGGTCATGTGGATGGTATCACAGATATAGGTATCCGTCTTGGCAGATGATAGTATATGATGAAATAAAGAGGAGCCTTTTCACAAAGGCTCCTCTTCATAATTATAGGTATTAGTTTCTTTTAAGGTAAAAAGATTGTTTTAGGATAACGCTGCAAAAGTACACATAAAAAGTGTTCTTGTAGAATCTTTTTATATGTTCTATAGCATAAAACGGCTGTTTTTACCACTTTTCTTTGACTTTTTAATAGTAAACCTGCTTAGAAACTATGTTAAAGAGCATGTTTCCTCTTGCAGTATGTAAGTGTAACGGGTGAAATTTGGTGTTCTTCTTATTCCTGTTCTGAAATGTGATGGAACAGCTTATTGTAAAAAGGATGACGTGTCAGTGTGCTGGCATCTCCCAGAATGATGAGCTTCATACGTGCTCTGGTGATGGCCACGTTCATACGACGGAGGTCGCTGAGGAAACCTATCTGGCCTTCCTCATTGGCACGGACAAGGGAGATGATGATGACATCCCGCTCTTGTCCCTGGAAACCGTCCACGGTATTGACAGACAACAGATGGTGGAAAGGCTTGAAGAACGGATTCCGGCGTATCAGTTGCCTCAAGTATTGGACCTGTGCCTTGTAGGGGGATATGATACCAAAGTCTATACGCTCGTCAAGAATGCGTTCCTTCCCGATACGAGTGATGTATGCCTGCAGTTGTTCTATCGTAAGTGTGGCTTCGGTCTTGTTGATACGTCCGAAGCTCTCTCCGACGAATTCCTCCTCTGCATCCAGTCCTTCGGTATTGACCCATACCATGGGTGTGTCATAGTCCAATATGCCTCTGTATCTTACTTCTGGTGCAGCTTGCAGTTCTCCTCCATAGAACCAGTCCGAGGAGAAATGCATGATGGATTCATTCATCCGGTATTGCATCTTCAGCAGGCTGACGGCAGCAGGCTTCTGTTTGACAATGGTCTGCATCAGGGTATGTGCCAGTCCGCCCCGTACAGCCTTCTGACACTTGACGGTAGGTGGCAGTTGGCAGTGGTCACCGGCTAAGATGACACGGTCGGCCTTTCGGATAGCTATCCAGCAGGCAGGTTCAAGAGCCTGTGCCGCTTCATCGATGAACAGGGTTCCGAATCGTGTGCCCATCAGCAGGCGGTGGGCACTGCCTGTGAGGGTGCATGCTATGACACGTGCTTCGCCCATGAGGGCACTGTTTATGCGTATCTCCAGTTCGGTGGCCCGGTCCCGTAAAGCGCTTATCTTCTGGTGCAGATTCTCCCTGTTCCTCTTGCCATGCTGCTGCAGTTCACGTATGGCTTTGCGGATGCTCCATAACTGGGGATAGTCGGGGTGGGCCTCGAAGCGCCGTTCGTAGGTGAAAGAAAGCATCTTGTCATTCACACGGGTGGGATTCCCGATTCGGAGCACATTCACTCCCCGGTCCAGCAGTTTCTCGCTTATCCAATCTACGGCCATATTGCTTTGTGCGCAGACGAGCACCTGATTCTCGCGGTGTAATGTCTCGTAGATGGCCTCGACAAGTGTGGTGGTCTTCCCTGTTCCTGGGGGACCGTGTACCACAGCCACATCCTTGGCCCATAGGACTTTGTTGACAGCCTCCTCCTGACTGGGATTCAACCATGGGAAACGTGTGGGGGCAAAGGTGTATGTCGATATGGGTTTCTGGCCATGGAAGATATCGCGCAGTTCGGCCAACCGGTTACCTTTGGCTTTGATGACCTGATTGAGGGCTTCGAACATCAGGCGGTAGGTGTATTCGTCAAAATAGAGCTGCACACCTACCCGTTCAGCTGCTTGCAGTTCCAATAATGCACCGGCCGAAGGGACTACGGCCACCATGCGGTTCTCGTCCACATAGCTGACGGTACTAGTAAAGTTCAGGAACTTCACCTTGCCTTCCAGATTCTGTGTGAAGAAACAGATGGGACGTCCGAACTCGAAGTTGTGCTCTATATCGGTATCCTCTGTACGGTGTACCTCCACCACCAGTTGGTTGAGTGAGTTATAATAGCTGCGTCCTATCCCCAACGGATACCAGGCAATACCACGTTTCACTTTTCGTGCTATTCCCATGACCTCCGTCTGTTGCCGGAAAGTCTCCTTTTCGTGTTCGTATTCCAACCGGAGAAGTTCGTACAGCTTTTGCATAGGGGTTATCTCTTCTTGTTATACTCGGCATTTACCCGGAGGAAAGTGAAAAGCAGTATGGTGAATCCCCATAGCGAGGAGCCTCCGTAGCTGAAAAAGGGCAGGGGTATGCCTATGACGGGTGTCAGACCCAATACCATGCCTACATTGATAAACAGGTGGAACAGGAATATGCTGACCAGGCAGTAGCCATAGATACGTCCGAAGGGATGTTGTTGCTGTTCCGACAGGTAGAGTAACCTCAGGATGAATGCCATGAAGAGGATGAGTATGGCTGATGACCCGATAAATCCCATCTCTTCGCCTACGGTACAGAAGATGAAGTCCGTATCTTGTTCGGGTACATATTTCAACTTGGTCTGTGTTCCATTGAGGAATCCTTTTCCTGTCAGTCCGCCCGAGCCGATGGCTATCTGGGACTGGTTCACATTGTATCCGGCCCCTTTGGGATCATCTTTCATGCCAAGCAATACTTCGATACGCACACGCTGATGGTCGTCCAACTTCTTGAACACAAAATCACAAGAGTACAGGAATATCACAGAACCGATGGTGAAGAGGGCTGTCAGTGCGTAGGTACGGCTACGGTCACGCAAAGCCAGATAGAGCTGATAGATTGTCAGAAGCAGGCATTCGGCCAGCAGCAGGTAACTAAGGTTGAAGGGGATGACAAAAAGGACAAAAAGAATACCTGCCAGAGTCATGCTTGCGGCACAGATGATCATGAGTCGTATGGGAGAGCGCTCTTTGCTGTAATTTCGGGTCATGCCGATAGAGAATACGAGGATGAGCAAAAGGACGACGGCTTGCCCCAGTGGTGTAGGGGTTTCCCATAGCGTGTCGGCTCCGTAACGGATGCCAACGACAAAATAGATGATGGCTGCTACGCCAGAGAAAAGTATTGCTCCAGGCATACCTTCCCGATAAAGGACTAAAAAGAAGGCGGCATAGACCAAGGCAGAACCTGTCTCCTTCTGCAAGATGATGAGAATCATGGGAAGCAGAATCAGAGCCGTAGTACGAAGCAGATTCCTCTCTTTCTCGAGTGTGAAACCATAGGTGCTCATCATCTTGGAAAGGGCTAATGCCGTGGCGAATTTGGCAAACTCTGCCGGTTGCAGGCTCACGGGGCCAAGGCTTATCCAAGAAAGGGAGCCTTTGATGTCTCTGGCCAATAGAGGGGTTATCAGCAAAAGTACCATCATGCCTGCATATAGCAGGTAGGCCAGGACTTCATAGACTTTCTCTTCCAGCATCAGCAGGATGAATCCCAAGCCTAATGAACAGCCTATCCATACCAGCTGTTTGCCCGAGCGGGTGTCAAAACTGAAAAGGTCCGTTTCGCCATACGTGTAGCTGGCTCCGCAAATGCTGAACCATCCACAGATGACCAGTGCCAGATAAAGGGCCACTGTCACCCAATCAATAGATTTCCACAGACTCTCTTTTCGTTCGCGTATCATTATAGTATAGAAGAGATTGTTATTTTTTTATTCCCAAAGAATCACTTCCCCAGCATCGAGCGAGCGTTGCACATCTATCAGCCGTTGGTTGCTGCTTCCACGGAAACGTAGTTGCTCATCGCGCAGGCTCTGGACGAATGGACCATCTACCAGTACGTCGAGGTGTTGCATCAGCTCCCGTTGGGGCGGCATGGTGAGCAAGGCTTCGTAGGTGTACCCCGTGTAACACCAGATGGTCTTGCGGCTCCGTTCCCGGATGGCGCGGGCCAGTTCGGTGAATCCCTCGGGTTGCATCATGGGGTCTCCTCCGGTAAAGGTAACATCGGCAAAGGGGTCGGCCAGGATGGGACGGAGAATATCCTCGGTCGTCATCTTCTCTCCTGCCCGTATGTCCCACGATTGCGGGTTGTGACAACCCGGACAGTGGTGGGTACATCCGGCAGCATAGATGGCCGTACGCATACCTGGTCCGTCCACCATCGTATCTTCCACTATTCGGAGAATGGCAAGCATGTCTGCGTACCGTTAAGGTCGTGGATGATGCGGTCGTTCAACTCGGCCAGTTTGGCTGCATTCCATCGGTCGGTGGTTCCTACCAGATAGCCGGTAATGCGCTGCAGGCGGTCGATGCGCTTGCTCTTGCAACGGGGACATTCCTCCATGTTGGCATCAGCATTCTCGTAACCGCAATCCATACAGCGGTTGCGGTTGTGGTTCACCGGGCCGTAGCCTATGTTGTAAGCATCCATCATATCCACCACACGCATGATGGCTTCGGGGTTGTGGGTGGCATCGCCATCCATCTCCACATAGAAGATGTGTCCGCCTCGGGTCAGGTCGTGGTACGGTCCCTCCACTTCGGCTTTGTGACGGGCGCTGCACTTGTAATAGACGGGTACATGGTTCGAGTTGGTATAGTAGTCGCGGTCGGTAATGCCGGACAACTGTCCGAACCGCTTGCGGTCGCCACGGGTGAACTTGCCCGACAGCCCTTCGGCAGGGGTGGCCAGTACACTATAGTTGTGCTGGTAACGGTCAGAGAACTCGTTGGCACGGTCGCGCATGTAGGTGACGATGCGGAGTCCCAACTGCTGTGCTTCGTCGCTTTCGCCATGGTGCTTGCCTATCAAGGCCACCAGACACTCGGCCAGTCCGATGAAACCGATACCTAATGTACCTTGGTTGATGACAGAGGCGATGGTGTCGTTCGGTTTCAGATTTTCGCTTCCCAACCACAGGGATGACATCAGCAGGGGGAACTGTTTGGCAAAGGCAGTCTTCTGGAACTCCATGCGTTCATGCAACTGGCGGGCTGTCACCTCCAGCAGGTTGTCCAGTTTGGCAAAGAATTGCGAGATGCGCAGCTCTTTGTCCTCCACCTCCATGCACTCGATGGCCAGACGGACAATGTTGATAGTCGAGAAGGAGAGGTTGCCGCGTCCGATGGAGGTCTTGGGGCCAAAACGGTTCTCGAACACACGGGTGCGGCATCCCATGGTGGCCACTTCGTGTTCGTAACGCTTGGGGTCGCCTGCCTGCCAGGCTGGATTCTGGTTGAAGGTGGCATCCAGGTTCAGGAAGTTGGGGAAGAATCGTCGGGCACTCACCTTGCAGGCCAGGCGGTAGAGGTCGTAGTTGCGGTCCTCAATGAGGTAGCTTACCCCACGTTTCTTTTTCCATATCTGTATGGGGAAGATGGCTGTCTCGCCATTGCCCACACCGCGCTCGGTGCTCTTCAGCAACTCACGGATGATGCAGCGTCCCTCGGCACTGGTGTCGGTGCCGTAGTTGATGGAACTGAACACCACTTGGTTTCCTCCGCGTGAGTGGATGGTGTTCATGTTGTGGATGAAAGCTTCCATTGCCTGGTGTACACGCGTCACCGTCTTGTTGATGGCAGCTTGCAGGATGCGCTCTTCGCCCTCCAGTCCGTCCAACGGTTGGTGCAGGTAGTCCTCCAACTCCTTATTATACAGGTGTGAGTAATCTTGTCCCGTCAGTTCCTCCAGGCTCTTGACCTCTTCGATGAAGCTGCTGCGCACGTAAGGCGCCAGATAGAAGTCAAAGGCAGGGATGGCCTGTCCGCCATGCATCTCGTTCTGTGCTGTCTCCATAGAGATACAGGCCATGATGCTGGCCGTCTCGATACGTTTGGCCGGGCGCGACTCACCGTGTCCGGCACTGAATCCGTGGGAAAGGATACGTTCCAACGGGTGCTGGATGCAGGTCAGACTCTTCGTGGGGTAGTAGTCCTTGTCGTGGATGTGCAGGTAATTGTTGCGCACAGCCTCCTTGGCCTCGTCGCTCAGCAGGTAGTCGTCCACGAAAGGTTTGGTCGTCTCGCTGGCAAACTTCATCATCATGCCTGCCGGCGTGTCGGCATTCATGTTGGCATTCTCGCGCGTCACATCGTTGCTCTTGATGTTGATGATTTCCAGGAACACGTCGCGTGTCTTCGCCTTGCGGGCTATGCGTCGTTGGTTACGGTAGGCAATGTATTTCTGTGCCACATCCTTGCGGCTACTCTTCATTAGTTCCATCTCCACCATGTCCTGAATGGCCTCTACGGTCATCTGCGACTCTCCACGGAAAGCCACGTGGTCGGTTATCTGGCTGATGAGGTGCATATCTTCCCCCTTGTCCGTATGCAGCATGGCTTTACGGATGGCGGTGGCAATTTTCTCTTCATTGAAGCCGACAATGCGTCCGTCGCGCTTCACTACGGTTTGAATCATACGTCTCTTGTTCTTTCGATGATATTAAAAAATGCTTTTCGTACTGTTCCCCTTGTTCCGCGAGCGGAAACAGCCTTTGTTGAGTGGCAGGTCTTCTGACTTCCCCTTCGCCTTGATGCCTTCCCGACATTTGGTGCGTGTCAGCATGGTCAGTGGCTAAAAGTCTATCTATCAAGACGACTCAGGAGATCACAGCAGCGCGTCTGTCCGGGATTTTCACCCGATTCCCTATTAATCCCTTAGACTATTCTGTCCTTTGGAAACCAATCATGGGACAAAGATAGTGCAAAGGTAGATACGAACAAAGCAAAAATGGAAAATTATTTTTTCAACCGTTTCTCCAACTCGCGCACCTCAGCGAGCAGGTTCCAGATTCCGTCTTCTGAAAGCACACCGCGTTTCAGGCCGGCAGGGAGCAGGCCTGCTTCATCGTCGGCAAAGTCCTGTTTCCATTCGTCGCTTCCGTAGTAGCCGCTAAGGGTGGCTATGCCTTCTTGGGCGGCCTGGTACTTGTCGAGTGCTGTCGAAAGTTCCGCAACTGCTTCCGATGCACGGTCGAACAATTGCTCCATTCGGGAGATTCTTTGAGGGTTTGTCATCATTCAAACTTTTGAACACAATGACGCGGATGATACAGTTTTTCATTAATAGACGGATAATTCATCTGCGTCATCTGCGTCTGAGAAATTAAACGGTTATTTTGATGTTTCTTCTTGGGGGCGAGTCCTTTAGTTTATCATGCTTTCAGAGAAGTAATAGTCTCTCAACGATTTTCCACAAATCTGTCTGCAATATGACTGATGATGGGTATTTCATCATCTTCGCGTTGCCAGATTTCGTAGTCGGTACGATAGTCGATGGTAAAAGGAAGAGCAATACAATCGGGGGTGAGCCAGGTAGCCTTGCGGACTTCCTTGTTGAACGAGACAGACTCCTTTCCGTTGTATGCAGCATGAAAGACCCACCCCCGACCGTTATTGTGGTTGACCATAACGATGTATGAGGGTGTGAAAACAACCATTGATGCCGCCTCCTGTGCGGGGAATTTATACATGTCTTTCAATTCCTGCAGTTCGTCCATCATGCCCACGAGACGCCATTTGCCAATGAACGGATTCTTTTTGTCCTTTTTGACCGGTTGCATGATAGCGTTGAAAAAGGGACGGGCATAGTCAGAGTAAATCCCCGACTGATAATTTTCAATGCACCAGCCGTTGTTGGGGAATATCTGATGGTTGGGATAGGTGCTCCACCATTTCAAGGAGAACTGCAAGGAGTTGCTGTTGTAGATGAGCATCTTCTTCTCCATCGGGCTTAAGGGGTTCTCTCCTGTGTAGTTGAACACCTGCTTGTCGTTTTGGGTGATGGCAAACTTGTAATCTTCTACACTGCAATGTAATGTTACGCTGTCCGTACAGATTTTGTACTGCTCATAAGGGGCTATGACCTCTCCAGATTTTCCGATGATGGTGGTCAAACGATATACCCCTCGTGGGTTCTCGGTAAATGATTCGTTTAGTAAAAGTTGTGCTTGTGCGAATACGGCTACACATGCAAATATCAGGATAAAACCCGGCTTTCTCATGTTGTTGAAGTTTTGGTTAATTTTGTCACAAAATAGGAATGTCATGGCTATAGCACAGTTCCTCTGCAAAAGTATCTCATCTTCTGTACATTTCCAAACAAACGACGGGAAAAGTGAAGGTTTCCGCTTTCACTTTTCCCGTCATACCATGGTGTGTGCATTATCTATTATTGATTACCGCCTTGGGGAATCGCTTCTGTATTTCTGCTTTCTCCTCTTCGGTCAGTTTGCCGGAGATGGTGAAGTTCTCGATGGTCAGTTTGTCCATCCATGTGGGAAGGACCACTTTGCCGGTGAAATCGAGTTTCAGGCGGTTGATGTGCTTCAGCTGGGCAAGCACTGTGGGAACCTCTTTGATGCGGATGTATATTGTTCCTTTTTCGTTTTTCTTTTGGAGGTCGCTGAGGGTGCTCTCCTCATCGTCAATGCGTACGAGCCAGCCTATTTTCGGTATCAGAGCGTTGGCTATGGTGTCTTCTTCGGCACCGATGAAGCCGGCCCACAGTTCCATGGGTGTCTCGCGGGCCACGCTTCCTTGCATCGGGTCTATAATCTGGTATTTGAAATCCACCCGCACGTGGTCGGCCGGCATGTTGTGGGTGTGGGGTATCTTGTCCAGTGTCACCCCCTGTTCATCGGGGAACAGTTTCAGCACCCATCCGTCCAGTTCGGTCGGTTTGTCGAAAGAGCAACCTCCACCTTTCAGTCGGGGAAGCCGCACCTCCTTGACCATCCTTTGCCAAAAGAGCTGGTCAGGCTTCCCCTTGGCAGTGCGGACAAACTCGGTCAGAATCGGTTCCAGTTCCTCTATCCATTCCGTCAGCCCGTATGGCTTCAAACGTTTGGCCTTGTTGAGCACCAGTTGCCAGTCTTCGGGTGTACCTTGGAGTGTCACACTGGGGATGCCGCACGCAAGGTACATGACCACGTACTCGAAGTAGGACTTCACACTCTCCATCAGCGTGATTTCCGAAGCGATACGTGTCACGGGGGTGGTGGTGGTGAAGTCGGCGGCGATGGTCTTTGCGATGTCCCCTTTCGTGTATTTCTGGATAGAGTCGGAGAAGTCGCCTATGATTTTCTCCCAATCGGGATTGCCTGTCAGCAGTTCTTCGGGTGTTATCACCACCAAGTCCATCTTCCCATCGTGCTCAACCAACTGGGGACGCAGCTCCTCGGGATGGGCATTCACGTAGCGGGCAAAGCCTTGGCTGATGAGCAACCATATCATGTCGGGCGAAAGCACAAGCGACTGGTGGTTGGCATAAGCTTTCACTACGGTACGGAAAAACATGTCTTTCAAGTTTCCGATGTATCGCAGATTCCGCTCGTCTGCAAAACTGGTGGCTACAATGTTCAGTTCGCCAGGAAATTCGTAAGGAGAGAGGATTTGTTTGGCCAATTCCTTCCCATCCATTAGTATCCGTTTTCCTTCAATGGGTTCCAATCCTTCATCCACCACAAAGGTGATGCTTCCTTTTTTCTTTTCGATAATCTTATCCTTCTTGGCGGCTTGTCCTGCCAACAGCGTGGTGGTGAGCAACGCAATGATGACAAATACTCTTTTCATGATGATTCTCATTAGTTTGGTAATGTGGTTGCAAATATATATAATTATTAAAGCAAATGCGTTCTTTTGTTGTTATTTAACGAACAAAGAGTCTTGTACAGGTTTCGTCTTTATCCGTAATTCGACGATGCCATTTTCACCTTTGGCTATGTCGCCGTACTTCTGACGTCCTTTTTCGTCTTTGACGGCCCGATAATCAAAATCTTCGACAACTTCCCCACGAGACAGAAAATATTCACGGATTTTGTTAAGGGATAGAGTTGCAAGGTAGTTCATCGAGTCGGGGAGCAATTCTCCATTTACTAAAACGACGTATGCAGGGATTGTCTCTTCCTCTCTGCGCTGATATCCTAATAGCAAAGTGCCTCTTGATTTTGATATGGCAGTGCTCTCTGCCGGTTGGGGACGATCTCCTCCCAGCCGCATGACATGATTTGAGTCCCCCAAATGTGCTGAGTTGGGGACAATTTCAAGATTTGCAATGCGCTCTGCCAATGCACTATCCGGCGAGGTAAGATCCAACTCTTTCATATCGGGTGTCGGTTGTTCGGTGGTGGCCAAGTAATCGGGCGCTTCCGTTGTTTGCGGATGGTAGAGGAAGAGGCCGATAAGCAGGGCTATGGCAGCAGCCGCTCCCAATGTCCAAGGCCACACCCTTCTACTTCCGTGTGGAAGGGGTGCAGTCATCTCCTCCAACTCCGCTTCGCTGAAAAGGGATTCACTCTCGGCAAAGGCTGTGAACAGTGCCGCATATCTTTCCCATTCCTCTGGCAGGTTGTCGTGTGGTTGGCTGAAGAAGTCGGCCAATTCCCTCTCCTGTTCGTCGGTGGTGCGTGCTTCGTCGTAGAGGCGGAGCAGTTCATCGATATGTTCTTTCAATCTTTTGTCCATAGCATTCATTTCCTTTCATTTTCTTTTGTGGTAGATTTCCCAAAGTTTTTGTCTCGCCTTTGCCACTTTAGCGCGGACAGTAGCCTCGGTGGTGCCCAAGATGGCCGCCATCTCTTGGTACGACAGTCCGTCGATGCCCTTCATCTGCAATACGGCACGTGCACCGGTGGGTAACCGTTTCAGGCACTCCATCATCCAGTCCTCCTGTTCCCGGTTTATCAGTCGGGCCTCCGGCGATGGGCTTTCGTCTTCCTCCATTGTCCCAGCCGGCCAGGTGCGTTGGTGCAACAGGTCGGTGCACAAGTTCTTCAATACCCGCATGGCAAAGGGCGGCAATTCGTCCATCTTTCCCAACCGTTGGCGCACTGTCCAGCAGCGCATCAGGGCCTCTTGCACGGCATCCTCCGCCTCGTCAGCATCGTGCAGATAGCCGATGGCCGTCTGTAGCAGCCAGTGACGGATTCTCTGCACGATCTTTTCAAAGTCAGCGATGTCGTGGGTGCATGTAGTTTCTTTGGTTTTCATTCCGGAATGAATCTTTTTGCAAAGAAAACGAAAAAGGTGGGGAAACGCACCATTAAGGAGTGTTAAATATTCCTTCGCCAAGGAATCCCTTAATAGCATTTTTAATTTTGCCTAACAGAAAAACCCATTTGCCTGACCCTTTTTTCAGTTTGCCTTTAGTCAAAACTTTAATCATCGACGATAATCATATAATCATCGTCGATAATCATATAGTCATCGACGATGATTATGTAAACATCGACGATGATTAAACTTTTCTCTTCGCTCTGATTAAAAAATACAAGCGGCAAACGGACTTTTCTGTGGGGCAAAACCGAGTTCCGACTTAAGATTTATCTGTTTATATTTGAGAATTGTGAGAAAATGTAAGATTTTCTTTGTCAAATCCCATTGAATATGTATTTTTGTGCATTGACTAAAAATGATATTATGAAAAGAATTTTTATCTTAGTGGCGGCTTGTCTGAGTATGATCTTGTCCGCCTGTGTACAAACGAACAAAACGAGTGGTACCGAACAGACTCAGAGTGAACAACCCGAAAAGACGCGCCGCTTCCGTACGGACATCCCATTGGACAGCATCCGCCTGAGCGACCCCTGCATCCTGGCCGACAAGAAAACCAACATGTACTACATGACCGGTACTGGCGGACTCCTGTGGAAGAGCAAGGACTTGGCCTTGTGGGAAGGACCTTATCGCGTGGCATTGACCGACACGGCTTCGTGGATGGGCCGTCGTCCGCAAATATGGGCGGCTGAGTTGCACGAGTATCAAGGAAAATATTACTACTTTGCCACCTTCACCAACGAAGCCATCAAGATTGACACCGTGCGCGGCAACGTCATCCCCCGCCGTGCCAGCCACGTGCTTGTGAGCGACAAGGCCGAAGGTCCTTACCGCCCGATGGCCGACCCGACTTACTTGCCCGACAACCAGCCGACGCTGGACGGAACCTTCTGGGTGGATACCGACGGCAAGCCTTACATGGTCTATTGTGGAGAATGGCTGCAAAACTGGGACGGCACGATGGAGAAGATAGAGTTGAAGCCCGACCTGAGCGGCTCCATCGGCGAAGGCAAACTGATGTTCCGCGCCAGTTCGTGTCCCTGGAGTCGCGAAGTGGAAGACGGCAAGGTACGTCCCAACAAGGTGACCGACGGACCTTACCTGTTCAAGACCGGCACCGGCCGCTTGGGTATGATATGGACCAGTTGGGTGGACAATGTCTATACACAGGGAGTTGTCTATTCCGAAAGCGGCACTCTCGACGGTCCTTGGGTACACGAGGCTGAGCCTATCACTCCGCCGAACTTCGGCCACGGTATGCTCTTTCAGACCCTCGAAGGCAAATGGCTGATGTCTGTTCACAGCCACAAGGACGTGGGCCACTACATCCGCATCCCCAACCTGTTTGAGATTGACCTCTCAGGCGACCGCCTCGTTGTCGGGGCGAAATATGTGCCGGGGAAGAAGTAAAATAACCATATAAAAAAGAAAGGGATGCATCACGCACCCCTTTCTTTTTTGCCGGCTGGTTAAAATCTAATACAACATTATTATAAACTTTAGTTTTTTAGCAATTCGTGTGTCCGTTTAGCGGCTGAACATGCTTTGCTCGATGGACTTTTGAACTTCTGCCGATGGTTTCTGCTTGGCCATCTTGCAGAGAGTAACGATGTAGTCAACCGCCTCTTGGGACAGGTTGGTCTTCTTCTTCCACACATCGTTGCGATTCATCCAACGGCCTTTGGAAGTGTTGTCGTCAACCCACGTTATACCATTAGGAATAGCTTCTCTTCCCATTTCAGAATAGGCACCATCCTTATAGGTATATGTGCCGTATTCGTGAGGAATGACAACGAATTCCCCGTTCTCTTGACGGACAATCTGTGCACAGGCATACTCCCCATCAGCCCCATAGAACTTGAACTGGGTATAGCCTGTTTCTATACCGCAAAGAATCTTCTCTTCGCCATCAAATTGCATGGACTCCATTACCCATACGCCAAGAAGCCTTTTGTCGGTTGTCTGTGCTGTGAGGCTGCTGATGCAGGCCATTGCCATTACTGCAATCATTACTAATTTCTTCATATTCCTTATTGTTTAAAAGTTAATAAATTGGTTTTGTCGATGCAAAGATAAGGCCGGTTGTCCGTTGCGCCAAGTTTTTCATTTTGCATTCACTTTGCTTTTTAATATGCAAACAATTTGCAAAATCACATCGAGAGTATAAAGTTGTCCCACTCTTTAGAACCGCCCTTGCGTTGGAACACTTTTTTGTAGAGGCGGCTACGCACGGTGCTGATGGTGCTGGTGTCCTTACTCAACAGGTTGGCCATCTCCGACGGTGATACACGCAACTTGATGAGCATGCAGACGCGGTACTCCAGTTCCGACAAGTGGCAAAGGTCGAACAACCGATTGCTGAAAGCAGGCCATACGGACTTCATCCGTTGCTCCATCTCTTTCCAATCTTCTTCTCTCAGCATTTCACCGGCTGCAATACGTCGGCGCAGCGACAAA
>JAZQAG010000035.1:0-46611 GCA_045545095.1 Phocaeicola sp. | reverse complement strand
CGAGTCCTGCAACCGGTACGGTAGTGACCGTTCCGTTGACCGCTGGCAATGATTGTTGGCTGATGGTTGCTCCCGTCATGGCATTGCTGACAGTGACGGTGGCCATGGGTACAGAGCCTGTGAACTGTACGTTCAGTACATTGTTGGTGACTGTGGCGGTGACTGGAACTTTGAGAGTTTCTTCGTTTGCAATACTGTTACCATTGTTTGATAATTCGACATTTCTCTCTTCCGTTTGTGTTAAACCATTGTTGGCAAAAACATTTGCCGAAAACGCAACGATGCCTGCTATTAGCAGGGCTTTTACATGTAGTTTCTTCATGATTGCATAAATACATTAAAGTGGTTAATAATTTTTCTGTTTTATGGGGAGCTATACCCATGTCGGTTGTCACAAAGTTAGAGCGGGGAATTGTAATGGACAAAAGAAATTGTGATTATTTTTAGTAGCTCAAAATGTTGACAAATGTATATAGGTGGGTGTAAAATGTTGATAATCAAAGTCGATGAATCTGTTAATGAATTTCGAGGATATGCAGATGGGCATAAACCGGGTGTGGGATAAGGGGTGAAAATGGATAGTCCTTCTAATTTTGAGAGCTGTAAAGGACGATTTATATATATGTGTTTGGTTCTCTGTAAAATATTCACTATCTTTGTAAAGAATAGAAACGCTTGAAATATGACGGGATTTGGGAAAATAATGCTGTATGTGCTTCTTTGGGGGCTGTTCTGGGGCTGTCATCCGGACAATAAGGGGAGTATTCTGACGCAAGCAGAGGAGTGTATGGAGACATGTCCGGACAGTGTCATCCGGGCACTTGAAAAACTGGACAGCTTTTCGCTCGACTCTGATTATCAGAGGGCTATGTTTGCACTTCTTTGGATCCAAGCACGACATAAATGCCACCTGCCATTGGGAAATGACTCGCTGATTAATGTGGCGGTAGATTATTTTACGAGGAACGGAGAAAGACAATATGCGGCCAAGGCTCTCTTGTACAAAGGGCTGGTACATAAACAGCGCAAAGAGGTGGAGAAGGCTGCTGAAGCTTTTGCCATGAGCGAGCAGTGGTTTGAAGGGGTGGAAGATGACCGCTACAAGGCATTGCTGTACAATCACTATGGATTGTTGATGTATGATCAGGCTAATTATAAGAGTGCATTGGTTTACTTGAAAAAATCGTATGAGTATAAACTGAAGGGAGATTCTATTCATTATGTAATTTCTGCCTGTGGGATAATAGCAAATACTTATGAGTTGATGAAGAAAATGGATAGTGCCAAAATATATCTTGAGAAAGGTATGCAATACAAGGACCGCACTTCTTCCCGTCGCTATTACTTGTATGTGAAAGATTATGCCAATTTTTTGAGAAGGAATGGTGAATATGCGAAGGCGGAACAAATGTTGTTGGAATGCGAACAATACATAAAGGATGACCACAGATATTCACTCTATTCCAGCATGGCCACACTCTACTATGAAACGAAAGAATATCGCAAGGCGTTGGTGTATGCAGAAAAGGTGGTGGAGAGTGAGGACAGTGTGGTGGTGTGTGGCGGGTTATTGAATCTGTATAGGATTCATAGACAATTGGGGAATGTGGATGAAAGTCAGCACTTTCACGATTTGTATCGGGAATATGACAATGACATCACCCTGCGGCGCAAGACTACAGAAGTGGCGGTGATTCCCCATGAAGTGAAGGTAAAAACATTGCAGACAGCCAACCAGAGGGGGATAAAAATACAATGGGGACTCATGGCATGTCTGGCGGGGCTGGTGACGGCAGGAGCCATTCTGTATGCGCTCATCCGAAAAAGACAAAGGAGGCAACGGCAGGAATGGCAGGAGCAACTGGCAGAAGGGGACAGAGAAATCGATGAGATGACTGTGGCGCAAAGAGAAATGAATAAGGAAATAGGGTTGCTATACTACCAGATGGAACGCAAGAAGGAGCAGATAGGAAACATGGAGCAGAGACAGAAAGAGAGGCTGCAAAAAGAAAAAGATAAGGTAAGGGAGAAAACGGACGAAATCAAGCAACTGAAAGAGACCGGCTCTGTCATCATGCGGGAGAAACGTACCCTGGAGAAAGATTTGGAGGCAAGCCGCAAAGAACAGCGGGGGCTACAAATGGTGGCTGAAATGGTGGAGCATGACCAAAGGATAGATCAGCGCATCATACGCTACCGACTGAAAACAAGGGTGAAAGACATCGCCACCCTGCTGATCCAGTTGAAACATGGGAGGCTGTTTGTGGAGAGGGAGATTCCTGAAGGAGAGATAGTGCCAATGCTCATTGCCTTGTTGGAAGAGGAACACCCGGGAATGCGACAGCGCATAGATGCCTTGACAAACAACGCGACCAAACAGGTGATGTGTTACCTGATAGCTCTGGAACTGGATGATGAGGATATGATGGCCCGCGCAACGGACAAGAAATCGGATACTGTCCAACGGTATCACCGGGAATGCCAGTTGTTGATGGAACCGTTGATGGGGGGGTGAGAGCCTGACGGAAGGCTTTGCGGCATTCAGCACCGGCCCGTCTTATGTGTCATGATGTCCAGTACCAGACGGTCGGTCTCGTTCATACCTTGTGAGCCGATGCGGGTGAGGTTGCGGATGCACTGGTCCACATCTTCGTCGATGATTCCCTCAAAAGCGGTCACACACTTCTGTTGCATGGCCAGCAGGGCTGAGAATACGGCTGTTGCTACACCGCTGGTAACCTTCATGGCGCAGCTTGGTTTGGCTCCATCGCATATCATACCGGTGATGTTGGCAATCATGTTTTTTACGGCATGGGCCACCTGATCGTATCCACCTCCCATCAGGTAGGTGATGCCACAACTGCTACCTGTGGCGGCTACTACGCATCCGCAAAGGGCAGAAAGGCGTCCCAAACTCTGTTTGATATAGATGACCGTGAGGTGGCTCAAGATAAGTGCGCGCACCAGTTGCTCTTCGCTCTTGTGTGTCTCTTCGGCATAGATGACAACGGGCATGGTGGCACTGATGCCTTGATTGCCACTGCCTGAATTGCTCATGACGGGTATCATGGCACCGGCCATGCGGGCATCGCATGCACCGCTGGTATAGGCAAGGATGTGGGCAAAGATGCTGTCGCCCACTACGGGGGTATCCATGGGTTCGCGGATGGCGCGTCCCAATCCATGTCCGTAGTCCATCTTGAACGACTCTTCGGCGGCAGCTTTGTTCAGACGGCGGGCTTCGAGGATGAAGTCAATCTCTTCCAAGGGGCTGGTGGTGGCAAAGTCGAACACTTTGCGAAGGGTTAAGGTGACATCCTGTACCTCTTCGGAATGGGAGGCCGATGGCTGGCGGTTGTCGAGCAATACATCTTCTCCACTACGCAGATAGACAAAGTTGGTATGTCCGGTGGAGATGATGGCTTCCGCCTGATGGCCTTCCGCTTCGCAAAGGACTTCGATATAGAGTTTTTCGCTGATGCCCTCTTTCAAGGCAATGTGTATGCGCCCCTCGTCCATGTAGCGCTTGCCACGCTCCACAGCTTCGGGGGTACAGTCGCGAAGAACTTCCAACTGATATTCTGACTTTCCTATGAGCGAACCCAAAGCTATGGCTATGGGCAGACCTATCATGCCTGTGCCGGGTATGCCTACTCCCATGGCGTTCTTCAGGATGTTGGCACTCAGTTGCAGAGAAATCTTTTCCGGAGTGCGGCCTAACAGCTCTGTAGCCTTTGCTACACAGAGAGCTACGGCAATAGGTTCTGTGCATCCGATGGCAGGTACCACTTCGCGCTTTATCAGGGCGATGATGCTTTGGCGTTCGTCTTTTGTCAGCATGGGGATATTTTTTTAGTGACTAGTGACTAGCTACTAGTGACGAGTGACTGGTGACTAGTGACGAATCACTAGTTGACAGCTGTGTTACTATCTAATTTCTATTCACTAGTCGCTATTCACTAATCACTATTCTCACTTCTTATAATTCTTCAATCCTGTCTTCAGGAAGTCGATGTACTTGGCCACATCCTCATCGTAAGAGTAGGACTGGTTCAGGGGCATGCCTTCATTATCGACCAATACATAGAAAGGTTGGGCATTGGCTCCGAATTTCACGCGTTGCAGGTAGCTCCATTTGTCACCCACGGTACGCAGGGTGCGCTCTTTGCCATTCTCGGTCACGGTGATGTGTTCGGGCAGCGGATCCTTCTCGTCCACATAGAGCGAAATCAGTACGTAGTCGTTGTCGATAATCTGCTTCACGTTCTGGTCAATCCATACGGCATTCTCCATCTTGCGGCAGTTGACGCAACCGTGTCCGGTGAAGTCGAGCAGTACGGGTTTTCCTGCTTTCTTGGCATAAGCCATACCCTCTTCATAGTCGAGGAAGTGGGTCTGCATCTCGTTCTTGTTCAAAACGAAGTCCTGAGTGGTGGCCGGTGG
Organism: Phocaeicola sp.; assembly: GCA_045545095.1. Classification (GTDB taxonomy): domain Bacteria; phylum Bacteroidota; class Bacteroidia; order Bacteroidales; family Bacteroidaceae; genus Phocaeicola_A. The sequence goes on along the minus strand of JAZQAG010000035.1, from coordinate 42,168 downwards.
TGCAAAGGCACTGATGGCACGCAAGGGAGCGCCCCACAAACCGGGTACCATATACACGGCAAAGGACAATGAGATAAGAGCCAGGAAGAAGCGGGTTACGCCTACTTTGTCGTCCTCCTCTTCATCGTGTGGGAACTTGATTTTGCCCAACAGGTAGAAACCGAGCAGAGCGAAAATCATAATCCAGAGTGAAAGGAATGTTTCGCGGTCAAGGATGTGCCAACCATAGGCAAGGTCGGCCACAGAGAGGAATTTCAAGGCGAAGGCCAACTCCAAGAAACCGAGAGTCACCTTGATGACATTCATCCAGTTTCCGCTCTTGGGCATAGACTTCAACCAGGAGGGGAACATGGCGAAGAGGGTGAAGGGCAGAGCCAAAGCGATGGCAAAACCTAACATTCCTACGGCAGGGCCGATGATGTTGCCCGAGGTGGATACTTCTACCAAAAGGAAACCGATGATAGGACCTGTGCAGGAGAAAGAGACCAATGTAAGGGTGAAAGCCATCAGGAAGATGCTGAGGAAACCGGTGGTCTGCTCGGCCTTGCTATCTACTGCATTGCTCCATGATGACGGCAATGTGATTTCAAACGCGCCGAAGAACGAAGCGGCAAATACGACCAACATCAAGAAGAAAAGGATGTTGAAGATGGCATTGGTTGAAAGTGCGTTCAGTGCGCTGGCACCGAAGATGAGGGTGACGGCCAAACCGAGGATGACGTAGATGACTACGATGGATGCACCATAGAGCCATGCGTCGCGGATACCTTTCTTCTTGTCGTCTTTTGAACGCTTCAGGAAGAAACTGACGGTCATAGGGATGATAGGCCATACACAAGGGGTGAAGAGTGCTACCAATCCGCCTACCAGTCCGGTGATGAAGATTACCCAAAGCGATTGGTTGGCTGTACTGTTCTCTTCGGCTTGTCCGAAACTGGAGAGTTCGTCAATGACGGGAGTCCAAAGGTCGTTGGCCGCTACTTCGTCGGCCGCAGGGGTTTCCACAACTGGGGTTTCTGCTATGGGCAGAGGTTCGGTGTGGGCCTGAGCGGCAGGTTCCACTTTAGCGGCAGGCACTGATGAGGCTCCCTTCACGTCGCCTGTATAGTTGAACTCCACATCGGTGGGTGGCAGGCAGTTCTCGTCGTTGCAAGCGCCATATTGCAGGTAGCCTTTCAATGTATAGGCACCACCGGTGAACTTGACCTTCTGTATGAAAGTTCCTTTTCCCTCGAAATAGCGGAGTGTCATTTCGAACATGTTGTCGAAATGCTCAATTACATTTCCTTTGGGAGTAAGTTTGCCTACCAATTCGGCACCCTCCATCTTGTCGAAATTGATGGTGGCAGAAATCGGACCGTCTTCGGGAAGGTCGGTTGAATAGAGATGCCATCCGGCATCGATGGTGGCATTGAATACCAGTTCAGCTTCCGTATCGGAAATCTTTTTCAATTCTGTCTGGAACTTGATGGGTTCCTGCATTTGCGCCAATAGGGGCAGTATGCCGATGAGCGCAAACAACCAGGTCATAACGAATGTTTTCTTCATGTGTTGTTTATAGTGTTTTAATTGTTATTGTTAATGCTTTTTGTCAGTAGAGCGCACAAAGATACGAATTTTCAATGGAATTTGTCGTATAATGGTTTCAAAATATGCACTTTGTCCCAGTGTGGTCAATCTTCCTCGTTATCTGTCAGGTGAGTTGCTTTGAACCAGGCTGTTTGGCTTTTGGTATCGCTGACATGGTGGCTGGTGTCTGTGCTTGGGTCAGAGATGGTCAGCCCACTGAAGGAATGGATGGCGGTTCGCCTCCCGTTGAGGGCGGAATAGAAGGTGAGGGTATGGGCACGGCTTGCGGAAGGTACAGCCTTCTCCAATTGCTCGTTGAACTTGTCTAAAAGAATACTGTCCTCACAGAGTTTTGTCACGTAGTCTCCCAAATCGTAATAAATGGTGGGCGAATAACCGTCGAGTTTTTGGAGTGTACTGTTCTTGGCGGTATCCCATTGATACTTTGTATTTATTTCCCGCATCAGAGAGACCAGGCTGTCCAACTCTTCTGTCACCGTCATGGCAATGGTGCCACAGGGAGTGGAATAGCTGCTGTAGAAGTCATAGAAGCTCTGGCTGATGCCTTCGTAGTCAATATTTCCGAGCATGTGTATGGCCATGTCACGATAAGGCATTCCATAAGCCATCACTTCGCTGGTGGAGGCTATCAGGTGGCGGGTCACATGGCGGAGGTCGTAAGCGAGTTCGACGCACGACATGTAACAATCATCAAAGAGAATGTACTCCATGGTGATGCCCGCTTGTCTGATACCTTCTGCCAAGGTGGTGATTTCGGTCTGATAATCGACCGACGAGCCACCGAAGAATCTTGTCAACGGGCCATCTGTGGTTTCCCAATGATAACGGAAGGGTGTCGAGTGGGAGGTGGAAGCTCTGGGGGAGGAGGATTCTGTTTTCTTACTGACAGGCAACCATCCCATGCCGTGTCCACCGATGGACATGGAGTATCGGTTGGCCGGTGCCGTCCGCTTCATGTCATTCAGTATGGTAGCTATTCCCGTTGCGGTTGTATAAGGATGATTCTCATACTCTTTAACTGTCTTTCGGACGCATTCCCCTTTCTTCTTGTCGTACTTCAACTCGAAAAGCGAAGCTCTGGTGGGTGAGGTGGCGAGGAATACCAACACGCGCTCTTTGTCCAATATGCCTGCAGATATAGCCTCTTCCATATCGGCAACGTTTATCAGAAAGTATGAAGTCAAGGGTTGGCTGGGGCCTGACCATGGCATATACATGAGCAATGTCTGTGTGGGTTCTGCGGGTAAGGGGTCTATCTTTTCCTCCCTGCATGAAATGGATAATCCGGCCAGGATTATTACTATACCTGAAAAAAATATTTTCCAGACTGGGGAGGAAAAAAGCCGATTCTTTGTTATAATCTTCATCTCTTTTTCTTGTTGTATTTATATTTGGTTGGCCTCTATCAGTCCGTTCATGATAGCATAGACGGTGAGGCCGGATACGGAGCGTATCCCCAATTTCTCTGTAATGTTCTTGCGATGGCTGATGACGGTGGTCTGGCTGATGTTCAGCCGTTCGGCAATTTCTTTATTGATAAGTCCTCGTACAATGAGGGTCAATACTTCCATTTCGCGTGTTGACAGTCGGGCATAGTCGTCCTGAGAATTTTTCTTTTGGGGTGGGGTGGAGTGTCCATGCCCTTTGTCATGCATGTTAATCAAAGCACTCACAAGTTTGTTCTCCGGAAGCCCTACGTTCAATGTATGAAATGTGTTGAAGGAGGGGTTTTCTCCATTGACCAGAATGATAGTCCGCCTTTTACGCTCAAGGAAAAAGGCTGTATGCTCCATGGCTATCTGTGATGTTACAAAATAATGGGCATACATGTCCGGGGTATCATCCGTCAGAGCACTGAATGTATTGAAACATCTGACTGTAATTCCAGGAAGTATAGTCTCCAACAGGCTTTTCAACCCCATACAGCTGAATGTGTTGGAGTCGATAATGGCAAATTCGGGGCTATAATTCGGTTGGCTCATACGTGTAGTTGGAAATAAATGGAAAACCGCCGCAAAGGTAGGCTAATTTATTGATATTTCCTATATTTCGATGGTTAACCTTTGCCAAATGTGCGATTTATGGTACAGGGTCATATCCGCTGCCTCCCCATGGGTGACAACGCAAGAGGCGACGAATGGAGAGATAAAGCCCACGGATAGGCCCATGTTTCTGTAATGCCTCCATGGCATATTGTGAGCATGTGGGAGTGAATCGGCACGTGGGGGGTGTAAGAGGAGAGATAAAATTCCGATAGAAAAGGATAGGGAGTAATAATATCTGGGTGAGCAACTTGCTCAAGATGGTAGCAAATTGTTTCATTCGACGGGCAATTTGTGGATGATACGTTCGAGCAGGGTGTTCACCTTGAGGCTTATCTCCTCGGTGTCGTGCAACTGCTTGTCCAACCAGATGAATGCGATTACCAATCCGTATGGCTTGTCGGTCAAGGCCTGTAATAGAGGTAGCTTGTTGAGGCGGTATGCTTCGCGAATCTGCCGTTTGGTGCGATTGCGTTTGACGGCTCGCTTGAAGTGACGCTTGGGGACGCTGACGAGTATGCTTGCCGGTGCTTCTTCGTTCCGCTCGGTAAGCATATACACTACGCGCAAGGGGAAGGCGGATATGGATTTGCCTTCTCCTTCGAAGAGCTTCCCGATAACGAGTTGTTTGTTTTGGCGCTCGGCTTTTCGTAATGTAGCAGGTCCTATGGGCATGAGTAGGTAAATGAATAAATGTCGAGCTACAAGTTGCAAGTGGTTTCGGGTGGATGTCACGCGATGATAGTCACTTACAATTTGTAGCTCGACGGATAATATCTGTTATTGATTCTTCTTCAAGAAAAGTTCAATGGCGGCAGCCATAGAAGGAGCCTCTACCGATGGGGCTTCTATATCCAAACGCAGATTGGCATCACGGACAGCCTTGGCTGTTGTGGGGCCGAAAGAGGCAATAATCTTATCGCCTTGTTCAAAGTTGGGGAAGTTTTTCAGCAAGGAAGCAATACCTGCAGGGCTGAAAAATACCAACATGTCGTGGTCAAGTTTCTCTTCCTCAGTGAAATCGTTGCTGACGGTGCGGTACATGACAGCTTCTGAATGTTGTACTTTCAGACCATCAAGCATATTTTTGATCTCGTCGGTATGAATGTCTGACAGAGGGACAAAGTATTTTTCTGTCTTGTGTTTGGTGATAGGCCCGGCCAAATCATCTAACTTGCCTGTACGTCCAAAAAATACCTTACGCTTACGGTACTGGACATATTTCTGCAGGTATAGGGCGATGGACTCTGTAATGAAGAAATACTTCATCGTTTCGGGGATTGTCACACGCAATTCGCTACACAATTGGAAGAAATGGTCAATGGCATGGCGGGATGTGAATATCACAGCTGTGTGGTCAAGTATAGAAACTTTCTGCTGTCTGAACTCTTTGGGAGTCAAGCTCTCTACTTTGATGAATGGACGAAATACCATCTCGATACCGTATTTTTCTGCAATATCGAAGTAAGGTGATTTGTCAGAGGTAGGACGGGGTTGTGAGATGAGAATCTTTTTAATTTCCAATGTAATAATTTTTTTATGTCAATGTTATGTTGATGAAATCAACACCTTTCCACAAAATGAGAACAGGTAGTATTTCGAGGGTGCAAAAGTACACAATTAAATAGAAAGCGCCATATTTTTTGTTGAAAAAGATGCAAAAACACTTGTAAATGAGCAGCAAATTTAACAAAATTAATATAAAGAGGTAGAAAATGCCACTTACAGAAGAAGACGATTCAAAGTAAATTGTGCATAATGTGATGGGTAAAAAAAGGACTCCCAAAAGTGAATGAAGGAAAAAATATGATTTTATCCATAAATTATTTTTACTGCTATCAAAGAAAATCCAATTGATAAATTGGTATAGGCACCACTTCAGGATATAAAATAAGATGATGATGAATGTGTAGCTCATCAGTAATGTGATGATGGAAGGGGATGCCTCTTGGAATGTGTCTTGTCTCAGGAAATAATCAATGGCTGCGATAGCTGTCAAGAGGCTCGTCTGCAGGAGCAATAAGAGCTTGCTGTTCACTTCGCCAGCTGTTTGTTCGGAGAATATACTGCTCCGTTCTCTGGTAAATAGGAGATTCCTTACCTCTTGTTGCATCATCTGCCTCTTTTGAGAAAGGATATATGCAGTTATCAGGAAGCAACATAGGGTGATACCTGCAATCCATTCGTTGGATCGAAGCAATGGGGGCATGAGTTCGCTATGTATTCCTGTGTCCGTCATATTGCAGCAAGTTTACGTATGCTTTTATCCCAAAGTGGTGTGGTATAGAGTAATTCGACAGCTTCTTCTGCTGAGCGGGCCACTTGCCAGATTTGTGCATGTATGGTACGCATGAAGCGTTGGTCGATAGCTCGCTGGAGCATTTCTAATAACGGGTCGAAGAATCCGTTCACATTCAATATAACAATGGGATGGGCATATAGTCCTAATTGTTTCCAAGTGATAATTTCTAATAATTCCTCCATAGTCCCACACCCTCCAGGTAGGGCTATGATACCATTGCTGAGGTTGGCCATTGTCTGCTTCCGTTCATGCATACTTTCGGTAATGACCAGTTCACTGAGATGGGGATGGTGCCAATGCTGTTCGACCATGAATGAAGGAATGACTCCTGTCACTTTTCCTCCGCCTTTGAGGGCAGCATCCGACAGGGCGCCCATAAGTCCGATGCTTCCAGCTCCATTGATGAGGCGTATCCCTTTTTGGGCCAACAAGAGTCCCAATTCTCGTGCCGTATCAAAATAGGTCTGATCTATTTGGGTACTGGATGCACAATAGACACAGACGGTTTTGATATCATTTCTTTCCATAGATTATTCTTTCCAATCTCCGTGTTTCTTGATGAGCTCAATCAGTTTTTCGACAGAGTCTTCTTCCGGAATATTTTTTTCAACGCATTCCTTTTGCTTGTAAAGACTCACTTTCCCACGTCCGGCTCCTACGTAGCCATAATCTGCATCTGCCATCTCGCCAGGTCCGTTGACAATACATCCCATAATACCAATCTTCAATCCTTTCAGATGGCAGGTGGCAGCCTTGACACGGGCAATGGTTGCTTGTAGGTCGAATAAGGTACGTCCGCAGCCAGGGCAAGAGATATATTCCGTTTTGGTCGTTCGTAAACGACCGGCTTGCAGAATTCCAAATGCTGTAGCCTCGATTGCAGTAGAAGGAATCTGATTGTTTTGGTTGAGAATGCATATACCATCCACTAATCCATCAAAGACCAAAGCACCCATATCTGCTGCTGCTTTTATCTGTAAATCCTCTAATGCTGTCTCTCCGTAATGTTGGAAGAAGACAATGGGATTTTCCATTCCTTCGTTGGACAATTGGTGTGCCAAAGCACGATGTTCACCCAACCGGTTGGGGTGCATGCTTTGTGAAATGACTACAGTTTCAGGGTGTCTTTTTAAAGTGTCGCTTACCTGATCCAGCATCAGGTAAGGGATAAAGAGGAATTTCATTTCACTGATACAATGGTCCATCTCACCAATTGTATTCAGATTGAATGCCGGCCATGTATCACTCTCACCAGTCCAAACGTCTGCATCAACGATATATTGGGTGGCATAACGTTGTTGTGGTAGGGTACGTCCTGTATAAATATAATCGGGCAACAATTGCGGATTGGATGAATCATTCCCTTCCCAGTGAAAAGCTATGACCACAGGTACTTGGCTTCCACCTATATTACGTATGCTTTGTGTCTTTCTTCGTGTGGGATGCAGATAATCAAAATCATCAGAAACTTCTCCAGGAATGTAGGGGGCATCAGCATGCGAAGTGATATAATCAACCAATTTGCGGGCTACAGGTATTTCTGCTTCAGGAGCCTCACTCAGTGATACTCGAATGGTGTCTCCCAATCCGTCGTTTAAAAGGGCTCCTATACCCAAAGCTGATTTGATACGCCCATCCTCTCCATCTCCTGCTTCGGTTACACCCAAATGCAGGGGGAAAGCCATCCCTTCGTTTTCCATTACAGCGACCAATAAACGTACGGTTCTTACCATAACCACTGTATTGCTGGCCTTGATGGAGATGACAACATCGTTGAATTGTTCTTCTACGCATATACGCAAAAATTCCATACAAGACTCGACCATTCCTTCAGGAGTATCGCCATAACGGCTCATTATCCGATCTGATAAAGAACCATGGTTCACTCCGATTCGGATGGCTGTATGGTTGGCTTTACAAATGTCTAAGAATGGAACGAAACGTTCTCGTATTTTCTGAAGTTCTGCAGCATATTCCTCTTCAGTATATTCTAATTTCTTGAAGGTGCGTGCAGCATCTACATAATTTCCAGGGTTGATACGAACCTTTTCAACATACTGGGCGGCAATGTCGGCTACCTTGGCATTGAAATGTACGTCTGCTACTAAAGGTGCCATGTATCCTTGCGAACGTAAACCAATGTTTATGTGAAGCATATTTTCGGCTTCCTTAGGGCCTTGTGTGGTAAAGCGTACATATTCACCTCCGGCATCAATAATACGTTTGGCTTGTTCTACGCAGGCTTCTGTGTCCATGGTTACGGTATTGGTCATGGACTGTATCCGGATAGGATTATTTCCTCCTAACGGTGTTGCTCCAATATTTGTTTCGCTACTTCTCCGTCGGGTATAGTTGAATAGATTTATCATAGGGATGTAGGGGTGACCAAATTAGAATTATATACTGTTTCAATTTGTTTTATAGGCGTATTTCACCTCTTTCAGTTCTTCGTTGGCCTTTTCGATTTTCTTTTTCAGATTTTCTTTGTAGTTGGCAAAACGAAGGCTTAGTTCAGTGTCAGCCAATGAAAGCATCTGTACAGCCAGTATGGCTGCGTTCATGGCAGCATTTATTCCTACTGTAGCAACAGGAATTCCGGGAGGCATCTGTACGATAGCCAAGAGGGCATCCATTCCTTCAAGGGTGCTTTTGATGGGAACACCAATAACTGGTACAGTAGTTGATGCAGCAATGACACCAGGTAAATGGGCTGCCATACCAGCGGCAGCAATGATGACCTGAATTCCACGACTCTTGGCATTCTTGGCAAATTCTTCTACTGCTTCAGGAGTACGATGGGCTGAAAGTGCATTCATCTCGAAGGGTACTTGAAGTTCATCCAATAATTTAGCGGCTTTTTCCATGATGGGAAGGTCAGAAGTACTTCCCATGATAATACTTACGGTAGGTTTCATATGACAATTGTTATTATTTTGATTTATAATTCTTAATGATTGGTTTGAAAAGGTTCAAAGGAACAGAATTCCGGATATGCCGCATACAAGCCCGACTACTTCTCCCACCAGTACCTGGGATAAAGTATGCCTCCGCATGATAATACTGCAAGTTCCTTCCGCTCCTGCCAATAAAATAAGCAGACAGAGCCAGGGTAGAGGGTTGTAGTAGAAAATCATACTGAAAGCAATAAGCCCACCGATGAGTTGTCCCATTCCTGCCATATGGGCACTGATTTTCCAGAATTGGTTTATTGAGAAGCAGATAACCATAGATGCCAATGCTGAGACTACGATTCCTGTCAGGCAACGAGGCATGTTGAAATGTTGCATGACGAAAAGACAACCGATGTATGAGCAAATAATGAAGATGTAGGGAATAAGGCGTTTTCGTTGATGCCCCAATTCTCTTAATTTCCATCCATTTAACCATTGGTATAATCGTATGAAAAACAACGGGAATATCATGGTGAACCCTATGACAAGTGCTGTAACAGATAGTTTGTATATCCAAGGAAGGATCGCAAGGTAGGAAAAAGCAAACACGGCTATAAATCCGATTGTGGGTACAACAATAGGATTACATATAATTGACAGTAGATGTGCACTGATCAATAGGGCCTTTCTGCGTAGTGAATGTTTTGTAGTACGTGTCATAGGCGTCTCATGCGGGCTACAGGAATTCCTAATTGTTGACGGTATTTGGCTACTGTACGGCGGGCCATGTCAAATCCTTTTTTCTGTAGGATATCGGCCAGTTGTTCATCATTCAGCGGATGATGCTTGTCTTCATTGTCCACACACTCTTGAATGATGGCTCTTACTTGGCGTAAAGTAGCAATCTCTTTTTCGTCTTGTAGTGTATCTTCCTTTTTTGATTTTTTATTTGCTTGAACGATTGCCGGTTTATGATAGGTATCGCCAAAAAAGAATTTTAAGGGCAGGGTTCCGAAATCAGTCTCTGCGTATTTGCTATTGCTTACTCGTGAAATGGTAGAGACATCCAAACCTGTCCGGTCTGCAACATCTTTCAGCAGCATAGGCCGTAATAATTGCTCGTCTCCTTCCAAGAAAAAAGGACGTTGCAAATCGATGATGGCCTGCATGGTAATGGTAAGTGTGTGGTGTCGTTGCTTGATGATGTTGATAAAACTTTGGGCTGCTTCAATTTTTTGTTTGATGAAGAGAATTGCCTCTTGGTTTTGTTTGTTTGTCGGAGTATTTGTGGAATCCTCTTGTATCAGATTGTTGAACGACTCACTGATACGGAGCTCGGGTACGTTGCTGTCGTTCAGGGTGAAACGAATATTACCTTCGTCGTCTGTCCACACGATGAAGTCAGGTACAATTTGCTGTAATCCTTTATCTACTGATTCGCTCAGCGAACTTCCAGGCCGGGGATTCAGACGTGTCAGTTCATCTACAGCGTCTTTAAATTCCTCCTCTGTCAATGAAAGGCGTTCCATGATACGTCCCCAACGTTTGTAAGTGAAATCTTCATAATATTTGTCCAGAATTTGTTGGGCTCTTTTCTGAGCAGGAGAATCAGGTCTGTGGCGAAGTTGCAGTTGTAAGCATTCTTGCAAATTGCGTGCGCCAATGCCTATGGGGTCAAATTCTTGAATTACTTGTAATACTTTCAGTAGTTTGTCTTCTTGAATATAGATTCCCCGATAGATGGCTAATTCATCGACTATGCAGGACAGTTCTTTGCGTAAAAGTCCATCGTCATCAAAGGAGCCTATCAGGTATTCGGCTATTTCACGTTCTTCATCGTCAAGTGAACTTTCACCCAATTGCCTTTTCAATATTTCGTAAAATGAGATAGATGCAGAAAAAGGTATTTCTTCACCCATTCTTTCTGAAGGGCTATAGTAGTCGGTTCGTTCATAATCTGGGATATCATCTTCATTACTATAATCTCCCAAAGCTGCCAGAGTATTTTCATCAATCTCTTTTTGATAACTTTCTTCTAAAGGAAGACCTTCGTCATCATACTCCCCATTTTCTTCTCTGTTTTCAAGAATAGACGTTCTTTCATCAGAAGAGTCCATATCCGCCTCAGTCGTGTTGTCATCAACTTCTTCTAAAGCGGGATTTTCCAATATCTCGGCACGCACCCGTTCTTCTAATCCTTCAGTGGGAAGCTCCAACATACGCACAAATAACACCTGCTGTTGTGACAGGAGTTGTCGCTGCTCTTGTTTTTGCTGCTGGCTTTGGATGTTCTTTGCCTGTGTTGACATTCTGCTCTTTATTCTTTCAGCGTGCAAAATTAGTGATTTTATCAGTAATTGAAGCTACTTCCTCCTAAAAACTCACGTAACAAAGAGGTCGGTGGTAAATCTTTATCTTGTACAGGAACAAAATATTGAAGAAATTTCCGTAAGCGGTAAGCTTCGCTGTATTCAGCACAATTCTGTGGAACCCGATTCAATATAGGCAAAGCATGGTCCTTTAATACTGCCAATTCAAATAATAAAGCTGAGTTGAACATTGCATCAGCATTTTCTTGATAAGGGAAAATCCATTTGTCTTCACCTCGCCTTACACTGGGCCAACGACTGATAGTCTCTTCAGCTGAATAGTTACGATATTTATAGTCTCGTATGATGCGGCGGAGCAGACGGTTATCTGTTGTTGGAATATAATTATGATTATCCAACAATATAGTAGTCAATGCCGATACATAAACCTTATATTTGTTTTGGGTGGGTATATGGGGGGTCAACTCTGGGTTCAAGGCATGTATTCCTTCCAATATCAGAACGGTATTCTTTTCGATACGTAATTTCTCTCCTTTAAATTCGCGCTTCCCTGTGGTGAAATTGAAACGGGGAATTTCCACTTCGTCTCCTTTCAGCAGACTTTTCAGTTGCTCATTAAAGAAAGAGAGGTCCAATGCATAAAGGGATTCATAATCGTATTGCCCAGATTCATCTAAAGGGGTGTCTTCCCGATTTACGAAATAATCATCCAATGAAAGAGCTACGGGACGTAGCCCGCAGGTCATCAATTGGACGGATAACCGCTTGCTGAAAGTCGTTTTCCCAGATGATGAAGGCCCTGAAATAAGTACCATCTTCACCTCCCCTCGGGCATAAATCTCATCAGCAATGCGGGCGATTTTCTTCTCTTGCAGTGCTTCTGACACATTGATGAGTTCAGTGGCATGTCCTTTGTTGCAGGCTACATTGAAGTCGCCGATTGTACGAACTCCTAATATGTCGTGCCAACGACTGTGTTCCTTGAATACCTCTAACATTTTATCCTGTTTTACCATTTCACCCAATTGGTTTGGTTGACTTTTATCAGGATAGCGCAACAGTATGCCTTCATCGTATCTTATGATATCAAAGAGGGTTAAATATCCTGTGTCAGGCAACAGACTGCCATAGTAATAATCTACTGTATCGCCCAATGTATAATAATAGGTATAAACTTTACCGGAAGTTTCCAATAAAGTTGCCTTATCATTCATGCCCAATTGTCGGAATAGGCGTACAGCTTTCTCCGTTTGCACCTCCATACGTCGGTAGGGAATACGGGCTTTTACTATTTCGTGCATATGTTCACGAATCTGACTCACCACATCGTCTGTAATTTCTTTGCCTATTTTCAAGGTGCAGTAATAGCCTTTTGAGACGGGATGTTGTAAAATGATTTCTCCTTCCGGATAGAGGTCAGCAACAGCTTTGCAGAGCACAAAACACAATGAACGGACATATGTGCGCATACCGGATGAAGAGGTTATGTCCAAGAATTCTACATCCATATTATGGTACAGTCTGAATGTCAGTCCCTCCACAACATTGTTTACTCGTGCACTGGTTGGTCCGTAAGGTAACTTCAATCCACTCTGTAGGTAGAGTTCTAACAATGTACTTCCAGGAAGAATTTCTATGGTTAACCCATTATTTTTACAATATACCTCAATCTTTTCTTTCATATCTGCTATGTTGTTTTAGGAGGGTGTTTTCACTTGAATTTATTTCACTCTTCAAAAATACTTTTTATCATTTATCTTGCAAAAGAATCCTTTTTTAATTAGGCTTTTTTAATTCTTCCTTCATTACTGCATTTTAGTTTCAGGAAAGATAATCTGACTTTTTTCGTCTATAAAAAGAGCTTTTTAGTCGATTATGAAAATGTTTTTAGAGTAGGATTCTTTGCTTATTGCGTTGATATTAATATATTTGCAGGTAAAGGGTTGAAAATAATATTTGAAAATATAGTATTATGAAGAAAAGAATTTACCTATTTTCTCTGTTGTTCTTTGCTTTAGTTCCGCTTCATGCGCAAAGTTCTTTGTGGGTAAACTGTATGAATGGAACACAAAAGGAGATGCTTCTGTCAGACCTGAATAAACTATTTTTTAATGAAGAATCTGTAGTGTTTACTCATACCAGTGGAGAGGAGGATAATTTCCTGATGACAGAAATACGTACATTGACTTTTGTGCAAATGTCGTATGGTGACTCCAATGATTCAGGCAAAGGACCAGACGAAGGCAATACAGATATCTCTGGTGGTACAGATGATGATTCGGATTCGTCAGACGATGGTACCAATACAGGAGGTGTAGATGATAGTGCCAATAGCGTTTCGAATGTTGATGAAGAAATGCTTTACCGTTTGGAGACAAATCCTGTAGAAGAATGGTTTGTTCTGCATGGTCATGGCGGAGAGATGGATTTGGTTATATTTTCAGCTGATGGTTGTTTGGTCAAACATTCTTTGATTACACCGGGGCGGCCAGTTTATGTGGGACAACTCTCTAAAGGGCTTTATATATTGAAAATGGGAGGTCAAACACTTAAAATGTTGAAGAAATGAAAAAGTATCTATATATTATAATAATGTGTATCGCTTCTTTGACTGAAGCTTGGGCACAAGAAGTTTTTTTAGTTCATCATACAGATGGTCAGGTACGTGGGGCGCATATACAGAAGATTGATAGCATTCGCTTTACGGATGGTTGTACAATCACCCAATTGCACATGGCTGATACGTTGGTACAATTACCCAATGCCAGTATTGACAGTCTCTCATTCGGACACGAGAAAAATGTAGTACGTATTCATTACGATGGATCAACTGTGTCCACTGTCAATCCTATGGCTTATCAAGGTGTGGATGTTGTAATCTCTGAAAGTGATGTAGTGGTTACCTCGACAACCGATGAGGAGATAGAGTACATATTGACAGGAACAGCTGCAGATGGAATGTTTAAAGTATATAGTAACAAGAAATTTGTTCTCACATTGGCCGGAGTCAGTTTGACCAATGCCGATGGATCGGCCATTAATATTCAAACAGGTAAAAAAACGACAATTAACCTATTGAGTGGTACAGTAAATGTTTTGGCGGATGGAACTTCCTATGCGGAAACTGAGGCTGATGAAGACCAAAAAGGGACTCTTTTTAGCGAAGGTCAACTTATCTTTATGGGGGAGGGAACACTTCAGGTAATTGCCAATTATAATCATGGTATTTGTAGCGATGATTATATTGAGATCGAAAGTGGGACCTTCCAACTTTTTGATATTGCTGGAGACGCTTTGCATGCCAATGACTATATACAAATTAAGGGAGGCCTGTTGAATATCTCTGCTTCGAAGGATGCTATAGATGGTGATGCTGGAAGTCTCCAAATTCAAGGTGGAGAGATTGTTATTGATATGGCTGGGGATGCAACAAGAGGCCTCAAAGCTGATGCTGGAATTAATATCAGTGGTGGTAAAATACATATCACAGCTTCTGGCGGTGTTTTGTTAGAAAATAATGATCCTACCTATTGTTCGGGGATAAGGACTGATGGAGATTGTACAATCAGTGGTGGTGAAGTTACAATTGTGCATACAGGTGAGGCAGGTAGAGGAATTTCGGCAAATGGAAGTATTTCTGTATTGGGTGGTACATTGGATATTTCTACTTCTGGTAGTGGGGGTACTTATACGAATATCAGTGGAACAAAGGATTCCTATTCGGCTGCGTGTATCAAGGCTGATGGTAATATCCAGATTCTGGCAGGAGAAGTGAAAACTGTCAGTACGGGTAAAGCTGGTAAAGGAATATCTACTGATGGAATGCTTACTATAGGAGATGTCGCAAACTGTCCGATTGTTTTTGTTGGTACAAGTGGGGCCAAACTTACAATTTCAGGTTCGGGAGAGAATGCAAATTGTGCCAATCCAAAAGCCATAAAAAGTGAAGGAACAATGACCATAAATAATGGCAATATCACTGTTACTACCAGTCAGGATGGCGGAGAAGGATTAGAGAGCAAGGACTCTGTCATTATTAATGGAGGAGTACTTGAAATTGAAACTTATGATGATGCTATCAATGCTACTAATCATTTGCAGATCAATGGTGGTCGAATCTATTGTAATGCTACGGGTAATGATGGCATAGATTCCAATGGAACGTTGACTATGGCGGGTGGATTGCTCATAACGTCAGGCGTTGGGACTCCTGAGGAGGGTGTTGATTGCGATCAGAATCGTTTTGCTGTGACAGGTGGAGTACTTATAGGAACAGGTGGTGCTACCAGTACACCTACGGCCAGTGCTTGTACCCAATGTTGTGTCGTATATGGTTCATCAAATCTGACCAACAAACTAATATATATAGAAGATACCTCTGGTAACGGTGTTATCACCTACTTGATTCCTAATAAGAGTGTGCTGAATCGCCAAATTACTATATTACTCAGTAGTGACAAATTGGTGAAATCTGTGTTATATACGCTCTATACAGGTGGTAGTGTGACGGGTGGTGAAGAGTTTCATGGGTACTATATCAATGGTATTTATTCCAATGGGACATCGGTAAAGAATTTCACGACCAGTAATATGGTGACAACAGTGGGAAGTACGTCTTCTGGTCCTGGAGGAGGGAATAGGCCTTGGTAAAAATCTTAGTGTCAATTTTGTACAACTGATTAATTATCGTATCTTTGCACCCGTTAACAAAGAATAACGTATGAAAAAGACACTTGTAGATTTGTTTGAAGCGTCGGTCAGCAAATATCCCAACAACACTTTCTTGTTGGAGAAGACCGGCAAACAGTTTGAACCTACCACCTATACGGAGGTAAAGAAACAGGTATATCGTCTTGGCGCCGGCTTGCAAGCCTTGGGCGTGAAAAAGGGTGATACCATGGCTCTGTTGAGCGAAGGTCGCAACTTGTGGGTCATCGGCGAATTGGCCATGTTCTATGCCGGAGCTGTCAATGTACCTTTGAGCATCAAATTGGAGGAGAGCAACGACCTGTTGTTCCGCCTGATTCATGGAGATGTAAAATATATTATGGTCAGTGGCACCCAGCTGAAGAAGGTGCGTGCCATCAAGGACCAGCTCACGTTGGTAGAGAAAGTGATTGTCTTTGATGAGCAGAAGGAGTATGAGGATAAGGAGATAGCATTGGCTGAAGTGCTTAATATGGGTGATGAGTTCTTGAAGAACCACACCATGGAGGAATTCCTCAGCGTGGCCCAATCTATCCAGAATGATGACTATGCTACCATCACCTATACTAGTGGTACTACGGCCGATCCCAAGGGTGTGGTGCTTACCCACCGCAACTACACGGCCAATGTGGAGCAGGCTCTCACGTTGGTGGACATCAACGAGCATTGGCGTACACTCATCATCCTGCCTCTTGACCACTGTTTTGCACACGTGGTTGGATTCTACATCATGATGTCCGTTGGTGCTACGGCTGCTACCGTACAGGTAGGACGCACACCGTTGGAGTCGCTGAAAAACATACCTTTGAACATCAAAGAAGTGCGTCCCCACTTCATCCTCAGCGTTCCCGCTTTGGCAAAGACGTTCAAAAAGAACATCGAGCAGGGCATCCGTGCCAAGGGAAAAGCCACAATGCGTTTGTTCAATATCGGATTGAAGGTGCGCCAGATTTACTTTGGTGAGAGCAATCTTGACTTCAAGGGATTGCGCTACCTGCTGAAACCTCTCGTGTGGTTGTTCGATAAGATACTCTTCTCCAAGGTGCGTGAGAACTTCGGTGGTGAGCTCCGTTTCTTCATCGGTGGTGGTGCTTTGCTTGACAAGGATTTGCAGAAGTTCTACGTCGGTATTGGTATGCCCATGTATCAAGGCTACGGCTTGAGCGAGGCCACTCCTGTCATCTCTTCCAACGGTCCCGACCTCTATCGGTTCGGTTCCAGCGGTAAGTTGGTAAAACCTATTGAATTGAAGATTTGCGATAGCGAGGGCAAAGAACTTCCGTTAGGCGAAATGGGTGAAATCGTAGTGAAGGGAGAGAATGTGATGGCCGGATATTGGAAGAATCCCGAATCTACTGCCGACACTGTGCGCGACGGATACCTCTACACTGGCGACCTTGGCTACATGACCAAGGAAGGTCTGCTCTATGTGAAGGGACGCTTCAAGAGTCTGCTCATCAGTAGCGATGGCGAAAAGTACAGCCCCGAGGGCATTGAGGAATCGCTTGTCGAGAAGTCACGTTACATTGACCAGGTGATGCTCTACAACAACCAGTCGGCCTATACCACGGCTGTTATCGTGCCCAACCGCGATCAGCTTGTACGCAAGCTGAAGGAGCAAAGCCTCAGTCTCGACACCGAGGAAGGTCGCAAGGCTGCTTTGCAGAAACTGGAGAGCGAACTGAACAAGTACAAGAAGGGTGGCGAGTTCGAGGGTATGTTCCCCGAGCGTTGGTTGCCCAGCTGCTTCGCCGTATTGGCCGAGCCGTTCACCGAGCAGAACCAGATGATTAACAGCACCATGAAGATGGTTCGCGGCAAGATTGAAAAGGCATACGCCGACCGTATTGCCTACATGTACACTGCCGAGGGTAAGCAACTACTGAACCAACAGAACTTGGATGCGTTGAAATAATCTTTTTTGTAAAAGGAAGGATTCAAAATAAAATTATAAATGCAGAGGTACGGACAAGTTTAAATTATTTCGTACCTCTGCATTTTGTAGATTTTGTGATCTGTACCTGTTTTTTTACTTGAACAATCCGCCAAGAAGGTCGCCTGCCTTATCTTTCAAGAAATCAGTGGCGGCACTTTTGGTGAATTCGCCTACGAGGTCGTTCACATCGAATCCCTTGCCTGAAGTAATCATGCTAATTACTTTGGGTATCATTGGTACAATGGCATTTACCAATGTGGGGGAAAGACCTAATTTACCTGCGACATTGCTGTTGAACAACTTACCGGCCAAAGCTGTGACAGGGCTGCTGGCTGCATCTTGTCCACCAGTAAGAAGGGAGGTCAGTTGCTCTAATCCGCCTTCTTTTGCAGCTGTTTGTTTGAAACTATCAAAGATGGAGTCAGAGAGTCCACCCAAAACTTTCTCTTTTAATCCTTCAGGAATTGAAGCATTGCCAGTCAATGCTTCGCTAGCTTTTTCTTTAATGAGATCTGTTAGAAATGACATAGTTATAGTTATTAGTTATACTTTCTCTTTCTTTATTATTAATTATTAGTAAGCTTTCCGGACCCATGTTGAATAACAAGTCGATGATGCTAAGGTCAGGTAAAAAACCATGCCGTTGGCTGAACACTTGGTAATAGGGCTGTGGCGTATAATCAGACTGTATTTCGGTATAAGGGCGCTTGGGGTGGATAAGGGTGCGTAAATCTATGTCGCTTGTAGGTACTTCATGCAGAAACTCTGTACTTAGTTCTACATGTGGTGTAAAGCCGATAAGGTTACATACCAACTCGCGTAATTGTTCATTGAAATCGAGTAAGAAACGGTAATTCTTTTCATAAAAAGGGCGGAAGTCATCAGCGTAATATTCAAAAAAAGGACTTTGGCGATAGGCTGCTTCCAATGCATTCCAATGTAAATGACGCCAGTTTCCATGGTCGCTGATACGCACATCGCGTATCAGACACTTTTCACCACCATTATTCTCAGTAGGGATGGTCAGTGGTAAGATTCCTTGTGCGGTAGCTATAATACAGCGGTTACGGTAAGTCTGCTTCACATAATGTTCCCATTGCTCGATGCGTGCCTCTTTGGCAACATAGAGTTGTACGTAGTATGATACAGGTCCTAAGTAGGTGGTGGAGAAGTGATACATTTGATTCTTGAACTATGATTTCTTGGGATTATAATTTTTGGAAAATTCTTTCCCATCGAAAACCTTTGTTCCAAGGTTGTTGGGGGTCATGTGAAAACCAAATGAGGGAGGCACGTCCTATAAGGTGGTCTTCGGGGACAAATCCAAAAAGGCGAGAGTCTGCTATATTGATGGAATTGCTGGCTGCTACCCAACAGTAGTCTTTTGTAAAGCGAAAACCTTTGACCGGTGTGCCATCAATGACTAAAAGATCTCCCTGCAAGGTGGCATGTCGTCCTTCGTGTAGATTGATTGTATTACATAACAGTTTGGCATTCCATGGATATACCTTGACTAAGACTCCACGAGAAGGAACAACAAAGGGATGTACTCCATCTGTGGTGTCAGTTTGAAGAGCTTTAAAAATAATTTGTCCTTGCAATTCTTGTTTTAATAGATAGAGCTCATAGTGGCTGAAACTGCGTACGTAAGTACCGTTGTCATAACCCATGAGTTGATTGTCTGAAAGACCGGTCTTTTGTAATGCTTCAAGCATCAGTTCCTCTTGTTCACCAGGATATGCGTAGAGAAACTTGTCATCGGGACTGATGACAATATCTCCAGTTACCATTCGCTCATTATTGAGCATAAGTGTATCTCCAGGTTGGCCTACACAGCGGCTTACGTAGAGTTCACGATGACTGATGGCCGTTGTGCGGTCTGTTGGTGCAGGATTATTGAAAAGGATGATATCTCCCTGTTTTACATCAGGTTTTCCCCATCGATAATATCCAATTAAAGATGGGAAAGGAAGGCGTAAACCGTAACTCCATTTATTCACTAATACACAATCACCTTGATATAAGGTATTTTCCATACCAGTAGAAGGTATGGTACATGTAGTGAGGGCAAACGTTCGGATGATCAGAACGAGTCCGATGATTATGGCTAAAGTTAATAGAGAACGTTTCATATTTCTTTTATTCCCATCAATTTCCTTTTTTTATCTTCCTTGTATCATTTTATATTATCCACACAATTGAATAGTCGGTTCCATCGGATTTTACCATCGAAAAGGGCTCGATCCTTATCCAATGAAAGCCAAATGAAAAGAGGTTTGCCTACGATGTGGTCTTCCGGAACGAATCCCCAATAACGCGAATCTGCAGAGTTATGGCGATTGTCTCCTTGCATCCAATAATAGTCCATTTTAAAAGTATAGGTATCAGTCTCTATACCGTTGATGAGGATGCGTCCATCAGGTGTTACCTCCAATTTGTTTCCTTCGTAGATGGCTATGGGGCGTTCGTATATGGGCAGATTCTCTAATGTCAATTGAATACTTTCTCCCTTTTTAGGAATCCATATGGGGCCATAATTGTCACATGTCCAGTCCTTGTGCATATTCAGAGGGTAAAGACCACCTAATTGCTCTTCTGGATATGGGCGAATTCCGTTTATTATATTTTTGTGAGACAATAATTTCTGTTTGGTCGATTCGGTCAAAGGAATACAATATAAAGAATAGTCGGCATTGTGGTTTTGTAAATCTTCAATGCTAATGCCTAACTTATGAGCCAATTCCGTAGGAATGGGGCCATTAGTAGAGACAAGGTAATTATACTGTACATGATCTGGTTCTTTGTTGGGTATACCATCAAGATAAATGATGCGATCCTTTATTTGTAGAGTCTGTCCAGGTAATCCTACACAGCGTTTTACATAATTTTCGCGACGATCGGTGGGACGGGATATTATCTTTCCGAATTCCTGAGGATGTCCCAAAATATATTTCCTTCCTAAGTCATAGTTTTTTGCATAATAAGTACGTTGCTCCATAGTACTGAGCGAGTCTAATATGGGTTTCCGTGAATTCAATTGGGCACCATATCCATAGGCTAATGTATAGTAATCAGCATTTTGGTAATTCAGTGCCACGGTGTCACCGGAAGGGTAGTTGAAGACTACGATGTCATTCAATTGTACATGGCCTAACCCTTTTATACGACGGTACTCCCAATGAGGCCATTCCAGATAACTCTTGCAATTCAGGAGCGGTAGGGTATGCTGGGTCAATGGCATGGTGAGTGGGGTCTGAGGGATACGTGGACCATAACTGACTTTGCTGACGGCCAAATAGTCTCCTACAAGCAGGGATTTCTCTAAGGAGGAGGAAGGAATAACATAATTCTGAAAGAAGAACTGATTGACAAAATATACGGCTACTAAGGCGAAGACAATGGCATCTACCCAGCTCATAATCCATACGACATTCTTGTTTTTAGCTTTTTTCCACCATGTCCATGGAATTTTCTTACTGATGTAGGCATCGTATATGAAAGGAATAATCAATAATCCCCACCAACTGCCTACCCAATAAAGGAAAAGCAGGTAGAGCATCGTCACGATGATGAACTTGGCCCACTGCTTGCGTGGGTCTATTTTTCCCGTATCTTTATCTTTCTTCTCTATATGGCTCATTTCTTATAAATCTTTGTTTACTACCAAGGTAGGGTAGAAGGTTTCTGTGGCAGATGTTTCGTTCTTTTTTATGAAAACAAAAAACGTGTGGTCAGAAACTGAACAAATCGTTCATTCCTAGAAAACCCTCATGATTGGCCGTATATTCGGCTGCTAATACAGCGCCCAAGGCAAATCCTTTGCGACTATGTGCATCGTGAGTGATAGTAATACAATCTGCCTCAGAGTCATAGCTGATAGAATGAATGCCTGGAACTTCATCGCGACGAATCGCAGAAATAGGAAATTCGTTGGCTGCACATTCTGTGGTTCCACTGATGCTTCCATCAGGGGCTTGTAAAGTACCGTTTACCCATTTGTTTTTGCGTTCCAAATTTTCCATGATTCCCTCGGCCAATGTGATGGCAGTACCACTGGGTGCATCCAATTTATGGATGTGGTGGGTCTCCTCCATACTTACTTCATATTCGGGGAATTTGTTCATGATACTGGCCAAATATTTATTCACGGCTGAAAATATGGCGACACCTAAACTGAAATTACTACTCCAAAAGAGAGTCTTTCCACCCGTACTACAGAGTTCTTTCATTTCATCTAAATGCTTGTCGAGCCAACCAGTGCTGCCTGAAACAACTTTTACTCCGGCTGCAAAGGCTTTCATATAATTCTGATATGCAACTGTTGGGGCTGTGAACTCTATGGCTACATCTGCACTCTTGAATGCTTCGGATTCAAATTCTTCCTGATTGTCTATGTCGATAATGCTTACTATCTCATGACCGCGGCTCAAGGCTATTTGTTCTATCATTTTACCCATCTTGCCGTACCCTATTAATGCTATTTTCATTGTAAAATATCAATTAAATGCTGCAAATGTAGGCAATTATCACGGATATTCCTACATTTGTAGGATTTTTTAAATGAACTGTTATGGAATATCTTCTTCACTATACTTGGAAACATAAACTTTTTCCTTTGGGAGGACTGCTCACTACAGATGGGGAAGTTGTTGAGGTGATAGACCCTGGATTGAGAAACAGAGATGCCGGTCCTGATTTCTTCAATGCTAAATTGAAGGTGGGTGGAACCATGTGGGTGGGTAATGTTGAAATCCATACTCGTTCATCGGAATGGTATGCTCATGGACATCATACAGATCCGGCATACGATAATGTGGTGATGCATGTTGTGGAAGATGCTGATCGACAAGTCATAAATTCCAATGGTCGGATATTGCCTACTTTGGTTTTACCTGTTCCTGCCCGAATCAGGGAAAGTTATGATCAATTGCTCCGTACAGATGAATATCCCCGTTGTCATGCTGTCATTCCTACTCTGTCCCGCCTGATGGTGCACAGTTTCCTGAGTGCCCTTCATGCTGAGCGGTTAGGGCAAAAAGCAGAACGAGTAGAGCGAGAGCGTATGAAAAGTGGACTTAATTGGGAAGATGCTTTCTTTGTTACATTATCACGCAACTTTGGTTTTGGTGTTAATGGAGATTCATTTGAAAGATGGGCTCGGCATATCCCTTTGAATGCGGTAGCCAAGCATCGTGATAACTTGTTTCAGGTGGAAGCAATCTTCTTTGGGCAAGCGGGACTACTGGAGGAGATAGGCGATGATGAATATTATTTGCGGTTGCAAAAAGAATATCGCTATTTGGCGCATAAGTTTGAACTTAGTCCCATGGATCCTGTATGCTGGCGTTTTCTGAGAATGAGACCTGCCAATTTCCCGCATGTACGTTTGGCGCAATTGGCGTATATATATCATAAGGGAGAATCATTACTTAGTCGGCTATTGGAGGTTCAAACAATCAAAGAAATGTACAAATTGTTGGAGGCTGGGATTTCTGAATATTGGCAGACTCATTATACTTTTATGCATGATTCTCCTAAAAAGAGAAAACAATTGAGCCTTACTACGAGGCGGTTGATTGTCATTAATACTGTTTGTCCTTTTTTCTATGCCTACGGGCGATATAAAGATGATGAAAAACTTTGTAATAAAGCTATTTCTTTGTTGGAAGGAATGAATGCAGAGAATAATCATATTATCCGAATTTGGGAACAGTGTGGTTTGAAGGTGAAGAGTGCTGCAGATTCGCAAGCTCTCATTCAACTGAAACGTGAATATTGCGATGTAAAAAAGTGTCTGCATTGCCGATTTGGATATGAATATTTGAAAAAGAGAACTAACGACTAACGAAGAGGTATGAGTAATGAATGTCAAGTACTGTTGTGCTAAATTTGTTATTTGTAGCAGAATCTAACAATTGATATGGATTATACATTCGAACTGAAAATGAAGGTGCGCGACTATGAGTGCGACCTGCAGGGTATTGTTAACAATGCCAACTATCAACATTATATAGAGCATACCCGACATGAATATCTGTTGTCCCGTGGCATCAGTTTCTCACAGATGCATGAGCGGGGTATCGATGCTGTTGTGGCACGTCTTACAATGTCATTCAAAACGCCACTTACCAGTGGTGATGAATTTGTTTCTAAACTCTATTTGAAGCGTGAGGGAATCAAGTATGTTTTTTATCAGGATATTTTCCGTCTGTCGGATATGAAGTGTGCCATGAAGGCTGTCGTGGAGACTGTCTGTTTGGTAAATGGACGATTGGGAACTTGTGATGAATTGGATGAAAAATTAATATTCCATGAATAATACAGATTTTAAAGAAGTATTGCATTGCTTGGCATTGCAACAAATTCCTGGTATTGGGATAATGAGTGCCCGTTTATTGTATGATGTGTTCAATAGTGCTACGGCTGTTTTTGAGCGTCGGGAGGATTTAGTGCATTATACTCATCCGGCGCAGCGTAAGATGATAAAGTTGTTGGACTGTCCGGATGCTTTTCGTCGGGCAGAGCGTGAAATGACATTTGCTGAGAAGAGTGGTATCCAGTGCATTGCAATCAGCGACAAGCGCTATCCTTCACGTTTGCGTGAATGTCCAGATGCTCCGTTGGTTTTATTTTACAAAGGAAATGCTGATCTGAATGCTTTGCGCGTAGTCAGTATGGTAGGAACGCGTAATGCCACAGATTACGGACGGCAATTGTGTAATGAGTTTATTGCTGATTTATATAAGATATGTCCTGAAGTTCTTATTGTTAGCGGATTGGCTTATGGTATAGATATTGCATCCCATCGCGCATCTTTGGCACAGGGGATATCTACAGTAGGAGTATTGGCTCATGGTCTTGATCGCATCTATCCGGCTGTTCATCGTAAAACTGCTGTAGAAATGTTGGAGCAAGGAGGATTACTTACTGAGTATATGAGTGGAACCAATCCTGATCGTCAGAATTTCGTGCAACGTAACCGTATCGTGGCTGGTATGTGTGATGCGACAATTGTGGTAGAAAGTGCAGTTAAAGGGGGTGCGCTTATCACTGCAGGTTTGGCAAATGACTATCATCGTGACTGTTTTGCTTTCCCTGGCAGAGTTGGTGACAATCGCTCTATTGGATGTAATGCTCTTATACGTGATAATAAAGCCGCTCTTATTCTTTCGGCTGAGGATTTTGTAAAAGCTATGTGCTGGACTCCTGCTATTACTGAGAGAACCGTACCTACGGCTGTTCAGCGTGAGCTTTTCTTGGACCTGTCACCCGAAGAGGAGGCTATAGTAGCTGTATTGGGAAGGCATAGCGATGGTGTTCAGATAAATACTCTTGTGGTTGAAGCCGACATTCCTATCAATCGTGCCACCTCTTTGCTTTTCGAGTTAGAAATGAAGGGGGTGGTAAGAGCTTTGGCAGGAGGTTTATATAAGATTATTTAGCTGGAGGAAAGAGGCAGAATGTTAGTCTCTTTTAGATTTTCCAACGCACCTGTAGTCGGATATCTTCACGGTGTGGCTGGAATATTTCTTCGTTTCCTGTGCCGATAGTGTAACGGTCAAAATAATAAGTATGAGTGAAGTGGAGAAGAGCTGATAAATGTGTATTAATATTCCATTGGGTAGTCGTGGACAAGTGTAATCCATGACCATAGAAAGAAGGATAAGAGAATGTATATAATAAACTACGTTCGTAAATGCTGATACGGGTTGAGTAGCTGTCTGTATGGAAGTAGGATAATCCTGAGAATATTGCAAATGATTTGTTTATCGGTTTCCATTGTAGGCGTTGGGTCAGCATGAATCCATGTGAAATGGAATTCATAAAATGAAGTAGATTATAATCAATTAAAGTAGTGGCATTTAACCAAGGTGCTGGTTGGTAATCCTGCTGATGACGTAAGCGATGATGTATCTGTGTTGCCAGATACTTGCGTCCGTTGGTCGCGGTGTAGTCCCGCTCTTTTATGCGACATCGGTAGCGAAGAGACATCTGGTGCGTATCGCTGTTTGAATAAGTGACGTGTATCATTCCTTCGCCTGCGTATGAGGCATTGCTCACTTGGTATTTTAGCCATGGAAAATAACAGAAATCTGCGTAGGCAGACAAATGCCAGCGTGGGGATAAATGCGTGTCGATACCCAAATAGATTCCACTTTCATTCTGTAAGGTACTATTCGTGGAGAAACTGTTTCCGTTGAGTGAAACAAACGATCGTGAGTAGTAGCGTTGTACTAGTGTGAGTAAGTTATTGTCTCCTATGCGGAATTGGAGTTGATTTAGAGTGCCTATTCCTCCTTCCTGGCACATTGCAGTTTCTCCAGCAATGGTTATACGATGTGAAAGGTACATATAGTCTGCTCCGATGGTAAAAAAACGATTTCCTCGAGGAAAATAACGTTTGTAAAGTTGTTGACCAGGTTTCAACACCCTGTTGAAAAAATTGTGAACAGTAGTAATTCCGCAGTGAAAGCCTTTGTGATGATAGGTTAAGTTCCCACCAAATAGGGTATTACGGGTATTCCCTTTCTTGGAATATTCGAGGGGAGTACGGTGAAGACCGTCTGCCTTTAACGAAGTTATTAACAGGTTGGCATCTAAATTGGCATCCACATGGCGTGACGAAAAGAACCCTGTAGCTTCTAATCCTTTCCATAACGAGATTGTGGCGGCTACTCCTTGAAATGCATTGGTTTCACTCGTGGAGGAATGTTTCTTTATTCCCCGTTTTCCCCATCCTAAAGAAGTGAGTGCAGCATTTTTCCCTAAATCAAAATCGGTATTCATTACAATCCCTCGGCCGAATTTCAAGCGATAGTTGCCGATGATAAAACTCTTCAGATGTCCCAATTCATTCAGCATTAAATAAAATGAGTAGTAATCGTAACCATTAAAACCTTGCGAGAAGAGTGGCTCGCCGGCATCTTTTTCAAGAGTAAATCCGGCAGATAAATGAGTTCTGTAGTTATAGTTATAGCGCAAACTATGATAGAACGGTTCTCCTAAATAATGTTTGTTTGATGAACTCGTTAGTTTTTTGCTGCTGTAATCGCGGTATCCAGCTTTGCGGTAAAATGGAAAGTCTATGCGTGTAATAGCTTCATGGTGGCCATAACGTATAAGATTCTTTATTGAGAGTTTGCGATCTTCTTTGGTTTCTTCTCTATCTCCGGCATAGATAAATTGTCGTAATAGAGTACGTGTATTGGCATCCAATTGGGGAATGAGTAATAGTTCACCTAAAGTTCTCATTCCTTTTGTTCGATAAATATAGGCATGTATATGTTCAATTTGTATTTCTGTGAGGAAGGGGAGACGGGATAGTTGTTCACGGGTGGCGGTATTAATATTCAATGGATGAGCATGTAACTCTTCCAACTCTTCATAAAGCTCTTCCCATAAGATGCTTTGTTCATCGTCTGCAGCTTCGTCAAGAAACTCTTCGTAAAGTTTCTCCCATGAAGGATTCGTCTGTCCCTTTGAAGCCGGACATAACAAAATGATACAAAATATGGGAAGAATCCATCTCATGCCGAAAGGGCCGCTAAAAGATCGGTCATGTTTTTTTGTAGAAGGGGGTGTATCATATCAGCGGCTATTTGAACCATAGGTTCCAATACGAATCTTCGCTCATGAAGTAAAGGGTGTGGAATCGTCAGTATGGGCGATTGTATAATCAGAGAATCATAAAATAAAATGTCAATATCAATGATGCGGTCAGTGTATTGTTTGTTTATAGTCTTGTGGTTGCGCCCCATCACCCTCTCAATCTCTTGGGTAGAATCCAACAATTCTGTTGGGGATAATGTAGTGCTGACAGAAATGACGCAGTTTACAAAATTATTTTCTGAAATGAATCCCCATGGTTCAGAAATATAAAGAGCGGACTGGGACACTAATGTCCCAATCCGCTCTTCGATGTATCGAATGGCACAACGCAGATTCTCTTCTTTATATCCCAAATTAGATCCTAGTGATAGATAGGTAATATGCGAAGTGTATTCAGTCTGCATAAAGTCTTATTTGTCAATTATGAGCATGGCATCACCATAAGTGCCAAAGTGATATCCTTCTTTGACTGCTAAATGATAAGCATCCATAATAAGTTCGTATCCACCGAAAGCCGCTACCATCATCAATTGGGTTGAAAGAGGCATGTGGAAATTAGAAACCATACTGGTCGCAACATTGAAATCATATGGCGGGAAGATGAATTTATTAGTCCACCCTTCATATTCTTTCAAGTTGCGGTCGGTGCCAGCGGCAGTTTCTAAGGCTCGCATAGTGGTGGTTCCGATAGCACAAACTTCGTGCTCTATTTCTTTAGCTGCATTGACGATATCGCATGCTTCGCGCTCTACAAACATCTGTTCGCTATCTGTCTTATGCTTGGTCAGGTCTTCTACATCAATGTCTCGGAATACACCTAAGCCGGCATGTAGGGTGATAAATGCACGGTCAATTCCTTTGATTTCCATTCGTTTCAGTAATTCACGACTAAAGTGTAGTCCTGCCGTAGGGGCTGTTACAGCACCTTCGTGACGTGCATAAAGAGTTTGGAATCGTTCTGTATCTTCTTCTTCTACAGGGCGGTTGATGAATGAGGGCAGTGGAGCCTCTCCTAAAGCATACAATGCCTGTTTGAATTCATCATGGGGACCATCGTAGAGGAAGCGTAAAGTTCGTCCGCGTGAGGTGGTGTTGTCGATAACCTCGGCTACCATGGAATCATCTTCTCCAAAATAGAGTTTGTTTCCGATTCGAATCTTACGGGCGGGATCAACCAGAACGTCCCATAGACGAAATTCCTCGTTCAACTCACGCAGCAAAAAAACCTCAATACGGGCACCTGTCTTTTCTTTGTTTCCATAAAGACGGGCAGGGAATACTTTCGTATCATTAAAGACGAAGACATCTTTTTCGTCAAAATATTCCAAAATATCCTTAAATATGCGGTGTTCTATCTGGCCGCTTTTCTTGTTTACCACCATCAAACGTGACTCGTCACGATGGGGAGCTGGATGAAGAGCAATTAGCTCTTCTGGGAGCTTGAACTTGAATTGGGATAGTTTCATACCTTACTATATTATTTATTTTTATGTTTTTTCTTTATGTGGTGAAAATTATGGGGTTGGTTCCACTTCCTGTTTGTCTAACCACTCGGGGAAAGTTTCCAATTCCATGCAATCTTCCAAACGTATGTCACCTACACGTGTACGGCAGAGCCCTATGAGGTGTGCACCACTTTGCAGAGCTATACCAATGTCACGTGCCAAGGCACGGATGTAGGTTCCTTTACTACATACTACCCGAATTTTTATAACCATCTCAGCAAGATTACATTCGAGCATTTCTATCTCGTCAATCACGAGAGTTTTAGGTTTCAGTTCAACTTCTTCTCCTTTACGGGCTAAATCGTATGCTCGTTTGCCATCGACTTTGCATGCGGAGAAAGCAGGAGGTACTTGCTCTATTGTGCCAACAAAACGGGTGAGTACATCCTGTATCAGTTCGCGGGTAATATGGGCTGTAGGGTAAGTCGCGTCAATTTCTTTCTCTAAATCGTATGATGGAGTGGTTGCTCCTAATTTTAGAGTGGCAATGTATTCTTTGGTATGATATTGGAACTCTTCAATACGTTTGGTTGCACGGCCTGTACATACAATCATGACACCTGTAGCCAAGGGGTCCAATGTACCGGCATGGCCTACTTTCATCTTTTTGATACCCAATTTCCGACAAAGATGATATCGTGCCTTTCCCACAACGGCAAAGGAGGTCAGCCGTAGGGGCTTGTTAAAACAGAGTACTTCTCCTTCTATAAAGTTCATCAGATAATCTCTAGGCTATGTCCTGTCATCAACATGGTAAGGATGAGTGCTCCTACGATGATACGATACCAACCGAAGGCCTTGAAACCATATTTGGTGACAAAACTGATAAAGAACTTGATAGCCAGTAGGGCTACAATAAATGCAACGGCATTTCCAACAATAAGAGTTGTAAGGTTGTCGGTAATAATCTCTATACCGCCTTCTTTCAATAGCTTGTACACTTTATAGACAGTGGCGCCCAACATGGTTGGTACGGCCAGAAAGAACGAAAATTCTGCGGCGGCTTTGCGGGTCATACGCTGTGACATTCCACCTACGATAGTGGCCATCGAACGTGATACTCCAGGAATCATTGAGATGCATTGGAAAAGACCCACCATCAGGGCACGTTTTTCTGTAAGTTGGGTAGCTTCGCTTCCTTTGTTGAATATCCTGTCACAGAAAAGCATGAAGATACCTCCCAATATGAGGGTAATGGCCACCACCTCCACGCGCTCAAGCATAGCATCAATGGCATCACTGAAGAGTAAGCCAAATACTGCTGCTGGGATGAAGGCTATAAACAATTTCCAATAGAAATCAAATTTGTATAGCAATTGCTTCACGATGCCTGCTCCTTCAGGTGCCGGAGTCTGATTGAGTTGGAAAAAACGTCTCCAATACAGACATACTACTGAAAGTATTGCGCCAAATTGGATGATGAACGTGAAAGCCTTTACGAAAGTGGTACTCTCCACGCCCAACAGGTTTTGGGCAATAATCATGTGCCCGGTGGAGGACACAGGCAAAAATTCAGTCAGACCCTCTACGATAGCTATGATGATTGTTTGTAATAAATCCATTGATTATATCTTATTTTGTTTCGTCTGGAGATGTTGTTTTGGGTTTGCAGAGAATACCGTAAATCATAAAAATGAATCCAAAGAAACAAACGGCGGGTGCCACTTTAATACGGCGTACGCTGAAAATGTCTGGTTCGAAATGAGTCTCAGTAGATCCAGGACCGCTCATTAACAGAAAACCGATGATGATGATAGCCATGCCGATGCACAGCAGGATGTAATTCTTTTTGCCAAAAGCTAATGTCTGTTTATCCATTTTTTGTTGTTTTATATTCGTTTATTTTATGGTTCCCCTATCTTGGCGAGGCTATGCGTAATATAGGGTATCTGCTTTCATACGTAAATATCGATTGATGGAGATATAGGCGCATATCAAAGTGATTATTACGCCGAAAGTCATCACTGATCCCATGACAATGAGCATCGTGTCAGTATTGATGACCTGTATTAAATCAGGTTCATATTCTACAAGCCAATATCCGCCTAATAAAAGTATGCCGCAGGAGCAAAGCCCGGAAATGATGCCGATCCAGAAATTTCGTATCAAGAATGGGCGTCGGATAAATCCCCATTCAGCTCCTACCAATTTCATGGTGTGTATCAAGAAACGTCGGGCATAAATGGTCAGTCGGATGGTGTTGTTTATCAGTGAGAATGAAATGATTGTGAGTAATGCAGCCAATCCAAGTAGTACTATGCTGATTTTACGCACATTTTTATTCACTGCATCTATTAACTCTTCCGGATAATTGATTTCAATGATTTTAGCCTTTTGCCGGATAGACTCCTCTATCCATTTCAGACTGTCTGTATTGGCATAGGCAGAGTGCAAGCGTATCTCAACAGAGGCAGTGAAGGGGTTGTATCCAATGAATTCCTGTGGATCAGTGCCCATGGCTTCAGTCTCTTCGCGTAAGGCTTGTTCTTTAGAGATGTAAGTGGTGGTTTTCACATAGGGTTCTGTTTCCAATGATTTTTGGAAAGCGCCGATTTCTCCCTCTTTCATATCGTCACTCAACAATGCGGATATGCAAATGTTCTCGCGAACATAGACGGAAAGATTGTTGGCTGATTGCACAAAAAACACGACCATACCCAACAGCAGTAACACCATAGTGGTACTGATGCAGGAGGTGACAAACTGCATGTCAATCAGGGGGCGTTGTTTTGTGGGACTGCTACTCATAGGTAAAATGATACACTACACCTAAATTTGGTGCAAAATAACAAATTTATCCCTTATAATAAGGTATTCATTAGGGATATTTAACGGGGATATCCTAAATCATAACATTGTTTGGTTACTTTTTGATGGAAATCTTGCGGTTTATGAAAACTTTGTATATATTTGCCCCAATGAAATACGTGTTTACTTACAATTTCTACTAAAAATATGACATTTACAGAACTGAGCAAGCCTATTTTTGAACAGGCGATAGCCGATTACCATGTGAAGGACAATGTGGACACGCCCATCCAGAACCCTTACGAACTGAAAAGTATCGAGTATTTTCTCTATTTGAAAAACTGGATTGATACAGTACAATGGCATTTTGAGGATATTATTCGTGATCCTCAGATTGACCCTGCGGAAGCTCTTGTGCTTAAGCGCCGTATTGACAAGAGTAATCAGGATCGTACAGATTTGGTGGAATTGATTGACAGCTATTTCCTGGACAAGTACAAAAATGTTGTACCTCAGGCTGATGCCACTATCAATACCGAGAGCCCTGCTTGGGCCATAGACCGTCTTTCCATTCTGGCATTGAAGATATATCATATGCGTCAGGAAACTGAACGTACTGATGTGGATGATGCACACCGTGCCGCTTGTCAGGCCAAATTGGACATTCTTCTTGAACAACAGCGTGATCTCTCTTCAGCCATTGACCAATTGATTGCTGATATTGAGGCAGGACACAAATATATGAAAGTGTACAAGCAGATGAAGATGTACAATGATCCCGCCCTCAACCCTGTGCTTTACGGAGGGAAATAATATTTGCTGACGCTCTAGAAGTTACAAGCTATAAGGAAAGGGGCTTGTAACTTCTGGAGCTTTATATATAATGGCTTATAGCTTTTTGTATGCATATTCTTGTCATTCGTTTTTCTGCTTTTGGT
Source organism: Phocaeicola sp. (assembly GCA_045545095.1). Lineage (GTDB taxonomy): Bacteria > Bacteroidota > Bacteroidia > Bacteroidales > Bacteroidaceae > Phocaeicola_A. The sequence continues at coordinate 9,570 of JAZQAG010000035.1, read as the reverse complement.
GATGTTGCTATGACGGTGCCCGTTTTGTGGACTGTGGCGCGTCGTTATCCCCAGCATTGTTTTACGGTGTTGAGTCGGGAATCTATGCGTCCTCTTTTCTTGCAGATGCCTGATAATGTCAATTTTCGTGGAGTGAACCTTAAAGATGAACATTACAAGGGCATTTTGGGAATGATACGTCTCTATCGCGAATTGGTACAAGAGTTGCATTTCGATGCAGTAGCTGATCTCCACGATGTATTGCGTACGAAGATTTTACGTACATGTGCCTGGTTGAATGGGAAACGGGTGAAATCTATTGATAAGGGGAAAAGCGAGAAACGTCAGCTTGTTCGCTCTCAAAACAAGATTCTGCGTCAGTTGCCCACTTCGTTTGACAATTATAGTAAGGTTTTTGCTGATTTGGGGATACCAGTGCCTACCCTCGATTTCCTGAGTATATATGGTCAGGATCGTGGAGATTTTTCTCGTGTCCAAGAATTTTTGTCGCCCCGTAGGGAAGGAGAAAAGTGGGTGGGAATTGCTCCTTTTGCTGCTCATCAAGGAAAAATATATCCATTGCATTTGATGGAGCAAGTAGTGAGCTTGTTGAATCAGGAGCGTGGAGTACGCATCTTTTTGTTTGGCGCTGGGGATAAAGAATTGTCAGTCCTTCGTCAATGGGCTTCCAAATATCCGCAGGCAATTCTTCCGGAAGGGTTACGCATGGAGCGTGAACTTATTCTGATGAGCCATCTCGATGTAATGCTCTCTATGGATTCGGCCAATATGCATTTGGCCTCTTTGGTGAATACACCAGTTTTATCCATTTGGGGAGCCACCCATCCTTATGCAGGCTTTATGGGTTATGGGCAGTCTTCGGAAAATGCCATTCAACTTGATAATTTGGAGTGCCGTCCTTGCTCTGTGTTTGGAAACAAACCTTGCTTACGGGGTGATTATGCCTGCCTCAATGATATTACTCCTCAACATGTGGTTGATCGTGTGTTGCAAGTTATAGCTTGTCAATAACTTCTTTGTTTTTGCCTTTTTCTGCTTGTTTGGGAAGCAGGTTAAATTCCAATAGCTTCTTTATCTTTTTCCAAAGCATTGGATTTTTCCATTGTGGGGTGTATAAGATGCTGTTCTCTATTCGTATCATGTAAAGGAATCTATGTATTCTGAATTTGATGCTTTCCCATCGGTGGGATGGGATTTCTCTTTTCAGCATGGGATTTATCATTTCGTTCAGTATCTCGTTTGCCATTTTTTTATTTTCTGGCACAGAAACAGAGGTTCCTAGATATTGATTGCATAAGTTTGTCAATGCATATATGCCGTTCAAGAAATGGAGTTCAGAAAGGTTTTTTGGCAACATCAATCCAAATCGATTGATAAGGCAGGCCCAATCGTAAAGGTGATGCAGAGTGATGCCTGATCCATAATGTTGTGCTGTATGGAATGCGACAAACAGCACATTGAATTCATCTGATGGGATGAGTATTTGATTGCCCGTTTCCAGTGTCACCTGATGTGGAGCGACCTTTTCAGACAAGATTCTCTCTACGGTGGGTGCTAACGTGCAACGATCGAGATCTAAAAAAGTCCGATGATTTTCTATTGGGATATTTTTAAAAGTGAAATTGCTATGCTTTTTTGTGTGGCTGTTATCTATTTCGATACCTTGTTCTTCCATTAATTTGTCTGCCAATAGATTGGCTTCTTTGTCGCTCATGACGTTGGGATTCGCTGAACGTGTATAGATGTCGAGGTCGCCGCCTTCGCGATGCGAAGGTATAGGGTGGTAAGTAGATAGTCCTACTCCCTTTAATACGATTGTTTCGATACCATGTTGCCGGTAAAAATCTGTCAGTTCACCAGCCACTTGGCAATATTTCTTATAATTTTCTTCGTAATTCTCAACAGCCAATTGCCATGAGATTCTCAGGCTTCGAGTTGGTTGGAGGTTGGGTGGCAACTTTGTCATTCCGTCCCAAGCTATGATGAGTACTCCTTGTTTGGCTGATAGTTGGGCACATTCATGCCAGTCTTCGGCTGACGCATTTTCAAAAAATGTTGTGTCTGGAGTTATGCTGTGTAGTGATGCTTTCATCAATTCCAGAAGCATCTTAACGTGGATGGCTATCTCTTTCATTTGTGTGTATGGAGGAAAAAGTAAACCCTTCAACAAGGCTTTGCTAATTGCCCGATTGAAGGGTTTATCATTATAAAGGGTTAGAATTAATTACCGGCTTGTAAGGCTTTGAAACCTGCTAAATCATATTCAGTTCCTGCTACAATAATTTTTTCAACAGTTGCCCCTTCGGCAATAGAGATGTTTTTGTAGTTCCCTTCTTTAGCTATTGTCATCGTTCCAATTTTAGCCTCAGAGCCAATTGTAGCCTTAGGACCACCGTTATTATTCAAAGTTGTGTTTAACTCTATAATGTTGATTTCTGCATTATTGATTGTCATTCCAGTTTTATAACTTGTACTAAAAGCATTAACACCATTTAATGCACTGGTGATTTTATTCACTTTTACACCTCCTTCAATAGTGATGTTGCTATGCTCTGTACAATTTATATGCCCAATCTCTCCGCCATTGATAGTTACAGTTGTATTATTGGTAACATACATATCATAGAATGGCAGGTCTTTAAGATCTTCACTTGTCTTAGGTGACAGGCTTGTACCTTTGATGACACAATTGTTCAATACGGCGGTTCCGAAAACACCAACGGCAGTTCCACCCCATACATTATGGCAAGGAATGATTTGGCAGTCTGTTACTTTCACATTGTTCCACTCGGTATTGAATTTAGTTTGGTCGGATGTTTGTCCGCTTGTCGCACCAGTAGGCGTAATAGAATATCTATCATTAACATGGATTCCCATCATAGTGGTACGTAGTTCACCGGTGATAGTCAAGTTGTTGACAGTAATCTTGGGTACTTCATCGAAAGGTATTTGCTTTATTCCACTATAATATGAAGTGAAAGTGTTCATAACAAAGACATTCTCATCCGTAGTTTTGAACGTAAAGGTCTTTCCGTTTCCATTGATAGTGAAATCCTCATAGGGGATTGAATAGATAGCAGAAATCTTATCTTGGTTGATGAATCCTTGTTTGATCAAATTCGGAACATCAGCCATCAACGCTTTATCAGTAAGCTCAACGTCTTCTTCTATCTCAATCTTGTCATCTTCGCGAATTCCCCAATCTTGGTCGCCTCCCAAAGTGGTGTTCAGTTCAATATACTGGCTGCGATTTACAGTGTATTCTTTGGGGATTACAGTTGTATAATTCAAAGCATTATCTTCTGTCTCGATTTTAATGGTCAGGTCGCCACTCTTGTAAAGTCCGGCAGGGATAACCAGATAGAATGAGGTATATTTGCTACTACTCAATGTTCCGGCAGCCTCGCAACCTGTCAAGGTAATGCTCTTTGAAGCATTGGCAGCCTGAATCTTGGCAGCATAGTCATTGTCATTCATATCTACGGTTACATTACCTGCCAATCCATTCTCCTTGGAAGTGATGGTAATGGACGAAACTTTCACCTCTTTGGTTACTTTTTCGTTCACTTTAATATTGACTTTCACCAATGCACATGAGTTCTTGAAGGTAAAGGTCTTTTCATCAGCGGGGATTCTTGATACCATCACCGCATGGTTCAAGTCGGGGTGTTCAACATCATATGTCTGTTCGGATGCAATTACACCGCTCAGTACACCATCTGCAACCTTATTGCTTTCATTGTAAGGGAAGATAGCGTAGTTATAGTCGGTCAGAGTTGCTCCCTCTCCGATTGGAGTAGTTTGCAATTCAAGATCTGTAAGAATTACATCTCCCTTAGTAGCTTGATAGATGCGGTTCAAATCGTTTTCGGTAAATACGGATACTTGGTCACCCGCTTCCCAGCGGTAATAGTAGTCATTTGCCAGATAAACACGAGTAGCGTTGTTGTTTTCAAAAGTTGCGGCAAACTTGGAGCTCTCTTTCACTGCTGCATTAAAATCATCATCATTTTGGCAGCCAGTCAACAAGGCGGCACATGCTGCCATGCAAAGCAAAATTTTTTTCATTGTAATCGTGCTTTAAAAAATTAAACATGCTCTAGTGCTTAGATATTGTCACCACCTATATTGACGGGAGTGTACTGGTCTGCACTGCTGTTAATTCCTGATACAGCAAATCCTTGCTCTACCTCTACAAGTTCCACTTTTACTTGTGGACTCTCATAAGCCATAATTTTCTCCATTTTAATGACGTTTAAGTGTTAGAAAATGATTTATAAATAGAAATTAATACCTGCTTTTTTTGTGACAAATAGAACCTTTATTCCACTATTTTTCATGCATTTAGCGTACAAAGTTCATTTATAAATCAAAAAAGGAGAAATATTTTAGCGTTTTTTTTTTTTGTTACCGGCTGTTAACAAATCGGTGTAGTGACTTTTATAACGTTTTTATTTTCTGTTAATAGAAAAGAAGTGTGGCATGCGGTATGCTATTCTTAATAATATGGGTCGAAAAACTCCTGTCATATTCCATAGGCGACTGGGAATTTTCCATTTCCAGTTGTCAGTGGAAATTTCTTTGCCGGAAGGGCGGACTATAGCTACGAGTTTCCCAACTACATCGGTTGTCATGCATTCTTCGATTGAAGCAAAAGTTCCGTCACCACGAATTGTCAGCCGATCATCGTTGCGGTGAATAATCCGATGCAGTACATAATTTCCTTTGTAACGGAATAGTACGTTTAGCTCATTTGTATGGCATGGGGCGATGATGACGGAGTCTTTCCCGTTGCGTAGCATGGGGAACATGGAATCTCCTCGCAAACGGATGCGTACTTGGCGTCCGGCTTGTAGCTGTTCGATTACACAGTCGAAAAAGAGATTATTGGATATGGTCCACATGGTTGAACAAAGTGTCGAATGATAGTAAGGCTGCCTCTTTATTTGGTAAGCATGCCAAATGGTAGAAAGGGATGGTGGTAAGTAATTGGCCGATGATGCCGCTGACAAGGTCATAAAGCATGTTGTCGTAGGCGAATTCTGGTGGGCATGAGGGGTGTATTGCGCCGTAGGCTTGTAAGATAGAGAGTTTTTTGATTTGATTATAGGGAGCTTGGGATAAACGTATGCATCCAATCAATTCATATCGTTCATTACGATAACAGGGAGTTTTTCCACTCCAAGGACTTCCGTAAGCCCACACCTTACCTTCCTCTATCCGTAGTATGGGGCTGTCGTCGTTTAATAATTCGGCACCTTTGATGTGCTCGCACCATAGACGGGTGTGGGTGCTTTTCCCTGTGCCACTTTCACCTAAAAATAATACAGCTTTTCCTTGGTGTACAATGCAACTGCTGTGGATGGCTATAGTATCTTTCCCCAAAGTCTTTAGACCATAACCTACCCAAAAAGCAAAGCGGTATAGGCGTATTGACCAATTCCCAGTAGCATAGATGTTTGCAGACTTGTCGTCACTCCACAGATGAAACCCCTCTTCATGGGCTGGTTGCAGGGATAGCAGATATCCGTTGGAGGTGCGCCCGAAACAGCCAGCCACATCTTCGTAAGTGAAAGTGTATTGTTTGGAGACCATTGTAGGGATACTCTTGCTTTCAGAAATAGTGAAGAGTGGTTGCTGTGGGGCTACCCCAAAAGGTTTGAATCCTTGAATGCTATCAGCTGCATGGCAAGCTTGCTTGCCGGACATTTCAAACAAATGTCCGGCAACTTGGTATGTTCGCTTCATTCGATGATGTTGCATTCCTTTAAGGCGTTTGCCCATGCACTAACATCCGTCATGGCCTTTTCAGAATCGATGCCGTATGTGTCAATCAATACTTGGGCAGCATCCTCAATCGTAAATTCTTTGTCCGCCAGTTCCTGATAGAGCAATAGGGCTGAACTGTTCAGTGAGATAATGCGGGTCATATCTACATTTGTCGTTCCTTGTTTCACGACAATGTGTTCTCCGGCGATTTGCCTAATCTTATATTGAGGGTTGATCTTCATGCCTGTATTTTATCTTTCTATTCATCTTTTATCGATGAAAAGGTGGAAATTCTTATGGTTTTACTTGAATGACCAGATAGCGTGATACTCCCCAGAAGTCAGTGGGATTAGTCACACGGAGTACATATTGTCCTTTGGAGTCTTTAGCCAATACATAAGAGCCTTCGGGATGAGTGGTCAGCAGTTTGGCACTCTTGGCATAGAGTTTGAATTCGGTGTCCTTGCGGATGTCGATTTGTGTGAAATAGTCTTTGTTAAAATCATCATTTTGCAGGACATCATCTTTGGCCAAGAACTTTTCGTTTAGGATTTTCTGTTCTTTGAGTTCTGCTTTTGTTCCATATACGAACCATGCTGCATTCAAGGCCTTGTCTTGTGCATCGAGGGTTCTTTCCTTAGCGATACTGTCTAAACGAAGATTTTCCACGTTACCTTTCAGACTGGCTACTGTAGCATCCAATTCTGCGATGCGTATATTTTTTGAGGCAAGGTCAGCCTGCATTTCTTGCAGCAATTGGGTCTTTTCTGCCAATTGGGCGGTCAGGTTGTCCAAAGTCTTTTTCAGTTGGGCAGAATTATTATTGCTATTTTTTAATTTTCGTTGCAATTCTTCGATTTGTTCACGATTGTTCTTCATTGTTTGTGCAATGAATTCCATGTCGGCTTTCACCTGATCCACAGACGAAATGACACCTTCGCGTTGGGCATTCACTCTTCCTTCAGCCTCAGAAATCAGGCGGAAGCCCTCTTGAATGGTGTTGAACGTTCCCATAATCTCTTCCAGCTCTGCATTGCTTTGTATCAAGGCACTCTGGAGAGAGTCGTTCTGGGCTTGTAACTGTTGGTTCTTCTTTCCCATGTTGTCACAGGCAGCAAACATGGCTGCGCAAGCGACCAATAATACTAATTTTTTCATACCTTATCAATCTTTGTTCTTTTTTCGTTTGTATGATGATTCTCTTTTTTCACTTTCTTCAGCCGTTTCTTGTATGGCCTCCTCTATGATGTTCTCTTTGTTATGGCATCCAGCCAACAATATTACGATTTCACCTTTTGGCTCGTGCTTCTTGAAGTGCTCTGTCACTTCACCCAATGTTCCTCGCACACACTCTTCATGTATCTTTGATATCTCCCGACAGACAGCCACCTGTCTTCCTGTACCGTAATATTCCGCAAATTGGGTCAGTGTCTTCACCAATCGGTAAGGCGATTCATAAAAAATCATGGTGCGCTCTTCCTGTTGCAGTGCTGTCAGTCGGCTCATGCGTCCTTTCTTTTGTGGCAGGAATCCTTCAAAGCAAAAACGCTCGCAAGGCAATGAACTGCTGACCAGTGCAGGGACAAAGGCTGTAGCACCTGGCAGACATTGCACTTCGATCCCGGCACGCACACATTCTCTGACAACCAGAAAACCCGGATCGCTGATTCCAGGAGTCCCGGCATCACTGATAAGAGCCACAGTTGCGCCCCCTCTTATACGATTGACAACGCTCTCCACCATTTGATGTTCATTGAACTTATGGTGTGATTGCATCGGGTTCTTGATTTCGTAATGTTTAAGTAATTTGGCTGATGTACGCGTATCTTCAGCAAGAATCAGGTCCGCCTCTTTCAGGATGCGGATGGCACGGAAGGTCATGTCTTCCATGTTTCCTACTGGAGTAGGTACTACATATAATCTTCCCATGTGGTTAGAATTGTGAATGACCGGTTGTTCGTAAGAACTGCGAGTGCAAATGTAGGAAGAAATCAAAGGGAAACACAGAAAATGCCCTATCTTTTAACAGTTATTGTACAACCTTGCTGTAATTGCAACCATTCAGCAAAATCTTTTTTTGATAAAACGCAGAGTCGTATAGTCCTTCTTACAGAACTTTTACTTCATTTTTTCATTATTTATATATATCGAATGAAGAAGTACAAAAAATATATTACCTTTGCCCCTATCCTGATAAAATAAAGAATATGTTGGAGAAGAAAATCACTTTTGATAGTTTCATACGTGGAGTTTTGGCCGTTGCAGTTGTTGTAGTGGCATTTTGGTTGTTAAACTATTTGAGTGGAGCTTTGCTTCCCTTTTTTATAGCTTGGTTGTTAGCCTATTTCCTCTATCCGTTAGTGAAGTTCTTCCAATATCGCCTTCGGATGAAGAATCGGGTCGTCTCCATCCTTGCTGCTATGTTTACGGTACTTCTTCTCCTTACTTTGATTGGAATATTTTTTGTACCCTCTATCATTTCTGAAGTGACACGGTTGAAGGAACTCCTTTTCCAATATTTTGCAGAAGGCAGCCGCAATGCCTCCATACCTGGTACGATAGAGAATTTCATCAAAGAAAATATAGACCTCAATTATTTGCATACCCTGTTTGCGGAGGAAAATCTGGTCAATACCCTGCGTAGCCTCACGCCCAAAGTGTGGTCTATTCTGCACCAGTCTTTTAATGTGGTGGTCAGTATATTTGCCTCATTTATCATATTGCTCTATATATTCTTCATATTGCTTGATTATGAATCCATCGCTGCCGGTTGGATTCGCTTGGTCCCGGCCAAACATCGTGGATTTGTACAAGCTATTGCCAATGATGTAGAGACAAGTATGAACCGTTATTTTCGTGGTCAGGCATTGGTGGCATTCCTTGTAGGTGTTCTTTTCTGTATCGGATTCCTTATCATAGATTTTCCTTTAGCCATAGGCTTTGGACTTTTTATTGGTCTTCTCAATATGGTGCCTTATCTGCAACTCATAGCTTTGCTTCCGACAGTATTGTTGGCACTTTTGAAAGCCGCTGATACAGGGGAGAATTTCTGGTGGATACTATTCTTGGCCATGCTTGTTTTTTGTGTAGTCCAGATTATTCAAGATGGCTTTATTGTTCCAAAAGTGATGGGTAAGATTACGGGGCTTAATCCGGCAGTTATCCTGCTTTCTCTTTCTGTATGGGGCAGTTTGTTAGGTATTTTGGGAATGATTATTGCTCTGCCGCTTACCACTCTCATACTCGCCTATTATAATCAATATCTGCACTACGAGGAGACCGTTTCCTCAGGAGAGGGTGCTTCTCCGACTCCCCCTCTTTCTGAAGAACCTTCTTCTTCCACTGTTGTTTCTGCTTCGGTATCGGATAAATCTGCTACGGAATCAGATAATCTTCAAGAGTAAACAGTCGTTTATTCTTCCCATTTAGGGTTAAAATAGCGGTAAGAACCTCCTTTTTACCTTACTTTTTGAATGAAAAATCCAAATTCCTTCAAAAAAGTTTGGCCAATTCATTCAAAGGCAGTATCTTTGCACCCGCTTAACGGCAAAATAAGGATTGATTCGCTAGCTCAGCAGGTAGAGCACAACACTTTTAATGTTGGGGTCCTGGGTTCGAGCCCCAGGCGGATCACTGAAAGAAGGGACTTGAAAAAGTCCCTTTCTTTTTCCAAACTCCTCATCGCCTTTGACTATCAAAAGGTTAGAAATCAGAATCAGGTTTTTCACTTAGAGTGTGGCACCAATAAAAAAAAGAGAAAAGGTGACACCGTTGGACATAAAAAGCCACTTTAGGACGGTT
>JAZQAG010000034.1:0-19527 GCA_045545095.1 Phocaeicola sp. | reverse complement strand
TGAACATCCAAATGTGTTCAGATTATGGTAGTTACATAAAGAATTATTTCATTCGAGCCCATAAAATTAGTTCAGGTAAAGATTATAATCATTTTAGTTCGCCAAGAAATTGCCTATGGAGAAATGGAGAAAAGGCCATAGATAGTCCAACTCACCGAGATATTTATTATAAATTCAACAATGATACTTTTGAGTTTATGATTCCTCCATATAATCCTTTAGTAGTAGGTCGTGTAACACAACAAACTGAATTTACTTTACGCTGTGATTCTAGTGATGGAAGAAGAACCTTTGTATTCCATTATAATGGTGCTAAAAAAGCAAGTTGTTTGGATTATATAGAAATGTATCGTAATGATAAAGGCGATATGGTGTCTTATCATAAAGACTAAAACAGGGAATAGTATTTAGTGACAATTTATTATATATAGATTATGGATACAGCAATTGTTAAAGCCAAGAGAATCGAATGTTTTATCGGATTATTCTTATTACTTCCGCCCATTCTTGGTGTTATCGCTTTCGTTCTGCAAATTTTTGAAGCCGATACAGATTTTTCTATGATGAGAGAACTTTCTTCTGCCTGGACTGCTAAATATGACCAAGGAGGAGGCATGTCTGCAGCTCCAATTTATTTAGGAGTAATGGCCTTGGCTGGAGTATATTTAATAAAGGATTCTATACATTATTTGTTTGTAAAAATTGAGGATAAAAAATAACAAAAAAAAGCCGACATTCAAACTCATATGAAATTGAATGTCGGCTTTGTAAAGTTTTAACAACTGATTAGCTTTTCAATCCACTCATCAAAGTGTTTACATTTTGAGCGAAGTTCATCAATGCCAATGTGTTTCGTTACGAATTTACCAGTTTTAGGTTTATTATAATTATAATGTGTCTTTTTATCTCCTTCTATTGCTTTTATAATACGTTTACTTGGTGCAGTTTCTGGGCTATTGTTGATTAACTCTGGATTACCTACTTTTTGTAACGCTTGAGTCAATTGTCCACATCTTTTTTCACAACCAGGGTAGAGTTTTTCAATGTATTCAATACCACAAAATAGAAGAGCTTCGAATTCATGAAGTTGAATATAAGGAATAAAGCGTTTATCATTTATTGCATCTGCAAAATCTTTTTCCAAATTAGATACCTTTAAATATGGGTCACTAATTGTTTTTCTTTTTTCAAAACCAGGGAAATCATCAGGAAGAGCATATAAATCAAACATTGTCGTAAATATGTGTCTTTCATAATCTCCATCTATTTTCGTTTGTTGCAATAGGTTAAGGTCTGTTAAAGCGTGATTATATGTCAACATTCCACCTCGAGCATTCTTCTTTTTATTCGTTGTAATCAAAATGCCCTTTACACCTGTTATACCATTATCTTGAAGGTATGGACGCAAAACCTCCTCTACAAAACCTTGCTCTGTCTGCCCTTCACATAAAATATGGATTATTTTAGCTTTCATACAGGACGTCCTCCTATAATATTTTTATCCCATAATTCACTTACGGTGTATTTTTGAAGCCATAAATGGTATTCCTCATCGCTTAAATGAGTAACTGTGGTAGACTGAGTTTCTTTATCCATTTCAATGACAGAAATATTATCTATGTCAAAATGGTCTACCAAATCTTTACTTTGAGTAGCAATAATAATTTGTGCATGTATTGAAGCATCTTTTATCATCTCTGCAAGTTGAGTTATAGCATATGGATGTAAACCTAACTCTGGTTCATCAAGTATTATCACATTTGGCATAGTTTGCGGTGGCTGTAAAAGTAAAGTAGCCAATGCTATAAATCGAATTGACCCATCAGAAAACTGATATGCGTTGAAACGATAATCTGTGGCAGAATTATCCATCCAACGTAAAGAAATAAACCTATTATTAGTTTCAAGATAGAAATCTTGAAACTGTGGAACTACATCTCTGACATAATCAACTATTCTATTGTAGGAATTTATATAATTGTCACGTAGGAACAAAAGAAAAGAAGGTAAATTATTACCATGTGATTGTAGATAATTTGTTGTTTCTACGGGACAAACCTGACGCAAAGGACCTTCTACTGATGAATCATGAAATTGGTATACTTTACAATATGATAGCATCTGAAAAATCGTTTTTGCTACATGATTATCGCTTTCTGCAAGGGCAGATTCTTTAAATACAGGCTCTAAAGTAACTTCGTAAGGTTTTACTTTTCCTTTACGGTGCCATACAATGCGTTCTTCTGTAATGATTAACCTGTCTGGAGTCGCATTTGACAATGAAAAGCTGTATGTATCAATTGATTTTGAATCGGAAAATTTTATTTCACCAGACATTACTGGCGTTTTTTTTGTGCCATAATGTAATAAAGCATTGGAAGTGCCAGACATTTCAACATATTTCCCAAATGATTTGCTCATCATATAACTTAACATTCGAAAAAAGCTAATAATATTACTTTTTCCAGCACCATTTGCACCTAACAATATACTAACATCATTAAGTTTCAATGTTACAGGTCTATTAAAGGCGATAGATTTATAACCTTTAATTGTCACTTCTTGCAATTTGGTCTTTTGGTAAGTCTTAGCCATTATACTAAATTTAAATTTGTTGCAAAAGTAATGATAAAAACATAAACACACGAAAAAACGAAGAGAAAAACAATTTCTATATGATTAATTCGTATCTTTGTGCCATCAGAGTTATCACGTTGAAGCATAACAATGAAGAACTCAGAAATACGAACGGTTGCTATCTCGTTACCCAATTTTCAAGCAGTCCGACCAACCGATTTATTCTAAGCGAGTTATCTTTTCTTGCAAAAGTTACGAAAAAACTTTTATTCTATACACTGATTTCTAAAGAAGTCGTAATAAAAGCCACTTATAGGCAAATTGTTACGACTTCTTTTTTACATACTATGCAAGTATTTACCTCTGTCGGAGCTTATTTGGCCTCATAAGAACTTCAAATTGCCGTTACTTCCGCCCGATATAGAACCCACCTTAAGTCCTTCTGTCTATAGCTTCACTCTCTTTTGGGGATTGCCTAAGGGAAAAGTTGGTTTGCCTTGCTCTTTTTTCATTTTGCCTTTAGTCCGAAGTTTAATCATCGACGATAACTATATAATCATCGTCGATAACTATGTAATCATCGACGATAATCATGTAATCATCGTCGATGATTAAAGTTTTCGCTTTAGTCAGACGAGGTTTCGCTGGTGTCAAACCTATTTCTCGCCGCAGCATATTCATTTTTCTCTTCACTCGTGGTTAGTAGTTCTTCACTTGTAGCCCGTTTGTCTCACAAAGGTTTTGAGATCTTCCAAATATATTCTCTTAAAATCTATCGAATTGCACTTTTAGGGGATGTAAATTGAATGATTTTTGTACACTCTTTTCGGTGGGAAAAATGAAATTGGGTGTTTTGTGGACGGAAAAGTAAGGGGAGGAGGGAAGTTCAAGGTTCAAGGTTCAAAGCTACTGCCATTGCTATCAGCTATTGTCATAGCTTAAGGTTTTCTGCCAAAAAAAAAATAAGGAGTGGATGCTCAGCGGCTCCACTCCTTACTTTATTATATATCGCCCCCACTTTAAAAAAGAGGCGGCAGAGGTTATCTTGTCTTCACCTCCACGGTTTTGCTATACTCTGATTCGCCCTGTTTGCCTGTGGCTTTCACGCGGAAGGTGTAGTTGGTGCCAGGGGCAAGGCCGGAGATGGTACACTGGGTGGCATCGGCCTTGGTGCGCTTCACCTCTTGGAAGGTTCCGTTGATTCGCTGCTCTACCACGAAGTTCTTCTCACCCTCGGTAAAGTCCATCCACGTCAGAGTTATTTGGTTGCCGGTGAGTTGGGCCGTCAAGGCTACGGGAGCCTTCAGAAAAGGTTGCGAGTAGGTGTGGTCTATAGAGTTGATGTAGTGTTCGATGTTGGCATATCCGTCCTTCAGCGTCATGGCATCGTCGCGGTTGGGGTCGGTGCCATTCTTCTTCTCCCACCAGTCGGGCATACCGTCGCCATCGGTGTCGGTACGGTTTTCATTAGAGCCTTTCCACAGTCCCCATGTGTCGGGTGCTCCGATGGGCAGGTTGGCTTCGTCGCTAATCTGTTCGCCTTGTTTTCCCAGTGAACGTACGTCTTGCACCAACAAGTGGTCCAGGTCATCGCGATAGGGGAGCGAGGCACCTACGGTTGGCAATATCTCGTCCACCAGCCTTTTGGCCTTCACGGTGGGCAGTTCGGGGTAGTCAAACGGGGTTTCATGGAAAGTGGGAGCACCCTCGTACTCCTCGCGTCCGATGAGCCGGGCATTCAGTTTGCCATCTTGGTTATCGTCCAACAGATTGTCCTTGGCATAGATGTGATAACGGTCGTTGGCACGTGTGAAGGCATTCTTTTTGCCCATCGGTCCGGTGATGAACAGGTTGCCCACGGTGTTGGCATGTGAGGTCATCTGTGAGTTTCCTCCCATGATATAAGCCGCCGCATTCCAATTATAGACAATGTTGTTCACATATTGGTGACGCCCCTTGAACTTAGGATTTCGGGTGTTATTATTCACATACAAGGTGCGGTAGATGGTCACCCGTTTTTCAGTCTGCACCAATCCTCCGGCCGAGTGGTTGATGAGTCCTTGGCTGATAATAGAGTTCTGTATGGTGATGTCCTCGGGATGCTTGCCACTGATGGAGAAGGTTTCGTCGCGTCCCCAGGCGGCCGATACGTGGTCGAAAATCATGTTCTTTCCGTGTGAGATACCGATGGCATCAGTCCCTTTTTGTCCGTTGATGCCCATGCGTACACGCAGATAGCGGCAGATGGTGTTGTCCGCCCCACTGAACGACAGGCCGTTGCCATAGATTGTCACTCCCTCGCCCGGTGCTGTCTGTCCGGCAATGTAGAGGTTAGGGCTGACACTGATGCGCGAATTGATACGGATGATGCCTGCAACATCAAACACTACAATGCGGTTGGGCCTGCTCACTGCATCGCGGAATGAGCCAGGACCATCGTCGTTCAGATTTGTCACGTGATAGACACTACCCGTGCGTCCGCCAGTAGCATATCGTCCGAATCCCTCAGCACCAGGGAAAGCCAATTGTTGGGCTTGGACGGCAAACGTTGCACCCAGCAGGATAGCAATTGTCAAAATGTTTCTTTTCATGTGTGTTGTCAATTAGTTCAATGTGGATTTATGGTTTGACATCTTTTTTTTAGGAAGGTTTAGATGTTTTATCCGTTTATTTGGGGGGAATATAAAGATATACGTATATTTGCACCGTATAACATAAACAATTAGAAAATTATCGGATTATGAAACTGAAGAAAATGCTTGTAGGATGCCTGTGCATGATGGCTATGGCATCGTGTGGAGAAGGTAATCAGAATGTAAAAAATGAGACAACTATGGAGGAAGGAAAGAATGCGGTGATTGAAAACATCATGGCACGCCGCAGCATCAGGAAGTATAAGAATGAGGTAGTGAGCCGCGAAGTGCTCGACCAGATTATGGAGTGCGGCATCAATGCTCCCAACGGACAGAACAAGCAATCGTGGGAAGTGCGCGTGGTGGATAATCCGCAGGTGATGGAGGAAATCAACAAAAGCCTCAATGCAGCCTATCCCAAGATGGAAAATGCGGCAGGATGCTTCCGCGGTGCTCCGGTGATGGTCTTCATTGCCCGTGACAAGGGATACGATTTCTCCGCTTACGATTGCGGACTGATGGCCGAGAATATGATGCTCGCCGCCCAGTCACTCGGTGTAGGTTCCATCTGCTTGGGAAGCCCAGTGCGTTTCATCAACGACAGTCCTGCCTGTGCTCCCATTCTTGAGCGTTTGGGTTTCAGCGAAGATTATGAATTCTGCCTTTGTGTAGGTCTCGGATATCCCGACGAAGCACCTACTGCCAAGCCACGCGACAAGGGAAAGGTGAAGTACGTGGAATAAAACGTTTATATCAAAAAGTAAAGGCGCTGATTTTTCGATCTACCTGAGCAAAACGAAAAACCAGCGCCTAAATCATGCTCATGAGAGTGTATTGCTTGACACACTCTCATGCTTTATATACTACTTGAACCAGATTTTCTCAACCTCCACACGGCCATCAGCATACACATACTTGACGATATACAACTGACCTTTCATGGGCATCAATTGACGTACTCCGCTCGGTGTATAATATTCCGTAGAAACAATAGCAGATTCCTGTTCTGTCACGATTTCCTCCATACCACTGGCCAAATCATCAGTCACAGCCAGAATCTCCTCTGGAGAGAGAGCATAATTATAGATGCGGAAATCGTCGATATAGGCTTTCAGAAGAGGATCAGCACTGAATTGGCTCTTACCGATATAATTCAATGCCGGACGGATGTCGCTCGGACGGATGGAAGCCGAAGTAGAACGTGCAGCCTCAACACCATCCACATATAAGACTACAGCCTCATCGTCTATGGTAACAGCCACATGAGTCCATGTATTCAGTTTCAATTTATCGGCAGACAAAATCTCTTCCTCGCCACCATTTTTCATGACAAAGCGCATTTCGCTACCGTTATTCGGAGTAAGGAACATGTATTGATTGGTTCCATTACCAAAATCAAAAATACGTTGCCAGGCCGTCAGGTCTCTCATACGCACCCAAGTACAGATGGTCATCCGTGGCAGACTGGCTATATCGTAAGGCAATTGTACAAATTGGGTAGTACCATTCAGAATAAGTGAATTGTCACCAGACATTTTAAGGGTCATGAAGGTTGGAGAAACGCCCATAACGGAATGAAGCTGATGGGGAGTTTCATCAATCAAATTTCCATCGAACTGCCACTTGGCTATCAAGCCATTACCAGCAGCAGTGCCAATTTCTATTTCTGAAGAAGCAAGAGAGAGATTGCCAGTCTTGTCTTCCGCGCGTACCTTATAAAGATATGTCTTACCGGCAATTACCGAGTTGTCGAAAAATGCACATGTGTCCAAAGAACGTGCTATGGTGTTATAGAGCGTATCTTCACCGATAGCCGGCACTTCGGCCCGCAAGATATGATAACCGGAGAAGTCACTTTCGGTATTCTCGTTCCACTCCAACTTAATGGCTGCCAATAATGAAGACGCAGCAAGTCCTGACGGAACAGCGGGGGCGGTAAAGTCACTCTTCTGGCCACCCTTGACAAAACGCCATTTCTGATTGTCTGTGCCCGCAAATGTACCTTGTTTGATTTGTGAATTCACACCCCCTGATGCCTGAAGGCAGAGTGAACTCTGACGGCTACGGATATAGAAGTAACCATCACCGGCATACTGCAAATACCATTGTTGCTGAGCACCTTTGTTTCCATAATAAATAATGATATTGGCATTGTTTTCCAACGAACTGTTCAACACATCAAGACTAAAATCAGTATTGACAGACGGAATGATGCTATAGTAACTGAAATCGCCACCAATGCGGCTGTCAACTGGTTGCACCTTCCACCGTTGATACTCTGCTGTCAATGTATGCTTCCTCTGTATCACATTGCTGCCTGCCGAAGATGAAGCCTGCTGCATACACATGACATAACCACTCTGTTTGTTCTGTATCACATATTCTCCATTGATATAAGGTGGCACATCCTCTCCCCAATGGATATTCACCACACGCTCGGCATTGGTCTGTCCATTCTGATAACCAGTACCACCAGGCATCTCTACTGTGAATGCACGCACAGGACCATATCCGTCAAAATAGACCGGACGGTCTGTAGAAACAAATTGGTAACTGCTGGTCGTTGCCTGACGTTCGGAAGTACCCAAAAAGGCTTGTACCTTATTCTCCTTGTTATTACGATATACAGAAGCAGAACTCCATGCAGAACGATTCTCTGCATACCCCAAACGGTCTCCGTTGTTGCTGGCCCTACAGAATTCACCACGCGCCACTCCATCGAATCCCCACCAGATTCCTGTCTGCATACCATATTCAACACCTACCATAGCTTCCATTACATTGTGCAACTCATCGGCCGTCGCATGTTTGCCGTCATTACGGACAGTCTCGAAGAAAGCTGCATATGTATTAAAAACTCCGGCCAACTGATGCGTATTACCTTCGTCCAAATAGGCTTTCAGTGCATTGTACCAAGGGAGTGCCTGATCACAATTGAGAGTGTTTCCGCCACAAATACGGATATTGTCGAAGAAAGGATTTTCCTTCATCAACTTGATGATATTGTAGAAGTCTGTACGGCTTCCCTGATTCCATCCATAATCGGGTTCGTTAAAAGGAGAAACAGAAACCACCGTGAATCCTTTGTCCTGACAATATCTGGCCGTTGCTTCAAAGAGTTTCACCCACTCCTCAGGTTTGCCGACATAGTTTGTCCGATGCTGGGCATACTCTGTCTTCTGTGCTTCTGTAGCATTTTCTGGTGTCATCAATACCTCATGGTCGCAGTTCAATGCTATATGGGTGGCCCCACTCATGCGCATCAATCTCAACCTATTATCCAATGCTGCCTTTTGGGCAGAGGATAATTCTCCATTCACAATCAAATCGCTGGGCTGGAAGGATACACGTATCACTCCCAAATTCTCTGCACCGATAAAAGCGGTACCCCTGCGCATGTTCCATTCATCAGGCCATGCTGTATCAAGTCCCCAAATGACAGGAAACTGCTCACCCTCTGAGGATACATTGAAAGGAACAGCTGTTACCCCAGATGTCATTCCAACCATATTGTCACTGGCAGAGGGCAACTGTGCTGTAGCGGCAACACAAGCCGTCACAGCCATCAAAAACGTACTGATTCTTCTGTTTTTCATATTTGTCAAATTTCAAGATTACACATGTTTTTAAATACCTGATGACACACCAAGAATCACTTTCTTACCTTTCTGTAAATATATACCAGGACGAAGCGGGTTATTTACCGATACACCATCCAATCCATATATCGGAGAATCCTCGGCACATTCTACACGTAGTGCAGGGTTTATACCTGAAGGGTCAGACTTCCCTTCGCTACGGAAAGTTCCCTTTACCTCAGGAGCAGTACCATCAGGTGCCATTACACCTGTCAATTCCACAGTCACATCACCAGCATCAAAATAAACCTCTCCCAACGGAACATAGATTAAAATATCAGTATCGCTCAGTGGATCATCCTCCGAACGAAGTTGCTCCATAGGGATGAACTGCTCCACCTTTTGCCCATCTTTTGTATAAGTGAGGAGCACCCCGTCAAAAGTCAAATACTTACCTTCTGCAATCCATATCTCCAACTCCTTCGTATCATCAATCACACTACCTATAGAAGGCAAAAAATCAGCATAAATGTTCACACTCACCATCTCTACTTCATAACTGAATGCTACTGTTCCCGGACTGCCTACCGTATTTCCTTCAATGGCATTCCCGCCAGTATCACATATATTCCGCAAATAAACAGTCACTATCTGAAGTCCTTGATCATCAGCCGGAACATTATTCAAATGAATACCCTGAAGGTTCCAAGTCACAATATTACCCTCTATCGTATAAGGAACTGGTACCTCCACCCATGTCCCAGCTTCCCTATCTCCATAGGTTATCCATGCATTGGCGGACTGACAGGTCACTTCGTCTGTAAAAGTCAGTGTGATGATACCCTCTTCACCTCCAGGCATATAATATGATTTCAACGTACTTCCACCTGTAACACCAACTAAAGCAACAGCATTACCAGATGCAACCAAAGTGATTCCGATTATTCCATCATACACATTTTCAGGAAAGTTTTTATCGCATACACCTGACAGTTCGACCCGGAAAGTATCTCCTTTCTTCAAGCGTCCACCAGCCAACAGAGATTCATATGTATCAGCCAACAACAACGTGTAGATAGTTCCCTTTGTGTTATAGTCCTCACTGGCTATATAGTTATTCACACTAACGGCTGAACCATCGGGCAGAATCACTTGAGCTTTCACAGCCTCTACATCAATGGCTACATTGAAATTGAACACCACATTACCCTCCTTATAGGTTGTGTGATACGTTTCACCATCCGCAGGGATTACACTCTCCAACTTCAATGGCAAATAAGGAGTCCCTGGCTGAAAAGAAACCTCCATTGTGATACTGTCTCCCCATGTGGAAGAGTTATAAAACAGGTAACTCTTTCCTGCTTCCACTCCCATCACGCTCTCGGTACCAAAAATAGGCATAGGATTCCCATTGGCAAATATCCGTAGAGGCTTGCTGGTCTTGAGTGTCAACAAACCATTCTCTGGAGAAGTGAAACTGAAATGGGCATAACTGAAATCTCTCGGAAAAAGATAACACTGTCCATTCTCAATAGATGCAGGTTGTTCTTGAGTTGTACCTATAAGTTCTGTCTGTGCATGAGCCATTCCCATGACCATCATCACACATATTGCAACGAATAATTTTCTCATTTAATTGACTGATTTTTAACCTTAATATATGAATATTTGACAAAAGTACGGGTTTTAGAGCAATACACCAAAAAATAGACACAAAAAAAAGGCTGTACCCCTGTGAATACAGCCCCTTTATGTGAATAAATTAAATTATTTACAACTGCAAGTTGGTTTGATTTGTTTGAAGAAATCATTGCCCTTGTCATCAACCAGAATGAAAGCGGGGAAGTCCTCTACCTCAATCTTCCAAATAGCCTCCATACCCAACTCGGGATATTCCACACACTCGATACTCTTGATATTATTCTGTGCCAGGATAGCAGCAGGGCCACCTATAGAACCCAGATAGAATCCACCATGCTTCTGACATGCATCGGTCACACACTGGGCACGGTTACCCTTAGCCAACATCACCATGCCACCACCGTGACTTTGGAACAGATCCACATAAGAATCCATACGACCGGCAGTAGTGGGTCCCATCGAACCACAAGCCATACCGGCAGGAGTCTTGGCCGGACCAGCATAATAGATCGGATGATCTTTCATATATTGAGGCATCTCTTCGCCACGGTCAAGACGCTCTTTCAACTTGGCATGGGCGATATCACGACCTACGATAATAGTTCCATTCAACGACAGACGGGTTGATACAGGATACTTGCTCAATTCCTTCAATACCTCACTCATAGGTTGGTTCAGGTCAATACGGACAGCTTCACCTTCGCCAGCCTTGCGCAATTCTTCAGGAATCAGGCTACCCGGATTATCATCCAACTTCTCAATCCAAATACCATCCTTGTTAATCTTACATTTGATGTTACGGTCTGCCGAACAGCTGACACCCATACCAACCGGACAAGAAGCACCGTGACGGGGCAGACGAACAATGCGTACATCATGAGCAAAGTATTTTCCTCCAAACTGCGCACCAAGCCCTATTTTGTGAGCTTCGGCCAACACCTGTTTCTCCAATTCTATATCACGGAAAGCACGTCCGCCTTCGTTACCTGTAGTGGGCAAATTGTCATAATAATGTGTAGAAGCCAGTTTTACGGTCAACAGGTTCTTTTCAGCAGATGTACCACCAATAACAAAAGCAATATGGTAAGGAGGACAAGCTGCTGTACCTAATGTCTTCATCTTCTCCACCAAGAAAGGAACCAGCGTAGCCGGATTCAGCAGAGCCTTTGTTTCTTGGAACAGGTAAGTCTTGTTGGCTGAACCACCACCCTTGGTTACACACAGGAACTTGTATTCCATACCTTCCGTAGCCTCCAAGTCAATTTGTGCAGGCAAATTACATTTTGTATTCACCTCGTCATACATGTTCAGCGGAGCATTCTGTGAATAACGCAAATTCTCTTCTGTATATGTCTTGAATACACCCAATGACAGAGCCTCTTCATCGCAATAGCCTGTCCATACCTGCTGACCTTTCTCTCCATGAATGATAGCTGTTCCTGTATCCTGACAAAGAGGAAGTTTGCCTTTGCAAGCCACTTCTGCATTGCGCAAGAAAGTAAGCGCTACATATTTGTCATTGTCACTTGCTTCGGGATCGGACAGAATCTTGGCTACCTGCTCGTTGTGCTCACGACGGAGCAAGAACGAAACATCACGAAAAGCTGCATTAGCCATAGCTGTCAAACCCTCCTTTTCAATTTTCAAAACGGGAGTTCCCTCAAATTCGCTGACAGATACATAATCTTTTGTCAGCAAGTAATACTGTGTATCATCTTTCTCGATAGGGAAAGGATGCTGATACTTGAATGTTACATTTGTTGCCATAGATACTTACGTATATTTTTTTAATGTGAATAAACCAAATATTGTTCAGTGGGGCAAAGATACAAACTAAATTGAGACCAAAGAAAAGGATTTGAAGATTTTCACACTATTACAATAAACTTGGAAACAAAACTTTGCTAAATTGAGTAGAAATCCTTTTCTTTGCGGAATAAAACTATTATTTCCACGTTCGATAATTATATGGCAACCCCCTCCTTGAAAGAAAAGACAGCCCGTGGCCTCCTATGGGGTGGCTTGAGCAATGGTGTACAGCAGGCATTGAATCTGCTGTTCGGCATCTTTTTGGCTCGTAAGCTTATGCCTGCAGAATATGGTATGGTGGCGGTACTGACCATATTTTCATTGATAGCTACAGCTTTGCAGGAGAGCGGGTTTACATCTGCATTAGTAAATAAGAAAGAATTCAGACACAAAGACTATAATTCCGTATTTTGGTTCAATATCCTGATGAGTGGTGGCATGTATATCATATTATTTCTTTGTGCTCCATTAATAGCTTATTTTTACGAAACACCAGAATTGACAGCACTGGCACGATATTCTTTCTTGGGATTCGTATTCAGCAGTTGGGGAACGGCACAACATGCCTATTTATATAAACATCTGATGGTGAAGCAACGGTCTATTGCCACTATATCGGCACATATTCTATCCGGATGTATCGGTCTTTGGATGGTATATAACGATTATTCTTATTGGGGATTGGCTACACAAAATTTGTCTTACATATTTTTTGTGACGTTGATTTATTGGATTTTGTCTCCATGGCGACCTACTTTCCATATTGATTTTACTCCGTTGAAGGAGATGATTGGATTCAGTTGGAAAATGTTGGTAACCAAAATATTCAATCACATCAATACTCAAGTAATGACTATCATATTGGGTAAATTTTACACAAAGACAGAAACTGGTAATTATAGCCAAGCCTACAAATGGAGCAGTATGGGAGGATTATTCATTGTAGGAATGAGCGGAAGTGTGGCACAACCCGTATTGGCACAAGTTGCGCAAGATAAAGAGAGACAAAAGCAAGTGTTCAAGAAAATGCTGAATTTCGTCAGTTTCATCTCATTTCCATTGATGCTTGGCTTAGGATTAGTAGCTCATGAATTGATTCTTATCACCATCAAGGAACAGTGGTTGCCCTGTGTTCCCATGATGCAACTGTTGTGCATTAGTGGAGCCTTTGTGCCAATTACAGATCTGCATAGACATTTACTTGTAAGCCGGAAGCGGGCTGATGTATATCTATGGAATTCGGTTGTGTCGGGTATATTGGTATTACTTGCTTGTCTGGTTGTTTCCCCATTAGGTATAATGACGATGATTGTAGTGTATGTATGCATAAATATTGCTTGGTTGACAGTATGGCAATATTTTGTATGGAAGGAAATTGGACTCAATATTATCCATTCTTTTAAAGAGATTATTCCATTTGCAGCAATTGCTACTGCATCCATGGTTGTGACTTGGTGGATAACTAAAGATATAGAAAATGTCTATTATTGCATCGTGGCCAAAATGATTATTGCATCGGTATCATACATCACTTTTTCATGGATTTTTAAAGCAGCAATGCTGAAAGAATGCATAGGTTACCTGTTGCATAAAAAAGTAACAAATGCCTAAGATTATTTACTCGTAAAAAGTGATTTGACAAATATCCAACCGTATTTGGCCAATACCAACCAACAGCGTAGCGTGTTGCGAGGAGGCAGATTATGAAAGAACATAGCTGTTCGGGATACAGAAAGTTTGACTTCACAATCATCCAATTTTCCAAAAGTTCTACTCTCCGATATTTTTGCTGAAACAAATCGATTATTGTCTGCCACACAATGTGCTCCACTACCGTCGTTACCCCAATTACGAACCAAAGAAATATAAGGGCGAACTTGAAAAGTATCATTCAGGCAGTTATAGGTTTCACGTTTGACATCCCCCCAACTAATTCCCCGATTGACCATGCGATAAAGCATGACCCAGCAACCAGGAATCATTCTGAAAAGTTTCCAGGATTTCTTTTTGTTCCTGATGACTTCACTATAGTCGTACTCTTGCTGCTCTTTATGTTTCCAAATTCCCAATCCCCATGCAGAGGTAGAATAAGTGAATTGTATATTCCCTTTACCTTTTTGTTTATGATGAGGGGGAACCCATGCTCCTACAGTGCGTACCCTGTCATCATCCCTGTACTTGGCAAGTGCCTGATTCATGAAATCAAGAAAACAGGGAGAAAACTCATTGTCATCTTCTGAGGTAATAATCCGGTCATATTTCTTGAAAACTTCTCTACGCAAACTCATGGCATTTCCATTAGGACCAAACCCATAATTATGTGGTCTATGAATGACATTCAAGGATTTGAAGCCAAGATTACCGCAAGAGTCCAAATATTGCTTTATCTGTTCATATCCCGCGCGATGCGATTCTTTAGCCGGATAATCCAGTCCTATGTAAATATCAGTATGCTCTGCCCCTATACAAGCGGATAATGATTCTATACACCTTTTGAAATGTTCATAACGGCATAGAGTCGGTATCAGTACAGGAGCATATAAAGAGTTTTCCATTTTATATTTTTTTGCTTTCTATCATCCGGTGTTTCCTCAGAATATTTTCTGCCATCTTTACCATAGGAGGGCCTATGAATTTTCCATCCTTGACTGCTACACCTTTGCCTTCACGCTTGGCCTCTTCTGCCAGTTCCAGCATTTCCTTTGCCCAAGCCACTTCTTCTGTTGTAGGCGAATAATACTGATGCACCAAGGGAAGTTCTTTCGGATTGAGCACCAACATACCTTCAAATCCTAATGTTTTGCTCAACTTGAGATTCTTTTCCAAATCTTCAAGATCGTGCACACGGATGTGTACGGTATCAATAGGCAACACACCGCAACTGCGTGCAGCCGCACTGATCATGTTGCGGGCCATCATGATGCTGACACCTTCAATGTCATGCTTTCCTTGAAGATCGGTCACGTAATCCTCACAACCGAAAGCTACAGCAACCACCCTGGTACAAGCACTGCATATCTCCTTGATGTTTACCACAGCACCGGTAGTCTCTATCAAAGGTATAATTTTGAATGTACCTATCGGATACCCCTTTTCATATTCAATAGTCTCAAGCAGTTTCCCGAAGAAATAGACATCTTCTGCTTTAGTGGATTTGGGATACATGAATCCTGCAATACCGTCGATGGTCAGTTGATATACATCCTTCAGCAATTCACCACTCTCACGGTCATTCACACGGGGGAAAAGCAGTTTGCCGTTCAAGTCCGTACGTCGGGCAAAAGCTTTGATATTGTCACGTGAACGTTGCTTGTCGGGATAGGGGACAGAGTCTTCTATATCCAGCAAAAGGACATCTGCATCCCTACGGACAGCACTTTCCAACAATTTTTCATTGTGCGCAGGCACAAACATCAGGCTACGCATCAGGTATGTTTCGTTCATCATAGCTCTTTCTTTTTAACAAGTACATGACGGCGGAAGGAAAGGACATCCACTCCTTCCTGATTGTAGGCGATGGACTCCACATAAACAATTCCTCTATCGTTCTTTGATTTTGATTCGCGCTTTTCCAATACTTTGGTACGTACGTAAATCGTATCATTGACAAACACAGGATTCAAGTGTTTCACCTCTTCATACCCCAAATTTGCAATAGCTTTTCCACTTATATCGGGAACAGTAATACCTACTGCCAATGAAAAGACAAGTGTTCCTACCACTAAAATCTTTCCATGCTGGTTTTTCCCTGCATAATCAATGTTGGTATGTACCGGATGATGGTTCATCGTCATCAGACTGAAGAAGTTATTGTCGCTCTCAAAAATAGTCTTTGAAAGTGAATGTCTGATTTCTGAACCTACTTCAAATTCTTCAAAATAAAGTCCTAATATAGATTGTTTCATAATTATTTAACTAACTGTTTGGCGGGATTTCCTATCAGAATATTCCCATCTGATACATCTTTTACTACATTAGAGGCCATGCCTATGAGATTATAATCTCCCATTACCACAAAATTCTTGATGCTGCAATTAAGTCCGGTGAAATTCCCGTTCCCTATTTTCAGACTACTACCTATACAGGTATGGGCAGCTATAAAGTTGTTATTGCCAATGTGCGTGTCATGACCGATAAGAGAACCTGTCTGCATCGTGTTATAATTTCCCATCACCACGTTGTTGTTGATGGCACAATTGGCCAGGATGATATTCGCTTTACCCAATTGGGCACTTTTGGCAACATAAGCCGAAGGATGTCTGAAAGACAAGAAACGATCAATGGGGATATTCAGACTGTCACGTAATGCTATACGCTCTTTTAATACATCAGAACGGTATAGTGCAAATACAAATTTTACTGATTCATCATGCTTGAACATATCATAGGCTTCGCGTGTGCCACAAAAGACAGGCCAACCATTTATTCCATCTTTGTAGGCTGGATCATCAAAAGCAAATCCAAGCACCTCAATATCCATTCCGAAACGTTCGTGGGCATCATAGATTTGCTCAGCGATAACAACTGCGGTTCCTTTTCCGCCAATAATAACTACTTTTTCTGTCATGACAATATCAAATTCGTTATGTATTTCATTTCTTCCTCTCCATATCGTTGATCAATGGGTATCGCAATGATTCCGTTGGCTAACTGATATTCCAACATGTCTTTTGAACACCATTCCAGTACATTAGGCCAATAGGTGGCAACAAAGATTTTATTCTCTATCAACTTTTTCTTTAATGTACAGTCATCTGTAAAATAAGGATAGACCAACGGACAAGAAAAAGATCCGATGTCAGGAATCATTAATTTGTTGCTACTCTTCAAGTTTTTATGTAGCATCTGGAAATTCTCCAGTCGTCTCTCTTTTATTCCTTCAAAGTCTATTGACGCAAATAACACCTTGGTCAGTTTGGACATTTGCATAATAGGTTGGTTTGCCAACTTACGACTATTTTCTCTGAAATCAGCATATCCAGCAACTGCTCCCAAATCTATACGCTTCAACAGGTGACTCAAACGGTCGTATGACACATCCGTATCAAACGATTGGATGTCTTTGCCATCTTCCATATAAGCAATGCCACCATCAGAGATGCCTGCAAACTTACGCGGACTGTATAGTGTCTTTGTCCCTTCAATCGGATGGGCATATAATGCTTGAGCATTGTCAACAATCAGATGCGGACCATATTTCTCAGCAAGATTCTCTATATAAGAATCTTTAATGCCATAATAATTGGTTGCAAGAAGGTATTCATCCGATGCCAGTTGGATATCCTCACATAATTCCAAATGTTCGTTGATTCGGTAAAAGTCGTATGGGATACCTAATTTCTTTATAGGCTCCAGTACCACATCACAGGTGAAATAGGGTATCCATAGTTTGCTGACAGCAGATAAAGATGAAAGGATATATTCCAGTGCATTTCTTCCACTGTTCAAAAAAAGCCCTTGAGAATGGAAAACACTCTCTTGAGGAGTCTTTTTTATTTCTAAACTGAAGTATCCACCTATTTCTTTCATTGCTTCAAATTTATTTTAAGCCATTCTCTTTGATTTGCTAAAGCTTGTGCCAATTCTTCACGGGTATCGAATTTCAGAAACAGAGTCCCTATAGCCGCATTGGCTCCTATAAAAGAATCTACCATATCACCTTTGGAAACACGTATTTCCTCTTCTATGACATGTCTTTCCCGAAAGGTCTTGTCAATGATTATTTCATCGAAAATTCCTTTCTTTTCTGAATGCAAGACCAAAATGGCAAAATGACCTTTATAATTAGGTTCATGAATATCACCTACAGGTAATCCTAACGCTTTACGTGTCTCAGCTTCATTGATATTGATATCCGCAGCATAATTCAACATCTCTGCCAACCGGTTACCTCCTGCACGTGGTGAAACTTCCATCAGATAAACTTTTCCATTTTTACACAACCGGCATTCCACATTAAAGAGACCCGTAGTGATTCCTAACAGGTTTATCAACCGTTGGAGTTCGCTCTTTACTTCATCCTGATATTTCTGTGCCATAGAAGATGGCCACACTTCTGCCGAAGGGGTGTAAGGATTCACTGCTTCATTATCGAAATATTGGTCATAAAAACCATTATACATCAGTCGCCCGTTCACAACAAAAGACTCAGAACCCACAGAAAAACCTTCTTTTTCCAGAAAGTCCTCTATGATGAAGTTCTTTGAAATGGATGCATCCAAAGCTGTTTTTATGGCCGCAGGCAAGTCTTCGGGATTTTCAACCTTAGCCACCCCCTTGCTGCCTGCCGAATCTACGGGTTTGACAATGACAGGCCAAGTAAACCGGTCCACCTCTTCCAGTGCATCCTCCAGATTACTGTATCCTTTGGCATGGGGACAGTTGAATCCATTATCAGCAAGGAACTGACGGAAAAGGGACTTGTCTTGCAGAATGCAGGCAGCTTTATAGGAACATTGGAAAGGGAGTCCCATCTTTTCAGCCACGTATGCAGCACTTACCACACCCGGGTCAACCGCATGGGAAAGAATACCGTCAACCTGCAATTCTTGAGCAGCCTCCAACACGGCTTCTTTGTCTATAATGCTGACGTTACAGTATTCATCACTGTATTTGTGAGCGATGTTGTCGGGCAGATAGTCGGCCGTGATGACATGGACTCCCAATTTATGGGCCTCCTCTATCACAGGCAACAGGTAACGAAGACCTCCCAGCAACATCAGTCTCTTCTGTCTCATCTTTCCTTTTATTTTACGATAAATGAAAGAATACGTTCCACATCTTCATTACCAAGTTCATGATGCATAGGCAAGCAGATAACAGAGTCTGCCAATTTATGGGCATTGGGCAAGTTTTCCGGACGGGAACTGTCCAAACCGCGGTAAGTGATGAAGGAACTGATGAGCGGATAGAAATAGCGGCGGCCAAGGACATTTTGCTCCTTCATCCTGAAATAGAGGGCATCGCGACTCATGCCATACTCATCACTATCTACGAAGATGGGGAAGTAACTGTAGTTGTGCTTCACACCGGGGATATCATTCATGAAACGGATACCGGGAACATCTTTCAGAGCCTCGCGGTACCTGACAGCTACCTGACGACGCGCTTCGATGGCGGCATCCACCTGGCGGAGATTGAGAAGACCGTAAGCTGCACGTATCTCGTCCATCTTGCTGTTGATACCAGGAGCCACCACTTCGGTCTCTCCGGCAAAACCGAAGTTCTTCAGGTAATCGATGCGTTTCTTGGTCTGCTCATCGTGCATGACCAGGGCACCACCTTCGATG
>JAZQAG010000033.1:0-215782 GCA_045545095.1 Phocaeicola sp. | reverse complement strand
CACCGTTCACCGTTCATCCGCTCACCGCTCACCGTTCACCGTTCATCCGCTCACCGCTCACCGCTCACCGCTCACCGTTCACCGTTCATCCGCTCACCGCTCACCGCTCACCGCTCACCGTTCACCGTTCATCCGCTCACCGCTCACCGCTCACCGTTCACCGTTCATCCGCTCACCGCTCACCGCTCACCGTTCACCGTTCATCCGCTCACCGCTCACCGTTCACCGTTCATCCGCTCATCCCTTCATCCAAAAACTACATAAGACTGCTATCATTGCCTGTGTCATTCTCCGGAGAGGAGGGGCAATAGTAGCGGTCTTCGCTTGCCGCTGCACTATAGGCAGCCGGTCATCTGTACAGCAAAAGTTCTTGAAGAAGAAGTTTTCATCATATCGGCCAGATTACATAGGTGTTTGTATTTTCAAGGTTTTTAAGACAAGGAAGCCGGAGACGGCGTTTTCCGCCTCCGGTCCCTTCTCTTTGGTTATTATTCTTCAGACAATTCTGTCGTCATGTCCGAGGGAACTTCTTATTTCACATAGAGTTTCTGCATAGTCACCTGTCCATCAGCATGTGTGCGGCGAACGAGGTTGATACCCTTCTGCAGTTTGTTCATGCGGGCACCGCTGATAGAGAAGATTTCAGACTTCACTACATTGGCATTGGTTCCGAGAACAACCTCACCGATAGAACTGGGCTTGTAAGCAGACTCTGTACCGTGGTAGAAGAGCTGGAAGTTATCCATCATCACCCAGTCAAGATCAACATAAGCCTCCTTCTTCATACCGATGCGGAGTGTACCGTCAGTAACCTCAATCCATACATCGCAACCGTATGCTTCGTAGTCATTGAAGAAGGTTGCACCAGTTTCCATAGTGTTAGGTACATAGTAGATGCTGTCAGCGCCAACCTCTACATCCTTCAATGTATCAACTCTAGCCAGACCTTCCAAGCCCAAAGCATTGCCCAAAATAGCAGAAGAAGCCAAACGGGCAACAGGTTTCTGATAAGTCACACCACCAGATACACCATAGATGAATGTAGAAGCAGTGTCGGGGTTCACCTTGTAAGTGTCATAGTCATTCAAAGAAGAGCCTTGACGCTCGAAAGCAGAAGCTGTCAGGTGGTAAGTACCGTTCTTCAGACCGGTCAGTTCCTGATAGAGGTCGAATGTCTTCTGATAATATTCGTAAGCATAGCTTCCAGTAGCACCGTTTGCACCAGTCCATCCGGCAGTAGAACCGGCACCTGTCTCGTCCTCGAAGC
Source organism: Phocaeicola sp. (assembly GCA_045545095.1). Taxonomy (GTDB): domain Bacteria; phylum Bacteroidota; class Bacteroidia; order Bacteroidales; family Bacteroidaceae; genus Phocaeicola_A. The sequence goes on along the minus strand of JAZQAG010000033.1, from coordinate 214,515 downwards.
TCGGAGTGCTGAGGAGGATAGTCAAATCCTTCGGATTGTCGTCAGTGTAAGGACCTTCGCCAAATACCAATGCCATGATGGTAGGATCTTTCTGAGCCAAGAGGTCAGCAGCCTCAGCCTTGGTCAGTGTACTGTTCTGAACACCATCCATGATTGCAAGCATCAAATCCTGAGCAGCGCCAAGGGCAGCAGCACCTGCCTCGTCACCATACTGCATGATAGCAGTTTCGATTTCAGTAGCGGCATCGAGCAATGCATCAAAGAGATCGGCAGAAGCCTCTACAGAGTCGTTGGCAGCATAAAGAGCAACCAAAGCATCGAATACCACATCGTCTTCTTCGCTTGAGAGCGCAGCCTCACCATTGGCAACAGCAGTCTCAACCAACACCTTGGTATCCTTATCCATACCCTTTGCCAATGTGGCCTTACCTACAACAATAGCTTCCTCCAAGTGAGGCTTTACATAAACAGCCTGCTTACCACGATAGATCATCTGGAAGTTGTCAAAGATAGCCCACTCACGTTTGATCATACCTTTAGCCTTCACACCGAGACGGAGGTCTTGACCTTCCTGATAAACGATACCGTGAGCTGAGCTCTTGTACATACCATTAGAGAATGCCACACCAGCATCGTACATACCATTGGGATACCAATAACCGGTAGAGTCACCAGCAACCGGCAACCAAGGAGTAGGACCATAAATCTCAGTAGTAGAATACAACTCACCACATTTAACCGGTTCAGAGTAGATATTCTTGAAAGGAGAAGAATTGTTGTTTACATATACAGATGTATGTGAAACGGGTTCTTGTCCGGCAGCAATAGCAGCCTCATAAGCAGCGTAAGCATCAGCATTGTCACCAGCACGGTAGAATCCGTTCAAAGAAACCTCATACAAACCGATAGGAGCTTTCTTTACAATCTGGTAAACATCCCAGTCAGGATTAGTAGCAGAATCCCAACCTGCATAAAGTTCCATTACCTTATTGTTTTCAGGACCATTGACATCTGTCCAGCCACCTTCCCAACCGCGGCCATCATTCTTGCCGTCAGTAGTATCTTCGAACTTGGCATTTACCAAGAACATGTCAGTAACGTCAGAATCTACAACCAATGAGTTACGGATAGCATCTTCAATCAACTCAGTCAACTTGGCAACTTCGGCCAACAGCTCTTCAGTAGAGAGAGCTTTAGCTCTCAAAATGGCAGGAGCGGTACGAGCCACATAAGCAGACATTGTATTCATCTGGGTACTTGGACCATATGAACTTTCAGTACGAACTTTATTACCTCTTTCGATTTCTTCATTATACTTCACCCATCCGTCGATGTTAGTCTGAACAGCAGCAGCAGCCTCTTCGATAGTAGCAATAGCGGCATTAACACCAGCCAAATCAGAAGCGGTCAAACCGTTCAAAGTAGCCTTGTAAGTATCAATAGTTCCAACTGTCACTTCAGCTTCGCGGCCATCGAACTTAGCCAAAGCAGCATTCACCAAACCAGTAACGGCGCCAGTGTAAGTAGCCTCACCCTTGTTACCGTAGTATGTCAACCCCCAGTTATCCCAGATAACCCAGTCTGTGCCACCAGTAGTCTTGGGCAACGCAACTCCGATACGGGCCTGATTGTTAACAACAACGAAATAAAGTTCCACACCGTAGTGGCCATCAACAAATGCCTGCTCAGCAGACTGCATATTGTTAGGCTTAGAGGCCAAAGTGGTAGCAGAGTTGATATCGGGAACATTAACAGTCAAACTGTCAGTACCATTGGCTGCATAGAACACAGCACCGGTAGCATCAGCAGTTGAAGGACGATAGAATCCCTGAACAGTCAGTTTATAAAGACCATTGGGAAGACCGGTAACCAACTGCCAAGAATCAAATGTCTTGTTGTAATGCTCAGCATCGGTATAACTCTGGAAACCAGGAGTTGTACCACTCCAACCAGTGTTATCGTTAGCATCGTAGCTGGGGTTGGTGATTGCTGAAGTCTTGCTCACAGGGTTCAGAGGATCAACCTTCAACTCTTCAACCTTAGCCAAAGCATCTTTTGCACCAGCAATAGCAGCTTCCAACTCTTCTGTTGTAGCAGCTGTATTGTTGTAAACAGCTTCCCAAGCGGCTACGTCAATACCCTCAGCAGCAGCAGCTTCAATCTGCGCCTTCAATTCCTGAGCAGTATTATAAACACCAATTGTCACCTTGTAAGCATCGTAAGCAGCTACAGTGCAGAATCCCCAATCAACATGAATACCGTCGAGGCTAGGATCCAAGAAAGAAGAAACTACAGTACCATTGGCTGCATCCCATCCCCAGAATGTGTTAGGATGAGCATCTACCTGCCAAGCCTGATAGTCAGGATTGTTCTCAGCCATAGACAGACGGTAGTAAGCGTTGTCAGCATTCTTCTGCAACTTCCAATAGTAATTGGCCTGTGACCCCTTATCAACGAAGCAACCACCATTCACATTGTCAAAGAATACAGTGTGGATAGCACCTGACTTTGCCAAGCAAGAGTCCTTGAAAATAACTGTAGTACCGTCCCATCCGGTTGCGGCATCTACAACAAATTGCTCAAAATACACACGATAACCCTCGTCACCGATACTTGTCTGAGTACCCCAAGAGTTACCACCACAGAAGAATCTCTCAGCTCCTACATTGTACATGTACATAGATGTCACACCATCTGTAAAAGCATCAATTGGTTCGGGAAGAGCAGGTTTCTGTCTCTCCTGAATCGCTGCCGATGCGCTACCAGCAAGTAGCAACGCACCCAAAACTAGTAAATTTCTAAGTTTCATAAGCATAAAACTAAAGTTAATAATAATGTTTATTTAAATTAATATTGATATTTTCAAATTTCAAAGGTTACTCCGCGTCTTAAGTATTTACGACAAAACACAACAGACTTTAACGGGACAAAGATAGAAGATAGCCCTCAAACAAAAAAAGTTTTTAAGTGAAAGACCTCCCCTTTTAAGGTTTTTTAATAACCAGAATAGAAACACCTTTCACCGTGTGCGATAACGGTGTACACATACTGTTCCATACATGAGACACAGAGAAAACATTTAGAAACGTTTTTAAAAGAAAAAAGGTTTCTCTCATACATTTGTCATCCTGACGATAGGAAGGATCTCCTGTACACCGGATTCTTCTGCCGCCCGCCCAAAAGGTCGTTCGTTAATCAAAAGTACTTGAGATCCTTCACTTCACAAGTTCCGTTCAGGATGACAAAAGAATGATTCGCATCGTCAATCTCGTTCATCGTTAAACGTTAAACGCTCATCGTTAATCATTCAACCTGGCCGAGGCCATCCGCTCACCGTTAAAGGCGAAGCCATCCCTTCACCCTTCACCCTTTATTTCGCTTCCCGTCATCCGCTAACCGCTCATCCGCTCACCGTTAAGGCGAAGCCTCCCTTCACCTATGTACAAACCCCTATGGAGTCATGTCATAAACGATACAAATCTATGTACATAATATATTTCCAGTCACGAAATATATATTTTATGCCTTGAAATATATATTTCAGGGTTGGAAATATTCATTTCGTGCTTAGAAATATGTTTTAGATATAGCTAAAAACACTTTATGAGCAGGATAAAAAAGGTTTGGAAGAAAGGAGACTTAATGATTCACCCCCCCCGATGGCGAAAAAAATAAGGTGAGTCCGATATAAAGGACTCACCTTAGATAAGAGAATTCATTTTTATTTATTCCCCTAACTTCACACCACGGTGAGTGGGCTTAACGGGGCGGATGGTGCCATCTTCGTTGAAGTACATGCGGTCGATGCAGACTTCGCGATGCACACCGGGGCCTTTGTCGCGGGCAATATAGTCCTTGTTGATACGGTGATAGACGATGTACCACTCGTCGGTATCAGGAATCTGGAGCACGCTGTTGTGGGCGGGACCATAGATCTCGCGCTTGCCGTCCTGGATGAGGATGACAGGCTTCTCTGCCACCTGGATGGGGCCGAGGGGCGAAGTGGAGGTACCGTAGGCCACATGGTAGTTGGGCGAACCGGTATCATCTACTGACCAGAGGAAGTAGTAAAGGCCATTGCGATAGAACACATAGGGTGCCTCGCGGTAGGCATAGTCGCGCAAAGAACCTCCTTGAGGAGTCATCACAGTGATGGAGGTGGTATCGATGGAGGTCATGTCGGCATTGAGCTTGGCTCCGGCCATATATCCGTTGCCCCAATAGAAATAGCTCTGTCCGCTGACAGGGTCGGTGAATACATCGCCATCGATCTGCTGTCCACGGCCGACGGGTGACTTGGTGATGATGGGATGGCCAAGGTCGGTGAAGGGACCTGTGGGATGGTCGGCTACGGCCACACCAATCTGCTTGCCACCACCCTCTGTCCAGTTACCGCTGAAATAGAAGAAATACTTGTACTTGCCATCAATCATCTTCTCCTCGATACAGGGTGCCCAGGCATTACCATCGGCCCAACGTACCTGGTCGGTCTTAAGGTCGAGGATAGTGCCTTCGTCCTTCCAGTTGGTGAGGTCGTCTGAAGAATATACATTGAACTTGTGTCCGCCCCATCCGGGAGTACCGTCGGTGGTGGGATAAATGTAGTACTTTCCGGTCTGCTTGGAGTAGAGCACTTCGGGGTCGGCACGGAAACCTTGGATGACAGGATTGCGGGCCTCGGTATTGGGCCACTGACGGCGCAGGCGGTCGGCCTCCTCGCGGGTAATGGTCATCGTGGTACCATGGCGGGGAGTGAAGACACCGCGTGTCTTGGTCTGGGCAATCTTCTCGAAGTTATGCAGGTCCTTGCTCTTGCAAAACTCATAATAGCCGGAGCCGTAGCAGTCGTACATCAGTATCCACTCGTCAGAGCCAATGAGCTTGAAGACACCTGAACCCTCTACAGCTACATTGGTCTGCTGGAGGTATTTGCGTTCGGGGGTCCACTTGCCACGCAACTTCTTGGCTGTGGCCTGTTGGATGCCGTTGCCCTCGCCCTCGGTCTTGAAGAACATGTGGTAGAGTCCGTCGGCCTCGTTGAAGACGATGTCGGCATCGATGGTGTTGGCTCCATGGTCGTAGAGCACCTTCGGCTCGGAGAGTTCGGTAAAGTCCTCGTTGGCATAGGAATAGTAGATGACGTAGTGTGTCTTGGTGTCATCCTTGGTGGTCTTGCTCTCGCGGGCTGCCTTCTGTGTCTCGCCATTCCATCCGATAGAGTAATAGACCATGTACTTCTTGGCCTTGGCATCGTAGATGGTCTGAGGCGCCCACACCTGTGTGAGTGCCTCGCGGTCGAAGAGATGGGGCCATGTGTCGGGGAAATCGATGGCTGAATGGGTCCAATGGATAAGGTCGGTACTCTTCATCAGCACGAGTCCGTCGTTGCTGCTCCAACCGTCCCAGCTGCGCATGTCGGTAACCACCATGTAGAAGGTCTTGCCATCATGGCCACGGAGGATATGGGGGTCGCGCACACACTTCTTGCGGGCAAGAGAGTCTGAAGAGATAATGGGTTCGCCATCGTTGAGAAGGGTGTAGTTGTAACCATCCTCGCTAAGGGCGAAACAAATCTGCTCTTCCTCGGGAGCATTACCGGTGAAATAGGCAAAGAGGTAGCAATCCATCTTTTGCTGAGGGGTCTCCTTCGGTGCCTTGGCTACGGCAGAAGGGGCCGCACAAAGGGCGGCCAACGCGATAAGGGCGCTCTTGAATGTCAGTTTTTTCATAACGTTACATTATAGGTTTTGGTTAATAATTTTCTTTGGGGGCGAAGATACGTAAAATATTTCATATCCACGCTAAAAAAAGATTGGTTCTTCGCCCATCTTATTGAAAAGGATGGCTCTAAAGACGTCAAGGACTTGAGAGACTTTAGAGGCTTAAGATTCTAAGGACCTTAGAGACCTTAATGTCCTCAGGGGCCTTAAAATCATTAAAGTCCTCAGAACCATTAAGGTCTTTAAAGTCCCTTGAACAGTTACATCTGTCCCAAGGCCTGTTCGATATCAGCAATGATGTCACGGACATCCTCGATTCCGACAGAAAGACGGATCAAGTCGGGAGCCACTCCTGCTTCGATGAGTTGCTCCTCGGTGAGCTGACGATGGGTATGGCTGGCGGGATGGAGCACACAGGTGCGGGCATCGGCCACATGGGTAACGATGCAGATCATCTTCAGATTGTCCATGAACTTGATGGCATCTTCACGGGTTCCCTTCAAACCGAAAGCGATGACACCGCAGGAGCCATTGGGCAGATACTTCTCTGCCAACGCATGGTACTTATTGTCCTTCAGACCACAGAAGTTCACCCATGCCACGCGCTCGTCTGCAGCCAGATATTCGGCTACGGTCTGGGCATTGCGGCAATGTTGGGGCATACGCAGGTGGAGGGTCTCTAACCCTAAATTCAACAAGAATGCATTCTGCGGTGACTGGATAGAACCCAAATCTCGCATCAGCTGGGCTGTGGCCTTGGTCATATAGGCTCCCTTGCCAAAGGCTTTGGTATATGTCAACCCATGGTAAGACTCGTCGGGGGTAGTCAAGCCGGGGAACTTGTCGGCATGAGCCTCCCAATCGAAGTTGCCACTATCCACGATGACACCGCCAACGGCTGTGGCATGACCATCCATATACTTGGTGGTAGAATGGGTGACAATATCGGCTCCCCACTCAAAAGGACGACAGTTGATGGGGGTGGCAAATGTGTTATCGACAATGAGGGGCACACCATGGCTATGGGCTATGCGAGCAAATTTCTCGATATCCAATACGGCACAGCTGGGATTAGAGATGGTCTCTCCGAAAAGGGCCTTGGTATTCTCGCGAAAAGCTTTGCTGATCTCCTCTTCGTTGTCATCAGCATCCACAAAAGTGACTTCGATGCCCAACTTCTTCATGGTCACGGCAAACAGGTTGAATGTACCTCCATAGATAGTGGATGCACACACAAAGTGGTCGCCGGCCTGACAGATATTGAAGATGGCATAGAAATTGGCTGCCTGACCGCTGGAAGTCAACATGGCGCCAACGCCACCTTCAAGAGCGGCTATCTTGGCAGCTACGGCATCGTTAGTCGGGTTCTGCAAACGGGTATAGAAATATCCACTGTCCTCCAAGTCGAACAGGCGGGCCATCTGCTCGCTGGTATCATACTTGAATGTGGTACTCTGATAAACGGGCAACACACGAGGTTCGCCCTTCTTTGGCTGCCATCCTGCTTGTACACACAGGGTGGCAAGGTTCTGTTTCTTGTCCATATCGTTGTTTGTTGTCTTGTTATTCTCAAAATTTGCGCAAAGATACTCTTTTTTAAGCACCAACACATTGTTTTTGTAAGTTTTTTACAATTGGCGTCCGGTAAACATTATCCCATAAGCCTTCACCCATCGCTCACAGCCCATCGTTAATTCGTTCACCGATCACCGTCAATTCGTCCATCGTTAAACATTCAACGACCCAAAGACCATCCCATCACCTTAAAACCTCTAAGGACCTTAAAGACTCTAAAGGCCTTAAGGACCAAGAACTCTAAGACTTTAGGGACCATAAGGACACTAAAGGAAAAGCCGCCGCCCAGCCGCTCTAAGTTTGCAAAGATAAAGCATTTCTTATACTGAGTGGCCGAAAAGTGTCGAAGAGTGTCGAAAATTCCACGGGTATGACATAAGGGTCTGAAAACCTATGATTATAGGTTCTAAGAACGTACAGTATTACCACCTGACAACGTACGTTTATAGGTACTGACGATGTACATTTTCAGAGGATGAAAACCTACGTTGTCAGGGTGCCCGAATGTGCGAAATGAAAATGCCTGTCAGTCCGTTAACTACTCACCGTTCAACCGCGCACCGCTAACCGCTAACCCGGCCGCAGGCCATCCCCTTCACCTTTCACCCTTCACCCTTCAAACAAAAAAGGCTGTGCCAACAAACGTGACACAGCCCTCTCCTATTCTATATATCTATGATAGATTATTCAGCTTGGGGAGCTTCTTCAACCGGAGTCTCTACTGCGGGAGCAGCAGTCTCAGCGGCAGCAGCGCTCTTCTTAGAACGACGGGTACGAGTAGCCTTCTTAGCTGTCTTCTCCTTTGCCATGTTCTCATCATAGTCAACAAGCTCGATGAAACACATTTCGGCAGCATCGTCCTTACGGAGACCAGTCTTGATGATACGAGTGTATCCACCGGGACGGTCAGCAATCTTCACTGAGATTTCCTTGAACAATTCTGTTACTGCATACTTGTCCTGCAAGTTGCTGAATACAACACGACGTGAGTTGGTTGTATCGTTCTTTGCCTTTGTCAACAGAGGCTCTACATACTTCTTCAAAGCCTTAGCTTTGGCTACGGTCGTAGTGATTCTTTTGTGCTTGATCAAAGAGCATGCCATGTTAGCCAACATTGCATTTCTATGAGAAGCAGTACGACCCAAATGGTTGAATTTCTTATTATGTCTCATTTTTTATTCTTTATCTAATTTATATTTAGAAATATCGGTTCCAAACGACAGATTCAGACCCTCGAGCAAATCATCAAGCTCAGTGAGCGATTTCTTACCGAAGTTACGGAACTTGAGGAGGTCAGTCTTATTGAACTGTACCAAATCACCTAATGTCTCTACATCTGCAGCCTTCAAGCAGTTAAGGGCACGAACAGAAAGTTTCATGTCAACAAGCTTGGTCTTCAGAAGCTGACGCATATGGAGTACCTCTTCATCAAACTCTTCATTGCCATCAAGGTCAGAGTTCTCCAAAGTAATCTTTTCGTCAGAGAAGAGCATGAAATGGTAAATCAGAATCTTAGCGGCTTCTCTCAAGGCATCCTTCGGGTGGATGGAACCATCCGTTGTTATCTCAAGCAGCAACTTCTCGTAGTCGGTCTTCTGCTCAACACGATAGTTTTCTACTGAATATTTCACATTACGGATAGGAGTGTAAATAGAATCGACCGGAATAACATTGACATCGGTACAGAACTCACGATTCTCCTCGGAAGTCACATAACCACGTCCCTTGTTAATGGTCAACTCGAGTTGCATGGATGCTTTTGAATCTAAATGGCAAATAACCAATTCAGGATTCAGCACTTCAAATCCATTCAGACGCTTACCCAAATCACCTGCCTTAAACTCAGTAGTATTCTCTACTACAATGTTGAACTTCTCAAACGAAGAAGACTCGTCAGCAGCCTGCTTGAAACGTATCTGCTTCAAGTTAAGGATAATGTTTGTCACATCTTCCTTAACACCGGGTACAGCGGAGAACTCGTGCTCAACACCCTCAATACGAACTGTATTGATGGCATATCCCTCCAAAGAAGAAAGGAGGATACGACGCAAAGCATTACCCACCGTAATACCAAAACCTGGCTCCAAAGGACGGAACTCGAACTTTCCATATGTCGAATCCGCTTCGAGCATTATTACTTTTTCAGGCTTTTGAAATGCTAATATTGCCATGAATCAATTATTATTTAGAATACAACTCAACGATCAACTGTTCTTTAATGTTCTCAGGAATGTCTGCACGCTCAGGGAGGTGGAGCAACTTTCCAGCCTTAGTAGTCTCATCCCACTCAATCCAAGGATACTTGCTGTGGTTGAAACCTGCCAAAGCATTAGCAACAACTTCCAAAGACTTAGACTTCTCACGAACACCAACAATCTGACCAGGCTTTACAGAATATGAAGGAATGTTCACTACCTTGCCATCAACAACAATATGCTTGTGGCCTACCAACTGACGAGCAGCAGCACGAGTAGGAGCAATACCCAAACGGAACACTACATTGTCCAAACGAGCCTCGAGATTCTGCAAAAGGATCTCACCGGTAATACCATTGGCACTTGCAGCCTTCTCAAACATGTTACGGAATTGTTTTTCCAACACACCGTAAGTATATTTGGCCTTCTGCTTCTCAGCCAACATGATACCATACTCAGAAGACTTCTTTCTTCTTGAGTTACCATGCTGACCGGGAGGATAGTTTCTCTTAGCCAACACCTTATCGGGTCCGAAAATTGCCTCACCGAATTTACGGGCAATTCTTGATTTAGGTCCAGTATATCTTGCCATTTTTCTTATTTTTTAATTATCTGAGATAGCACTACGCTGTTGCAGCCGCGATTGCAGAAAGGAAAGTACAATCCAAAGAACAACCTTAGCACAATCTCCTGTTCATAAAACTTCTGGTTATCTCTCTAATATTAAACTCTTCTTCTCTTGGGAGGACGACAACCATTGTGTGGAAGCGGTGTAACATCGATGATTTCAACAACCTCGATTCCTGCTCCGTGAATAGTTCTGATAGCAGACTCACGTCCGTTACCCGGGCCCTTAACATAGGCCTTTACCTTTCTGAGGCCGAGATCATAAGCAACCTTGGCGCAATCCTGAGCGGCCATCTGAGCTGCATAAGGAGTGTTCTTCTTAGAACCTCTAAATCCCATTTTACCTGCTGAAGACCAAGAAATAACCTGACCCTCACTGTTTGCAAGAGAGACAATGATGTTATTGAAAGAAGAATGAACATGCAACTGTCCGTTTGCATCAACTTTCACATTTCTCTTCTTAGCTGCGACTGTTTTCTTTGCCATATCTAACGATTATTATTTAGTAGCTTTTTTCTTGTTTGCAACTGTTTTCTTTCTACCCTTTCTGGTACGAGCATTGTTCTTTGTACTCTGACCACGTACGGGAAGACCGATACGATGACGAACACCACGATAGCAACCGATATCCATCAAGCGCTTGATGTTCAACTGAATCTCTGAGCGAAGGTCGCCCTCTACTTTAAATTCTGCACCGATAATCTCACGAATCTTAGCAGCCTGGTCATCAGTCCAGTCCTTTACCTTGATATCTCTATCAATACCTGCTTTATCCAAGATTTTCGCAGAGCTACTGCGACCTATACCATAAATGTAGGTCAAAGCTATCTCACCTCTCTTATTCTGAGGCAAATCTACACCAACAATTCTTATTGCCATATACTAAGTTATTTTTTGCAAAATTACTAAAATTATCCCTGACGTAACTTATACTTAGGATTTTTTTTGTTAATCACATACAAACGGCCATTACGTCTAACGATTTTGCAATCCGGCGTACGTTTTTTCAATGATGCTCTTACTTTCATATATCTATTATTTTATTTATATCTGAAAACTATTCTTCCCTTTGACAAGTCGTAAGGAGACATCTCCACACGCACCTTGTCACCGGGCAATATCTTGATGTAATGCATTCTCATCTTGCCTGAGATATGCCCTGTAATCTCATGTCCGTTTTCTAACTCCACGCGAAACATCGCATTAGACAATGCTTCGACAATTACTCCATCCTGTTCTATTGCAGACTGTTTTGCCATACCTATCAAATTGCTTTATCACCTAATACTTCTTCTATGAATTCAAACGAAGACAAAATATCGGCCTTACCCTTGCGGACAGCTACTGTATGCTCATAATGAGCTGCAGCTTTACCGTCACATGTATGAACACTCCAACGATCATCAGCAAGGTATATCTTGCGCTCGCCCAAAGTGACCATAGGCTCGATAGCCAAACACATGCCACTCTTGAGGAGAGTACCACTTCCACGCTTACCGTAGTTGGGTACTTGAGGATCCTCGTGCATATCACGACCGATACCGTGACCGACAAACTCGCGGACTATTCCATAGCCTTGAGCCTCGCAATGCTGTTGCACTACATAGCCAATATCTCCCAAACGCTTGCCATGAACAGCCTGCTCTATTCCAAGATAAAGAGCCTCTTTTGTGGTCTTTAAAAGCTGAAGTATCTCTGAAGGAACTTCACCAACACAAAATGTATAAGCTGAATCACCACAAAATCCATTCAAAAGAACTCCACAATCTACAGATACAATATCACCGTCATGAAGTTCAACCTCTCCCGGAATACCGTGAACCACCTGATCATTGACCGATGTACACAATGTACTGGGAAATGGAGCGCCATTGGGATTTGGAAATCCCTTAAATGTGGGAACAGCACCATGATCGCGAATGAACTCTTCGGCCACACGATCCAACTGGGCTGTAGTCACACCGGGTTTTATCAGTTTGGCTACTTCTGCCAAAGTTCTCCCCACAAGGAGATTACTTTGGCGAAGTAACTCTATTTCATCTTCCGTTTTAAGAAATATCATCTCTCTGATATCACTTCAATTAATAGGCAGAAACGCCTGAACGTCCTTTGATTCGACCGGAACTCAACAAACCATCATAATGTCTCATCAACAAATGGCTCTCAACCTGCTGCAAAGTATCCAATACTACACCAACAAGGATAAGCAAAGAGGTACCTCCAAAGAACTGGGCAAACTCAGGCTGAACACCAAACACACCAGCAAAAGCAGGGAGAATGGCAATAATACCCAAGAACACTGAACCAGGCAATGTGATACGAGACATCACTGTATCAATATACTCGGCTGTGTTTTTACCAGGCTTGACACCAGGAATAAAGCCGTTATTACGCTTCATATCCTCGGCCATCTGAGTGGGATTAATAGTGATAGCTGTATAGAAGTATGTGAACACTAGAATCAGTACAAAGAAAATAGCATTGTACAAGAAACTTGTGTGATCAACCAAGGCGCGTACAAATCCACTAGCTTCGTCCACACTGGAGAAACCAATTAAGGTAATGGGGATAAACATGATGGCCTGAGCAAAAATGATAGGCATCACATTAGCAGCATTAACCTTCAAAGGAATATACTGACGAGCACCTCCAAACTGACGGCCACCAGCTGTCTGCTTGGCATACTGTACGGGAATCTTACGAACACCCTGCACGAGAAGAATAGCTGCAGCTGTCACAAACAGCAATACTATAATCTCGAACAAGAACATTACCAAACCACCAGCACCGGGAGAAGCCAATCTTGTAGTCAGTTCCTGTATGAAAGACTGGGGCAAACGGGCAATGATACCAATCATGATAATCATAGATACACCATTACCAATACCTTTGTCTGTAATACGCTCACCAAGCCAAAGAATAAACATACTTCCGGCGGCCAAGATGATGGTAGAAGTAATCATAAACCAAGTCCAATCTACTGAAGCATTCAGTGCCTGGCCAGCCGTCATCTTCAGGTTCACCAAATAGGCAGGAGCCTGGAACACCAAAATAAATATTGTCAGATAGCGGGTGTACTGGTTAATCTTTCTTCTACCACTCTCACCCTCGCGCTGCAACTTCTGAAAATAAGGAACAGCTATTGCTAACAGCTGAATTACAATAGAAGCTGAGATATAGGGCATAATACCCAACGCGAAGATAGAAGCATTAGAGAATGCACCTCCAGAGAACATATTCAACAAGGCCATCAAGCCTTCGCCCGTCTGATCGTGAAGCTGAGTCAACATATTGGCATCAATACCTGGAAGAACCACATATGAGCCAAAACGGTAAATAGCCACGAACAATACGGTTATGAGGATCCTATTTCTGAGATCCTCAATTTTCCATATATTCTTTAATGTTTCAATAGATTTCATTGAATCAGAGTTTTACTGCATTACCACCTACGGCTTCGATAGCTGCAATCGCACTCTTAGAGAAAGCATTAGCTTCTATATCGAGCTTGATAGTCAGATTACCGTTACCCAAAATCTTAACCAACTGGTTTGAAGAGATGAAGCCTGCTGCAACCAAATCTGATACAGAAACCTTGCTCAAACCCTTAGCTTCAGCCAAAGTCTGAACTGTATCCAAATTGATAGCTTTGTACTCTACTCTATTGATGTTCTTGAAACCGAACTTCGGCACACGACGCTGAAGCGGCATCTGACCACCTTCAAAACCAACCTTTGTCTTGTAACCAGATCTTGACTTGGCACCTTTATGACCACGCGTAGAAGTTCCACCCAAACCAGAACCTGGACCACGTCCTACTCTCTTTCTTGTTTTTGTTGAACCTACAGCGGGCTGTAAACTATTTAATTTCATCTTGTTATTATTTTTATAATCAACAATACTTAATCTACGATAGCAACCAAGTGCTTAACCTTTGCTACCATTCCCAGAATTGAAGGAGTCTCTTCGTGTTCAACAACGCGGTTCAACTTCTTAAGACCCAGTGCATCCAATGTACGCTTTTGATCAGCAGGAGCACCAATTCTACTCTTAACCTGTTTAATCTTTATAGTTGACATAAATAAACCTCCTTATCCTCTAAAGACTTTTTCAACACTTACACCTCTGTTCTGGGCAACCATACGAGCATCACGCATTTCTGCCAATGCATTGATAGTAGCCTTTACCAAGTTGTGGGGGTTAGAAGAACCCTTAGACTTAGCCAAAACGTCAGTAATACCAACACTTTCCAATACGGCACGCATAGCACCACCGGCTACTACTCCAGTACCGTGAGAAGCGGGCTTGATGAACACTTCAGCACCACCAAACTTGGCAGTCTGCTCGTGAGGAACTGTACCTTTCAGCACGGGAACCTTAACGAGGTTCTTCTTGGCTGCTTCAACACCCTTAGCGATAGCAGCTGTTACTTCACCTGCTTTACCAAGGCCCCAACCAATGATGCCATTCTCGTTACCAACTACGACAATTGCAGAGAAAGTGAAAGTACGACCACCCTTTGTCACCTTGGTAACACGGTTGATGGCCACCAATCTGTCCTTCAACTCTACATCGCTAGATATCTTAACTTTGTTAATTGCCATATCAAATTAAAATTTAAGTCCACCGTTACGTGCAGCATCAGCTACTTCTTTAACTCTCCCATGATACAAGTATCCATTACGGTCGAATACAACGGTCGTAATGCCAGCCTCTTGTGCCTTCTTTGCAATCAACTCGCCAACCTTTGCAGCCTGTTCTTTCTTAGGCATGGTCTCCATACCCAAAGATGATGCAGCAGCCAAAGTCTTGCCAGTCAAATCGTCAATAACCTGCACATAAATCTGCTTGTTGCTTCTGAACACACTCATACGTGGACGTTCAGCTGTTCCAGAAATTCTATTCCGTACTCTAAATTTGATCTTTAAGCGTCTTTCTATTTTTGTTGTCATGATAATACAATTTTATAAGAATTACTTAGCACCAGCTGACTTACCAGACTTTCTGCGAATCTCTTCACCGACGAACTTAATACCTTTACCTTTGTAAGGCTCGGGCTTACGGAAAGAACGTATTTTTGAACATACCTGACCAAGCAACTGCTTGTCGCATGATTCTAAGATTACAAGAGGATTCTTGTTTCTCTCAGATTTTGTCTCAACTTTGATCTCAGCAGGCAATTGAATGAAAATGCTGTGAGAGAATCCCAAAGAGAACTCAATCAAGTTACCTTGATTTGAAACACGATAACCTACACCAACGAGCTCAAGTTCTTTTTTATATCCCTGAGAAACACCAACTACCATGTTGTTTACCAATGAACGGTACAAACCATGGAAAGCATGCTGCTGCTTCTGATCAACTTCTGTATTCTCATTCAAAGTGAATGTAATGCTACCATCCTCAACACTCATTACGATAGAGGGGTCAACATACTGACTCATTTCACCTTTGGGTCCTTTTACTGTCACTACATTATCCTTCTGGCTTACTGTTACACCAGCGGGAATACTAATGGGCAATTTTCCTATTCTTGACATACTTAAATCCTCCTATTAATATACGTAGCAAAGAACCTCACCACCAATCTTCAATGCGGCAGCTTCCTTATCTGTCATCACACCTTTGGATGTAGATATAATTGCAATACCCAATCCATTAATCACTCTCGGCATATCCTTGTAACCGGTATACTTACGCATACCCGGAGTGGATACTCGCTGCAACTTCTTGATTGCATTCACTTTGTTAACTGCATCGTACTTCAAAGCAACCTTGATAGTACCTTGGGGACCATCCTCTACGAACTTGTAGTTCAAGATGTAACCCTTCTCAAAAAGAATCTTAGTGATCTCCTTCTTGAGATTAGAGGCAGGAACTTCAACAACTCTGTGCTTTGCACTGATTGCGTTTCTCAACCTCGTCAAATAATCTGCTATTGGATCTGTCATATAAATAATAATTAAATTAATCAGGACTATCCTGACAATATTTAACAATAAATTACCAGCTGGCTTTCTTTACACCGGGAATCAATCCATTAGATGCCATCTCACGGAATTGGATACGTGAAATACCGAACTGACGGATATATCCTTTGGGACGACCGGTGATTTTGCAACGATTATGCAAACGAATAGGATTTGCGTTCTTAGGAAGATCCTGCAACTTCTGAGCAGCTTCGTAAGCTTCAGCAGGCTCGCCAGTATTAACAATCTTCTTCAACGCAGCACGCTTCTCTGCATACTTGGCCACAAGTTTGGCTCTCTTTACTTCGCGAGCCTTCATTGATTCTTTTGCCATAGTCTATTAATCTTTTTTAGCGTTTTTAAAAGGCAAGCCGAACTCTTTCAAAAGAGCATAGCCCTCCTCATCTGTTTTAGCAGTAGTCACGAAAGTAATATTCATACCGAGAATACGGGTGATACTATCAATATTGATTTCAGGGAAAATAATCTGCTCCTGAATACCCAATGTATAGTTACCACGTCCGTCCAATTTACCTTCAATACCCTTAAAGTCGCGGATACGGGGCAATGCGATACGAACCAACTTTTCGAGGAACTCATACATTCTCTCACGACGCAAAGTTACCATCACACCGATAGGCATCTTCTTACGCAACTTGAAGTTTGCAACGTCCTTACGAGAAATAGTAGCTACAGCTTTCTGACCAGTGATGGTTGTAAGCTCATTGATAGCCACATCAATAATTTTCTTATCAGCAACAGCCATACCCAAACCCTGATTGATTACAATCTTCTTCAGAACGGGTACCTGCATGCTTGAACTATACTGGAACTTTTCCTTCAATGCAGGAGCGATGCGCTCTGCATATTCTTTCTTAAGACTTGCAGTATTACTCATTACTTAATCTCCTCTCCTGATTTTTTAGAATAACGAACTAAAGTTCCTTCTGAACTCATTTTACGACCCACACGCGTCGGTTTTCCAGTCTTAGGATCTACGACATTCAGGTTAGAGATGTGGATAGCAGCTTCCTGCTTCACAATACCACCTTGAGGGTTCTTCGCACTCGGTTTGGTATGCTTCGAAACCATGTTGATACCTTCAACGATGGCGCGATTCTCCTTTACGAGGACCTTCAATACGACACCAGTCTTACCCTTGTCTTCACCAGAGTTAACGTAAACTGTATCGCCTTTTTTAATATGTAACTTACTCATTACTTGAATTCTTTTACAAAATTAAAGTACTTCAGGTGCCAAAGAGACAACCTTCATGTTAGCAGCACGAAGCTCTCTTGCTACCGGACCAAAAATACGGCTTCCACGAATTTCACCTGCATTGTTCAACAGAACACAAGCGTTATCGTCAAAACGGATATAAGAACCGTCAGCACGACGGATTTCTTTCTTGGTACGTACAATCAAAGCCTTAGATACTGCACCCTTTTTGATATCACTTGAAGGGATTACACTCTTCACTGCAACCACAATAACATCACCAACAGAGGCATAGCGTCTGCGAGTACCGCCCAAAACGCGGATGCAGAGAGCTTCCTTAGCGCCACTGTTATCACATACTGTAAGTCTGGATTCTGCTTGTATCATAATTACTTAGCTCTTTCGATTATTTCAACTAATCTCCATCTCTTAGTTTTGCTCAAAGGACGAGTCTCCATGATACGTACAGTATCTCCCAGGTTACACTCCTGCTTCTCATCGTGAGCATGGTACTTCTTCGTCTTGCTAACGAACTTACCATAAATCGGGTGTTTTTCCTTGAACTTAGCAGCAACTGTAATGGTCTTATCCATCTTATTGCTAATTACAACACCCATTCTCTCTTTTCTTAAATTTCTAGCTTCCATCAAAAGACCATTTTATTTGTTAAGTTCTCTCTGACGCAATTCAGTCTTCATACGAGCGATGGTTCTACGCTGCTCTTTAATCTGAGCAGAATTCTCCAACGGTGAAACCGAATGATTCAAAACCATCTGATTATAGTTAGCTACCTCAGTCTCAATTCTTTCAGCCAACTCATTAGTTGCTATTTCTCTAATCTCTGCAATCTTCATAATTATGCATTTTGATTTTGAACATCATAATCACGTCTCACAATAAACTTGGTAGTTACAGGGAGTTTCTGAGCTGCAAGGCGCAAAGCCTCTTTCGCAACGTCATAGGGAACACCCTCTACCTCGAATATGATTCGTCCCGGAGTGATAGGGAATACGAACCCTTCAGGACTACCCTTACCTTTACCCATACGTACGTCAGCGGGCTTCTTTGTAATAGGTTTATCCGGGAAAATACGGATCCAAATCTGTCCTTCACGCTGCATATATCTTGTCACAGCGATACGGGCAGCCTCAATCTGACGACCGGTAATCCATTTAGTCTGCAAAGACTTAATACCGAAAGAACCGAAGGCCAACTGGTTGCCTCTTTGAGCATTACCCTTGCTAGAACCCTTTTGCGGTCTTCTATATTTTACTCTTTTAGGTTGTAACATAATTCTTCTTGACTTTCAATAATTAGCGATTGTTTTTCTTTCTCTTGAAGTTCTTACCGCCATTGCCACCGTTGCCACGGCCATTCTCCTTAACCTGAGTAAAGTTAGGAGCCAAATCTTTCTTACCAAAGATTTCACCACGACAAATCCAAACCTTAATACCCAGAAGACCAACCTTAGTCAAAGCCTCTGCGTGGCAGTAATCGATATCAGCTCTGAAAGTGTGCAATGGAGTACGTCCTTCCTTATACATTTCAGAACGAGCCATTTCAGCACCATTCAAACGACCAGAAATCTGAATCTTGATACCTTCAGCACCCATACGCATCGTATTGGCGATAGCCATCTTGATAGCGCGACGATATGCAATCTTACCCTCTACCTGGCGAGCGATATTGTTGGCAACGATTACAGCATCGAGTTCCGGACGCTTAACTTCAAAGATATTAATCTGAATGTCCTTATCAGTGATCTTCTTCAACTCCTCTTTCAATTTGTCAACTTCCTGACCACCCTTACCAATGATAATACCCGGACGAGCAGTACATACTGTAATTGTCACGAGTTTCAATGTACGTTCGATAACGATTCTTGATACACTGGCTTTTGCCAAACGAGCATTCAAGTATTTACGGATTTTGCTGTCTTCCAAGAGAGCATCTCCAAAATTCTTACCACCGTACCAGTTAGAATCCCATCCTCTGACGATACCCAGACGGTTACTTATCGGATTAACTTTTTGTCCCATTACTACTCTTAATTTTGATTATCATTAGTATTCTTAGAACCAACGAACAAAGTCACATGATTTGAGCGTTTGCGAATTCTGTAACCTCTACCCTGAGGTGCAGGTCTCATTCTCTTGAGAGTAGCACCGCAATCAACGTACACTTCTGTTACATAAAGTTCGCCGCTTTCAGCCTTACGTTCATTTTTCTGTTCCCAGTTAGCAATAGCCGAGCGCAACAGCTTCTCAACTCTTGCTGAAGCCTCTTTTGAAGAGAACTTCAAAACGCCCAGCGCTCTGTTTACCTCCATACCGCGGATCATATCAACCACCAAACGCATCTTTCGCGGAGAAGTCGGGACATTGCGCAATTTTGCGAAATACACAGTCTTTAATGCCTCTTTACGAGCATTAGCTGCGATAGCTTTTCTTTTTCCCATATATTATTACTTTTTTATTCTATGCGACCTGCTTATTTTTTCTTGTTACCAGCATGACCACGGAATGTACGAGTAGGAGCGAATTCACCCAACTTGTGACCTACCATGTTTTCTGTAACATAAACAGGAATAAATTTATTTCCGTTATGAACTGCAATTGTATGTCCCACGAAATCCGGAGAGATCATTGAAGCTCTGGCCCAAGTCTTGACAACAGTCTTCTTGCCGCTTTCATTCATAGCGAGCACCTTATTCTCAAGCTTTACATTAATGTACGGACCTTTTTTTAAAGAACGACTCATAATTTACTCAATTAACCGTTATTACTTATTACATCTCTCGATAATATACTTATTAGACTGTTTCTTAGGACGTCTTGTCTTCAAGCCCTTAGCATACAAGCCCTTGCGTGAACGTGGATGACCTCCAGACTGGCGACCTTCACCACCACCCATCGGGTGATCTACAGGGTTCATAACAACACCACGGTTGTGAGGACGACGACCCAACCAGCGAGAACGTCCAGCCTTACCTGAGCTTTCCAAAGCATGGTCTGAGTTACCTACACTACCGATAGTGGCTTTACAAGCACTAAGAATTTGTCTAACTTCACCTGAAGGCAACTTGATAACACAATATGCACCTTCACGAGAAGTCAACTGAGCAAAATTACCTGCTGATCTAACCAAAGCGGCACCTTGACCAGGACGGAGTTCAATATTATGAATCACCGTACCAACGGGGATATTCTGGAGAGGAAGTGCATTACCAATCTCAGGTGCTGCATTCGGTCCAGACATCAAAGTGCTACCAACTTGCAATCCATTAGGAGCAATAATATATCGTTTTTCTCCATCAGCGTAGTACAACAGAGCGATACGAGCCGAACGGTTCGGATCGTATTCGATTGTCTTAACAACTGCTGGAACACCGTCTTTATTTCTCTTGAAGTCAATCAAACGGAATTTTCTCTTATGACCACCACCAATGTAGCGCATAGTCATCTTACCTACATTGTTACGGCCACCCGTTGATTTTTTACCGTATACAAGAGACTTTTCTGGTACCGATGCAGTAATCTCTTCAAAAGTACCAATAATCTTGTGTCTTTGCCCCGGTGTTGTGGGCTTAAATTTACGTACTGCCATCTTTTATTTAAATATTGCTATAGAAATCAATAGTATCGCCTTCCTTCACAGTCACGATAGCTTTCTTGAAAGCATTCGTGCGGCCTTTAATCAAACCAGCCTTAGTGTAGCGGCTCTTGTTCTTACCATCGTAGCGCATGGTATTAACGTCAGTCACTGTAACATTATACAAAGCCTCTACTTCAGCCTTAATCTGAAGTTTGTTAGCTTCAGGACGCACAATAAATCCGAAACGATTGCTCTTTTCGGAAATTGCGTTCATTTTCTCTGTAATCAATGGTTTTACAATGTATGCCATTTTTAAGCCTCCTTCTTTGTTAAAATGTTATCAATAACTTTCAACGAACTTTCAGTCACAACAAGCACGCCTGCGTCCAATACTGAGTAAGTATTCAACGAAGCCGCCAATGCAACATTTGCACGTTCCACATTACGAGCTGACAAATATACGTTTTTATTTGCTTCTGGTAAAACTACGAGCACCTTCTTGTCTGAAACTTTAAGATTTTTAGCTAAATTTACAAAATCTTTAGTCTTAGGAGCCTCAAATGTGAAATCTTCAACTACAACAATTGCGTTCTCCTGCGCCTTGTAAGACAAAGCTGAACGACGGGCCAAAGCCTTTACTTTCTTGTTCAACTTGAAGCCATAATCACGAGGTTGGGGACCGAATACACGAGCACCACCTACCAATACCGGTGAATTGATGTCACCACGACGAGCACCACCGCCACCTTTCTGACGACCCAACTTACGAGTTGAACCACTGATTTCGCTTCTCTCTTTTGACTTGTGAGTACCCTGACGCTGATTGGCCATAAATTGCTTTACGTCCAAGTAGATAGCGTGATCGTTAGGCTCAATGCCGAAGATAGATTCGTTCAACGTAATCTTTCTTCCGGTGTCTTCACCTTTAATATTTAATACGTTAACTTCCATTATTTCTCAATTATTACGATTGAACCTTTGCAGCCCGGAACAGAGCCCTTAATCATAAGGATATTGTGCTCGGGAATAACTTTTAATACTTGCAAGTTGTGTGTAGTCACACGGTCGCCACCCATTTGGCCACCCATGCGCATACCCTTGAATACCTTTGCAGGATAAGAACATGCACCGATAGAACCCGGCTTACGAGCACGGTTATGCTGACCGTGAGTAGTCTGACCTACACCACCAAAACCATGTCTTTTAACTACACCCTGGAAGCCTTTACCTTTTGAGGTACCGATCACATCAACGAAAGCTGAATCATTGAACAGCTCTACAGTGAGGGTATCACCCAAGTTTAACTCACTTTCAAAATCCTTGAACTCGGCCAAGTGTCTCTTCGGAGTTACACCAGCTTTCTTGAAGTGTCCCATCATAGGCTTGGTTGTATTCTTTTCCTTAGCCTCCTGGAAACCGAGCTGAACAGCAGCATAGCCATCCTTCTCTACACTTTTAATCTGAGTAACTACACAAGGACCTACTTCGATAACAGTGCATGGAACATTCTTACCATCGGCACTGAAAACGGATGTCATTCCGATTTTTTTTCCTAATAATCCTGGCATTTCAGTTAAATTTTAAATAATTCAATTCTTAAACTTTAATTTCTACTTCTACACCGCTTGGCAACTCCAACTTCATCAAGGCATCAACAGTCTTGGCGGTTGAGCTATAAATGTCAATCAATCTCTTGTAAGAAGAAAGCTCGAACTGTTCGCGAGACTTCTTGTTTACGAAAGTTGAACGGTTTACAGTAAAGATACGCTTGTGAGTGGGAAGAGGAATAGGACCGCTTACGATAGCACCCGTAGCCTTTACCGTCTTTACAATCTTCTCAGCAGACTTGTCCACCAAGTTGTGATCGTAGGATTTCAGTTTAATTCTAATTTTTTGACTCATTACTTTTATTGTTTATTGTGAATAAAAAGAGGAAGAGAGGAACAGGTTAAGAGTCATTCGCTAACCTGTCCCGTCTCCCGGTTTTGTTTTTTACTTAATCAAATCAACACGTCCCTTGCACTCTTCAAGAACCGCCTTAGCAATCGAGTTAGAAACCTGAGCGTGATGATCGTAAGTCATTGAAGAGGTTGCACGACCTGAAGTGATGGTACGCAATGCAGTTACGTAACCGAACATCTCTGCCAGAGGTACAGTAGCCTTCACAATGCGGGCACCTGAACGGCTTGACTCCATACCTTCAACCTGACCACGACGCTTGTTCAAGTCACCGATTACGTCACCCATGTTCTCCTCGGGAGTAACAACTTCCAGCTTCATCATAGGCTCGCACAATGCAGGACCTGCTTGAGCACAAGCGTTCTTGTAAGCCTGGATAGCGCAGATTTCGAATGACAACTGGTCAGAGTCAACGGGATGGAATGAACCATCCAACAGAGTCACCTTCAATGAATCCAAGGGGAAGCCAGCGAGGATACCATTCTTCATAGCTGACTGGAAGCCCTTCTGTACGGCAGGGATAAATTCCTTAGGAATGTTACCACCAGTCACCTCGTTAACGAACTGCAGACCACCTTCCTTGAAGTCCTCATCAACGGGGCCTACATTTACAATGATATCAGCGAACTTACCGCGACCACCTGACTGCTTCTTGTAAACCTCACGGAGGTTAACAGTCTTAGTGATGGCCTCTTTGTAGTTAACCTGAGGCTTACCTTGGTTACATTCAACCTTGAACTCACGTTTCAGACGGTCGATGATGATATCCAAGTGAAGCTCACCCATACCAGAGATAACGGTCTGACCGCTCTGCTCGTCAGTCTTCACTGTAAATGTGGGGTCTTCCTCAGCCAACTTAGCCAAACCGTTGGCAAGTTTCTCCATATCCTTCTGAGTCTTGGGCTCAACGGCGATACCGATAACGGGATCGGGAAAGTCCATAGATTCGAGAATGATGGGAGCGGTTTCGTCGCAAAGAGTATCACCAGTACGGATATCCTTGAAACCTACACCGGCACCGATATCACCAGCTGCGATTACCTCTACAGGGTTCTGGTGGTTAGAGTGCATCTGGAACAGACGAGACACACGCTCCTTCTTACCTGAACGGGTATTGTAGATATATGAACCAGCCTCAACCTTACCTGAATATACACGGAAGAAAGTCAGACGACCTACATAGGGGTCAGTAGCAATCTTGAACGCCAATGCAGAAGTCTTCTCCTCTTCACTGGGCTTACGGCTGTCAGCCTCACCTGTTTCGGGATTAACACCCTCGATAGCGGGAGTATCCAGCGGAGAGGGCAAGAAAGCACATACATAGTCAAGCAATGTCTGCACGCCCTTATTCTTGAATGAAGAACCGCACAACATGGGAACGATGTCCATCTTCAAGGTAGCGGCACGGAGGGCACGCATAACCTCTTCGTTGGTGATGGTTGAAGGATCGTCGAAGAACTTCTCCATCAACTCGTCATCATACTCAGCCACCTTCTCGAGCATCTTTTCTCTCCACTCGTTGGCCTCGTCAACCAAATTGGCAGGAATTTCCTCCTCATCATAGTCAGCACCCATAGTCTCATCATGCCACAGGATAGCCTTCATCTTAATCAGGTCAACAAGACCCTTGAAGTTCTCCTCTGCACCGATAGGAATACATACGGGACAAGGATTAGCACCGAGTACCTCCTTCATCTGACGAACTACTTCATAGAAGTCAGCACCAGAGCGGTCCATCTTGTTTACATAACCGATACGAGGAACATTGTATTTGTCAGCCTGACGCCATACTGTCTCTGACTGGGGCTCAACACCACCTACAGCACAGTAAGTAGCTACAGCACCATCCAATACACGGAGTGAACGCTCTACCTCAGCAGTAAAGTCAACGTGTCCCGGGGTATCAATCAAGTTGATCTTGTATGTCTTGTTATCATAGTTCCAACGAGTGGTTGTAGCAGCAGAGGTAATAGTGATACCACGCTCCTGCTCCTGAGCCATCCAGTCCATAGTGGCTGTACCATCGTGAGTTTCACCAATCTTGTGAGTCAAACCTGTATAGAACAAGATACGCTCAGAAGTGGTTGTCTTACCGGCATCGATGTGAGCCATGATACCGATGTTACGGGTCAAAAGTAAGTCTTGCTTTGCCATTTTCTAATTCCGTATTATTTGATGATTAGAATCTGAAGTGAGCAAATGCACGGTTAGCCTCAGCCATACGGTGCATATCTTCCTTACGCTTGAAAGCACCACCCTGTTCGTTGAAAGCATCGATAATCTCAGCAGCTAACTTGTCAGCCATAGACTTACCACCACGCTTGCGAGCGAAGAGAATCATATTCTTCATAGAGATAGACTCCTTACGGTCGGGACGGATTTCAGTAGGCACCTGGAAAGTGGCACCACCGATACGACGAGACTTCACCTCCACTTGGGGAGTGATGTTGTCAAGAGCCTTCTTCCAGATTTCCAAAGAAGTCTTTTCCTCATTGGGGAGCTTGTTTTTTACTACTTCAAGAGCGGCATAGAAGATTTCATACGAAGTATTCTTCTTACCGTCGAACATCAAGTGGTTCACGAACTTAGAAACTTTCTGATCGCCAAATACGGGATCGGGAAGAACCACACGCTTTTTTGGTTTTGCTTTTCTCATTAGTTTAAAAATAATGTTTTGTTTGGGCTGCATTTCTTGTTTTCTTCAACGCTTCCTCCGAAGCATTTACTCACCCTTTATAGCTAATTCCAACAAACCAAAACGAAAATTAATAATTTGTTTCTTTTTTAAATTAAGAAGGCGTTAATTACTTCTTCTTACCTTTTGCGGGAGCTGCAGCCTGACCTGGTTTGGGACGCTTAGCACCGTACTTAGAACGACGTTGGGTACGACCTGCAACACCAGCAGTATCCAATGTACCGCGAACAATGTGATAACGTACACCCGGAAGATCCTTCACACGACCACCGCGAACCAACACGATTGAGTGCTCCTGCAAGTTGTGGCCTTCACCTGGAATGTAAGAGTTCACTTCCTTCTGATTTGTCAAGCGCACACGCGCTACTTTACGCATTGCGGAATTCGGTTTCTTGGGAGTTGTAGTGTAAACTCTCACGCACACGCCACGACGCTGAGGACATGAATCCAATGCGGGAGACTTACTTTTCTCAACCAATACCTCTCTTCCTTTTCTTACTAACTGTTGAATAGTAGGCATTTTGTTTTGTTTTTAATTATTATATATTTTGTTTACTAATTTTCGATTCATCGGTGCATACCTGCACTTTTCGGGCTGCAAAGTTACAAATAAGTTTCCAAACGGCAACATTTTGCCCCTCTTTTAATATCATATTTTAAATCTAAAGATATAAATTTAATATTCTTTAATCCATATTAACAACATAAAACGTCATTTAAGTCTATTACTAACGATTTTACGACAAGCAAGCGTGTATATCCCCCTTATTTTATTAAGCTTTTTCACGAACAGGCATAAATACTATTATTTCCCTATACCTTATTATATAATATATAAAGAATGCATAAGACTTCCCTTAATATACTTGGGAATCACATTACCTTCTATCTTTTTCTCTTACATTAGAAAAATATATTTCCAACCTGAGAAAATAATTGGAGACTTAACCATTCTCAAAGGTAAAGAACAGGAAGGGGCACATTTTCGCCCAAGATGAAAATAGAAAAATAAAGAAAATTAGACACGAAGTACACAGTCTACGCCTCAACTACTACTATTTACTTGCAAAATCCATGTACTCCGTGTCTAAAATATAAACAACCTTCTATTGGTTTTATTATGCCTCCCCTTTGAAATCTGACAGTTTGGGCACATAAGTTTTATTATTCTGGACCTGCTCAGGCATACGGATTGTACCCCAATTAGCTTCATACTTCTTCACATTATCCTGAAGAGCAAAAAGAAGACGTTTAGCATGCTCTGGAGTGAGCACGATACGCGACTGTACATTCGCTTTAGGCAATCCGGGCATCACTCGAACAAAATCAAGAATAAATTCTGAAGTAGAATGACTTATTATCGCCAAATTTGCATAAGTACCCTGTGCCACTTCTTCCTTCAATTCGATTTGCAATTGCCCATTCTGATTGGGATTATTCTTTTCCATACACTTACTTCTTTTAATATTAATAATAATGAATGCGAAAATAACAATTTCTTTTAGTACAACCTAATTTCAATAAGAAGATTATACTTTTTTAGAGCAAACTTTGCATTTTCACCCGTTAAATTGTGTCATTTCCTCTGTCCGTATATCTAATTGCATTACCTTTGCACGCACTTATTATATAAGATTATATATAATATATTAAAGGTATAAAGGCAGAATAACAGAAAAATCGTAAATGAAAAGATTTTTAGCAACAGTATGGCTGTTGGTGGCAGTAGTATGTATGATGGCCCAAGGTGGAGCTGTACGCGGAAAGATTGTGGATGCACAAAGCAGAGAAGCATTAGAGTTCGTAACCATCAGTGTGACAAAAAATGGGAGCACCGAATTATTGAAAGGTACCGTAACAGACCTTGACGGGAACTTCAACATCAAGGGATTGACAGACGGGAATTACACACTGAACGTGACATTTATCGGTTACAAAGAGGTGAAAAAAAATTTTTCCATCACCCAACAAGCACGCAATGTGAATCTGCGCACCCTTACCATACGTGAGGACAGTAAAATGCTTAGCGAAGTGCAGGTGACAGGCCAGCGAGCACAGATGAAGTTCGAAATTGACAAGAAGGTGTTTGATGTTGACCAGAATATCGCCGCCACGGGAGGTTCTGCCAGTGATGTATTGACCAACATCCCTTCGGTAGAGGTTGATAGTGAAGGCGAAGTGTCTCTGCGCGGAAGCAGCAGTGTCACTGTGTGGATTAACGGTAAGGCATCAGGTCTTTCAGCCGACAACCGCGGTGAGATATTGGAACAATTGCCTGCCGAAACCATCCAAAAGATTGAAGTCATCACCAATCCCTCGGCCAAGTTCAGCCCTGAAGGTACAGCCGGTATTATCAACATTGTTCTCAAAGAGGATCGAAAACCCGGCTACTTTGGCAGTGTACAGGCTGGAGGGGACAGTTATGGTGGATATAACGCCAGTGGAAACATCAATTATAGCAGTGGCAAATTGGATGCATACGCCAATTTGGGCTATCGCCACCGTGAGCACGAGGGTGGAAGCGAAAGCCGACGCGAAGATCCGAATGGATTTCTTGACCAGAAGGGGGAGAACACGGGCGAGAACAATAATATCTTTGGCCGTGCCGGACTCACATGGCACGTGACCCGTACTGACCATCTTTCGGCCAACTTTATGGGAATGTTTGGCAATGGCGACCGCAACAATGACATCCATTACATCCAAAGTCGTGGCCTCGGCCCTACCCCCGACCAGTACAGCCGCTTCACCACTTCGGGCAACGATATGCGCATGATGAACTTCAACGTGGGTTACAAGCACGACTTCGGCGAAGAGCACAACATCGACTTCACTCTCTCGCACCACCAATGGAATATGGACGGGCACAGCGAATACCGCACCGTGCGCGACAAACAGACTGCTTCGTACCAATATCAGGAGAATGAGAATCGCAGCAAAGAGTGGGAAGCACAGCTCGACTATGTGAATAAAATCAGCGAGAATCACAAGATTGAAGCCGGATACAAAGGAACTTTTGAACGCGAAAATAGTCCTGTGAGCACTTATGGCGACGAGACACATGTCGAGATGCAGCAATCTCTCTACAACCGCTTCATCTACGACCAGGACATCCACGCCCTCTATGCCACCTATTCAGGTCGCCTTGGCAAGTTAGGCTATCAAGTGGGATTGCGTGGCGAGTACTGGAAAGTCAATTCTGAGTCACGCAATTTCGATCAAGAATTTAATGGTCAGGTTCCCACACTGTTCGAAAAAGATTACTTCAGCCTCTTCCCCAGTCTGTTCCTCTCTTATGAACTGCCAGGTGGCAACGAACTGCAGGTGAACTACACCCGCCGACTTTCACGCCCTTGGGGTGGTCAGCTCAACTCTTTCCGCAACATTACCGACTCTACCAACATTTCTTACGGTAATCCTGAGTTGCAGCCACAGTACTCCAATGCTTATGAGTTGAATTATATTAAGAATTGGGAGAATCACACCCTCTCCCTATCAGGATATTACCGCACGACAGACGATGTAATCCAACGCATCCGCTACCGAGAGGGAAATGTGATGTATTCTACTGACCGCAACGTCACCCAGTCACAATCGGCCGGACTCGAAATTGTGGCCAAAAACAAATTGACCCGTGCCATTGACCTTACCACTACAGTAAACCTTTTCTATTACAAACTCGACGGATTCCGCTTTATGATGGCCGGTCAGGAGGTTACGGGTGAGAGCGACGAAGACTTCTCGTGGAATGCCCGCATGATGGCCAATGTCATCTTGCCTTATTCTTTCTCACTGCAAGTGACGGGTAACTACAATGCCCGCCAAGTGGTGGCACAGGGCTATCGCAAGGCCAACTATTCGCTCGATGCCGGACTGCGCAAGTCATTCTGGAACAAGAAATTGAGTCTGAGTATCAATGCCCGCGACATCCTCGACTCTCGTCGTTGGAAGACCATCACCCAGACGGGTGACACCCGCATGGTGTCTGAGAACTGGCGTGGTGGCCGGCGCATCGGTCTCACCCTCACTTACAGTTTCGGAAACTTGGCACCCAGCAAGCGCAAGCCTGCCAAGCGCGACATGCAGCAAGAGGCCGACCCCACCATGATGGACTCTTTTGGCGGTGAAGACGGCATGATGGAATAAAGGGAAACGTGCTGAATTAATACCTTTATTTCATTACAAACGTATTGAAGGAGTGTGGAGCAGTCTGAATATTGAGGAACTTCTTCCCTATTCTTACATTGGCCTTATGCGGTTGGTCGGTGAAGTTGCCTGCAGTGACGATGTAGCCTCCTTCGGTGGTGCGGAAGACAACGATGGGTGTGCGGCTGTAGTCGCGTCCGGCATAGCCCACCATCTGTGTGCCGGGAGTGATGAAGTGGCTGAAGTGTTTGTAGGCAAAGTATTCGGCCGTATAGCGCATCTGACGCGTCTTGCTGTCAACCTGTATCAAGGCATTCTGTTTCCATCCCCAGGGAGATTCACCATTGTCAGTGAGAATGAAGTTCCAGTTGTAGTACTCGTCGCACCCGTTACCCAAGTTGTCCGATAGCAGGAAGAAGGTGTGCTCGCCTGCAGCCCAATCCATCGAACCGTTGCCGCACTCGCTTTCCGATTGCATGAAGCGGAGGTTGGGGTAGCGCTTGCGCAGTTGGGGTAGGTTGTTGCGGCATTCCCATTGGGTTCCCACTCCTTTTACGTTCTTCTGCAATGTGGGGTCATCCAAAATCTTCTCTACGTAATCCAACCGATTTGTGTTGAATGTTCCTATCCACAGTTCCACTTCGGGATGGCGTTTGGTCAAAGTAGGAGCCAGATATTCATTGTTGAAACGCAAGGTTCCTTCAGCCGTCCAGGCACAGCCGGGGTAGGGAGTGTAGGAGTAAGCCTCGTTCTGATACATCACCTTGGTAATGGGCAATCCCTGTTCGGCGTAAAGGTCGATGAAGCGGCAGAACATCTCAGCATAGCATTGCAGGTAACGAGGATCTTGTATGAAGAAGTCCTGCGAAGCCAAGCGTCTGGGGAACACTCCGTTGCGGTCGCCAAGCAGTTTCATCTCGTCGGGGTTCAGCGCACGTCCGTCGTCCATGTACAGCAGGTATCCCTGTCGTAGATCCATCGTGTTGTGCTGGCTGGGCACTACGGGGTAGTCCTGGTTTATCTTCATCCACGTTGGTGGGCTCCACGGGCTCATGAAGAGTTGTAACTGAGGACAATATTTCTGCGCTGCACGCGCCAAGGGGATGATGTTGCGCTTGTCGCGTTCGATGTTGAAGTGGCGCAATCCGAGGTCGCCCGGCACATCGCTGCAACTGTACCACGAGCGAGCATAGTCGTTGGCATTCATCGATACGCGGCCGTGAGTGAAGTGCAAGTCCCCGGTCGGGGCAAACAGGTTGTGCATCACTTCGTCCTGCTCGTTGCGTGTCAGCAGGTTAAAGGCATCCCAGTCCAGTTCGTTAAAGGTGGTTCCCCAAGCGCGGAAGGTCACTCCCTCCTCGTCGCCGTTGAGGCTCACCACGGTGACGCCCTCTGGTTTATTGACAAGGCTTGCCTTTCCCTGCTCCCACTCTGCACCCTCAGTGGTGCTGTATGTCACGACTCGCTGTGCCCATGCTCCGGTGTTCGCAGCACCCAGCATCACAGTCATCAGCATTGTTGAAAGAATTCTTTTCATGATAATTATTCCTATATTATAGTTTTGCAAAGTTAAAAAGAATTCTTTTAAAAAACAAAAAACGTTATAATTATTCCTATTTATGAATTAGATTTAAAATAAATTCAGGACTTTCACTTTCAAAATGAACTACAATTTTAATAAAAAGCTATCATTTTGCTTTAAAAACAAAAGAATCTATAGAATAAGTTTTGTTATATCACGAAATCTTCCGAACTTTGCAGCCCATTAGTAAGCTACAAATGGCAGTGACAAGCTACAAGTAACAAACTACAAGTGGGTAGTAGAAATCATAATTAGAAAACAAAAAACTAATAAAAGATATATGGCAAATGAAATGAAAGTCAAGGAACTGGACCAAGTGGTAGTCCGTTTCTCTGGTGACTCCGGCGACGGAATGCAGTTGGCCGGAAACATATTCTCTACGGTGTCGGCCACGGTAGGCAACGACATCAGTACGTTCCCCGACTATCCAGCGGACATCCGTGCCCCGCAAGGTTCACTTACAGGTGTGTCGGGATTCCAAGTGCACATCGGTGCAAGCAAAGTGTTTACTCCTGGTGACCAGTGCGATGTGTTGGTAGCTATGAATGCTGCCGCTTTGAAGACTCAATATAAGTTTGCAAAGCCCACGGCCTGCATCATCATCGATACAGACAGTTTCAAGAAAAGCGATTTGGAGAAGGCTGCTTTTCAGACCGAAGACCCCATTGCCGAAATGGGCATCAAGCAGGATGTGATTGCCGCCCCCATCACACAGATGGTGAAAGATTGCCTGGCAGACACAGGCATGGACAACAAGGCCATGCTGAAGTGCCGCAACATGTTTGCCCTCGGTTTGGTATGCTGGCTCTTCAACCGCGACCTTGCTATAGCAGAGAACTATCTGCGCGAGAAGTTTGCCAAGAAACCCGCCATTGCTGAGGCCAACATCAAGGTTATCCGTGCAGGCTACGACTACGGACACAACACCCACGCTTCGGTAGATCATACTTATAAGGTAGAGACTACCGTGAAAGTACCGGGCAAGTATATGGACATCAGCGGAAACAAGGCCACGGTCTACGGACTTATTGCCGCTGCCGAGAAAGCAGGTCTTCGCCTCTTCCTTGGTTCGTACCCCATCACACCGGCTACGGACATCTTGCACGAACTGGCCAAACACAAGTCTTTGGGCGTGACCACCGTACAATGCGAGGATGAGATTGCCGGATGTGCCACTTCTGTGGGTGCAGCCTTTGCTGGTGCTTTGGCTGTGACTTCTACATCAGGTCCCGGTGTCTGCCTCAAGAGCGAGGCCATGAATCTGGCTGTCATCACTGAGCTTCCCTTGGTGGTAGTGAATGTACAGCGTGGAGGCCCTTCAACCGGACTTCCTACCAAAAGCGAACAGACCGATTTGTTACAGGCCCTCTTCGGACGTAACGGCGAATCACCCATGCCCGTGATTGCCGCCGCTTCGCCCACCCAGTGCTTCGATGCTGCCTACGATGCTTGTAAGATGGCTCTTGAGCACATGACTCCCGTAGTACTGCTCACCGATGCATTCGTGGCCAACGGCTCAGGCGCTTGGAAATTGCCCGACTTGGACAGCTATCCCGCCATCAATCCTCCATACGTCACTCCCGAAATGAAGGACAACTATACTCCCTATCAGCGAAATCCCGAGACAGGTGTACGCTATTGGGCTATCCCCGGACAGGAAGGTTATACTCACATCCTCGGTGGATTGGAGAAGGACAGCAAGACGGGTGCTATCTCTACGGCTCCCGACAACCACGACCTCATGTGCCGTCTCCGTGCCGAGAAGGTAGAACGTATTCCTGTGCCCGATGTGAAAGTAGAAGGTTGTGCCGATGATGCCGATTTGTTGATTGTCGGTTTCGGAGGAACGTACGGACACCTCTATTCGGCCATGCAAGAGATGAACCAGAGTGGCAAAAAAGTAGCGCTGGCTCACTTCACCCACCTCAATCCACTGCCCAAGAACACCGCCGAAGTACTGAAGAAGTATCCCAAGGTCGTCGTGGCCGAACAGAACCTCGGACAGTTTGCCGGATACCTCCGCATGAAAGTCGATGGTTTCGTACCTTACCAATACAATGAAGTAAAAGGTCAACCCTTTGTCGTTGCAGAGTTGGTAAAGGCATTTAATGAGATTTTGGATAAATAAAAAAACAGAAAGTTATGAATCAATATACAGCAAAGGACTTCAAAAAAGGACAACCTCGTTGGTGTCCGGGTTGTGGCGACCACTTCTTCTTAGCATCGCTGCACAAGGCTATGGCCGAATTGGGTATTGCTCCCCACGAAACAGCAGTCATTTCAGGTATCGGTTGCTCCAGCCGTTTGCCTTACTATATGAATACCTATGCCATGCAGACCATCCACGGTCGTGCAGCTGCCATCTCTACAGGTTTCAAAGTGGCTAACCCCAATATAAGCGTATGGCAGATCTCCGGCGATGGTGACGGATTGGCTATCGGTGGTAACCACTTCATCCATGCCGTACGTCGTAATATCGACATCAACATGATCCTGCTCAATAATCGCATCTACGGACTCACCAAGGGACAGTATTCCCCCACCTCTCCGCGTGGTTTTGTCAGCAAATCGTCTCCCTATGGCACAGTGGAAGATCCCTTCCGCCCTGCAGAACTCTGCTTCGGCGCCCGTGGACGTTTCTTTGCCCGTGCCGTGGCCACTGATGCTGCCGGTACAGTAGAAGTGCTAAAGGCTGCTGCTAACCACAAGGGGGCTTCAGTATGTGAGATTCTGCAGAACTGCGTCATCTTCAACGATGGAACTCACGAGTCAGTCTATACTTCAGCCGGTCGCGCCAAAAACGCCATCTATCTGGAGCATGGCAAACCCATGATTTTCGGAGAAAACAAAGAATTCGGTCTCGTGCAGGAAGGCTTCGGCCTGAAGGTTGTGAAGTTAGGCGAGAACGGTATCACCGAGAAAGACATCCTCGTTCACGATGCCCATTGCCAAGATAACACCCTGCAGATGAAACTCGCTCTGATGGAGGGACCCGATTTCCCCATCGCCCTCGGTGTCATCCGCGATGTGGAAGCTCCCACCTACAACGAGGCAGTTCATCAGCAACTCGACGAAGTTTCCGGCATGAAGAAGTATCACAACTTTCAGGAACTGCTCATGACCAACGACATCTGGGAGGTGAAGTGACAGATTATTATAATAAGGTATAAGGATAGGGGGCGTGTCAAATCTTAACATGCCCCCTATTATTTATTTCAAGAATCCTTTTCCTGCCCATTTGAAACTGTTCCAACGGCGGACAAAGATAAATCCGCGAATGTTTTCGTCAAGAGCAAAGATGACCCACATGGCTACCAGTCCCCACCCCATACTGATGCCAAGGACGTAGCTACCAATGACCTGTACCGTCCACATCACAGTGATTCCTACGTTCACAGGAAAATAGATGTCACCAGTACTCCGGAGGGCATTCACTCCGAAGAAGTTGAGTGCCCGTCCGTGTTCAAGCAATACCTCCACCCATAGGATAGATGCACCGGTAGTGATAATCCACGGATCGGAAGTCAGCAAAGAGAGTATCTGCTTACCGAAAAGAGCAGTCAACAGCGCAAGACTGACAGACATGGTCGCACCCATCCGCATGATACGTTTGCCAATGATGTAGGCAGCCTGAATCTTTTTCATCCCGACAAGGTGGCCGATAAGGATAGCACCACCCTGTGCAATGGAAATGGCAAATATAAAGGTGAACATCACAATATTGGTCACATAACTTCGCGTAGCCAAAGCCTGATTGCTGATGATGTTGATGAAATAGGTAATGACTATCTGCGAAAGACTGTATGAGATGTGTTCGCCGGCAGAAGGAATGCCTATCTTCAACAAATTCTTCAATTCTATCCATGGGAAGGGAGTGAACAATTCTTTCGGAAAAGCAGGGATATGCTTCTTGAAAAGGACGATAAAGAGGATTATGACGGAGACAAGCCGACAGAAAGAGGTAGAAATAGCCGCACCTTCAACACCAAGGGCAGGCATACCAAATTTACCGAAAATAAGGGTATAGTTACCGATGATGTTCAACACATTTACCACCATCGACACGTACATAGGATACTTGGCTTTATCGGCACTACGTAGCGAAGCTGAGAGCGAAAGTGAAATGGCCTGCAAAAAGGCAAATCCTCCAACTATCTGCATGTAGGGAAGCCCGTCAGCCATCAGCTCTGGCCTCAATCCCATCAATAACAGCAAGTCTTCGGCCAAGAATAGAAGCGCTACACTCACCAATAAACCAAAAATAGAATTGAACAGCAAGGAGGTCCCAACAGTCTGAATGACCTTCTCTCTCTGACCGGCTCCGATGTATTGTGAACAGAGGATGGAGGTCCCGAGAGAGATTACCTCAAAGAGGAGAAAAACCAAATTCATCAGTTGGTTGACTACACCCACCGCGGCCACACTGTTGTCGGAGTAGCGGCTAAGCATAAATGTATCGACCGCACCCAACATCATCACGAGCAGGGTCTCCACAAAGATTGGACCGGCCAATGCCGTCAACTGACGACTCAATTTACCAAATCGCATATACTACTTTCTCAAAATCGGCCGCGAAAGTAGTGAAAATATTTGGAATAGGAAGATGAAAGTGTTTCAAAAAAAATTAGGCACGGATTACGCGAGTTATACAGATCATCTATAATAGCTGATTATAGCTCATGCAATCAGTGTAATCCGCGCCTAAAAATCAAGTGATAGCTTTTTTACACACTTCTTTGGATAAAATTTCTCAATTTGCTCCTGACACAATAATTGCCCCGAGACCCGAGATGAAGAAGAGGAACATCAGAGTCAGTAGGGTATTTACTGTGTTGGGAGCCCCTTTGAACTCTTTCCAGACAAAGATGCCCCACAGGGCTGCCACCATGGGAGCCCCTTGTCCGAGGGCATAGGATATGGCGGCTCCGGCCTTGCCTGCGGCAATGTAGCTGAAAGCCGTACCAAGTCCCCAGATGATGCCACCAAGCACACCCACCATGTGGGTACTCAGGCGCCCACTGAAATAGTCACTATAACTTACCGGCTTGCCCACGAACGGACGGCGCATCACCACGGTGTTGAACAGGATGTTGCTCAGGAAAATACCTACTGAAAAGATGAAGAAGGCCGAATAGGGAGTGGCCATGCCCGGAGTGGGCTGCTCGAAATTGTCGAGGTCCATGGCCGCTGCTACAAAACGGTAGAAGAAGGCCATCAGTACACCGGCAATAATAGCAATGACAGTTCCCTTCTTACTGGTGCCAGCACTGCTCCCACGATGCATCTTTCCCGAAGCTATGGCATTGACAATGATGGCCACCATCACCAAAGCGACTCCAAGGAAAAGAGTCAACGGATCACCTTTAGGTGCACCGATGTAGTTGACAATGACACCCAATACCAACGCAATGCCTACCCCCAAGGGGAAAGCTACCGTCATGCCGGCCATGGAGATGGCAGCCGAAAGCAGGATGTTGGCCAAATTGAAGATGGCACCGCCAATAAGGGCGCTCACATAGTTGCCTGGGGTTATCTGTCCGAGGTCGGTGAGGAATCCGCGGCCCATCTCACCCGTACTACCGAGCGTGAGGCCTAACACGATGGAGAAAAGCAGGATTCCGATGACATAATCCCAATAGAAAAGTTCATAACGCCAGGTTTTCCCGGCCAGTTTCTGTGTGTTGGCCCACGAGCCCCAGCAGAGCATCGTCACAAAACAAAGTACGACGGCCAATAGGTAATTGTTAACGATAAACATGGTTTTATTGGTTTAAAATTGAACTCCTTAAAAAATTACTTCCCTTCTATGCGGTACCGACGACTGCGCCCCCATGCGTGTTACAGTGATGGCGGCACACCGGTTGGCAAACTCCACGGCTTCGGTGATGCTCTTTTCTTCGGAGAGGGCCACACAGAGGGCACCGCAGAAGGTGTCGCCCGCTGCCGTGGCATCCACAGCCTTCACCTTGTGACCTGGAATCTGGTGATAACTTCCCTTCTCCTTGACAAAGGCTCCTTTCGCGCCGAGGGTAATAACAACATTTTCCACCCCCTTATGGCTGATGATGTCTGCCGCACGTGCCACACTGTCCATGTCTGTAATTTGTGTGCCCGAGATGAACTCCGCTTCCGTCTCGTTGGCAATCAGCATATAGAGGTTTCGCAGGAGCGAGTCGGGCAGGGCATGTGCCGGTGCCGGATTGAGGATGACCTTCGCCCCCTTCTCCTTGGCTATGCGGGCGGCATAGTCAACCGTGCGCATCGGAGTCTCCAGTTGCATCAGCAGGATACCCGCTTTGGCGATAGCCTCTGCCGCGCGGTCGATGTCGGGCGGAAGCAGTTGGGCATTGGCTCCCGAGGCTACGGCAATGCTATTCTCGCCCTGCGCATCCACCATGATAAGGGCTACTCCCGAAGGATTCTCACCATCCACCAGCACGTAGCGCGTCTCAATCCCCTCAGCCTGATACTGCTCAATAGCCCGTTGGCCGAAGGTGTCATTTCCCACCTTGGCCACAAAGGTGACGTTTCCACCCAGTCGGGCGGCCGCCACGGCCTGATTGGCTCCCTTCCCACCGGGGTTCATGAAGAACTTCCCTCCGATAAGTGTTTCGCCCGGCAAGGGCAAACGCTCCATGTTGACCACCATATCGGTGTTGCAACTTCCTATGACAACTATCTTCTTGTTCATACGCATCGTTATATTAATAAGGTTATACATTTTGAGGCAGGATAGTCTGCCACCCTACGTAACAAAGGAATATATAATTTGTTCGAAGGTTTATCCGGCAAGTGTCTAGTGTAAACCTATATAGGATTCTAAGTTTAACCCGTCAACTTATTTCAGTACACTGCAGCAGAATCTCAGTACTTCTTAAGAAGTACTGGAGTATTTCCTAAGAAGTACTAGACTGGGGGTTAAGCTTTGTTTCACTACGCCTTTTGTCTTTTCCTGATTTCAGTGGCTCTTCTGCAATCTAGTTGTTTGTTTTCACTTCTTCAACGGTTTCCGAACGAACAGATTGCTAAAATCCAGTGTAGGAAGATTACAAAAAGGCTTATCTATCATCAAGTAAGTCAACTTTGTTTTAACAAAACCTCTCCATCCTTTGCCACTTCAAGAGAAAAGGTGTATTTTTGTGGCAGAAATGATTGACCAAGCTACCATAGACCGGATATTGGACGTGGCACAGATTGTGGACGTAGTGTCAGAGTTCGTCACGCTGAAAAGAGCGGGGGTGAACTACAAGGGATTGTGTCCGTTTCATAACGAGAAGACACCGTCGTTTGTGGTGTCTCCTTCCAAGGGGTTGTGCAAATGTTTCTCCTGTGGAAAGGGAGGAAATGTGGTGCACTTCATCATGGAGCATGAGCAGCTCAACTACTACGAGGCGCTGAAGTGGCTGGCCAACAAATATCATATCGAGGTGAAGGAGCGCGAACTGAGCGCTGAAGAGAAGCAGGTACAAAACGACCGCGAAAGTATGTTTGTGGTGAACGACTTTGCCAACAGCTATTTCCAGGACCTCCTTCACAACCACATTGACGGACAGAGCATCGGCTTGGCCTATTTCCGTCAGCGCGGTTTCCGCGATGACATCATCCGCAAGTTCCAGTTGGGATACAGCCTCAATGAACGCGATGCCTTGGCTAAGGAGGCCAAGCGCAAGGGCTTCAAGGAGGAGTTCTTGGAGAAGACCGGTCTCTGTTACCGACGTGACAACGACAATCAGTTACGTGACCGTTTTTGGGGGCGTGTGATGTTTCCCGTGCATACGCTCAGTGGTAAGGTAATTGCCTTTGGTGGGCGTGTGTTGAAGACTGACGGTAAGGTGGCAAAGTATGTCAACTCCCCTGAATCGGAAATCTATCACAAGAGTAACGAACTCTACGGCATCTACTTTGCCAAGCAGGCCATTGTGAGGGACGACCGTTGCTTCCTCGTGGAGGGATACACCGATGTTATTTCCATGCACCAGGCGGGCATCGAGAATGTGGTGGCTTCGTCGGGCACATCACTCACCTCCGGGCAAATCCGTCTGATACACCGTTTTACGAACAATATCACTGTGCTTTACGATGGCGACGGCGCCGGCATCAAGGCTTCTATCCGAGGCATCGACATGTTGTTGGAAGAGGGTATGAACATCAAGGTGGTGCTCCTCCCTGATGGAGAAGACCCCGACAGTTTTGCCCGAAAGCACAATGCTACCGACTACAAGGCATACATCAACGCACACGAAGTTGATTTCATCCGTTTCAAGACCAATCTGCTCCTTGAAGAGGTAGGCAACGACCCCATC
This sequence comes from Phocaeicola sp., assembly GCA_045545095.1. Lineage (GTDB taxonomy): Bacteria > Bacteroidota > Bacteroidia > Bacteroidales > Bacteroidaceae > Phocaeicola_A. The sequence goes on along the minus strand of JAZQAG010000033.1, from coordinate 174,932 downwards.
AAGCGAGCCGGACTCATTGGTGACATCGTGCGTAGCATCTCCGTCATCCCCGAAAACATCGTACGCTCAGTCTATATCCGCGAGTGCAGCCAACTGCTTCAGGTAGAGGAAAAACTGCTGGTGCAGGAGGTGAACAAACTGATGATGCGCACCAAGGAAGAGAAGCAGGCAGCTGCCGAGAAACAGCGCCAGCGCGAAGCGGCTAAGGGTGAAAGGACACAACAAGATATCCCTATGCCCGATGGTGCGCCCGCACCTGAGCTATTGCCTGAAGCAGTCGGTGAAATGCCTCCAGTCGGATTCCCTCCAACAGAGATTCCTCCAATGGAAGAGGTTGGTGATTCGCCTATGCCACCACCCGCACCTTTCCCTGGAGAGGGAGATACGCGCACAGCAACTCTTCCCCCACAAGCAGACTATTCCGATTTGATCCCTTCGCAAAACAAACAGAAGAAGGCCTACCACGACAAAGAAGTATTGCTGATGCAACAAGTGGTCCGCTACGGCGAACGGGTGATGTATGCTGAAGAAGACGAAGAGGGTAATACCCATGAAGTAAAGGTAGCCGAGCATGTGGCTGCCGACTTGGCAATAGATAATCTGGAGCTGCAGGATTCCATGCACCGCCGTATGTTGGACGAGGTGATGCAACGGATACATAACGAAGGTTTTGTGGCTTCACGCTATTTCTTTTCTCACCCTGACCCACAGGTAGCACGCTTGGCGGCCGACCTTAGTAGCGACCGCTATCAACTCAGCAAGTATCACTCCCGTTCACAAAAGGTTGTGACAGATGAAGAACGTCTCCACGAATTGGTACCACATCTGCTCACCGACCTTAAGTTGGCCATTGTGGAAGATGAGTTGAAACAGGTGCTCACCTCTCTGCAAGATCGCACCATCATGACCGATGCCGCCCGCTACATGGAGGTGATGAAGCGCTACAAGGAGCTTTCCGAGGTACAGCGTACCATTGCCAAACGTGCCGGTGACCGTGTGGTGTTGTCGTGAAAATGAATTAAAAAAATCCAAGAACCACCATCACGATGCCCCTTGGATTCAATACTCATTTCTTGCTATGATCAATTGACTGGTATCCCAATTCCGCTTGTCCTCTTTGCCCATTATCTAAATATCTTTTTAGGACATGTTTCAATCCTGCACCGCGCAAGGACACCCCACGTTCTGCAATAGTGCCGTCGGGAGCAAAGAGAATCATCTCGGGAATACCTTCTATGCCATAATCCTTTTGTACTGGAGTCTCGGCGACAATCTGAGGCCAGGTGATATTCAGTTCCTTCATGCAGGGAGCAAGATTCTCGGCTTTGTCCCACACGAAGATGCCTACTACACTCAATCCTTTGTCCTTGAACTCACGATAGTTTTCTGCAATGTTGGGCACTTCGGCTTTGCAGGGGGCGCACCAACTGGACCACATGTCGATGAGCACATAGTTCCCCTTCCCGATGAAGTCGGACAGAGCGATTTCCTTGCCGTTGGCATCTTTTCCCTTGATGTCAATATAAGGTGTACCCGGCTGGGACTTTTTCAACCGGCGCAATTTCCGTAACTTCTCTTGTGCCAAGTCGGTCTGCAGGATGCTGGGGCCGGTGGATTCAATGACTTCAATCTGGTCATCAAGGCTCAATCCGTCCAGGAAAGCAGAATAAAGCAGCGTGTAGCCAATCACATCGTCCCGATGGGCGGCAAACAACTCTTTGGCTTGAGCCGTCATCTTTTGGTGCAGTTCCTTCACGAGGGGTTGTGCCGCCTTTATAAGTTTCTGTTCATCGGGATATATTTGGCGAAGGCTGTCTATCCGATCGTTGTGATGAGCATATATCTCATCTGCAAGCAAGTGTATACGGGCATATTCCTCGTTCCCAGGTGTGCCGGTGGCAAATGGTTGTCGACCAAAAACATTGATGTTCACCATCTTCACGTTGATATGTCCATTCTCCAATATCAGGTTACTGTAGAGCCTTGGGCCGACTTCGATACGGCAATAGTCGGCCGAGTCCGCCACTCCGGTGAAGATGAAGCGGTTTCCCTCCACTTTGGTCACCCCCATGGTCTTCCCATCGGTGTAGCGTTGCATGTAGATCTGCTCCCCATGAAACGAAGAGTCGGGCAAGGTGCCTTCCACCACAAATGACGTGGGCGCTTGTGGTGCATTGCTACAATTGGCAAAGACAATAGTTGCAGCAATGAGGTAGAATACTTTCTTTATCATAATGAATCGTTTTTAGGTATATACATTTCACTCCTTCCAATCCCCTTCCTCCAGTTCGAAGATGTCGTTCACGGGAGAATTGAAGATGGCCGACATGCGCAGGGCCAGCACCGTCGAGGGGTTAAACTTCCCTTGCTCGATGGCCACGATGGTCTGTCGGCTCACGTGTACACGGTCGGCCAAGTCCTGTTGCGTCATGCGGAGCTTGGCGCGTTCTACTCGGATATTATTCTTCATACTTCAAACTGCGATTCTCCTTCCAAAGGAAGAACTTGAGTAGTACTACATAGATAAAAACCGGTTTCAAGAAGATGGCTCTGATTGAAATGGATTTGGCGCAAACTATAGGGTCGAAAAAGCGAACCAAAATGAAATTTGCCAAAGGCACCAGGATTATCATTGCGGCATAAATGATGGCCGTGATGCCCAATGTGTTCATGCGTATGCTGCGGATGCGCTCGTCCTCGTACTCTTCCTGTGTAAAAGCTATGATGAGGAAAGCGATTGTCCAAATGGCTGAGCCTATCATCCATTGGTCGGTGCTATAGGGGGCATTCCCGCTTAAAAAAGCACTCCAAAGCATCATGCCTGCGCCTATGCCGGCAATAATCCAACCTGCTTTCTGCCATCCGTGTGGCAATAATTTGAATGTTTTCATGTTACTTGTTTGTTTTTAAGTTATACATTATTTGATTACACATAGTAGTGCGTCTGCAAAGGAAAGCTGCAGTCTTTCCTCTTATGATGCTGCAAATGTAATGTAAACACGACATTAAAACAAGTAAACACGACAAAAAGTATTGCTTTATTAGCACTAATTAACTTTAAAGGTAAGTAAACAATAACAGTAATAAAAATACGGGCATTGGGATTTCAAGAACTGAATCTTGAACGACCAATGCCCGTATCCTATATTTATATTACTTTATTGTTTCACATAAATCATTTCCAACTTGATATAATTTCTGTTACCGTCAGCATGCTCCATCAAGCCAAGTGGAGCAGTCAAAGGCTTACCGTCGCGCTCAGGATCATAAGTAATGCCTGTAACCGGAGCAGGAATAGTAGCAGCTTCGCGAAGATATTCGTCACAATAGTTGAAATTACCGAATTCGGGCCATTCATGGATAAGCAAATCCATACCTACCACATCACATGCCAAGGGGTCTTGAGAAGCGATGATACTGCAACACCATTCGTTATTGAACGGAGCTTTCTGCCATTTGGGAGCTGGCGCACCATTCACATGACGGCTACCATAAGTGCCATCGATGAGGAAAAGCAGACACTTCTGACCCAAATCCTTGTGACCAATCCAGTCAACCATCGTCTTATAGCTGGGTTTTCCACGACGCTTGTCGGGGCTGATACCATTATGTGCATTCTTACGCCACATAAGATTGATGTCTGTAGCACCATACCAGTTCTTAGCAGTCAAGGTTACACCAGGACCATTATGAGTCTTCAACAAAGCAGAGTTGATAAGGTAATCGGCATCTACAATACACTTGGCCAAGCCACGCGCCATCTTACCATTATCTACTGAATACTTGATTTGCTCGGGATAGTACTCACATTTCACACGGCCATTGCCTCCCAAATTGTCGATGAACACGACATCGGGAAACTCACGGTGAATCTTATTATAAATACTATCAGTGATGGCACGACTTGGTTCACAAACGATCACATCCTGCTGACGCACTCCACCGTCATTAACCAAACTACGCACCAAAGCCAATGTAACATAAGGCGATGAGTTCAGTTCAATAGTGTCGCGATGGGTAATTGCATTATTCATATTGAGTTTGATGGCAATCTTCTCCCCCTTCTTATAGCCTTTGTTTCCTTTGCCATGAGTCTTGTTGAAGTTCTTGAACAGAGCCTTCCATGCACTTTTGGGTGATTTGGCGCCAACCACAGTCATGACAGCCTGGCGCACCATGGCATCAGCTTTCTGTTGGTCATTCCAACGTTCCTCTACCCACAAGCCAGTCTCACCGTCCCAAGTGGCGACACCAGGACTATGAATCCATGCTACACGACCAGGATGAATTCCCTTACCTTCACCTAACGGTTCATTAGGCTTTACAAACAAACGAGGCTGTGCTGAAGTCATCAATACAGACAGCGCAAATACAGCCATTAAAACTAGTTTTTTCATTATTCTGATGATTTATTATTTATATTTACCAAATTTACATGCTTTCCGTACAACAGGTTTGTCTAACAACTGGAAAGTCGTGGCAGGTCCTAAATTACGGTCTCCTTTCCAGGAAGAGACTTCCCACACCACTTGTTCATCAGGAGTAAGTTCTATCATCTGAAGCGGAGCTCGCGAAGGATTGAAATTGGCTACATCTGCTTTGTTCCATTCATTGAACCAGTTGGTTATTACCATATTCCCATTGGGCAAACGATATGCTTTTTGGGGATTATCTAACCCAAACTTGGTGGTATTGGTTTCCCAGACAACAGTGCCGTCACGCGTCACCTCTTTGACAGGTCCCTTGCGTCCGACCATCAGGATATTCCCATTTTCCAACTCTGTGGCTGACCAAGGACCAAAGAGTTCCCAACGGCGAAGTTCCCGGCCTTTGACATTGTATTCGGCCACAAATCCCATAGCCATATTGGATACCAACAAAGTTCCCTTACTGGTCAGACGAGCATTTCGGAACTGGCCATGTACGCTGCCTTTCGGATCATAAGGAAGTTCAAATTCGTGCACAGTCTTCTGCTTGGCAATATTCATCACCACAACCTTGGCAGGTTTGGCATTGAGCACATACACCACATATTTGTCTCCGATAGGTTGGATGGTATGCACCTCTGTTCCTTCAGGTACATTTGACCGCCAAAGTTCTTCGCCATCAACTCCAATTTCTGCAATTCCGTATTGGTCAGCTATCAGGATATGTCCATCATCCATAAGGACTGCATCGCTGATTTCGCCAAGTCCCTTGGTATTGTCGTAACGCCAAACAATGTTTCCGTCCTCGACTTTGAAGATACGACGTTTCTTTGACTGGCCCGTGTACATGAAATCATATCGGCTCAAGTCGCCCTGCTGCACATCATTGTAAAGGTCGCGCACCTCCTTTTCTGTAAGCGCTGTGTCATACATACGCACATCACTGATGCTTGTTCCCTTCAGGTAAGAATCTCCCTTGAAAGGAGCACGCCCCATCCAATTATAAACAGGTGCCTCCTTAGGGAATGTCTTGGCCATAGTGAACATTCCATTCAAAAATGCCACCAAACGACCATTCAAGAAAAGACGGCCTTCATCATCGTTCTGTGTATAGACTACATACTGCCATTCCCCTTTCGCCGAAGGTTTGCCAATATCCATCAGTGTCTCATTCTTCCAACCGCCCACAGAATTTTCAGCCCTTTGCACATTCAGTTTATAGGCATGGTATCGCCCTTCGGTTTGAGTATTCAGCTCCAACGTGGAGAAAGCCCACAAGAAATAGCCTTGCCCTTTGAGCGAAGCTTCTGAATCCACCTTGTAGCGCACGGCAATGGTGAACTGGCGGAGTTGCTGTAATTTCTTTCCTATAGATTCACCTAAATCAATGTAACCGTCTTCGTTTCCCAGATACACTGTACCATTTTCAACGGTAGCACTACCTTTCAGCGCTCCGTCAAAGTGCGAAGTACTCTTGTCACGCACTACTGCTCCCTGGTCGCCCTTGAAATCGTAGTGCAAAATCAGATTCTCTTGAGCCATTGTGGCCAATGAGAAAAATGTCATTAATGAAATCAGCAGTTTTTTCATGATTTTAATATGATGATTTTAGTTTGTAAAGTCAAATACCAAGCGGATATGGAAGCCTTCATCACCCGGCTTAATGCGGATATTATAAGGTTGGCTATCGGGTCCGAGTTGCTCCAAGGGTTTGTAACTTTGGATGGGTGGAATAGAGAGCAAGAATGAGATATCGCCCTCGGGGAAACGCACCATGCTGCGCTCCTGCTTGCGGGGTTGTACATCCAACAAGCCACCCATCTCACCTGGGGTCTGGTCAACAGGTTCTTCGGGAGTAAACAGACGGAGATAAAGTCCCTCGTTCAAGGTGGTGACACGCCAAGAAGTGCCAGCCTTATCCTGCATCTCCATCCAACGGAGATCACTACGATATCCTTTGAACTCAGGATAAACGGGAGGAGTGGCACTATTGTAATCCCCCGTCACTGTATTGTTATAAGCCAATGACCAGAAACCGAAGTGCTGTCCCTTGAGACGGTTCTTCCACACGCGATAAGGGCCACGACCCACCCAATGCACACTGTCCACCCGATTTTCAGGATAAGTGAAGGTAAGACCCAATGTCCATTTGCTCTCGTCTGTCAGGAAAGAACCCATGCCATGGCCACGCTCATCATTGAGAACCACGGCATCCATGTGCAACAGACCGTCAGGAGTCTGACGCCACTGTATGCTGTCAATACCTCCCTTGTACCAGAAAGTATTAACTACCGTACCGTCAGACAATGTGCGCTGTTTATGTTTGGTAACCTCGGCCTTCATACCAACGGGGAAAGGCCCAACGAGACTATCGATAGCGAACATGCCGTTTTTGTCAAATGTGACAATTTCCGGCTTGGAAGATGTCGTTGCACTGATTGTCTGCTCATCAGCTCGATGAATAGGAGCTGTCCAGTTGCAAACTTCTTCACCTCTATTATTATAAGCTATAAGTTCCAGCACTTCACCTTTACGAAAATTCGCAGGCAAGTCGAAACGGGCATAACCACTTTCGCCTGGAACAATAGCTGGTAACGTCACCCCACCTTCGGCAAGTACTCCACCAGTAAAGTCTTTTACACGATACTTCATGCTGCACGAAGAGAAGTCTGTAAACAGATAACGGTTGGATACAAGCACACGACCATCAAACGAAGAAGTAATATGCAAACGGTCTATGTAAATAGGACTCCATACCTCGCGGATGGTGTAAAAACTGGCTTCAGGCTGGCGATAGGGATCCATGCAACCATCAGGCCCATGGCCTCCATCACTGTCAAGAATACAATCTTTTATATTAAAGCCCTTGCGGCCAAAAACTTTTCCCTTAGACTTTCCTGTGGGCAAGTCGGTACGGCGAACCGCCTCGTCCACGTATGCCCAAATAAATCCACCAGCAAACAGGGGTGAGCGAGTCCAATGGCTCCACATGTCTTCCAATGCAGCACCTTGTCCCTTATCGTACTTGCCATGCAGGAACTCGGTGGGCATAAAGACATTCTGTCCGTTGTGCATACGGTATATTCCTGTCTGGTAAGCGGGATAATGGTGGGTGTCCAATCCTTGAAAATCGCTCCACGGATGGACTACTTTACGTTTCTGTATGTCCAATTCTGCAAACAGATGATCGATAGTACGGTTCCATCCGCCTTCATTACCATTACTCCAAATATATACACAAGGATGATTCACGTCACGCATAATGAATTCTTTTACCATCCTGACAGCAGTCGTATCATCATAACGAGTCTGCCAACCTGCCAGTTCATTGAAATAGAGCAGACCGATAGAATCACAGATTTCCAAGAAATGGCGGTCGCTCGGATAGTGGCAACGCACAGCATTCATATTCATTTGCTTCAGCAATTTGGCATCCTGCAGGCTCATAGCTGGGCTGAGTGCACGCCCCGTCTCGGGATGGAAACAGTGGCGATTAGTTCCTTTCACCACCAATTTGATTCCATTCAAATAGATGCCATCATGCTCACGGAATTCGATGGTGCGGAAACCTATCTTCTGTGTCAAACTATGTCCGTCCTCACCCAAAGTGAAGGTTGCGGTGTAAAGGTTGGGATGTTCAGGATTCCATGTCTTGGGGTTAGGATAGACCCAACAGCCCTTTTCCTCATCATAAGCAACCTTCTTGCCATCAATAAAAAGCGAAACTCGCTGGTCGGATGTGGTTTCCACATTTGCATATATCTCACCATTGGCACGTGCATCAATGCTGACATGACTGATATGCTCTTTAGGTAACACCTCGATATATACAGGACGATAGATACCACCAAACAACCACCAATCAGCACGACGCTCAGCCGAATTGACACTGGCATTGGCTGACTCTTTACTGACAAGTACCTCTAACGTCTGTTTCTTACCCGGTTTGATAAAAGGAGTGACATCATAAGAGAACTCCGTGAAACCACCCTGGTGTACAGGCCCAACTTGCTGACCGTCAATCCATACGCGGGTGTCAGTCATCGAACCTTCGAAAACTAATTTATAGACCTCTCCCTTAGGCATTTTAAAGGTAGTACGATAACGTCCCTCTTCAGTCGATGGTTTCAGCCCTTTCGTCTTATAGAAGCGGCCATAGGTGTATTCACCATAACCCTGCAGTTCCCAGCAACTGGGTACTTCAATGGTTTGCCACTTGCCACTCTGCTGTCCGGCTGAGCAAAGAAAATTCCATGTACGGGTATGTTCTGCATCCGTACCGCTAAGATAAATACGTTGGGTTGCAATGGAATATTGAACATTTATTACCATTGAGCATAAAATTACAACAAAGATGTAAAAAGTTCTCTTCATGGTTTTTAATAAATAGAATGTTAGTAGTTAATATGGCATGGCAAAAATACAAAAAAAAGGAAAACAAACAAAGGAATATTACTATTATGACTCGCTTAATTATAAAATATCACTGATTATAAATCTGCCATCATTAATTTGTAAGAGTACACAACCCTATAATAGTCTGCCTATATGCACTAAAAGCATGCCAGGGCAGACGCATCTTATTATACTATACAGCGTCCTCCTATCGCCTATAGTTATTAGTATCTTAATATAGATATCCGTATCATAAAAAGGGCGCAGTCCCGAAGGATGCGCCCTTTTACATTCCATATAGCTTAAAGAAAATTATTCTACTTCACTATAATCTAAAACATTCTTTCTGTTAGCCAAGATACGATCATACTCCTCACGAGAGCCAACCACAATCTTGTCAAATTCACGCTGACCAGTACCAGCAGGAATAAGGTGGCCACAGATAACATTCTCCTTCATACCTTCAAGACGGTCAACTTTACCATTGATTGCGGCATCGTTAAGCACCTTGGTAGTCTCTTGGAACGAAGCAGCAGACATAAACGAACTGGTCTGCAAAGCTGCACGCGTAATACCCTGAAGTATCTGGGTAGATGTTGCAGGTACAGCATCACGAACCTGAACAGGACGCAAATCACGACGTTTAAGCATAGAGTTTTCATCACGCAACTTACGAGCAGTAACGATTTGACCAGCATGAAGTGTCTCACTATCGCCAGCATCAGTTACAACTTTCTTGCCCCAAATACGGTCGTTTTCTTCCATAAAGTCAAGTTTATCCACAACCTGCTGTTCAAGGAAGCGAGTATCACCCGGTTCATTGATTTCAACTTTACGCATCATTTGGCGCACGATGATCTCGAAGTGTTTATCATTAATCTTCACACCCTGCAAACGATATACATCCTGAACCTCGTTCACAATATACTCTTGTACAGCTGTAGGACCCTTGATGGCCAAAATATCAGCTGGAGTAATGGCACCATCAGAAAGTGGAGTACCAGCACGAACATAATCGTTCTCCTGTACCAATATTTGCTTAGAAAGAGCTACAAGGTATTTCTTCACATCACCAGTCTTTGACGTAACGATGATTTCACGATTACCACGTTTCACCTTACCCATGGTAATTTCACCATCAATTTCAGAAACCACAGCTGGATTAGACGGATTACGAGCCTCGAACAACTCAGTAACACGAGGAAGACCTCCGGTGATATCACCAGCCTTACCAGCTACACGAGGAATCTTTACAATGATGTCACCAGACTTCACAGTTTGTTTATCTTCAACAACTACGTGACCACCTACAGGAAGGTTGTAAGTACGAATAAGCTCGCCATCTTCAGTAAGGATATGCGCAGAAGGCACCTTACCCTTATCCTTGGATTCGGTGATAATTATTTCTCGCAAACCTGTAGCCTCATCTGATTCAACCTTATAAGTAACACCTTCTATTACGTTCTCAAACTCAATACGTCCGGTAACTTCTGTAACAATAACGGCATTGAACGGATCCCACTTGGCAATAAGCGTACCCTTTTCTACAGTATCGCCATCGTTCACATAAAGTTTTGAACCATAAGGAACAAGTTGAGTAGAGATAATGATTCCCGTGTTGATATCAATGAAGCGAACTTCAGCCAAACGGCCAACAACAACCTTCACTGCTTCACCAGTTTCCTCTACACTATCTACAGTACGAAGTTCATCAAACTCAAGGCGGGCATTGTGTTTGGCCACAATAGTTGCATTGGCTGCAATGTTGGCAGCCGTACCACCGGCGTGGAATGTACGGAGGGTCAACTGTGTACCCGGCTCACCGATAGACTGGGCAGCGATAACACCGACAGCCTCGCCCTTCTGTACCATCTTGCTGGTAGCCAAGTTACGGCCGTAGCACTTCATGCAGACACCCTTCTTGCTCTCGCAAGTGAGCACTGAACGGATTTCAACACTCTCGATGGGAGATCCTTCAATCTTCTGAGCGATGGCTTCAGTGATTTCCTCACCTCCGGCAACGATGAGTTCGCCAGTTGTAGGATGAACAATATCGTGTACAGAAACACGGCCCAAGATACGCTCGTACAGTGAGGCAATCACCTCATCGTTGTTCTTCAACGCTGTACATACGAGTCCACGGAGTGTTCCGCAATCTTCTTCATTGATGATAACATCGTGAGAAACGTCCACCAGACGACGGGTCAGATAACCGGCATCGGCAGTCTTCAAGGCGGTATCGGCAAGACCCTTACGGGCACCGTGGGTAGAGATAAAGTACTCAAGCACGCTCAAACCTTCCTTGAAGTTTGAAAGAATCGGGTTCTCGATAATCTGAGCGCCTTCAGCACCTGCTTTCTGAGGCTTGGCCATCAAACCACGCATACCTGAAAGCTGACGAATCTGTTCCTTAGAACCACGGGCACCAGAATCCAACATCATGTACACGGCATTGAAACCTTGATCGTCAGAAGAAATTGTCTTCATGAGGACATTAGAAAGGTCATTATTGACGTGTGTCCATGTATCAATAACCTGATTATAACGTTCGTTGTCGGTAATGAAACCCATGTTATAGTTCATGGTAATCTGCTCGATTTCCTCGTTACCACGCTTAACCAATTCTTCCTTCTCCTTCGGAATGATGATATCGTCCAAGTTGAATGACAGACCACCTTCGAAGGCCATCTGATAACCAAGATTCTTGATACCGTCAAGGAATTCTGCTGCTCGAGCCACACCAACAATCTTAATAACATCGCTGATGATGTCGCGCAAAGATTTCTTAGAAATAACGGTATTGACAAATCCTGCTTCAACAGGTACAATCTCGTTAACAATAACACGACCTACAGAGGTTTCGCGCATTACTTTCTGAATCTTTCCATCTACAAGGTCGTCCACCAACACCTTTACTGGAGCATGAATATCCACCTTACCCTCGTTATAGGCAATCAAAGCCTCTTCAGGACCATAGAAAGTGAGACCTTCACCCTTAGCTCCCTTACGCAATTTGGTAATATAGTACAAACCGAGTACCATATCCTGAGAAGGTACGGTAATAGGAGCACCGTTGGCGGGATTCAGAATATTATGTGACTGAAGCATCAACATCTGTGCTTCCAAAATTGCTTCATTGCTCAAAGGCAAGTGAACAGCCATCTGGTCACCATCGAAGTCGGCATTAAATGCTGTACATGCCAATGGATGGAGTTGGATAGCCTTACCCTCAATCATCTTGGGTTGAAAAGCCTGAATACCCAAACGGTGCAAAGTCGGCGCACGGTTGAGCAATACAGGGTGACCCTTCATTACATGCTCAAGGATATCAAAAATAACCGGTTCCTTACGGTCAACAATCTTCTTGGCGCTCTTTACCGTCTTCACGATACCGCGCTCAATGAGCTTACGGATAATGAACGGTTTGTAAAGTTCAGCCGCCATCAATTTCGGCAAACCGCACTCGCCCATCTTCAACTCAGGACCAACAACAATAACTGAACGAGCAGAATAGTCAACACGCTTACCGAGAAGGTTCTGACGGAAACGTCCCTGCTTACCCTTCAATGAGTCTGAGAGTGACTTCAAAGGACGATTGGCGTCAGACTTCACTGCACTACTCTTACGAGAATTATCAAAGAGTGAGTCAACAGCCTCCTGCAACATACGCTTCTCGTTACGGAGGATAACTTCAGGAGCCTTGATTTCAATCAGGCGCTTCAAACGATTGTTGCGGATGATTACACGACGATAAAGGTCATTCAAGTCTGAAGTAGCAAAACGTCCACCATCCAGAGGAACCAACGGACGAAGGTCAGGAGGTGTCACTGGAACAATACGGATAATCATCCATTCAGGCTTATTACGACCGCGAGATGAGCGGAATGACTCAACTACTTGCAGGCGCTTCAAAGCCTCATTCTTACGTTGCTGTGAAGAATCATTTCCTGCCTTGTCACGCAACTCATAAGAGAGAGCATCCAAATCAAGACGAGTCAAAAGATCATAAATGGCCTCTGCACCCATCTTTGCGATGAACTTGTTAGGATCCGTATCCTCTAAATATTGATTATCAGCAGGTAGAGAATCTACGATTTCAAGATATTCTTCTTCAGACAACAAATCATAAGTATTGATTTCTCCTTCCTTGATACCTGGTTGTATAACGATATATCTCTCATAATAGATTACCGTATCCAACTTCTTAGAAGGCAAACCTAACAAATAACCGATTTTATTAGGAAGTGAACGGAAATACCAAATATGTGCGACAGGCACTACTAATTGTATGTGCCCCATACGTTCACGACGTACTTTTTTCTCTGTGACTTCTACTCCACAACGATCGCAAACTATACCTTTGTAACGGATACGTTTATATTTACCGCAATGGCACTCATAGTCTTTTACAGGACCGAAAATACGTTCGCAAAACAAACCGTCACGCTCGGGTTTGTATGTACGATAGTTGATAGTCTCAGGTTTTAAAACCTCACCGCTAGAGTTTTCCAAAATCTCCTCGGGAGATGCCAGACCTATCGAAATCTTCGTAAAATTACTCTTTATCTTTGAATCTTTTCTAAAAGCCATAATTTTATTTTTTTAGTTAACGAGTGAACGAGTTGACAAGTTGACGAGACCTTCTGGTTATGTTTCTATAGCCAAGGGGGTCTGGTCCACTTGTCGACTTGTCCCCTTGCCAACTCATATATTGTAAAGAGTTAATGATTAATCCAATGTGACACTAAGTCCCAATCCTCTCAATTCATGTAACAACACATTGAGTGACTCAGGAATTCCCGGTGTTGGCATAGGCTCTCCCTTAACGATTGCCTCGTAAGCTTTGGAACGTCCGACTACATCATCAGATTTGATAGTAAGAATTTCCTGCAATACGTGAGCTGCACCAAAGGCTTCAAGTGCCCAAACCTCCATTTCTCCGAAACGTTGACCACCGAATTGAGCCTTACCACCCAAGGGTTGTTGAGTAATAAGTGAATAAGGACCAATAGAACGGGCATGCATCTTATCTTCAACCATATGCCCAAGCTTCAACATATAGGTTACACCTACAGTCGCAGGTTGGTCAAACTGCTGACCAGTACCACCATCATACAGATAAGTTTTTCCGTAACGAGGCAATCCGGCTTTGTCTGTCCATTCACAAAGGTCTTCCAAGGATGCTCCATCAAAAATTGGGGTAGCAAATTTTACACCCAATTTAGCACCAGCGGCACCTAACACGGCCTCGAAAATCTGGCCAAGGTTCATACGTGAAGGTACACCCAATGGGTTCAACACAATATCAACTGGAGTACCATCAGCCAAGAACGGCATATCTTCTTGGCGAACGACACGTGAAACTATACCTTTATTACCATGACGACCTGCCATCTTATCACCTACACCAATCTTACGCTTTTTGGCAATATAAACTTTGGCCATCTGAACAATACCTGAAGGCAACTCATCACCGATTGTAATCGCAAACTTCTTACGCTTAAGTTCTGCATCTACCTCCTTATATTTTTTAAGGAAATTGATCACAAGGTCATGAATCATTTCATTCTTATGTGCGTCAGCTGTCCACTTACTTAATTGGATGGTTGTATAATCCAGCATCATCAGATCTTTTTTAGTGAACTTAGCGCCTTTAGGAATAACATCTGTTCCCAAATAATCCTTCACACCCTGTGAGGTTTTACCCTCAGTCAGCGTGATCAATTTATCCACTAAAATATTTTTCAAAGCCTGGAATTTAGCTTCAAATTCTTCATCAATCTTTGGCATCAAAGCTTTATCGGCCAACTTAGAACTACGAGTTTTTATAGCTCGAGAGAACAATCGTTTGCCGATAACAACACCACTCAATGAAGGAGAAGCCTTCAATGAGGCATCCTTCACATCACCAGCCTTATCGCCAAAGATTGCACGCAGCAATTTTTCTTCAGGAGAAGGATCAGACTCTCCCTTCGGAGTAATCTTACCAATCAAGATATCACCAGGCTGTACACGGGCACCGATACGAATAATACCGTTTTCATCCAAATCCTTAGTAGCCTCTTCGCTTACATTTGGTATATCAGATGTCAATTCCTCCATACCACGCTTAGTTTCACGAACTTCCAAAGAAAGTTCCTCCACGTGAATAGATGTAAGAAGGTCTTCACGTACGACACGTTCGTTCAATACGATAGCATCCTCATAGTTGTATCCCTTCCAAGGCATGTAAGCCACCAGCAAGTTTTTACCTAAAGCCAACTCGCCAGCTTCTGTTGAGTAACCTTCAGTAAGGATATCACCAGCTTTCACACGCTGTCCCTTTTCACAGATTGGACGAAGGTCAATAGTCATATTCTGATTAGTACGACGGAACTTGGGAATCTGATACTCTTTTAATGCAGGCTCGAAACTTACAAAATCTTCATCCTCTGTCCGATCATACAAGATACGAATTGTTGTTGCATCAACATATTCAATAGTACCATCACCTTCTGCAGTTATCTGGGTACGTGAGTTTTCACAAACCTGACGTTCGATTCCTGTACCTACAATAGGAGCTTCTGTACGCAACAAAGGTACAGCTTGGCGCATCATGTTCGATCCCATCAATGCACGGTGGGCATCATCATGCTCCAAGAAAGGAATCAAAGAAGCAGCAATAGATGCTATCTGCTGAGGAGCCACATCCATTAAATCTACACGAGAAGGCTCTACTACAGGATAATCAGCATCTTGACGAGATTTAACTTTTGTACGAATAAAAGTTCCATCATCTTTCAAAGGTGCATTCCCTTGACCAATTATCTTGCTCTCTTCCTCCTCTGCCGTCAAATATACAACTTCATCATTATTCAGGTTCACAGTTCCATCCTTTACCTCTCGATACGGAGTTTCGATGAATCCTAAATCGTTAATCTTTGCATATACACACAAAGAAGATATCAAACCAATATTGGGACCTTCAGGAGATTCAATTGGACAAAGACGTCCATAATGAGTATAATGTACGTCACGAACCTCAAAGCCAGCACGTTCACGTGACAAGCCACCAGGACCAAGAGCTGAAAGACGACGTTTATGAGTTACTTCCGCCAATGGATTAGTTTGATCCATAAACTGTGACAAGGCATTCGTTCCAAAGAAAGAATTGATTACCGAAGAAATAGTCTTGGCATTAATCAAATCTGTCGGAGTAAACACCTCATTATCACGCACATTCATTCGTTCACGAATAGTACGTGACATACGGGCCAAACCTATAGCAAATTGGTTAGAAAGTTGTTCACCAACAGTACGCACACGACGGTTACTCAAATGATCGATATCATCTACTACAGCCTTTGAGTTTATCAACTCAATCAAATATTTGATAATTTCAATGATATCTTCCTTAGTCAGAACTTTTACAGACATATCTGTAGTAAGTCCTAACTTCTTATTGATTCTATAGCGACCTACATCACCTAAATCATATCTCTTTTCTGAGAAGAAAAGATTATTGATCACCTCGCGAGCACTAGCATCATCAGCAGGATCTGCATTACGCAATTGACGATAGATGTAAAGCACTGCTTCTTTTTCAGAATTACTAGGATCCTTCTGTAAGGTATTGAATATAATTGAATAATCAGATTGATTAGCCCCCTCACGATGAATCAAAACATTCTGAACGCCCGATGCAATAATTTCATCAATATGTTCTTCCTCCAACGGTGTCTCACGATCAATGATCACTTCGTTACGTTCGATAGAGACTACTTCACCTGTATCTTCATCTACAAAATCTTCAACCCAAGTTTTCAAAACACGGGCAGCCAATTTGCGACCGATATATTTCTGCAAGGTTGTGCGATTAACCTTAACTTCCTCCGCCAAGTTAAAGATTTCAAGAATATCCTTATCATTCTCAAAACCTATAGCACGCAACAAAGTTGTTACAGGCAATTTCTTTTTACGGTCAATGTACGCATACATGACATTATTGATGTCAGTAGCAAATTCTATCCACGATCCCTTGAAAGGAATAATACGTGCAGAATATAATTGCGTACCATTAGCATGGATGCTTTGTCCAAAGAATACACCTGGCGAACGATGCAACTGTGACACTACAACACGCTCAGCACCATTAATAATAAAGGTACCGTTATTAGTCATGTAGGGAATAGGGCCTAAAAATACATCTTGGATAACTGTATCAAAATCCTCATGATCAGGATCTGTACAATACAATTTCAATTTGGCCTTCAGAGGAACACTATAAGTCAATCCACGCTCCAAACAATCTTCTATGGTATAACGAGGTGGATCAATATAGTAATCCAAAAATTCAAGAACAAAGTTATTTCTTGTATCTGCGATAGGGAAATTTTCTGCAAATACTTTGTACAAACCATCGTTCTTACGTTTTTCGGGAGGAGTGTCCAGTTGTAAAAAGTCTTGGAATGACTTCAATTGCACCTCCAAGAAATCCGGATAAGGCATAGGATTCTTGATAGTTGCAAAATTAATTCTTTGATTTACAGTATTTGAAGACATCTGTTTATGAGATTTGAGGAGAACTTAAATTTAATATAGACACAAAAAGGTTAAGAACCCTCCAACTGAGGGTTCCTAACCGTATTACCTGGAAACCAGGCTGTTATCACTTAAGTTCAACTTCAGCTCCAGCCTCTTCCAATGTTTTCTTCAAAGATTCAGCTTCGTCCTTAGCAAGACCTTCCTTAACTACGCTAGGAGCACCATCTACCATGTCTTTAGCTTCTTTCAAACCAAGACCACAAGCCTCCTTAACGGCCTTAACTACCTGCAACTTAGCTGAACCAGCGCTCTTCAATACTACGTCGAAAGAAGTCTTCTCTTCAACAGCAGCTGCACCAGCAGCAGCGGGACCAGCAGCAACAGCAACAGCTGCAGCAGCAGGTTCAATACCATATTCTTCCTTCAGGATAGTTGCCAGTTCATTAACTTCTTTAACTGTCAAGTTAACTAATTGTTCTGCAAAAGCTTTCAAATCTGCCATTTTCGTATAAATTTAATGTTTGTTTTTACTTATTATTTTAATTATTCTCTTTCACCAAGAGTCTTAAGAACTCCGTGAAGGGTGTTTCCACCAGATTGGAGAGCCGAAATAACGTTTTTGGCCGGAGATTGCAACAATGCAATAACATCAGCAATAACTTCATTCTTGCTCTTGATGCTTGTAAGAGCATCTAATTGATCAGCCCCAACATAGAAGCTTTCCTCTGCATATGCAGCTTTCAGACCAGGAATACCGTCTTTAGCAACCTTCTTAAGCATTTTAGCGGGAACATTTGCTGTATTTGAAAACAAGACAGCAGTTGTACCCTTCAAGCAACCATAAAGGGGAGAATAATCACCTTCAAGGCTCTCAAGTGCTTTATGAAGAAGAGTGTTTTTAACCAACACCATTTTCACCTCAGACTTGAAACATTCTCTTCTCAATGCGCTGGTAGCAGCAGCATTCATAGCTGTTACATCAACCAAATAGAAGTGTCCGTATTCATTAATAGTCTCTGCGAGCTGTGCAATAATTGCGTTTTTATCTTCCTTTCTCATGACTTTCCTCTAATTAAACGTTTTCTTCAATAGATTTGGGATCAACCTTGATACCCTTACTCATTGTACTTGAAAGATAAATGCTCTTGATATATGTACCTTTAGCTGCAGCAGGTTTCAACTTGAGAATGGTTGAAATAAATTCCTTTGCGTTATCGCGAATTGCGTCAGAAGAGAAAGACACCTTACCGATTGAAGTATGTACAATACCTGTTTTATCAACCTTAAAGTCAATCTTACCCTGCTTTACTTCGCGTACAGCCTTAGCAACATCCATAGTTACGGTTCCACTCTTAGGATTAGGCATCAAACCACGTGGGCCCAATACACGTCCCAAAGCACCGATTTTACCCATGATAGACGGCATAGTAATAATTACATCAATGTCAGTCCATCCGCCTTTGATCTTTTCGATATACTCATCAAGACCTACATAGTCAGCACCTGCTTCTTTAGCAGCAGCTTCAGCATCGGGGGTACAAAGAGCCAATACTCGAACTACCTTACCGGTTCCGTGGGGCAATGAAACAACGCCACGAACCATTTGGTTAGCTTTACGAGGATCAACTCCCAAACGTACGTCAATATCCAGTGAAGCATCAAACTTAGTAAAGGTTATTTCCTTCACCAATTCAGCAGCTTCTTTCAGTGAGTATGCTTTCCCTGCTTCAATTTTAGCTGCAGCCAACTTTTGATTTTTTGTCAGTTTACCCATACTTAATTGAAGTTAATTAATTGTTACCGGGGAACTCACCTTTTACAGCGATACCCATACTTCTTGCTGTACCTGCTACCATCGTCATAGCAGCCTCTACTGTGAAACAGTTCAAGTCAACCAACTTATCTTGAGCAATCGTACGTACTTGTTCCCAAGTAATCTCAGCAACCTTTTTACGATTAGGCTCAGCAGAACCACTCTTTACTTTAGCAACTTCCATAAGCTGAATAGCTACAGGAGGAGTCTTGATAACGAAATCAAAAGACTTGTCAGCATAGTAAGTGATAATTACTGGCAATACTTTACCAGCCTTATCCTGTGTTCTGGCGTTGAATTGCTTGCAAAATTCCATAATATTAATACCCTTGGAACCCAAAGCAGGTCCTACGGGAGGTGATGGATTTGCAGCGCCTCCTTTAATCTGTAACTTGATTAGTCCAGCAACTTCTTTAGCCATTTTCTTTTAATTTATATTTAGTACAATTATTACAAAAAGAATAGTGCACGTAACAGAATGCATCATTCCTTTTCCACTTGCATAAAGCCCAATTCGAGCGGAGTTTTCCGACCGAATATTTTCACCATGACCTTTAACTTTTTCTTCTCTGCGTTAACCTCTTCAATAATTCCATTGAAACCACTGAAAGGGCCTTCTGCCACCTTGACAGTCTCACCAACTTCATACGGGATAGTGTTATCTTCAGCAATATCCTGAAGTTCGTCAACTGTACCGAGGATACGGTTCACTTCCGCTTGACGTAAGGGGGTTGGATTATCTAAACCACCCAAAAAGCCTAGCACATTTGGGGTATTCCTCAAACGATGAGCAACCTCACCCACCAAAGCAGCCTCCACCAAGACGTAACCAGGCAGGTAAGTACGTTCTTTTACAACTTTCTTACCATTCCTTACCTGATAAACTTTCTCTGTGGGAATCAACACCTGAGATACATAGTCGCCAAGGTCGCTGTTCTTTATATCAGCTTCAAGGTATTCTTTAACCTTGTTTTCTTTACCACTAATAGCACGCAGTACGTACCACTTCATACCAATCTCAGACATCATTACTTTGAATTAATGAGGATACACGAATCTCATCACAGACTCAAAAACCGAATCCATAGCAAATACTACCAACGCAATGAGTAGGGAAGCATACAAAACAACCACTGCGCTGCCAGCAAGCTCAGAACGAGTAGGCCATGACACCTTATGAACAAGTTCTTCGTAAGATTCTTTACAATAATCTATTACTCTCTTAAACATATTTTTCAAGATTAGCACGGGAAGAGAGGCTCGAACTCCCGACACCCGGTTTTGGAGACCGGTGCTCTACCAACTGAGCTATTCCCGTAAATATCGGCTCTCAGTCACCCGAGAGCCGACCGACTATATTAATTAGTCAAGGATTTCAGTAATCTGACCTGAACCTACTGTACGTCCACCCTCGCGGATTGCGAAACGAAGACCTACGTTCAAGGCTACCTCATAAATCAACTCAACGTTGATCTCTACGTTATCACCAGGCATTACCATCTCTACACCTTCAGGCAAAGAGATTTCACCTGTACAGTCCATAGTACGGAGGTAGAACTGAGGACGATACTTGTTGTGGAACGGAGTATGACGACCACCTTCCTCTTTCTTCAAAACGTAGATAGAAGCTTTGAACTTAGAGTGAGGCTTAATCTGACCGGGCTTACACAATACCATACCGCGCTTGATTTCGTTCTTGTCGATACCACGGAGCAACAGACCTACGTTATCACCAGCCTGACCCTCATCGAGCAACTTACGGAACATTTCAACACCAGTTACAACTGACTTCTTGTTCTCACCAAGACCGAGGATTTCTACTTCGTCACCTACATGGATAACACCAGTTTCGATACGACCAGTAGCAACAGTACCACGACCAGTGATTGAGAACACGTCCTCAACAGGCATCAAGAAAGGTTTATCCACATCACGGGGAGGCAGGGGCACCCAAGTATCAACAGCATCCATCAACTCCATAACCTTATCTTCCCATTGCTCAACACCATTCAATGCACCAAGAGCAGAACCACGGATGATAGGAGTGTTGTCACCATCGAACTCATAAGCAGCCAACAGCTCACGCATTTCCATTTCAACGAGCTCAAGCATTTCCTCATCGTCAACCATATCACACTTGTTCAAGAATACAACCAAGCGAGGTACGTTTACCTGACGAGCCAAAAGGATGTGTTCACGAGTCTGAGGCATCGGACCATCAGTAGCAGCACAAACGATGATAGCACCGTCCATCTGAGCAGCACCAGTTACCATGTTCTTTACGTAGTCGGCGTGACCCGGGCAGTCTACATGAGCATAGTGACGAGTTGCGGTTTCGTACTCAACGTGAGAAGTGTTGATAGTAATACCTCTCTCTTTCTCTTCAGGAGCGTTGTCAATCTGGTCGAAAGACTTAACTTCTGAAAGACCCTTCTTAGCCAACACTGTAGTGATTGCGGCAGTCAAAGTAGTCTTACCATGGTCAACGTGGCCAATTGTACCAATGTTAACATGGTCTTTTGAACGTTCAAATTTTTCTTTTGCCATAGCTTTCTTACTTATTATAATAATGAATAATGTTTTATCTTCTTCCCTATTAATCATAGTAAAGAGCTGTTAACGAGATTTGAACTCGTGACCTCTTCCTTACCAAGGAAGTGCTCTACCACTGAGCTATAACAGCAATAAAAGAGCGGAAGACGGGGCTCAAACCCGCGACCCTCAGCTTGGAAGGCTAATGCTCTATCAACTGAGCTACTTCCGCAATTTAGTGGGCAAAGATGGATTCGAACCACCGAAGGCGTAAGCCAGCAGATTTACAGTCTGCCCCATTTGGCCACTCTGGTATTTGCCCAACGTTTCCTTTTAGGAGAGCCTCTTGTCGGATTCGAACCAACGACCCCGAGATTACAAATCACGTGCTCTGGCCAACTGAGCTAAAGAGGCATTTCTAAAATTTGCAGCCTTGCACAAAATGGCTCGGTGCGAAAACGGCTGCAAATTTAGGTGTTTATTTTGAGATATACAAACTTTTAGCGTTTTTTTTATTTCCCACGCTGTTTTTCCTTGTATTTCACCAATTGCTTTTCGAGGGCTTCTACCCCTTGGTCTATTGCTTCTTCAAAAGTGTCGCATACCTTTTCCACATATAAATCCCCATTAGGAACAAACACACGGATAACCGCTTCCTTATTCATAGCAGTCTCAGGCTTCACGACTTTCAATGACACCTCTACCTTTCTTATTTCTTCGCAATACTTTTCGAGTTTGCCTACTTTCTTCTCAACAAACACTTGCAACTTTTCAGCTGCATCGAAACGGATCGATTGAATTCTAATTTCCATACGTACCTCCTTTGTTTAAGCTCTTGGATGAGCGAGTTTATAGACTTCTTTTAATTCTTCGAACGTAGTGTGAGTATAAATTTCCGTTGTCGCCAAACTTTCGTGTCCAAGCAACTCTTTTACAACACCAAGCTCTGCATGATTGTTGAGCATCGATGTCGCGAAAGAATGCCTTAACACATGTGGACTCCGTCTTTTCAACCCTACCACTTTCGAAAGAGCTATCTTCACCAAGCTTCCAACCTTACCCCGACTTATTCTAGAACCTTTATCACTAACAAAAAAGGCTTCAGACAGTCTTGGACAAGACTCAATTCGCATATTCAGATAAGTCAACATGGAGCATCGCAACTCTTCGCCAAAAGGTATCAGACGTTGCTTATTTCTTTTTCCTGTCACCTTTATCTGTCCTGCCGAGAAATCAACATCTTTATCATTCAGCCCTACGAGTTCCGCCAAACGCATCCCTGTAGCATAGAGCATCTCAACCACCATTTTATCTCGACAAGCGGCAAAGCCTTCACCGAAATCCACCTCATCCAACAGCCTATCCATATCAGTTTCCTTCACAAAAGCCGGAAGTGGTTTGTTATTTTTAGGACCTTTCACTTTCACAAAGAAGTCCCGTGTAACCACGCCTTTTGATCGAAGATACTTATAGAATGAGCGTATCGAACTCAGTTTCCGATTCACTGATGTCGTGGCGCGCCCGTCATCCATCAATTGAACCATCCATCGGCGGACTATATCGGCATCTATTGTCTCCCACCCCAATTCTTCATCTTCTGAGCGAAAGAACTTCTCGAATTCCTTCAAATCAGTACGGTATGCTGTAACCGTACAGCCTGAATAATTTCGATCATACCGAAGATATTCCAAAAAAGCTTTTACCAACATTGTTGCCGCTTCAGTTATTCAGCGACGAAAATACGTAAAAGAATTCAATAATCCAAAAGAATTGCAGGATTATTTTCAAACTAATTAATCTTCTACTTGCTGCAGCTTCTGAACATATACAGCGCGCTCTCTCTTGAGTCTGTTCTTTACAGAGGGTTTGTCAAACTGCTGACGAGCTCTCAACTCTTTTACTACACCAGTTTTCTCAAATTTTCTCTTGAACTTCTTCAGCGCTCTTTCAATGTTCTCGCCTTCTTTTACAGGTACTACAATCATTTTGTTTTTATTAATTTATGTTAGTTAAACAGTAATTTCCACGAAATCAGGGCGCAAAATTACATATACTTTCTTGAACAGCAAAAACTTTCAGACATTATTTATCTATTTTTTAGTTTTATCTGCCAAAAGCAATCCGCCCTATACCTTATTATATATATAAGAAAGGAAAGTATTTTTCAGAAAAGGAATGCGGGACACAAAGGTCTATTCCTTCGCGCCCCGCATTTATATCCTTTGCCCCAACGAGGTATGATTACTGGATATTGGGGTTCAGTTTGTGCCACTCATCTGTAGGAGGAAGTACACCCATACCGATCACTTCGTCACGCAATGCGCAGAGGTGCTTGTAGCTTGCCTGAAGATTGGCAACTTCTTCGGGAGTACCGTTTACGGCCTTGTAAGAAACTCCATCCTTGGTGATTTCTGTCTCCATAGCCATCATGATATGATCAAATCCTTCTGAATGCACATATGTACCTGCAGGCCATTTGAAGGCTTCGCCACCCATAGCGGCACGAATCATCTCTACAGAAACGTATGAAGGACTCTGGAAAGAAGAACGTCCACGCAAATCGATAATCTTCTTACCACCCTGGATTACATCCTGCTTCATAGCTGCCCATTGCTCATCGGTCAACTTGTCGGTACCGATAAGGTCAGTCAACGGAGTGCCATCCACCTTAGCGGTTGATGCGAATACGGCCATCTGCTCGCCATGGCCTCCGTAAGTACGGCAATTTTCCACCTTGCTCTGGAGTACGCCGAAATGCTTTGCCAACGCGCTCTGCAAGCGAGTACTGTCGAGAGCGGCCAATGTGCTTACTTGTGAAGGTTTCAAGCCTGAATAAAGCAATGTGATAAGACCAGTGATATCAGCAGGATTAAAGATAACTACCACATGCTTTGCATCGGGACAATATGCTTTGATATCCTTACCAAGTTGTTCGGCAATAGCTGCATTACCTTTCAACAGGTCTTCACGAGTCATACCGGCCTTACGGGCTGCACCTCCTGAAGAGATGATATACTTGGCATCTGTCAAAGCCTCCTTGATATCAGAAGTGAAAGTAATGTTCACACCTTCAAAAGCGCAATGATACATCTCTTCAGCCACACCCTCCAACGCAGGAGCAAAGGGGTCATACAGACAGATGTTCGGGGTCAGACGCATCATGGCTGCACACTGAGCCATGTTAGAACCAATCATACCAGCTGCACCTACGATAGTCAGCTTGTCATTCGTCAAAAAACTCATACTCTTAATCTTAATTATATATTTATACGGATTGAATTCTCCATTCTTTTTTACGCAGGCAAAGGTAGTCAATATCTTTTAGAAGGGCGAAAGAAACAATTCATAAAGTAAGTTAATTTCGCTCATACAAATCATTTCCTTTCTGTCCCACCGGTTTCTATGGCCAAATTGCTTTTCCCATGTAGCAAAATGGCATTCTCTCAGAAGCTCACTCCATGTGCAAGACATCGGACAAACACAAAAAAAATCCGAAATGTTTCTTCCGCAAGGAAATATGTGGTATATTTGGCCTATCAAATCTGAAGAAGGAAAAACTATGAATATGGAAAAGTCCTATAACACCCTTGTACACGAGCGTATCGACCAGCTACGCGAATATATGAGAAGAGACGGCGTACAAGCTGTCATTATCCCCAGCACTGACCCGCACGGAAGTGAATATGTACCCGACCACTGGAAATTGCGCGAATGGATTTCAGGTTTCAACGGCTCGGCAGGTACGGCGGTCATTACGCTGAACGAGGCGGCCCTGTGGACAGATTCGCGTTACTTCCTGCAAGCCGAGGAACAATTGGCAGGGACAGGTATCGCCCTGATGAAAGAGAAGCTCCCCGACACCCCCTCCATCACCGATTGGTTGGGTAGTGTGTTGAAAGGTGACGACACGGTAGGTATCGACCCTACGGTGAACAGCCACGATCAGGCAGAGGCATGGGCCAACGAACTGATGGGAAAGTTCGGCATCGGCCTTACCCACATCCCTACAGAGTGGTGGGACGAATTGTGGCCGCTCCGCCCATCCCTGCCCCGTGAAGAGGTTGAAATCCAACCGCTGCCATTGGCTGGCGAAAGTTGCGCCGACAAGCTGGCACGCATCCGCAAGGCCATCGGGGAGAAGACCCTCATCGTCTCGGCCCTCGACGACATTGCCTGGACACTGAACCTGCGCGGCACCGATGTGCATTGCAATCCTGTGGTGGTGAGCTACCTCATCATCACCCCCGACGAGGCACATTTTTTTGCCCTGCCTGAGAAAATTTCTTCCTCCGTGGAGGAATATCTGCGCGAGAATAATGTAGCCGTTCACCCCTACGCCGACTTCTACCGCATGGTGGCCACCTTCGACACCTACCCCCTGGTGCTCCCCACGAACAGCAATGTGGAAATCAGCACCCAGTGCCAACGCCTCACCGACGAAGGGCGATGCACCTTCGCCCCCTCGCCCATCCCAGCTATGAAGGCCATCAAGAACGAAGCGGAAATTGAAGGTTTCCGCAAGGCGATGGTGCGCGACGGCATTGCCCTCGTCCGCTTCCTCATCTGGTTAGAGGAGAAAATGGAGCAGGGCGAAGAGGTGACCGAGCTGAGTGCCGACCGTGAGCTGACACGCCAACGCTCGTACCAAGCACTCTTCCGCGACATCAGCTTCGACACCATTGCCGGATACGGCACCCACGGCGCCATCGTGCACTACGAGCCTACGCCCGAGAGCGACATCCCCCTGGAGCCACGAGGCCTGCTCCTGCTCGATAGTGGTGCACAATACATGGACGGCACGACGGACATCACCCGCACCATCCCCCTCGGCCCACTGACCGACGAAGAGTGTCGCGACTATACACTGGTGCTAAAGGGCAACATCGCCCTCAGCCGCGCCCACTTCCCCCACGGCACATGTGGCACCCAGCTCGATGTGCTTGCCCGCCAATTCATGTGGGCCGAGGGCATCAACTACCTCCATGGCACGGGCCACGGCGTAGGTTCCTATCTGAACGTGCACGAAGGCCCTCACCAGTTCCGCATGAACCACATGCCCGCCCTGCTGCTCCCCGGCATGACGGTGACCAACGAACCGGGCATCTACCGCCCCGGCCGCCACGGTGTGCGCATCGAAAACATGATGCTCATCGTACCTGACCAGGAGACGGAGTTCGGCACCTACTACAAGTTCGATATCCTCACCCTCTGCCCCATCGACACACGCCCCATCGTCCGCGCCCTGATGACGCCCGACGAACTCCAATGGCTCAATGCCTACCACCAACGGGTGTACAACGAATTGGCTCCACACCTCGATGAAGCAGAACAGAAATGGTTAAAGGGGAAAACGAAGGAAATATAATTTATTTATGGAGTGAAGTAGTGTAGGAGGGTGTCTTTATATAGGAGTATAGGAGGCTGGAGTGTAGAAGTGTAGACAATAGTTTCGACTATGATAAGCAGGAGGACTCCATGCAAGCAAGCACATTTGTCTATACTCCTGAGCGAAGCGCCACTCCTACCTCCTACACTCCTAAAAGCGAAAGAATATGGCTCTAATCAAATCAGTACATGGGTTCACCCCACAAATAGGGAAAGACTGCTATCTGGCCGAAAACGCCACCATCGTAGGCGATGTGGTGATGGGCGACCAGTGCAGCATCTGGTTCAACACCGTGTTGCGTGGCGATGTGAACAGCATCCGCATCGGCAACCGCGTGAACATTCAGGACGGAAGCGTGCTCCACACGCTTTACGAGAAATCCACCATCCGCATCGGCGACGATGTATCCGTCGGTCACAACGTCACCATCCACGGAGCCGATGTCGATGACTTTGCCCTCATCGGCATGGGCGCCACCCTGCTCGACCATGCCCACGTGGGGCGCGGTGCCATCGTGGCGGCCGGGGCTCTCGTATTGGCCAACACACAGATAGGCCCGGGCGAACTGTGGGCAGGCGTACCCGCCAAGTTCATCAAGAAAGTGGCTCCCGACCAGGCCAAGGAAATCAACGAGAAGATTGCCAACGGCTACATCATGTATGCCGGATGGTATAAGGAGGAGTAACCCAAATTAGTTCAAGACACAAAGGCATATAAACACAAAAGTTTATTGGTAAACTGAATTTTTGCGTTTTTGTGCCTTTGTTTTTTACCCTTTTGCACCAAAAATACATTTCTCCTGTTACAAATCGTGTCGCTTATCGTTTAGCTTTATAGAAAGGAACACTTCACAAATAAGAGAGAAAACCTATGAACAGAAAAAGCATCATACTCTCCGCATGGCTGCTGACAAGTGCCGCCCATGCCTTTGCCCAACAGGAGGTGCCACAGGAATCCACCTTCTTGAACCCTGAGCGGGTGACCATCAAGGACGGCCGCGATTCGATGAACATCACCATCAAGGGACGTCAGGGAGAACCCGACTTCACATTCTCCCGCACCGTGATGTACCCATCGGACAAAGTGACGGTGACGCGCGAACGCCGCACCCATCCCAACTTCTCCATCCCCTTCGGCATCAACTCGGTAAAGGACAAAGAGGGGACATTCGAGATGAAGGGGACACGCACCTTCGTTGTCAACGGATTCGAGTGCGTAGTCCACAGCCTTTCAGATGACGATGTCCACATCTCCCGGAAACTGGCTTCGTACCTTGCCAACGAGGCAGACTCGGTACTTCATATTCCTGCATTCGTCGAATACGAAGGGAAAAGGTACAACGTAGGCAGCATCAGCAAGAAAGGGTTTGCCGGCAACACCAACATCAAACACCTGATTATCGATGAAGGAGTGTGGGCTATTGGTGAAGAGGCATTCATCTGCTGCACCAACTTGCAATCGGTACGGATTCCTGCATCCATAGAAGACATCGGATGGAACATATTCGGCAGTTGCCCCAACCTGAAAAACATCATTGTAGATTCTGCCAATAAAGAATTTGACTCACGGGACAATTGTAATGCCATCATCGAAACGGAGAGCAACACACTCGTTGCAGGATGTGGCGGTTCTGCCATCCCCTCCAGTGTCACGACCATTGGCGATGCAGCCTTTGCCTATTGCCTTAATATGGAAAGCATCACAATACCGGAAGGAGTCAAACGGATTGAAGACTTGGCTTTTGCAGGATGTTACTATCTGAAGTCCATCTCCCTGCCCCAATCGCTCGAATATCTTGGGGCGTATGTATTTTGGAATTGTACCTCCTTGACATCAATCGTCATACCTAAAAATGTCAAAGAGATTGGATATAGATATGGCAATCTGTTCCGGGGATGCAACCAACTGAAATCATTGACGGTAGAGGAAGGGAATAGCCAATACGACTCGCGGTCAGCATGCAATGCCATCGTCGAAACAGCAAGCAATGCTCTGATAACGGCCTGTACCGGAACCCGTATCGTAGAAGGCATAGAGGCCATTGTCGAACAGGCATTTACGGGCATTCCCATACATAGCCTGCACCTGCCCAAGACGGTATCCAAAATCGAGAACTATGCCTTCTACAATTGCGAAGAACTGGTGTCAATCACGGTAGATGAGGGAAACCCCGTTTACTCTTCCCCCGCCGGCAGCAATGCCCTCCTCACCAAAGACGGCAAGACGTTGGTATTGGGATGTGGCTCGACAGTCTTTCCCGAAGGCATCACCCACATTGGAGAAGGAGCATTCGGCGGAAACAGAGTCCCCATGGGCACCCTATCCCTGCCCGAAGGGATCAAAATCATCGGCAAAGATGCTTTCCGCCAATGCCCAAATTTATGGATAATCACTATTCCATCTTCCGTTGACTCCATCGGAGAATATGCCTTTAGCTATTGCTCCAAACTGAATGTTGCCAGTCTGAAGGGTGGAGGCAAAAAGTTGGCATTCGGGGCTTTCTTCGAATGCGAAAAATTAGTCGCCATAGAGTTGCCACAAGGCATGGAGAGTATTGGTAATATTGCATTCTCCCATTGTACGAATCTCTATAGCGTAAGCCTGCCATCTTCCCTTCAAGAAGTCGGGTTTGAATCCTTCAAAGATTGCCCTTGCGAAAAGGAGGTCCTGCAACTGGTGCTGAAGAACAAAAAATAAGACCGCAAACACGTCTCTCCATCACCATTCATGAGCGAAGAACATCTCATATCCATCTTTACCCACATGAGGAAGCGGCTCAGGCGGCTGGCCATGCAATTCCTGCCCGACGAGGAGGATGCCGACGATGCCCTGCAAGAGGCTTTCTGCCGCTTGTGGCCACGGGCAAATGCGCTCGAAAATGCCGAGCAGGCCGAGGCGGCAACCACCCTGACGGTGCGCAACCTGTGCATCGACGAGGTGCGCCGACGAGACCGACGGCCGACCCTGGAGCTGGAGCCCGAACGGGACGGGGAGAGGGAACAGGCCGCACCTTCGCCACAAGAGGAGATGGAACGGAAAGAGCAGTTTGCCCTGGTGGAGGCGCTGTTTCACCAACGCCTGACGCCCCTGCAACAACAGATTTTCCGCATGAAGGAATACGAGGAGAAGAGCTACGAAGAGATTGCCACCCTATTGGGCATGGAGCAGACGGCCGTCAGGATGAACCTGTCGAGGGCCAGAAAGCTGCTGAGAGAAGAATACCGGAAGAGAGAGAGTTACACCCCTAATCAACAGAGACTATGATTGAAAAAGATTATCAATACTGGAAAGAGATGGCCCGCCGCTACTTCGATGCCGAAACCACCGAAGCGGAGGAACGGATGCTGAAACGATTTGCCGCCTCACCCGAAGCTGACGGAGCCGAATGGGACGAACTGCGTGCGGTGATGGGCTATGCCACCGTTGGCAAACGCTTACACGGACAAGCCGCTTCCATTACCAGCATTATACCCTTCCGCCCGAGACGGCGATGGATACCTGCGGTGGCGGCAGCCTCCATCCTGTTGGCGCTGGTGTCAGTCCCCACCGTGAAGTGGCTGACGGCCGACAAGAGTGCGGAGAAGGACATCTGCATTGCCTACGTCAACGGCCACCGGGTGACCGACCCAGCCCAAGTGATACAGGCCATGCACCACGCCATGTCGCACGTGCAACAGGTGGAGCCGATGACCACCGTAGAGGAGCAATTGGGAAGCATGTTTGAACTGATGAAGCAATAAACAACCACATATATGAAACGACTGAAAACCATACTGACCATCTTCGTGCTGGCCACCCTTCCGGCCCTGGCACAAGAAGATTTGAAGATTGGAGAGTTGTTCGGCAACGACTACATCAAGAAGTACAAAGCCACGGAAGTGATGGTGCAGGGAAAGGAGCTGAAGCCATACGACCTGACCCTCTTCCGCAGTGTGACCTTCGACAATGGGAAAGCCCTGTCTGAAAAGATAGAAAAGTGGATTGAGACAGACAGCCGCAATGCCTACGACAAGGAGGTGGGCCGGATAAATGGGAGACTCTACTACGGATTCTTCTGCCTGCCGCCGCACAAGGGGAAAAACCGCTACCTGTTCTACCGCAATGCCGCCCTGCAATCCGACAGCAGAGACCTGAGTCTGAGCGTGGTGTACATGGAAGGACACGCCACACTGGAGCAACTGAAGACAATGTTCAAGTAATAAACAATAAAAAACACATACTGACTATGAAGAAAAAGATTTCAACCCTGATTGCACTCGCCCTGCTGACAACCCCGGCCATGGCCCAACAAGAGATGACACGCGAAGTGTTCCTGGAACCCAATGAGGTGATTATCGAAAGTTCAAACGACTCGATGAGCGTAACCATACACGGACGGCAAGGGGAACCCAACTTCCATTACAACCACACCGTCGTGTTGGCACAGGACGAAGTGACGGTGACACGCGAACGCCGCACAGACATCATAGAGTTCAACATCCCCTTCAGCAAGAAGAAGAAGAAAGAGCATAACACCCGACGCGCCCATAGCGAGGTACACATATGCGGCTTCGGCGTGGGCTTTGTGGATGCACTGGACACGCCCGACGGGATGAATGTCGATATGGGTGCATCCTACGAGCTGATGGCTCCCTCCATCTTCGAGTGGGCTTGGTATCCGGGACGCTCACCGTTCTTCCTCTCCATCGGTTTGGGCCTCAACTGGAAGAACTACCGCATGACCGACCGCAACCGCTTCATCCCCGAGGGGAACGACATCGTCATCGGCCCTTATCCCGAGGGAGCCGCCATCGAGTTCTCGCGCCTGAAGGTGTTCAGCTGGACGGTGCCCATGCTGATGAGCTACGAGT
Organism: Phocaeicola sp.; assembly: GCA_045545095.1. GTDB lineage: Bacteria > Bacteroidota > Bacteroidia > Bacteroidales > Bacteroidaceae > Phocaeicola_A. Next base: position 143,006 of record JAZQAG010000033.1, on the reverse strand, counting down.
TCAACGACTGGCTGGAGTTGCGCCTCGGCCCCGTGGTGAACATCAACACCCATGCCAGCCTGAAGACCCGCTACAGCCTTGATGGGGAAGGTAAAAAGGAGACCCACAACCTGCAACACTACAACCGCCTGACCGTAGATTTGATGGGCGCCGTCTGCATCAAAGGATTAGGCTTCTACGTAAAATATTCGCCCTGCGAAGTGCTCGACACCGACTATGCCCCCAGCTTCAAAGGCATCTCCACGGGCCTCATCCTCGGTTTCTAAAGGGAAAGAGTTGAAACATTAAGTAAGATTAAATAAATGTACGCGCGCAAAAGAGCCAAGGTCGTCGGGATGACGTGCCTTGGCTCTGTTTGTATAGTCTCAATAGTTGAGCCCGAACTGCCAGAGGGGAACGAAGATGCCATGCCCACGCTCTATATCGTCGCGCACCACAATACCGTTTGCCAACCCCTCAACCTGTTTTTTCCCTTTCTTTCTTCTGCCAACCTCAAATGTGTATTGACCAATAGAAAAATCAGAGTCACGGGATGAAGTGACATCATTCCTCACTCGCATTTGGTTATAAAAGAAAGTCTCGCGCAAATTTCCCACATCAGGCGAACCTCCTGCGAGCACAGTCATCAAACTGGGATTATCCACATACACCTTCTCCACTTTCCCCAATCCGCGCATTCCTCCCGTGTCATCGCGCAACTGGCCTATCATCCCCGCTCGTTCAAGATAGTAGAGATAGTCTGGTATATTATTCTTGCTCACCCCTATCTCAGCAGCCAAATTCAATGCGTTGGGCTTGTAGGGAGCCAAGGATGCCACGACCGAAAGCATCTGCTTCAACTTACGGGCAGTGGACATCTTCATGTCGGCATACTGGGGTATGTCATTCTCCACAGTCTGCGCCACCACTTGCTCCATTCTCAATTCAAAGCCCCCTTCGGAAGCAAATGGGTAATAACCATTCTTGAGATACTCCCTGAACAGTGGCAACGGATGTTGTATGTCCGGCAAATCCACCTGATGGGACAAAATCTCCTCCAAGGCATACACCGGTGAAGAGACCCCATGATACATTTCCAAATATTCACGGAAAGAGAGTCCCTGCATCTGATACATCAGCGCCCGGCGGCTCAAGTCAGCTTCACCCTGTTGGATGTCCAATACGGAAGAGCCGGTAAACACAATGTGCAAGTCGGGATGAACATCGTATATCTGTTTCAATTCCCTTGACCACCCCTTGTACTTATGCACTTCATCGATATAGAGATGGGTTCCTCCCTCCTTCACAAAATCATCGGCCAAGTCCACCAGCCGATGCATCGTGAAATAAAGATGGTCGGCCGACACATACAGGTGGTTTCCCACCGTCCGATGCTCCAACAAGTACTGCAACACCATGGTGGATTTCCCCACACCACGCGGTCCCATAATGCCCACAAGCCTGCTGTCCCAACTCACCTGAGTGTACATGTAGCGATGGAAAGAGACGGGGATTCGCTTCAGCACCTCATCCATATAATTGTAAAGTGTCACGTCTATCATAGTGCATCAATGCATTGGTTTTCGGTGCAAAGATATACATTTTTCCCTCAATGAGGGACGTTTTTTATTGTTTTTTCCCTCATTAAGAGATAAAATAATCCATTCCCGTCCCTCATTGAGGGAAAAAGTAATCTTCCTCCTTACTTCATGATTGTCTCCACCGGCCTTTCCTTGGCCGCACGCCAGCTTTGGATGGTGACGGTGAGGCAGACGACAATCGCCACGATGAGGAAGGCCACGCTGAAGAGCCACCAGTGCATGGGTGTGCGGTAGGCGAACGACTCTATCCACCTATTATATAAGGTATAAGCCACGGGGGCGGCCAGGATGAAGCAGACCATGAGCGTGCGGAGGTACTGCATGTTGAACATCACGAGGATACCGCGTGTGGTTGCACCGAACACTTTGCGGATGCCAATCTCCTTGCGCTTGGCCCGTGTCTCGAAGAGGACAAGGCCGAAGACTCCGATGAGGGGGATAAGGAGGGAAACTATTGCACCGACAAGAAGAAGTTTCAGCTGCTTCATTTCGTTGGCGTACGTGCTTCCGAACATTTTGTCAGGAGTATAAAAGGTCAGTTCGCATCTGCCTCCTGAAATTCGTTGGTTTTGTTCGTTGACGAAGCGGATAACTTCATCTACTCTTTCAGGAGCGTTCAGACGTACTACCAGTTTGTTTCCCACATTTTCAGTCACTCCAAAGGCCATCGGAGTTATTTCCTTACGAAAACTCTTGTAATGGAAATTATCCACAAATCCGATGACACCTCCGGAAAAAACAATCTTGTCGTTCAGTTTCAAATCCAATTGCTCACGGGCCGCTTTGTTGAAAATGACGACGTTCTTCTCTCCCGGATGGAAATTGCGTCCTTCGGTGATATCTATACCCATTGTTGTCAGGAAATTATCGCTTACTTCCAACAAATTGAAAGCGATAAGTCTATCACCATGGTTTATGGCGTTCAAGGTGAACATGTCCTGTCCCAACATAGCGCCTGTCCACGCAACTTCACTCACCAAGGGATTGCTCTTCAGTGTCTGCATCATGGGGTCGATATAATCCTTCCAGTTGAAATTCTCCATGCTTCGTTCATATTCTTTCGAAGCTTCCACATAAAGCACCGAATCGCGGTCATACCCTACAGGTGCCGTGCGTATATAATGCTGCTGGGAAGAGAACAGGAGCAACACCTGCAGGATAACAATGGATATGGTGAACTGAAAGGCTATCAGTCCCCGACGGAACTCCCGGCCTTTTGGCGAAAGGGCGAAATTGCCGTTTATCACCAATGCAGGCTTGCGCGTGGTCAGATACCAAGCGGGATAAGAGCCGGCAATCATGGGGAGCAACACTATCAGGGCAAGCATCATCAGAAGCGTCTCACGATTTGTCACAAAAGCAAGGTCACAATTCTGCAAACCATTCAAAATGCCCAGTTGGATGATTACCTTCAGCAGGACGATGGCAAGAACGGCAGCTACAAACACATTGATGGTGGCCGTCTTTATCAACTTCCATCGGAGCGAAGTGCCTTTTGCACCAAAAATGCGGCGGACGTTGACCTCTTTTATCTGATAAGGGACCATGGCCATAGAGAAGTTCACATAGTTGATGGCGGCAATCGCAATGACTAACAAGGCTACCAACGCGTAGGCCCATACCAACATGCGGTTGCCATTGCGTTTGCCAAAGTTGTAATCCGAACTTCCCAAGTGGGATTTGTAAGTTTCATTCTGCACATAATAGACATCGGACAAAGGCATGAAGGTGAAATGTGAAGCTTTCTCGCGCAACGTAGGGCTATTGGCCAACAATTCTTCTGAGACTTTCTCACCGTTGGCTCCCTTCCGCAACTTGACGAACAGATTGTGAAACCATTGGTTATGATTATTCCACAGCTCTTCCCGTTGTTGCTCGTTCAAGCATTGATAGACATCGTTGTTCATCTGGCTGTTGGTGGGGAAGTCGCGATAGACACCACCCACATTCACATCCCATTGCTCTGCCACGCGGCATTGTCTGCCGATGTACGAATCTGATTTGCCAAAAAGTTTCCTGGCCAGACTCAACGGGATGAAAATGTTGTGCGAATCGCGAAAAGCGGCCGTATCACCTTCAATGAGGTCGAAAGTGAATACGCTGAACAGGTCAGGCGTGCAATACCATATTCGGGTTGCCAATGACTCAGCGTCCTCATTCTCTGACGGAGCAATATAATCATATCCCTTTAAGCCTCCCAAATTAAAGATACCTGTATAATTCTCGAATTGTTGGCTGCTTTTGACTATCTCTTCCATAAAAGAGGCCGTATAGGTATCCATTTCAGGCCTTTCTTGGCCGAAAGAACCATATATGTTGTCAAAATGAGTATTCCTGTGAAACACCTGACACACCCTGTCCGCATCCTTGTGAAAGCGGTCGAAAGTGACGTGCCACATCACTTCTGCCATCAGCACGTAGAAGATGACGAAGGCCAGACTGAGACCCAACAAATTGAGCCAGAAGGCCGCACCACGTGCGGCGAAGAGGTTTTTCAAATAGTCTTTCATAATCGGTATTTGGTAAATTCCATTATTTCTGTTTATGCCTTATCACAACATTCCCCTCCCTCACAGGGAGGGTCAGGGTAGCGCCCTTACTTCATGATTGTCTCCACCGGCCTTTCCTTGGCCGCACGCCAGCTCTGTACGGTGACGGTGAGGCAGACGACAATCGCCACGATGAGGAACGCCACGGCGAAGAGCCACCAGTGCACTGGCGTGCGGTAGGCGAACGACTCTATCCACCTATTATATAAAGTATAGGCCACGGGGGCGGCCAGGATGAAGCAGACCATGAACGTGCGGAGGTACTGCATGTTGAACATCACGAGGATGCCACGTGTCGTAGCACCGAACACTTTACGGATGCCAATCTCCTTACGCTTGGCGCGTGTCTCGAAAAGGACAAGACCGAAGACTCCGATGAGGGGAATGAGGAGGGAGATGATGGAGACGAGCACCAGGAGTTTGAGTTGCTTCATCTCGTCAGCATAAGCCACATCGGCAATGTCGCTATGGGTGGAGATTTCCCATTCAAAGGCTCCGTTGCTCACTTTGGCAAATGCTTCGTCCACATAACGGCTCACGTCAGCCATCTTGTCGGGCGATGTCAGGCGGAGCACACAATGGCCGCCCTTCCCTTGTCCGACTGTAAAGGCTATAGGTTCAACGGTTTTCTTGAACGAGCCATACTTGATGTCCTCGCAGAAACCGATGATTTCACCCCAAAGATTGGTATTCAGTTTCAAACCATACTTTTTGCGTGCCGCCTCGTTGCAAATCATGTAGGTCTTCCCTACGTCTTCAGGGCGGAAGTTGCGTCCTTCGGTCACCTTGATACCCATAGCCGTAAGGAAATTGTAATTTACTGGAAACCCTTTGAGTCTCACCGGATTTCCATTGTAAATGGCTCCCCAATTACTCTTGTTATCCTCCCCCAAGCGATAGTTTGCCCACGATACCTCTTTCACGGCCGGATGGCTCTTCATCAGGTCGGTCAAAGGATTGTAGTAAGCCTCCATATCCATCTTCCAGTATTCTTTCACCAACACATACATCACCGAGTCGCGGGCATACCCAACGGGAGCTGTGCGCACATAGTGGTTCTGGCTCATGACGAGCAGCACCATCAGCACCGCCACCATCGACACCGCGAACTGGAAGCCTATCAATCCCCGTCGGAGAGAGCGCCCTGTAGGCGAAAGGGCAAAACTGCCATTGATGACCAACGCTGGCTTGCGCGATGTGACGTACCAGGCCGGATAACCGCCTGCCACGATGGGCACCAGCAGGGCCAGCACTACGGTCATACCTATCACTGTGCCATTGTGCCCGAAGGAGAGGTCACACTTCAGCCACTCGTCCACCAAACCGTTTTGAATGATGATGACCAACAGGGCGTAAGCCATCAATACTGCTAATGTGACATTCAATAAAGCCTGACTCATCAGACGCCAGCGGATGCTCGAGGCCTTTTCGCCAAACACGCGCCGCACATTGATGTTCTTTATCTGATAGGGCACCATGGCCATAGAGAAGTTGACGTAATTGATGCCTCCCACCACGACGACAAGCATGGCCACCAACGCCAGTAGTGTCACAATCCCATAGTCACCACCATGCCTGCGGAAGGATTTACCCAAATGCGTCTTCTCATCAATGTCGGCAAAATAGATTTCGTGAATGGGAAGGAAGGTGAAACGGGAGGCTTCGTTGCGAAGCATGATGCTGTTAGTCCGCAAATTCTCGGAAAGCGTCTCACCATCCACCCCTTCGCGCAACTTCACGAAAAGGTTGACATCCCAGTTGGTACGGTTTCCCATGAACCTGTCCCATCGCTCACGGCTGAAGCTACGATATATCACATTGTCCAGTTGGGAGTTTGTCGGGAAGTCGCGATAGACACCTCCCACGCAGGCTTCCCACTTGCCCGTCTCGCCACAACGGCGCCCCACATAAGGGCCGGCCTCTCCAAAGAGTTTCTTGGCGAGGCTCAATGGGATGAATACTTTGTCTGGGTCGTGAATAGCGGCCGTATCCCCTTCTATCAGGTCAAAAGTAAAGACCTCGAACAAGCCTTCTGTGGCCTCAACAAACTGTATATCGAGAGAATCTGCCACATCCTCGACATCTGTAGGCTTCAAACCTGAATATTCCCCATTGGCTACAACAACCGAGGCTTCAAAGTCCTGTGTTGAACGGCGTATCTCCTCGGCAAATTCAGCGGAGAAATGTTTCTTCCCATCCTTCATCAACTCTGGAAATAGTTTTTCCCACTCGTCAAGGGAGGGATCCTCATAAAACACCTGACATACCCTGTCTGCATCCTTGTGGAAGCGGTCGAAGGTAACGTGCCACATCACTTCTGCCATCAGCACGTAGAAGATGACGAAGGCCAGACTGAGACCCAACAGATTGAGCCAGAAGGCCGCACCGCGTGCGGCGAAGAGGTTTTTCAAATAGTCTTTCATAATCGGTATTTGGTAAATTCCATTCTTTCTGTTTATGCCTTATCACACCCTCACTTCATTATCGTCTCTACCGGCCTTTCCTTTGCAGCACGCCAACTCTGTACGGTGACGGTGAGGCAGACGACGAACGCCACAATGAGGAAGGCCACGGCGAAGAGCCACCAGTGCATCGGTGTGCGGTAGGCGAACGACTCTATCCACCTGTTGTATAAGGTGTAGGCCACAGGGGCGGCCACGATGAAGCACACCACAAGCGTGCGTAGGTACTGCATGTTGAACATCACGAGGATGCCCCGCGTGGTTGCACCGAACACCTTGCGGATGCCTATCTCCTTGCGTTTGGCCCGCGTCTCGAAGAGGACAAGACCGAAGACTCCGATGAGGGGGATAAGGAGGGAGACGATTGTAACGACGAAAAGCAGTTTCAGTTGCTTCTGCTCACTGGTAAAAGCCTCATCCATAATTTCATCGCCCGACTTATAGCTCCACCTGTTTTCTCTGCCTGTAATCTTTTCCGCCTGTTCTTCGATAAACCGGCAGACCTCTTCCTTTCGGTCGGGCGAAGCAAGACGAATGACAAGGTTGGTATTGTAGTTTCCGCTCATCTCAAAGGCTGTGGGTTTTATCTTGTTCTTCAGGTTGGTGGTATGGATGTCCTCCGTGAAGCCAATGACTTCATATCTTCCCACCTTGTCGTTCAGTTCCAAGCCAAACTCCTTGCGAGCCTGTTCGTTGAAGATTAACAGATTTCGGCCTTCATCCTCGGGGCGGAAGTCTCGTCCTGAAGTCACTTTGATTCCCATTGTTTTCAAATAGTTATGTTCCACAGTTATCCTATCATACAAGATTAACTTTCCTTTATACTCAGCTCCGTTACTATTATTGATGTTTCCTCCCAACTGATGTCCCCACGACGCTTCGCTGATAGCCGGATTTGTCTGTAAAGCCTGCATCATTGGGGCAAGGAAAACCTCTTTTCCCATATAACCGTGAGCTTTCATATACTCCCGATCCAAGTGGACTTCTGCATAGAAAACCGAATCGCGGTCATACCCCACGGGTGCCGTGTACATATAGTGATGTTGGCCCAAGAATAACAAAAGGAGTAACAACACGACAAGAGAGATGACAAACTGGAAGCCTATCAGCATCCGGCGGAATGCACGTCCGGCGGGTGAAAGGGCAAAACTTCCATTCACCACCAAGGCCGGACGGCGCGAGGTGAGATACCAGGCGGGATAACCACCGGCCACCAAAGGGATAAGTACCACCACGATGGCCAGTATACCCAGTGTCAGACTATTCCGATAAAAGGCAAGGTCAGCTTTCAACCACTCGCTGAAAAGACTGAACTGAATGATGACGTAAAGGACAAACAGAGCCAGTAGAACCGCTATTGCTACGTTGAGAAACGTCTCCCATATCAGCTCCCTACGGAGTGAAGCGGCCTGAGCACCGAAGATGCGCCGCACATTCACTTCCTTAATCTGATAGGGTACCATTGCCATGGAGAAGTTGATGCTGTTGATGGCCGCAATGAACACCACCAAGAGGGCCACAATGCAGAGGATGGCCGGCATCGTATAATTGGCGTTGCGCTTATGGAAAGCTAAATATTTGTCATCTCCCCCCGTTGCTTCAAGCCATTTGGCACTCTCTGATTCCGTATAATAAAGCTCCGGCAGAGGGATGAAAGAGAAGTGGGAGGCTATCTCGCGCAGCATGGTACTGTTGGCAAGCAACTCTTCTGATACCTGTTCACCATCTGCTCCCTCGCGCAATTTCACAAAGAGGTAATGATTGTATTCTTCTTTATTGCTCCATAAAAGCTCTCGTTGCTGCTCGTTCACCAGCTGATAGACATCGTTAGGCAACTGGCTGTTCGTGGGGAAGTCGCGATAGACACCGCCCACATTCACGTCCCAATAGCCCTCCACTCCGCACCGGCGACCCACATAGGAATCCTGTTCTCCATAGAGTTTCTTGGCCAGACTCAGTGGGACGAAGACGTTGTGTGGGTCTCTGAAAGCATCGGTGTCACCTTCTATCAAATCGAACGTGAATACCTCGAAAAGCCCCGGAGTGCACAGGCGGAACAACGTTTTTATAGGCTCTGCGCTTTCATGCCCTTCGTTCATAGCCACCAAGTCGCACGCTCCTCCCAACAGAAAGATGGTGACGGAGGTCTCAAACTGCTGCGAACAGTTCGTAATTTCTTCTGCAATGGAAGCTGTTAGAGTTTCTGTTTCCGGGTGGTCTTCTCCGGCCAGTTTAGTAAAATGATTGTTCTTGTGGAACACCTGACACACCCTGTCCGCATCCTTGTGGAAGCGGTCGAAGGTAACGTGCCACATCACTTCTGCCATCAGCACGTAGAAGATGACGAAGGCCAGACTGAGGCCCAACAAATTGAGCCAAAAGGCCGCACCGCGTGCGGCGAAGAGGTTTTTCAAATAGTCTTTCATAATCGGTATTTGGTAAATTCCATTCTTTCTGTTTATGCCTTATCACAACATTCCCCTCCCTCACAGGGAGGGTCAGGGTGGTTCCCTCACTTCATTATCGTCTCCACCGGCCTTTCCTTAGCCGCACGCCAGCTCTGTACGGTGACGGTGAGGCAGACGACAATCGCCACAATGAGGAAGGCCACGCCGAAGAGCCACCAGTGCAGGGGTGTGCGGTAGGCGAACGACTCCACCCACACCATATATAGGTAATGGGCCACGGGGGCGGCAATGACGAAGCAGGTGACGAGGGTGCGCAGATACTGTGCATTGAACATCCAGAGGATGCCGCGTGTGGTGGCACCGAACACCTTGCGCACGCCTATCTCCTTGCGCTTCGATTGGGTCTCGAACAGCACGAGACCGAAGACACCGATAAGCGAGATGACGAGCGAGATGATGGCACCGGTGAGTACCATGCTGAACTGCTTGTTCTCCACGGCATAGGCAATGTCGGCAATGTCGTCCGAGGTGTAGAATTTCATGGTGGCTTGTCCGCCCGTCAGCTCTTGGTTAAGGTCGGCCAACATGCGGCTTACCTTGGCGGCCTTGTCGGGCGAGGTGAGGCGGATGGCACAGTTCAAGTATTGCCCGATACCCCAGTTGGTGGTTCCCTGTACGTAGTAGGCTGTTGGCGGGACAGTCTTGTGGAGTGTACCGCTCTTGATGTCTTCGATGAAGCCGATGATTTCGGCTGTTCCTGTTTCAGAACCGATGTGGTCGTTCAACTCCAGGTTGAATGCCTTTCGGGCTGTTTCGTTGAAGATAATCTTACCATAGTTGCCCACCGAAGAGTCTTCGGGACGGAAGCCGCGCCCTTCGGTCAGCTTCACGCCCATTGTACTCAGGAAGTTGTGCTGTACGGGATGGCTCTTGAAGGAAATCTGTTCGCCTTTGTACTGGCGACCCCATCCCATGGTGTAATCACTTTCCCCTAACCGATAGCGGCTCCACGAAGCCTCTTTCACATCGGGGTTGGCATTCAGGGCCTCCATGATGGGGGCATAGTGCTGTTCGCGCAGTAGCATATCCACATTCATGTAGAGGATGGAGTCGCGGGCATAGCCTACGTGAGTGTTGTAAAGGAAGTGGGTCTGCGATGTCATCAGCAAGGTGAAGGTGATGACAATCATTGACACGGTGAACTGCATCCCCACCAATGTACGGCGCAGGGCGCGGCCGGCTTCGGAGAGGGCAAAGTTGCCGTTGATGACCAGGGCGGGCTTGCGCGAAGTGGAGTACCACGCAGGATATACTCCAGAGACTAGAAGAATGACCGGCATGAGCGCACCCATCACCCCTAAGATGAGGAGGTTCTGGCTGAAAGCCATGTCGGCGTGCATGTACTCCAGCAGCCACCCCTGCTTGTCGATGATGTTCAGCACCACCAGAGAGAGGCTCAAGGCCAGCACGATGGTGAAGAAGGCCCGTCCCAACTGCTTCCAGCGGAGCGGCCATGCCCGTGCGCCGAAGACGCGGCGCACGTTGATCTCTTTAATATGATAAGGTATAAGGGAAATCTCGAAGTTCATATAGTTGACCGCCGCAATGGCCACCACCAGCCAGGCGATGAGGAAGTAGAGCATCGTCATGTAGCGGCTGCCCTGCTCTCCACCTGCATCTTCCGACATGAAGTAGAGTTCGTGCAGGGTGGGGAGGCCGTATTGTATGGTCGAGTCCTGACTCAGTTCCCTCATCTTATCGGTTATCATCGAGGCGGCCGTTTCCGGGGTCATCCCCTCGTGTACTTTGGCATAGACGTGGCTGGCCCACTCTGATGGCTCTTGGTGCATGAAGCGGTCGTACTCCTCTTCGTTCATCGAGTGGTAGATGCAGTTACTAAGGATGGAGTTGGTGGGGAAGTCGCGATAGACGCCCGACACACGGCGGGTGTATCCGCCTTTTCTCCAGAAGGAGAAGGTGCGCCCCACGTAAGGTCCCTCCATGCCGAAGAGCCTTTGGCAGATGCTCAGGGGGAAGAAGTCGGCGCCGGGGGTCTCGAAGTCTTCGGCATTCCCCTCCACCATGTCGAAGGTGAAGACCTTGGGCAGTCCCTTGGTCACATCGAGGATGGGGACGCTGATGCTCTTGAACTCTGCGGTAGAATCGCTATCGCCAATGTCGTAGAAAGAGGCTCCTTTGTTTCCCCATCTGAAATAGACGGCAGCTTCAAAGGCATCCGCACTGTTGTTTATAAGCCATTCGCCCGTGGGGCCGTTGTGATTTTGGCGCCAAATGCCATTGTTATCCATGCGACAAATGCGCTCTGCTCCGTCGTGAAACTTGTCGAAGCCATGCACCCACTTCACTTCTGCCATCAGCACGTAGAAGATGACGAATGCCAGCGTGAGACCTGCCAGGTTCAGGTAGAATGCCACACGGCGTGTGGCGAACAGGTTTTTCAGATAGTCTTTCATAAATTTGGTATGTTTTAAGTCCTTTTGTCTATTGTTTCATTCTGTTTTTGGTTTTGCCTAAGGGAAAAGTTGGTTTGCCTTGCTCTTTTTTCGTTTTGCCTTTAGTCAAAAGTTTAATCATCGACGATAACTATGTAATCATCGTCGATAACTATATAAACATCGTCGATAATCATGTAATCATCGACGATGATTAAAGTTTTCGCATTAGTCAGACAAGTTTTTGCTGGTGTCAAACCGATTTCTCTCCGTAGCATATTCATTTTTTCTTTTCTAAAGAATGGAAACGTCCCCATGAAAAGAGGAAGAAACCCTTCATTTCTACTCCACAAAATTAGGATTCCGAATAATTACCTCCAAGAAAAAATCGAAAAATCGTCTTTTTGAGAGTAAAAGTGTCCAAAAATTGGACACGACATTTTTGGAAAAGGGAAAATTGAGGTGAAAAAGGATGTTTCCATCTCGAAAATAATGCATAACTTTGCACAACCTTCAATGAAGGATTGAGCAATCAGAAAAAGGAGACATAAAGATGGGAGATATCAAAGATTTTTTGAAGAACGACCGCTTTGCGGTAAATGCCGGCATCGAGCTGGTGGAAGTGGCCGACGGACGGGCCAAAGCCCGTATGGTGGTGACCAAAGAGCATCTGAATGCCGGTGGCGTGTGCCAAGGGGGAGCACTCTTCACTCTGGCCGACCTGGCTTGCGCGGCGGTGGCGAACAGCCACGGCCAGTTGACCTTCTCCATCACGGCCAACATCACCTTCATCCGTTCGGCCAAGGAGGGGGAGACTGTTTACGCGGAAGCAACGGAGGTGGTGAACCACCCGCGCGTACCTTATATAAATGTAGAGCTGAAAAACGAAAAAGGCGACCTGCTGGCCGCCTTTACATCCTCGGGGTATAGGAAGAATTAGGAGTAACTCCTAAAAAGCAATCGCTTCTAATATTGCATCGGCCGCATCGGCATTTTCCTTGACGTAGCGACCGGCACGTTCACCACTCTGGGCAAGGAAGGTCTCATCGGTGAGCAGGCGATCCATCGTTGCATTGAACTCCGCGGCATCGTGAATCTCGAAGCCGCCACCCTCGGCCAGCAACTGGCGGGCTTCGCGGAAGCGTTGGTTATTGGGGCCGAACAGCACCGGGATACCATAGACGGCAGCCTCCAGCACATTGTGGATTCCTACACCGAAGCCACCACCCACATATGAGATTTCACCATAACGGTAGATGGACGAAAGGAGGCCATAGCAATCGATGATGAGGCAATCGGCCCTTGAAAGATCTGCGCCCAAAGCACGAGTGTAGCGCATAGAGGGACGATTGAGCCTGCTCTCAATCCAAGCCAAATGATTTTCATCCACCACATGGGGAGCTATGATGAGTTTCATCTCGGGATGACGATTGAAATAGTCGATGAAGAGTTCCTCATCGGGTTGCCATGAACTACCGGCCACAAAGACCTTGCTACAATCACCCTTGAAACGCTCGACCAAGGGAAGTTGCTTGGCTGCCTGATGAATCTCCAATACACGGTCGAAACGGGTATCGCCCACCACGGTAGCATTGGTGACTCCACGAGTGGCCAACAGACGGAGCGACTCTTCATTCTGTACAAAGAAGTGGGTGATACGGGTAAGTACCTTGTAATACTGTCCGCCATACCAACGGAAAAAGACCTGATTGGGACGGAAGATGGAAGAGACGCTATAAGTGGGGATACCCCGGCGTTGGAGTCCCTTCATATAGTTCTGCCAAAACTCGTACTTGATGAAAAAGGCCATGGACGGACGGACCAAGTCGAGGAAACGACGCACATTGCGCGGTGTGTCGAAAGGCAGGTAGCAGATGACATCGGCCCCTTCGTAATTCTTGCGCACCTCGTATCCCGATGGGGAGAAGAAGGTGAGCAGAATCTTGTATTGGGGATGTGCCTTGCGGATACGCCCCATCAGCGGGCGTCCCTGCTCGAACTCGCCCAACGAGGCGGCATGAAACCACAGGTACTGGCTATCCTTGTCGATGCCCTGGCGCAAGATGTCGAAAACCTGTTTGTGCCCCTTACGCATCAGCTTGACCTTCTTGCTGAAGAGGCCAACGAACTTGACGGCCAGCAGGTATAGATAAATGGCTAAGTTGTACATAACTTCAATTCTAAATTATGGATTATGAATTATGAGTAAAACTCTGTATTTCCAAGAAGTCCCACACACAATTCATAATTCAAAATTCATAATTCATAATCAAGCAAGTATTGCTACGGCTTTGCGCATACGGCTGACGGTCTCCTCCTTGCCGAGGAAAGCAGCCAGTTCATACATATCGGGACCCTGACCGGTGCCTACGAGGCATACGCGCCAAGGATTCCAAGGCTTCTTCTCGCCAGCCTCTGCCCAAGTATCTACGGCCTGCTTCAATGACTCCACGGAGAAGTCGGTCAAGCCTTCGAGCAGGTCGGCCAGCTCGGTCATTTCGGCGGCCGTTCCCTCTTTCCAATTCTTGCGGATGAACTTGTCGCCCTCTTTATCATAGGCCTGAGGAGCGAGGAAGAAGAAGTCGCAAAGCGGCCATAGGTCGCTGACGAAGCTGACGTTGCGTTTCTTCTTGTTGCCCAACTTGTCGGTATATTCCACCACCTTCTGCTTCATCATGGCCACCACCTGTGCCTCGCGCTCGGGAGTGGATTCGATACCGTTGGCACGCAAAATCTTGTCGAACTCAGGTGTCCAGTCCATATCGGCCTGACGGAGCAGGTACTGATGATTGAACCAGATGCCCTTGACATAGTCGAAACGGGCACCGCTCTTGGAGCACTTGCTGAGGTCGAAGAGACTGACCATCTCGTCGAGCGACATGATTTCCTGATCGTTGCCGGGGTTCCATCCGAGCAGTGCCAAGAAATTGATGACAGCTTCGGGCAGATAACCTGTCTCGCGGTAACCCGAAGAGACTTCACCGGTCTTGGGGTCGTGCCACTCAAGGGGGAAGACAGGGAAACCAAGTTTGTCGCCATCACGCTTGGAGAGTTTGCCGTTACCCTCTGGCTTGAGCAGAAGGGGCAGGTGGGCAAAACGGGGCATGGTGTCCTCCCAACCGAAAGCACGGTAGAGAAGCACATGCAGAGGAGCCGAAGGAAGCCACTCTTCACCACGGATAACGTGAGAAACCTCCATCAAGTGGTCATCGACAATGTTGGCCAAATGGTAGGTGGGCAGTTCGTCGGCAGACTTATAAAGCACCTTGTCATCAAGGATGGACGAGTTGATGACCACATCGCCACGGATAAGGTCATCCACATGCACCTCCTCGCCCGGCTGGATAAGGAAGCGCACCACATACTGATGTCCCTCAGCCAAGAGGCGATCAACTTCCTCCTTAGGCAAAGCCAGAGAGTTGCGCATCGACATACGGGTAGAAGCGTCGTACTGGAAATTCTGCACCTCGGCACGCTTGGCATCCAACTCCTCAGGAGTATCAAAAGCCATGTATGCCTTGCCTGCATCGAGAAGCACCTTCACGTACTGCTTATAGATATCGCGTCGTTCGCTCTGACGGTAAGGACCATAGTTGCCACCGAAGCTGACACCTTCGTCGAACTTGATGCCAAGCCATTTGAATGATTCGATGATATATTCCTCGGCACCGGGGACAAAACGGTTGGAGTCGGTATCCTCGATACGGAAAATGAATTCACCACCATGCTGACGGGCGAACAAATAGTTATATAACGCAGTGCGCACACCTCCAATATGCAACGCACCGGTAGGGCTCGGGGCAAAGCGCACCCTCACTTTTCTGTCTGTCATATTTTAAATAATGTATAAAATTTCGGCAAAAATACGCTTTTTCCAGAACTACAGCAAAAAAAAACGATAGAACTCTCCGTTTCGGAAATAAAAAGGGGGGCTCTATTGTTTTTTTTTGTACTTTAGCCCCGTTATTTACAAAAATGGTACATTATGAACAGATATAACAGCCCCCACCCCCTGACACGTGCAGGTTTGTTATACCGGATAGGTATTGTAGTGGCCACAGTGGCTATTTTGGTCTATTTCTATCCGCGTGAACAACAGTATAGCTACCAGTATGAACTGAACCACCCATGGAGATACGGACAACTGATAGCGACATTTGACTTTCCTATCTACAAGAATGAAGCTGTGGTGAAGGCTGAACAAGATAGTCTGTTGAGAAGCTTCCGACCATACTACGACAGGAATCCGGCCACGGCAGACAACCAATTGAAGAAATTGGAAGAGAGCTATCGGACAGGAGCGCTGAAAGAGGTGCTCAACCCTTTGGGAAATGTCGAAGCAGGAAGAATGTACACCCACATCAGCCGCATATTGAGGCAAGTGTATGAACAGGGCATTATAGACACCGAAGAGATGATGCGTCTAAGGAAAGACAGCATCCCCTTTATCCGTCAAGTAAGAGAAAATGCAGCAGTACAGACACCTGTGAGCCAACTGATGACAGAAAAGGAAGCCTACGAGAAAATGATGCATGCCGATACAGCCCGCTACGTCAAACAGATCATGCAACGCTGTAACTTACAAGACTTCTTGACCCCAAATATCAGCTACGACCGTGAAAAAAGCGAAGCAGCCATGAATGAATTGCTATCTGCCGTATCATGGAGCAGTGGCATGATAATCAACGGTACCAAAATCATTGACCGCGGAGAGATCATAGACGAACGTACCTACCAAATACTGGCTTCGCTGAGCAAAGAGATGGAAAAACAAAGCCAGACAACAGCCCAACGGCGAATGACTCTGGCAGGGCAGGTACTGTTTGCCACCATCCTGACAGTATGCTTCATGCTGTATCTGGATCTTTTCCGCAGAGATTATTACGACCGTAGCCGCACCATCCTATTGCTGATGGGAGTCATTGGAGTATTCCCAGTCATCACCTCCCTAATGGTGACGCACAGTTTCTTCAACGTGTATATACTCCCCTTTGCCATGGCGCCTATCATCCTGAGAGTGTTTTTGGATTCACGTACAGCCTTCATGGCATCGGTGGTCATGATTCTGCTCTGCTCCATCGCATTGAAATACCCCTATGAATTCATCATTGTCCAAATGGTAGGAGCACTGACCGGTATCTTCAGCCTGAAGGAACTTTCGCAACGTTCACAACTGGTAAGGGCTGCGGTACAAACGACCTTGAGCATGATGCTGATGTATCTGGCTTACGACCTCATCCATACAGGCGATGTGACCAAATTGGACACTGGGATGTATGCTTCGTTAGCCGTTGGCGGAGTATTGCTGTTGTTCGCCTACCCGTTGTTATTTGTCTTGGAGAAAGCTTTCGGATTTACCAGCAATGTGACTTTAGTAGAACTTTCAAACATCAACACTCCGTTACTGAAGCGATTGTCGGAAGTGGCTCCAGGCACCTTCCAACACTGCCTGCAAGTGGCTAATCTGGCGGCAGAAGCAGCACGAGCTACAGGTGCCAACAGCCAGTTGGTTCGTACAGGGGCCCTCTACCATGACATAGGAAAAATGGAAAATCCGGTCTTCTTTACTGAAAACCAATCGGGAGTAAATCCACACAAGACACTGACTTTCGCCGAGAGTGCACAAATCATTATCAGCCACGTGACCGACGGCCTGAAGCTGGCAGACAAACATAACCTGCCGGCCCCAGTAAAAGCATTTATAAGTAGCCACCACGGAGTGGGCATGACCAAGTATTTCTATATTTCGGAACAGAATGCCCACCCTGACAAAGAGGTTGACCCAACAATCTTCACCTACCCAGGCCCTAATCCACAAACACAAGAAGAGGCTATCCTGATGATGGCAGATGCTGTAGAAGCAGCATCGCGCAGCCTGTCTGAATACACCGAGGAAAGCATCAGCAATCTGGTGGACAAACTGATAGACGGCCAAGTGGCAGAGGGCGCTTTCCGACAATGCCCCATCACATTCCGCGACATAGAAACTATCAAAGGAGTATTTAAAGAAAAACTGAAAACAGTATATCATACACGCATCAGTTATCCGGAATTGAAGAAGTAACAAGAAGGCCCTCTCTCCCTTATCCTTCCCAAGGGAGGAGAGTAAAAACCTTTTGACTCATGAACAAGCCAAACATTCCACTCCCGTCCCTTGAGAAGGGTAAGGGGGAGGGGCATCCCCTCTATGCCGATGTCATCGTCCCTTTCCCCTTGGCAAACAGCTACACCTACAAGTTACCCCATAACATGAAGGGGAAAGTTGAGGTGGGCAGCCGGGTTATTGTCTCATTCGGACAGAAGAGATTCTATACGGCCATCATCGTCCGTTTGCACGACATACCACCCAAAGGAGATTATGAGATAAAGGAAATCTACGAAATACTGGACTACCACCCTATCGTATTGCCTGAGCAATTGAAATTTTGGCAATGGATAGCAGACTATTACCTCTGCACCATGGGGGACGTTTATAAAGCCGCCCTCCCATCGGGGATGAAACTGGAGAGCGAAACACATATCGAAATCAATCCGGATTTTTCCCCTGTGGGAGAGAAATTCTTACCCAACGAGGAAAAAATTTACCTCTTGTTGACAGACAATAAAGAACGTACCGTTTCCCATATCGAAAAGGAAACCGGCATAAAGAATATACTTCCCGCCATCAACTCCCTGCTCCGCAAAGAGGCTATCCTCATAAAAGAAGAAATCAAACAAGCCTATAAGCCCAAAACAGAAATATATATCCGCCTGACAGAGAATGCTCATGGTGAAGAGGCATTGCCCCAAATCTTAGAAAGTCTGAAGCGGGCACCAAAGCAACAACAACTGCTGATGAGCTATATCAGTTTGGACACCGAATCAATAAGCAAGAAAGAACTGTTAGCAGCATCAGGAAATTCGCCAGCCATCCTTTCCCAAATGATTGAGAAAGGTATCTTTGAGTCTTATACCCAGGAAATCGGGCGATTGGAGAAAGGAGGGGAAACGGAGACGTTTCCGGTGAATCCTCTTAACCCCTATCAAACAGATGCCTATAAAAAAATAGAAGAGGAATTTCAGACGAAGAATGTATGCTTGCTCCATGGTGTGACTTCCAGTGGAAAGACAGAAATATATATCCACCTGATTCAACAAGCATTGAAAAGTGGGAAACAGATACTTTACCTGCTACCGGAAATCGCTCTGACCACCCAAATAACAGAACGTCTGAAACGGGTTTTCGGCAACCGCTTAGGAGTATATCACTCCAAATTTCCCGATGCGGAAAGGGTAGAAATTTGGCAAAAGCAACTCTCTTCCGATAGCTACGACATCATTTTGGGTGTACGTTCATCGATATTTCTACCTTTCAGGAATTTGGGACTCATCATCGTGGATGAAGAACACGAAAATACCTACAAACAACAAGACCCTGCTCCCAGATACCATGCCCGGAATGCAGCCATCGTATTGGCTCATATGCAGGGTGCCAAGGTGTTGCTGGGAACCGCGACTCCAAGCATAGAAAGTTACTACAACGCACTGACTGGGAAATATGGATTGGTTGCACTGACCAAACGCCACCAATCCATCCAGTTGCCCCAAATAGAGGTCGTGGACATTGCTGAACTGAGCCATAAGCGTCGCATGAATGGCCCTTTCTCTCCCGTTTTATTAGGACATATGAGAAAAGCCTTGGAACAAGGTGAACAAATTATCCTTTTCCAAAACAGACGCGGTTTTGCTCCAATGGTAGAATGCAAAACATGTGGATGGGTACCCCGTTGCAAGAATTGCGATGTCAGTCTGACATACCACCGGGGACTGAACCAATTGACTTGCCACTACTGTGGATATACATACCAGATTCCTTCCAAATGTCCAGCCTGTGAAAGCACCGACATACGCCACCGTGGATTCGGTACTGAGCGCATCGAAGAAAGTATCCAGGAAATGTTTCCTAATGCACGGATAGCCCGTATGGATTTGGATACCACACGTACCCGGCAAGCATATGAACGCATCATTCATGACTTCCAACAACGAAAAACGGATATACTCATTGGAACACAAATGGTCTCCAAAGGACTGGATTTTGAACATGTCAGTGTGGTAGGAATCATGGACGCAGATTCCATGATGAACTTTCCCGACTTCCGCTCGCACGAACGGGCCTTCCAGTTAATGGCACAGGTAGCCGGACGAGCAGGACGAAAAGGCAAACAAGGACTGGTAGTATTACAAACACGCAGCAAAGACGCCCTTGTCATTCACCAAGTGGTACGCAATGACTATCAAGGTCTCTACGATGACCAATTGGCAGAAAGACTACTATTCCGATACCCTCCTTATTACCGTCTTGTCTATGTGTTCCTGAAGCACCGACAGGCAGACATATTGGAATCAATGGCAAAAAATATGGCCACACAACTGCGCTCAATATTCGGAGACCGTATATTGGGTCCTGAAGCACCACCTGTAGCACGTGTACAAACCATGTATATCCAAAAAATCATCATCAAACTGGAAGCCACAGTTTCTCTTCCTAAAGTCCGGGAAAGACTGACTACTGTACGAGAATGGTTACTGAGCAATCCTAACTTTCGCTCCGGCATCATCTACTTTGACATGGACCCTTCCTGATACGATCCAAAAGCCTCATCAATAAAAAGTCCGTAATGCATATCACCAGCATTACGGACTTTTTACCTATAATCGACAATTTGTCGCAGGCATTACCTACACCAAACCGCACTCTTATCTACGTTGTCTGCGCACAGAAACACGAGGTGCAGAAGGTGTTGCTTTCTTACTTTCTTTCTTTTCAACCTTTTCTTCCTTTTCTCCAGAGGAACGAGAAGCACGCCGTGAACTTTTCTTTTCCTTTTTATCGGCTTTCTCTTCATCTTTAGCCACTGTTGTAGTATCAGCAGGCTCTTCGACCTTTGGTCTTTCCCAAAGATTACGCTCAAAAGCAACCAACTGTCCTTCGATGCGCTTTTGTTCTTTGACAACCGCACTATCCGTTTCACAATATTGTGCTATAGTCAGATTACGGAGGTTCGTTGTTTTATATATATCCCCCTTATAACGACGAGTCACAAAGAAATCATTGATACTCATATTTGAAGCATTGTTATAACTGCTCGTCATTACACTCATCCGCTCGAGATAAGGATTAACCTCATCGTAGTTTACCCAAAACATTGGGTATTTAGTAGCCTTCTCCGAGAATCCATCATCCCGATGAAGTACGGGGCAAAGGGCTGTCACACGAGTTTGATACGTTGCAGTACGCTGATCATAATATGAACTCTCCTTTACATAGTAACTCAACACCTCGGATGAAGGAATATCACTATTGTCCACAACGATTTTGCCATCTTTTTCTTCATATAGAACGTGGAAACGGTCAAGAACATCGCGTACATTAACCTTATTCTCAGCCGTCAAAACTTCTGTTCCGTCTAACCGATATTCATACGCAGGAATTTCATCATCAAGCAAAAGCTTAAATAACAACGTGAAGAGATTCATCTGACCATTCAACGGTTCTACGGGATAGTATAACACAGCATTACAATCCTTTTCCAAATTCAAGGTTCTATAAACATCGCGTTTCCACACGACCTCCTCCGGAATATCTGTCGTCACATTATACTGAATCTTAGCACGATCAGAAAGTGCAATAGAAGAAGTGGACTCTTTCTTTACTTCTTCCTGAGCTTTAGCCCTACGACGAGGAGGCTGTGCTACAACCTGTAATGCCAAAAACGCGGCAATGATTATGAATAATATACGTTTCATACCTATTGTTATATCATAATTATATTCTTAATTACTGAACTTTCACCTCCAAGGCTGCCGGCAACTGACGCTCAATACCATCAGGACCTACAGCTTTGACACCCGTAATAAAGAAACGTTTTCCACGGCCAAGTTTGCGGAAAAGATCTTTCTGACGAGGAGAAAATGCAGCTCCAGTAGACACTTCAGGAACAGCATTACCCATATTGTCAAAGAAAAGAGTTTCAAAACTAATTACACGGAACCCAATATTCAACAAACCATCATCAATGGCCGCAACAATACCTTCAGCCTGTAAAAGTTGCCCTTTTGAAAGTGGAGCACCTCCTCCACGATAACGTTGTAAATTTCCATCCTGATCTTTGTATTCTATAAAAGGCATCGGATCTGGCAATTGACGTACACGGAATGCATACTTGGCCATCACCTGACTCCGTCCTTCCATCTCAGCCGTAACGGTAATCTCTGCATCCTTACCAATTTCTGCTGGACGAGCAATATACCCTCCAGAGACTGAAGTCAGTGTTCCATTAGACATCGTTGCACGTATACGATTATTCGGCACACCAGGTACAGAAATACTGATGGGATTGTCGTATCCTGCATATAACACATTCATCAGTGTCGCAGATACTGTAGCAGAAGGCTCTACAACGGTGTATTTTTGAGAGAATTCACGACGAAGCACATCACCATTTCCATGGTCAAGTTCCATATATCCATCCAATGTGTAATCACCCGTGCTATTGCAAATCTTCTCATAAACACCCGTTTCACTGTCAAAACGCTCACCGCCAATGAATATATCAGGCCGCTGAGTGGAATCCACTGCTGCCAAAATTATACGGGCAGAAAACTTTCCTCCACGCACTACGCTTTGAGAATTAGGAATAACAAAAGCATCAATCTGATTCACACGCAAATCGCCCACATCAATATTCTTTTCAAGCGTATGAAGGACTTCTCCTTCTGCATAACGCACATCATTCTGTAATTTAGTCAACAATGTTACAGCTGCCACAACTGGAGTATTCTCAAACATATACTCTTGCCAGTTTTTACCCAGCAACAGGCCAGATGTAGGAATTTCCGTGCTCAAATTGCTACTAATAATATTACGTTGAATGGTATCGTTCACCATCTTAAGGATTTCTGTACGATAATGATTAATTGCATCATAAAGTTTTCCTCCTTGTCCACTAATAGGGGCCAACATAACCGTCGTAGCAGCTTCAAGATCTTCCTTATTGGCAATATTATTTACATCAGCATCTTCGCCATCAGATGTACGTACAATTTGCCACTTGAGATTCTCTGCCAAATTATAAATGGTATCAGATATACGTTTTACATATAGCGCACGCTCATTCCATTCCCCCACCTTTTCAGGATTCTTAGCCATATAATCTGCAAAATTCTGATAAATTGCACTATTCTGCATGGTTGCATTGGCCGTAGAGCGATTCAAGCTCTCATCGACCAGCGAGAATCCTTTGAGAACATCAGATGATACATTGAGCGCTAGCATGGCCAGCAATACCAAGTACATCAAATTTATCATTTTTTGGCGTGGACTTTCACCGTGATTATTTCCTGCCATAATTATTCAGTTAATGAATTAAGAGTTAATGACGGATAAAAGTATACACTACCTTGACAACCGCCAACCGATTCTTACCAACTTATTTATTGCTTATTCAGATTCATATTCATATTTGTGGTCATGGCCTCCAACATACGGGTGTATACCGCATTGAGTTCCTCAATACGTTTAACCATTTTTCTGTTTTCTTCATTAATTTGGTCAATGGTAGCCATTTGTGCACTGACAGTTCTGAACTGCAGTTCATACATAGCATTTATTCCTGTGATATTTCTATTCATGACAGCCATTTCTTCAGTCTCCCCAGTCATCAACTCTGCTTGCTTAGAGACCTTTTCTAAAGTCTCTGTAAGTTTTTGCAACTGTTCGACATATTTAGTTGTAGCCTCTTCCATTTCTGTAGTAAAAGGTTGACCGCCGACCGGGCCTCCTACATACCCTCCGCCACCACCTAATACCACAGGAGTTC
Organism: Phocaeicola sp.; assembly: GCA_045545095.1. GTDB lineage: Bacteria > Bacteroidota > Bacteroidia > Bacteroidales > Bacteroidaceae > Phocaeicola_A. The sequence continues at coordinate 119,693 of JAZQAG010000033.1, read as the reverse complement.
CTCCTGTAGCTTCAACAGGATTGACATCATTCAGATTTACATCCACATCACCTGAGACTGGAGTACAAGTTCCACCAATAATAGCAGAGCTACCGCCAATAACTGCAGGACCACCACCAGCAATAACTACTGTACCGCCACCAACAACGCCACCAACTCCATTTGTCCCTGATGAAAGTCTTTCATTCTCTTCTGCATCAGCAATTTCACGTTGTAGAGCAACATCAAAAGGACGATCAAAGCCTGAAATAAAAAATACTAATACCTCAGTACCCATACCGATAAACAGCATAATATTTCCGCCTGGCAAATGGGTAATTTTGAACAAAGCACCTAACACAACTATAGCAGCACCCCAACTATAAGCGTAGTTCATGAATGTCTTACCGTTCACACTATTCAGCCAGCGCTGTATCTTGGCCAATATATTCAATTGTTTGATTCCTGACATATTTATTATAAACTATTGTTAATATTCTTATTTATCGTCTCTGTTTCTTATTACTATTGGAAACCTGCGTACGCACACATCTGAATCCAATATACGAGCGGGTTTCATTCTGATATTCATAGGTTCGCCATGCTGAACGAATAAATGTTTCCGGATCTTTCCATGAACCTCCACGTACACTTTTCTTTTTCATCCGATATGGATCTTCTTTGGCAGCATTATATTCGATGTTGGGATTCAAATCACTCATTGACAAAACGCCAGCTTCAGTATACACTGTAGACGTCCATTCCGCCACATTGCCCGCCATATCATACAAACCATTTGAATTTGCGCTATAAGTTCCAACTCGAGAAGTTATCAGATTACCATCTTGTGTATAATTACCCCGATCAGGCTTAAAATTAGCAAAGAAGCAACCATCTTCAGATTTTGATTCTTCCTGTTTCCAAGGAAATGGATTACCTTCCTTCCCGCGCGCTGCATATTCCCATTCAACTTCGGTCGGCAACCGATATCTCTGGATATATTGAGCAGCCTTTCCCAAGCCTTTCAACAGAAATTCTGTACGCCATGCACAAAATGCATTGGCCTGCTCCCAACTGACACCTACTACAGGATAGTCATTATAGTTAGGATGGCTGAAATAAAGACGCATATAAGATTCGTTACTTGCATTTTGAAAATCATTAACCCAACAAGTCGTATCTGGATAAATATTCACGATATACGTGTTCAAAAAATCATGTAACCCAGTCAACGGACGAGTAATAGTCTCACGCACAATACGTCCGTCCTCGTCTATATAAGCGGTATCCTTTGAAATCATGACAATTTCGTCAGGATTTACTACAACGTCTGTATTTTTATTACGCTCAGCAGGATTCAAACGATTACGGCGCAAGGCTGCCTGAACATAATCAAACACTTCATACCGATAATTCATCTGTTTGGCATCCAACATTTTTACACCGTCAATTGGATGATGTACATATACGCTCTCAATAGCCCTCTGTTCATCTTCTGTCGGCTTTTTCCATGGAATTTTCTTCTTCCAATTCAAATGGGGAGTAACAGGTTCTCCATATTCATCTTCTTCAATTTTATATGTCTCATCTCCACCATAAGCTGGATCAGCTAATCGTTCACGAATAATGGAGTCACGTACCCAATATAAGAACTGGCGGTACTCGGCATTTGTCACTTCTGTATCATCCATCCAAAAAGCATCAACTGAAATTTCCCTTGTAGGAATGGATGTCCCCCATAAACTGTCTGTTTCATCGGTTCCCACTTTCAGAGACCCTTTTTCGATTAACACCATACCATAAGGAGCTGGTTCGCTGACACCAATGCCACTGACGCCTGTCAATTCTCCACCCATAGCCATGGCATTCTTTCCGCCTCCCATACAGGATGACATCAATATTGCCTGTATGGCAACAACGACCAACAGGCTCCATATATTTCCGAACTTTTTCATATTCTTTTTTGTTCTGTTTCTTTTCATATCTATCTACTAAACATTAGAGTATTCGGACGCTTTTATGTCTGTTTTTCCCCTTTTTGAAGAAATCCAAATCCATTTGGTATCCTACCATTAAACTATGATTGCCATTTCCCACTCCGATCTGATTCGTAAACAATTCATAAGCATAGCCGAAATGTATCCCTTGGAAAATGGTCCCAAGCAATACTGTACACGAAATTGTAGGAGTATAGCTAATACCACCATAGTACTTTTTTTCATCGTAACTATAAGTAAGGCGCCCTGTAATATCAACCCTATAAGCCACCCCGTCCGTTTGAGCCATCAAAGTTGGCTGTATGGATAATAACGGATTCTTTAACGGAATATTGCATCCTCCTGTTAAATAATATGTAGGAGCTATCTTGAATTCATTTGTCTCCCCCAACATAATTTTAGGTGAATTCAAATGAGATACAGACATTCCTACATAAAACTTAGGATGTAAATAATGTATTCCGGCCCCTATATCCACTCCAGTACCATCGACTTCACTACTGGGAAATGCAGGATCACTTGCCATTGAACCTTCTGCCTCTCCAAAATCCACTTTACTACCATCAAACTTTTCACTTAACATTCCGATTTGAGCCCCTCCAGCCAAACGACCTCCCCAAAGACGAAATCGAAAAGCATATTGCAACGAAATACGTTGATTGGTAAACAAGCCGATAGTTTCATTATAAAAGTTCAAACCAACATTATGGTATTCATTGAGAAAGGATAGCGGCAAATCCGCTGCAAAATACATAGTTTTCGCACTACGAGTAAAGCCTGTAAGCTGAGCGCTATAAGTTCCAGCAATATTCAATTTCCCTGCCAATCCAATACTTGCAGGATTACTATACGATTGCATAGCCCAATAATGACTAAAATGCGCATCATACTGAGCCTTTACTTGCCAACTAAACAACAAGCATATATATAATATAAGGTATTTGAACCGATTCATCGATTTAACAAACGCAAAAAAAACCAATTTATTCTATCCCTTGCCTATTTTTGCACTAAAAATGCGCAAAGCAGATTTATTCTAAACAAACAGCTACATTTTAACAAATTACATTATCATTTAAACAAGGAACGTACTATATCATACCATAAAACACAGCGGGACAAACAAACTATCACTGTTTATCCCGCTGCTATTTAAATACTTAAGATTTCTTAGCCCTTAATACTCATCCTCGTTGAAAAAGAAATCCTCTTTACTTGGATAGTCAGGCCAAATATCTTCAATGGATTCATAAATTTCGCCTTCATCTTCTATCTCCTGCAAATTTTCTATAACTTCAAGGGGAGCGCCTGAGCGCACTGCATAATCAATCAACTCATCCTTGGATGCAGGCCAAGGAGCGTCCTCCAATTTAGAGGCTAATTCCAATGTCCAATACATAAATCTCTATCGTTTTTTAATTTGGCCACAAAAATAAAACAAATATTTTCAATCACAAGCATTATTCCAGAAAAAATCCATATAACCTGCAGACCGATTCATTTTACGTGATAAAACAAACAAATAATCCGACAGTCTGTTCAGAAAAGAAATGACCAACTCGTCCACATGAATTTTATCGGAAATCATATCAAGTACACGACGTTCAGCCCTACGACAAACGGTCCGACATACATGACATACAGTTCCCCCTCGACTTCCGTTTGGAAGGATAAACGAATTTAATCTCGGCAATTCTGCCTGAATAATATCTATCGCACGTTCTAACCTAGCCACATCCTCTTGCTTCATTTTTGTCAAAGAGGATATTAATGGAGAATCTGCTTCAGTAGCCAGCAAGGCTCCAATCACCAATAACATTCCTTGAATCCATACCACATCTTTTTTATCTGAATCTTCAGTAATATAGGTCAACAAGACACCCAAATGCGCATTCAGTTCATCAAGTGTACCATAAGCTTCTAAGCGGACATGATTTTTAGGCACTCTAGATCCACCAACTAAACTAGTTGTTCCTTTATCACCCGTTTTCGTATAGATTTTCATCTTTTCACAGTTTGAAGTCCTGCCCCTTATAATCTATTTCAGCATAAGTTCTACCATCAATAGTCAGATTTTTCGAGCTTTTTACACTCATTGGATCACAACCATCAACAGTTTGTATACGTACATTTTCAAATGTAACATCTTCCGCCTGACTAATTACCACTCCACGCTTAGCCTGACTAATTACTACATTTTTTACAGAAACATTTTTTACTGGCATTTCAGGAAGTCCATTGAAAAACATTGCACGTCCATCACAACCACGACAGTTGACATTACTTATATAAATATTACGAAAAGAAGGGGTTTCTTCTGTTACAGGCGGAATAGCGGCACGCATACGAGCAGCAACTTCCTCATCCGTTTCCTCACCTGCACCTTTCCCACCATAAAAGAGATCAAAAAGCAACGGCTCATTAGGAATATCTATCATTTGGATATTATCAATATAAATATTCTCTACGACTCCTCCACGTCCACGTGTACTTTTAAAACGAAGTCCAACATCTGTACCCAAGAAGGAGCAATCAGAAACATATATATTCTTTACTCCACCAGACATTTCACTACCCACTACAAATCCACCGTGTCCATGTAATACTACATTATTTTTTACTACAACATTCTCACAAGGAATACCACGTTCACGTCCATCTTTGTCCTTACCCGATTTTATACAGATCGCATCATCTCCTGCATCAAATGTACAATTAGTGATTAATGCATTTTTACACGATTCCAAATCCAAAGCGTCACCATTCTGTGAATACCAAGGATTGAACACTTTTACGCGATTCAGTGTAATGTCTTCACACATTAACGGATGAAGACACCATGCTGGAGAGTTCTTAAATGTTGCATCTTCTAAAAGCACACGTTTGCATCCAACAAAACTCAGTAATACCGGACGTAACCATGGACGCACTTCATCCCATTCTGCATCAGTAGTCAATCCTTCAGGAGTATTAAATTGTTTGGTAGCCTTAGCCCCTTTGAGTGAACCTTCGGTAGGATACCATACATTACCATCTACCACACCACCGCTTTGGATTAATTTCTTCCATTGGCCATCGGTCATTTTTCCTTTTTTCACAGGTCTCCAACTATCACCCGAACCATCAAAAACTCCTTCACCTGTAATCGCAATATTCTCGACATTCCATGCTGAAAGAGGAGATTGACAACGACGAGTATTTAATCCTTCAAATGAGGTGTCTAAAATAGGATATAACATAAAATCGTCTGAGAAAATAACTAACGCATTAGCCTCAGCATGAAGATTTACATTACTTTTTAGAACAATTGGACCAGTATACCATATGCCAGCAGGAATTACAACCGTCCCTCCTCCCTTTTCGCTCACTTGTTGAATAGCCCTATTAATAGGCTCTGTATTCAACGTAATGCCATCACCTTTTGCTCCAAAATCTGTAATTTTAACCTGATAATCAGGAAAACTTGGCCGTTTAACCTCAGGCATTTCAAAAGGGAGGTTCTCATACACACATACATCATTTACAACAGCATCAGTCTGTTGAGACATTTTAGTGTTACAACCCGAAAGAAAGAAAACGCCCAACAATAGGGCTGTCATTTTCATAGATGTTTTGTTCATTGCTATAACATTCATTTTAATTATGAGCAATATATGCCCATAGTTTATCAATAATAATTATTACTTAAAAATTCACTATATAATGTTGTTTATTCATCGCATGATCAAAAAATACCAATCCCAACTCATACAAATCAAATGTAATTCCTGTCCGTTTATCTGCAACAACACGTTTCCACCATTCATATTTGATAGCTGTATCATGAATTCCTTCGATAACACATAACGTTTTTTCCCCTACATAAGGAAGTATTTTTTCAAAGACGCACTCATAATCCTCAGTATGTGCAATGTGCAGCATTCCAATCTCAGGAATCACCTTCAGTTCTTCATCCAAGACCTTCAATTCTGGCCCCTTTGCCAAATTTGCATTTTTACACCGGTCAATCAAATTTATCAATTCTTTTGATGGATTATTTCCACAAAGACTGACACATTGAGCGTCCAATCGTCCAGCAGCCATATAACAAATACTCAATCCTGCTCCAGTTCCAATTTCTAAAATATATGACGGCCGAAAGTAATTAACCAATCTCATCAATAAACGATTAACCCTTTCACTATAATGCAATGCTTTTGATGATATTTCTCCGTGCAGAGAGCATAATTCATCATAAGCATAATAAGGCAACTTTTCATAAATAACATCAGTTATCAATCCATAAGCGAATGGAGAATGTACCCCATAGCCTTTCCGATATCGGAAACGCCTGCACCATATATATATTCGTTTCAGATAATTCATTTTCATGGAATGATAGTCTGTGCAAATATACAAAAATAAGATTATACAAGAATTATATTTCTATATTTATTGTTCCTCATTCTAAAGTTTAGCTAATAAATTACATTTTCCCCCTATTTTATCTCTTTTAAAAAACTATCAGCACACTTTAACTTCTTTATATGAAAGATAATGGTTCAATTCTTTTCATAAACCCCAACAAATATGTATCTTTGCCGTTGTAGGACAAAAAGTCTGAAACAACAAGAACATTAATCCTAAAAAATAGAACTATGAACGAATTATTCAACATTAAAGACCAAGTAGTGGTCATCACTGGTGGTACTGGCGTATTGGGTCGCTGCATTGCCAAATATTTAGCCAAGGAAGGTGCCAAAGTAGTTGTAATGGGACGTAAAGCCGAAATAGGAAACGAAATCGTGGCTGACATCAAGCAACAAGGAGGCGAAGCCATGTTCTTGGTAACTGACGTGATGAACGCTACCAAAGTTGAAGAAAATCTACAAGACATCCTGAAAGCATACGGCCGCGTAGATGCACTACTGAATGCTGCTGGAGGAAACATGCCTGGTGCCACCATTGCACCTACAGGAAACTTCTTTGATCTTGACCCTGAGCAATTCAAGCGCGTACTTGACTTAAACTTGACTGGCACCGTTATTCCTACTCAAATATTCCTCAAACCCATGGTTGAACAAGGAAAAGGATCCATCATTAACTTTTCGTCAATGGCCGCATTCCGTCCCATGACTCGCGTGTGTGGCTATGCTGCAGCTAAAGCAGGAATTTCGAACTTCACTGCCTTCATGGCCAATGAAGTCGCGAGCAAGTTCACTGAGAAGATTCGTGTCAATGCTATCGCACCAGGATTTTTCTTGACCGAACAGAACCTGCTCCTACTGACCGACGGTAAAGGAAACTTAACCGAACGCGGCCAAGACGTCATCCGCCAAACCCCCTTCAAACGTTTTGGTGAACCAGAAGAACTCTGCGGCACCATCCATTACCTCATTAGTGATGCCGCCAAATTCGTTACCGGTACTGTAGCCGTCGTTGATGGAGGATTCAACACTTTTGCAATGTAAAGGTTCTACACTACACATAAAAAAGGAAGCGCATCTGTTGGATACGCTTCCTTTTTTTTGTATCTTCCAAATCCGGACGTCATCTACCTACACCAAGGAGTAAGAAAAGCCCTAAACTTACTTTACTTCACTACCGGGCTTCACTTCTTTCAACAGCGAAGTGACAGCCAAGGAGCCGTCGAAATTCTCGGCACTGAGTATCATACCTTCACTCACCAGACCGTTCTTGAACTGACGAGGAGCCAAATTGGCAATGAAGAGCACCTGCTTGCCTACGAGTTCTTCCGGCTGGTAGTGCTCGGCTATACCACTCACAATAGTACGGTCCTGCAACCCGTCAGCAATCTTGAACTTCAAGAGTTTCTTCATCTTGGGCACACGCTCACACTCGAGTACTGTACCTACGCGGATATCGAGTTTCTCAAAATCCTCAAAAGCAATGGTAGGCTTGATAGGATTGGCCTTATAAGCTGCAGCTTCATTGGCCTTCTTGATATCCTCCAGACGTTGCATCTGTGCATCAATGGCGGCATCCTCAATCTTCTCGAAAAGAAGGGCAGGTGCGGCCAACTGATGACCGACGGGAAGAATATCTGTTTGCCCCAACGAATTCCATTCGAACGTCGGCATATTGAGCATACCGCGCAACTTGTCGCTACTGAAGGGGAGGAACGGCTCGAAAGCAATGGCCAGATTGGCTGTCAGCTGAAGAGAGATATAGATGATGGTCTTCACGCGTTCGGGGTCAGTCTTGATGACCTTCCAGGGTTCGCAATCAGCTATATACTTGTTGCCGATACGTGCCAGATTCATAGCTTCCTTCTGAGCATCGCGGAATTTGAAATTGTCGAGCAAGCGCTCAACCTTCTCCTTCACATCCTTAAATTCAGCCAAAGTCTCCTTATCATATTCAGTCAATTCGCCAGGAGCGGGCACTACGCCATTGTAGTACTTCTGGGTGAGCTGAAGCGCACGATTCACAAAATTGCCATAGACAGCTACCAACTCGTTGTTATTGCGTGCCTGGAAGTCTTTCCATGTGAAGTCGTTATCCTTTGTCTCGGGAGCATTGGCGGTTAGCACATAGCGGAGCACATCCTGCTTGCCGGGAAAATCGACAAGGTATTCATGCAACCACACGGCCCAATTGCGGCTGGTTGAAATCTTATCGCCTTCAAGATTCAAGAACTCATTGCCAGGAACATTGTCGGGCAAGATGTAGCTGCCCTCAGCCTTCAACATGGCAGGGAATACAATGCAATGGAACACAATGTTGTCCTTTCCGATAAAGTGTACAAGACGGGTTTCGGGATCTTTCCACCAAGTTTCCCAACTGCCCTTCTCGGGATGAGCATCACAGAGTTCTTTGGTATTGCTGATGTAACCGATGGGAGCATCGAACCATACATAAAGCACTTTACCCTCAGCACCTTCCACTGGCACAGGAATACCCCATTCAAGGTCGCGGGTAACGGCACGAGGCTTCAACCCTGCATCCAACCAACTCTTACACTGGCCATACACATTGGTACGCCACTCCTTATGACCCTGCAGAATCCACTCTTCGAGCCAAGGCTGATGAGCATCAAGAGGCAAATACCAATGTTTGGTAGCCTTCTTCACCAATGGATTGCCAGTAAGGGCATTCACAGGATTGATAAGTTCATCGGGAGAGAGAGTGCTTCCACACTTCTCACACTGGTCACCATAAGCACCCTCGGCATGGCAACGGGGACATTGGCCCATGATGTTACGGTCGCTAAGGAACTGCTTGGCTCCTTCATCGTAGAACTGTTCACTCTCCATTTCAATGAACTTGCCATTGTCATAAAGAGTCTTGAAGAAATCGCTGGCCAACCGGTGATGAGTTTTTGATGTGGTGCGTGAATAGACATCGAACGAAATGCCAAAATCGGCAAAAGCATTCTTGATGATACCATGGTAACGGTCAACCACATCTTGCGGTGTACAGCCCTCTTTCTTGGCACGAATGGTGACGGGCACTCCGTGTTCATCGCTTCCGCCAATGAAAAGGACATCCTCACCCTTCAATCGCAAATAGCGCACATAAATATCGGCAGGAACATAGACACCTGCCAAATGACCAATATGTACAGGACCATTGGCATAGGGCAATGCTGAAGTAACGGTTGTTCGCTTGAATTTCTTTTCCATATAATTATTGAAATATTTATATTTTTATATTTAAGGCTGCAAATATAATTAAAAAATCACACTTACATAGAAAACTGTGGAAGTTTGCACATAAATATGCTTGAATTATTAAAGAAAAGCACGTACCTTTGCATCGATATTAACAATATGCTCTATGAAGAAAAGAATAATCTATCTTATTACAATTTTCCTAATTTTTACCGGAATATTTGCCATACAAAAACCACTTTTTATGTGGTACAATCAGACTGAATCTTTTTCTGCCGTTGACATATTTGATGTGATTCTACACGGGTTATCATTAGATGCCAGTACGGCAGGATATCTGACCGCAATTCCTTTGTTGATTGTATTAGTTAGTATATGGTTCAAAAAGTTTGCACTACGCAAATGGCTAACTCCTTATTTCATATTAGTATCATTATTATTGTCCGCCATATTTGTAACAGATATGGCTCTCTATACATTTTGGGAATTCAAATTAGATGCAACAATATTCAATTATTTAGATTCCCCTTCAGAGGCATTGGCCAGTGTCTCAACAGGATACTTATTGGCACATTCTATAGGCATCCTAATCATTTCTTTTTTGATAATCTGGCCATTATTACGATTAACTCCAGCTATGCTAAAAAATGTTCATCATCGTATTTGGGCATCACTGTCTATCCTATTGCTAGGCGGGGTTATGTTCATCATCATGCGTGGTGGTATCACGGAATCAACAGCCAATATAGGACAAGTATATTTCAGCAACAAGCAGTTTTTAAATCACTCTGCAGTCAACCCCTGCTTTAGTCTTCTCTCTTCTGTCAGCAAAACAGAACGCTTTGAAGATATGTTTAATTTCTTCACCGAAGAAGAAAGAGCAAACATATTTAATGGACTTTATCCTACAGCCAATGACAGCACTATCACATATTTATTAAATACTTCCCGTCCTAATATTCTTATTATACTGATGGAAGGATTTGGCAGTACTATGGTTGAGTCTCAGGGGGGAGCCAGTGGAACTTCACCCAACATCGATCGCTTACGCAAAGAAGGTATATTCTTCCCATACTTCTATGCAAATAGCTATCGTACCGATCGCGGAGTGGTATCAGCTCTTAGTGGATATTTAGGATTACCCAAAACTTCTGTCATGAAAATTCCTTCCAAAAGTCGAACTTTACCAGCTATTGCCCAATCGTTGGGGAAAGTAGGATATAAAACAGACTTTCTCTATGGTGGAGACATCAATTTTACCAACATGAAGAGTTATCTGCTTGGCACAGGATTTCAACAAATTACTGCTGACACAGATTTCACCATACAAGAGCGTACGACTAATGCTTGGGGAGTCAATGATGATATCACATTTAATCACCTATACAACGTTTTAAAGCAACGGACAGATACTACTCAACGTTGGCACACCACATTTCTTACCCTCAGTAGCCACGAACCTTTTGAAGTTCCTTTTGAGCGTTTCAAAGAGGATAAGAAGCGCAACTCTTTTGCCTATACAGACGAATGTTTAGGACTCTTCATAGAAAAGCTCAAATCACTCCCCCTTTGGAAAGATTTATTGATCATCTGCTTACCCGATCATGGCATCGCTTATAATAATAGTCCTGAGGAGGAACGTTTTCATATCCCTATGTTATGGTTGGGTGGCGCCATCACAAAACCGACAGAAGTGGAATTAATTGCCAATCAGACAGATTTGGCTGCCACATTATTAGGCCAAATGAACTTGCCATATGATGAATTCACATTTAGCAGAAATATTTTTGGCAAGCACTATACCTACCCCTTCGCGTTCTATACGTTTAATAATGGGCTGGCCTTTCGTGACAGTACAGGTATCACAGTTTTTGACAACGATGCTTCAATCGTAACCCTTGATGCTCCCATCGCAAACAAACAACGATTAAAAAATGGGCAAGCCATCTTACAAACCGTCATGGACGATTTGGGGAAACGATAAAATTTGCTATATTTGCACATTCTACGAATATTAACAAGTATAAATATATATAATTATGGCTTTAAAAGCAGGAATCGTAGGTCTCCCAAACGTGGGCAAATCTACACTTTTCAATTGTTTATCAAGCGCAAAAGCACAAAGCGCCAACTATCCGTTTTGTACAATAGATGCCCAACAAGGACAAATATCTGTACCGGATGAACGCCTCAATAAATTAGCAGAATTAGTACACCCTGGACGCATTGTACCTGCCACATGCGACATTGTGGATATTGCAGGATTAGTCAAAGGAGCCAGTCAAGGTGAAGGATTAGGTAACCAGTTTTTAGGGAATATCCGAGAAACGGATGCAATCATACACGTACTCCGTTGTTTTGATAATGATAACATCGTTCATGTAGATGGCTCTGTAAATCCCGTACGTGACAAAGAAATCATTGACGCAGAGTTACAATTAAAAGATCTGGAAACTGTAGAGAATCGTATCAAACGCGTCGAGAAACAAGCAAAAGTCGGTGGAGACAAGCAAGCTAAGATTGAATACGAAGTATTACTCCGTTATCGCGATATTCTATTACAAGGGAAGTCTGCACGTACAGTGACATTTGATACTGAAGATGAAGAGATTGCGGCAAGAAATCTTTTTCTGCTTACTACAAAACCTGTGCTCTATGTTTGCAATGTAGACGACACGAGCGCAGCTAATGGAAATCCATACGTAGAAGCCGTACGTGAAGCCATTAAGGATGAGGAAGCCGAATTACTCATCATCAGTGCACAAACCGAAGCGGACATAGCTGAACTGGAAAGTTATGAAGAAAAACAAATGTTTTTGGAGGACATGGGGTTGAAAGAATCTGGATGCGACCGTCTTATTAAAGCTATTTATAAACTCCTGAACTTAGAAACATTCATTACTGCTGGTGAAATGGAAGTGAAAGCTTGGACCTATCGCAAGGGATGGAAAGCCCCACAATGTGCAGGGGTTATCCACACCGATTTTGAGAAAGGGTTTATCCGTGCAGAAGTAATCAAATATGATGATTACATAAAATACGGTTCCGAAGCTGCCGTCAAGGAAGCCGGGAAAATGGGCGTTGAAGGTAAAGAATATGTGGTACAGGATGGCGATATCATGCACTTTAGATTTAATGTATAATCTGTGGTTTCAAAAGCCTTTTTAAAAGTAACAAAATATGCTGCTTCAAATCACTTGGAATCCCCCTTTAGAACTGTTTGCTATCGGAAACTTCCCTATACGGTTTTATTCGCTTTGTTGGATTATAGGATTGACATTGGCATACCTTATCGTACAAAATCTCTATAAGAGACAACATATTCCAGAAGAGAAGTTTGACCCGTTGGTTTTTTATTGTTTTTTTGGAATTCTCATCGGTGCCAGATTGGGACATTGCCTTTTCTACGAACCCATATTCTACCTCAACCACCCCATTGAGATGTTATTACCTATCCGCGAGACCGCTAGTGGTTGGAAAGTGGTCGGTTATCAAGGATTAGCCAGTCATGGGGGCACATTAGGATTAATGGTTGCACTTTGGCTCTATGTCCGCAAGACAAAAGTCAATATCCTTCGTGTCTTAGACAATATAGCCATTGCTACTCCCATCACCGCTTGCATGATACGCTTGGGGAATTTAATGAATAGCGAAATTGTAGGAAAATCCACAGCCCTTCCGTGGGGCTTCATCTTCGTACAAAATGGTGAAGACTTTGCCCGTCATCCAGCCCAACTTTATGAAGCCATCGCATACCTTCTCATCTTCATAATTGGGTGGATCCTTTACAAGAAAAATCCTCATCGTGTAGGCACCGGTTATTTCTTCGGCTACTGTTTGGCAACAATCTTCACTTTCCGTTTCTTTGTAGAATTCTGTAAAGAGGTACAAGTGGACTTCGAACAGGATATGATATTCGATATGGGACAATGGCTCAGTATCCCATTTATGATTTTAGGCATTGTTTGCATGATTGGTGGAGCATGGCTTCGTAAGTTTGAAGAAAAAAAGGGGCAACACTAAATCGTTTATCTCTTAAGATATTCCTCAAAGTGTATATTAACACCAAGTTATTGTCTTCTTTTACTCCAAAAGTTATTGAATGATTATATCGGCATATCGCCAATATAATCATTCAATATACCCCAATCTATAAAACGGCATTAAAAAGATTTGCGCATCTCCAATGCACGATTTTCTGCATTCTCCATCTGTTCGCGTTCTCCTGGACCTTTATCATTGATGCCACACAAATGAAGAATGCCGTGAATGATGACACGATAAAGTTCACGTTCATACTCCTGATTGTACTGCTCTGCATTAGAACGTACAGTATCCAAACTAATAAAAAGATCACCACTAATTACATCACCTTCGGTATAGTCAAAAGTTATGATATCGGTATAATAATCGTGCTGCAAATATTCACGATTCACCTCCAATATTTTCTCGTCATCGCAAAAAATATAGGCCACATCCCCTAATCGCTTACCATACTGTGCTGCAACCGCTTTTATCCAAGCATTGTTATCGCGTTTTTTAATAAAAGGAAGTTTCACTCCTTCTGTTTGATAGGTTATCATGATTAATAATAAAGCGTCGAATTATACAATTACTAAAAGAACAAATAGCAAATAAAGAGTGCCGCCACAATACCTGCCACATCAGCCAACAAACCACAGGGCACAGCATATCGCGTATGTTTTATACCTACACTCCCAAAATAGACTGCAAGAATATAAAACGTGGTATCTGTTGAACCTTGAAACAGACAAGCTAAACGGCCGACAAACGAATCCGCTCCATAAGCCTGCATAGCATCAACCATCAGACCCCGTGCTCCACTTCCGCTCAAAGGTTTCATCAAAGCTGTAGGAAGTGCCCCCACAAATTCTGTATCGAGCCCCATAGCAGCAACTACTGAGCCAATCCCATCAAGTAATATATCCATAGCACCTGAAGCACGGAACACCCCGATAGCGACCAATATAGCCACTAAATAAGGTATAATACGAACAGCCGTAGTAAATCCCTCTTTTGCGCCCTCAATAAAAGCATCATAGACATTAATGCGTTTACGCATACCAGCCAAAATAAAACCTATTATAATAAGGAATAGGAATATGTTAGCCACTAATCCAGAATAGAGATCCATCTGTTCTCGAGTAAGTTGACTGACACCCCATATTATCAAAGCTACGGCAGCACACATGCCCCCAATAATAGTGAGCATCGTACGATTGAAAAGACTTATACGCTGATAGCAACAAACAGCTACCATACCTACCAAAGTGGAGAAAAAGGTCGCTAACAGAATCGGGATAAAAACATCGGTTGGCTGAGCAGCACCCATCTGCGCTCTATAGACCATGACGCTGACTGGTATCAGGGTTAATCCAGACGTATTCAGCACCAGAAACATAATCATAGGATTAGTAGCTGTATCTTTCTGGTTATTAAGTCCCTGCAACTCAGCCATAGCCTTTAAGCCAAGAGGCGTTGCCGCATTATCAAGCCCTAACATGTTAGCTGCTATGTTCATGAAAATGGTTCCTGTTACTGGATGACCTTTGGGTATATCTGGAAACAAACGGCAAAAGAGCGGACTCATCCAACGGGCCAACAAATTCACAACTCCACCCTGCTCACCAATCTTCATTATACCCAACCATAAACTGAGTACCCCCGTTAACCCTAACGAGATGGTAAAAGCTGTTTCAGCAGAATTAAATGTGGAACTCATCATGGCAGAAAAAACTCCGACATCTCCCCAAAACACCAACTTGACTAAAGCCACAACAAAGGCTATCAAGAAAAATGCTATCCAAATATAATTAAGAACCATATCTATCAGACTCTAATTTCAGAAACGGACATATACCTGCAACTGAAGCATATTATAAAAACTTTCAGATGTAGAACGTACCCCCTCTGCTGAATATAATGCACTACGCGCATTGGTAAAATTATATCCGCCCTGAATCATCAGATTCTTGTCAAGCCAATAATTCAATGACAAGCCATAAATAGATGTTTGTGTATCAGAAGTCTTTTCGTCACGATAAACATCCCACTTGCCATATACTTTAAACTGTTTACCCACAGGCACTCCCACTGCGGCATACCAACCATCAGCTTTGTCACCACTATAAAGGTTCTTTGTACTACGTCCCTCTGAAGTAATGTATTCAGCACGTATGGTCCAATCCGCTTCATACTTCACACCAAATGACATACGGTTACGATCTACAGTCATACCATTAGCCGTATATTCTCCGGCCCATCCGAAAGCTCCAATCTGCAAATCCTTGATAGGAGCAAACCATACACCACCGATGATATCTTTACTACTATTAGCATCATTATGATTTACCCCCTGTCCATTGTACACTCCTACCTGATAGTGAAAAAGACGATGTTCATCTTTCCCTATAGGGAAAAGATCACCCTGCAAAAGTAAACCTGCGTCACGACCACCACTGCTGTGCTCACCCACACGGTCTGAGAAACCTGACAATTTCGTTACAGCTTGGGCATAGGCCCCAAACCCTTGATTCCATGGGTTATAAGGATTCTCAAATGTAAAAGCACGCTTCATCTGGCCGAAACGAACATTAAGCCATGGATGTTTCACCCATTCAACGTAAGCGTCAACAATACGGGGACCTTTATCAACACCAGGTGCACCGTTCACCTCCATTTGAAGACGATACTTGAAATCCTTAGCCACCGTACCATTTACATATACACGGGCCAAACGAAGATTAAAACCTGCCGTACGATCCTTACTCTCTTCGTCATAATAAGTATAATTACCAATGATATAACCTCCAAACTTGGCTGTTACAGGAATATCTTTTAATTTGGGGAGTTGTGCTTTGGCTACCTGACCAAGGCTACACATTGCAACCAATAAGGTTACTGAAAATATTCTTTTCATAATCAATTTATTTTTTTCAGAAGGGTTGATTCTTCCTTTGTTAAAATCCTTTGTCAATAAAAAAGGCTCACGCTCCATCGAGCGCGAGCCTTTTAATATCGTGTTTTGAATTATGCTTCTACGTCACTACCTCTTTCCTTTCGACTCATCACGCGGTAAGCAATAGGAGCAGCGATGAAGAGTGAAGACAATGTACCGAATATTACACCAAGAATCATAGCAAATGCAAAGCTACGGATACTGTCACCACCAAGGATGAAGATACAGAGCAATACAACTAATGTACTGAGTGAGGTATTGATAGTACGTGCCAATGTGGTGTTCAAAGAATCATTGAACAATTGGAACTTGTTACGCTTCGGATAGAGACCAAAGAACTCACGCACACGGTCAAAGATTACCACCTTATCGTTGATAGAGTAACCGATAGCGGTCAAAATAGCACCAATGAATGTCTGGTCGATTTCCAAAGAGATGGGCAAGAACTTGTAGCACAACGAGTACATACCAAAGATAAGCAATGTATCAACAGCCAAAGCCACTACAGAGCCTACAGAGTAAGCCACATTGCGGAAACGAATCAAGATATAAACGAAGATAGCAGCCAAAGCCAAGATTACTGACCAAACAGCTGAAGTCTTGATGTCGTCAGCAATAGAAGGACCCACCTTCTGTGAGCTGATGATTGAACCACCGGTACGATTATCGCGGTCGATAAAGATTTCAAGTGTAGTACCCTCACCCAACAAATTGCCATCCTTCAAAGATTCATAAAGGAACGCTTCGATTTCAGAGTCAATAGTCGGAGTATCTTCATTGATACGATAGTTGGTAGTCACACGGATAGTACGGCCATCGGTACCCAAAGCAATAGCACTCACATTAGCATCAGTAATCTTCTGCGAAAGGAGGGCACGCACTGTCTCGGGCTGAACCTGTTGCTCGAACTGAACCACAAAGTTACGGCCACCAGTGAAGTCGATGCTCTTGCTCAAACCATTGACATAGAATGAAACA
The DNA here is from genome assembly GCA_045545095.1 of Phocaeicola sp. Taxonomy (GTDB): domain Bacteria; phylum Bacteroidota; class Bacteroidia; order Bacteroidales; family Bacteroidaceae; genus Phocaeicola_A. The sequence continues at coordinate 102,147 of JAZQAG010000033.1, read as the reverse complement.
ACACTGATGAGAATGGCCGCTCCGAAGATAGCGAATGACTTCTTGGCTGCACCCATGAAGTTGAACTTCGTATTCTGCATCAAATTCTTGGAAAGATTGGTAGTGAAGGTCAAGTTCAACCACTTGTCCTTACCCATACGCCATTCGTAAACGATACGAGTCAAGAATACGGCAGTGAAGAACGAGCAGAGGATACCGATAATCAAAGTGGTGGCAAAACCACGGATAGGACCTGTACCGAAGTTGAACAGGATGATACCGGTAATGATAGAAGTCAAGTTAGAGTCGAAGATGGCAGAGAAGGCATTCTTGTAACCATCGGCCAACGCGGCACGTACATTCTTGCCTGCACGCAGCTCTTCCTTCGCGCGTTCATATATAAGTACGTTAGCATCCACAGCCATACCGAGTGAAAGCACCATACCGGCAATACCGGACATGGTCAGGGCAGCCTGGAAAGAGGTCAGAATACCGAGTGTGAAGAAGAAGTTCACAATCAGGGCACCGTTAGCCACCATACCAGGGATGAGACCGTACATGGCACACATGTAAATCATCAACAATACAAATGCAAAGATGAATGACCACATACCTTGGTTGATTGACTCTTGACCGAGAGAAGGTCCTACGATGTCTTCCTGTACGATACGGGCAGGAGCGGGCATCTTACCAGACTTCAACACATTTGCCAAGTCCTTAGTCAATTCAGGAGTAAAGTTACCGGTAATCTGAGAGTTTCCACCAGTAATTTCATTCTGAACATTAGGAGCACTATACACATAGCCATCCAATACGATAGCAATGTTACGACCAACATTATTCTTGGTCAAAGTAGCCCAACGACGAGAACCATCGGTGTTCATAGACATGCTTACGCAAGGCTTGCCATGCTGGTCGTATGTGTCCATAGCATCAACAATCACATCACCTTCCAACGGAGCACGTCCATTACGTTCGGTTGACTTGATAGCATAAAGTTCAAATACTTGACCACTATTATCAAAGTCTGCAGCTTTTACACCCCACTTCAAACGGAGGTCACGAGGCAATGCATTCTTCACTTCAGGCATGGCCAACAGGCGGTTTACTTCAGCTGTATCCTTATAGTGAGCATAACCGGCAACGGGAGAATCATACGTATTGAACTGCAGAATAGCTGCCAACGGATGCTCTTTCTTCAATTGCTCGATACTTTGTGTATTTTGTACATCAGTAGTTTCACCAGCCAAAGCTGCAGCCACATCCACACTGTCAGTATCTTCAGCCTTCACTTCTTCCACAACCTCTGTTGTAGCGTCCTCTAGAGTTTCCTTATCTGCCAATAAAGTACGCAATTTGTTATCGGCAGCATTCAAATAAGATACAATTTCAGAAGCTTTATAAGTCTCCCAAAATTCAAGGTTTGCAGATCCTTGGAGCAAGGCACGTACACGTTCCGGTTCTTTAATACCTGGCAATTCCACCATAATACGTCCCATAGTACCTTCTAAGTTTTGAATGTTTGGCTGAGCCACACCAAAACGGTCAATACGAGTACGCAATACATTGAATGAATTGTCTATGGCAGCCTTTACCTCAGCACGTAGCACTTTGATAACTTCATCATCCGTACTCTGTGTAGTCACCTTATCCTTCAACTGTTGAGTAGCAAAGATTTCAGCCAAGCCTCCTTCTGGAGCAGCCTTACGATATTCCTCTACAAAGAGAGAAATAAAGTCACTTTGACTTTCTTGTTGACGCTTGGCAGCTTCATTCACGGCCTTATTGAAAGCTTCATCATTTTTGTGGTCAGCCAAAGCCTTTACCACATCAGGAACTGAAACTTCCAAAATAACATTCATACCACCCTTCAGGTCAAGACCCAACCCGATTTCCATCTCACGACACTGTTTCAGCGTATAGCTTCCTAACCAAACTTTCTCATTCTGGATAGAGTCCATATAATGAGACTCTCCCTGAGGGTCTTGAGCCGCCTTGTTCATATGATGGCGGGTCACAAACGAGAACGACAGGTAGAACACACACACTAGTGTGAGCAACGCTGCAAATACTTTAACAAATCCTTTGTTCTGCATTTTGATTTTAGATTATTTATTACTTATTTTGTTTATATTTTCAATTATGCACACGGCTACAAGGCTGCAAATATAGCTTTTTTTTCACATTAAATAATGCTTTAGAGCCTATTATTTAATATTTTGTTGCAAAAAAGAAGATTTATATCCATTTTTCAATACGAAATAGGGGTCAACGCTTGCCTATATAGCACCAAATAGGATAATGATCTGATGCATCAATACTCTTGTCAACAGTACAATTATATGGTTTCCAATTGTTGCTGACCAATATATGGTCGATACGGAAATAAAAACCATTCTTATGGTATGATATCCCCAATCCACTACCTGATTCGATAAACGCATCTGTAAGATTCTCACGAATTACGCGATGAGTATAGGAAAGAGGAGAATCATTAAAATCGCCACACACTACCACATTCTTACAAGACGACTCTTCAATATATTTGGCAATACTATCAGCTTGACTGGACCTAATAACACTAGCATCAACAACTTTCCCTATCAATTGACGCGACGCTTCTTTTTGGATGGTATGCTCCGGATCTTTTATCAAGCCCCGATATATCGCCTTATCATTTATCGTCAGTTTGTTAGACTCCAAATGATTATTAATGACTAAAAGTGTATCTTTCCCAACTTTAATCTCATAAGCCATACTTCCATTATCTGCGCTTTCATATTTTATCCGATGAGCAGATAAGATTGGATAACGAGAAAAACAGTCCAATCCATGCGTTCCTATCTGATAGTGGGAATAATAAGGATACTCCGACATCGCATCGCGCACTGCATCTTCATTCAAAAATTTGCTATATTTACTTTTATTAAGCAACGCTTCTTGAGTACAAATAATATCTGCCCCCGACTTGGCCAAGTAATCCACAATCTCATTAGGCATGCCATTTTTGTGCGGTTTATCATAAGCGTATGCCATTACATTATATGACAAAATTTTGATGGCTCCATTAGGAATCTCTGATTCCGGAGCATTAATAGGCACGTAACTCCGCAAAGCACCAATACATGCCAACAAAGTCAAAAAAGGCAAAAGAGCATATTTCCTATATACCACGAGCCAGAAAAGCATGAAAGCTATATTCAACAACAAGAATATAGGAAAGGCCAATCCCGCACATGAAAGAAGCGGGATAGTTCGCGGATCAATATAGGGACTAAACGCACACAATAACATCAGAAGTGATACTACACCATTACATCCCAACAATATCCATCCAAAAAAATGTCCTACACGCTTTAATACCATATCCTACCTCTGACTCGCATCAAATAAAGTTTTTTTCTCCTCTGCCGTCAATCCATCATAGCCTGACCGCTTCACTTTGTCCAATATCCGGTCTATTTCATCCGAACGTTTCTTCTTTGCTTCATTATATCGATAATCTTTCTCACGCTCACCATAAGTGACCTTCATCTTTGGCGCTTCTGCAGGACGAGATGAGGAATTAAAGATTCTTACCACCCAATCACAAACACTATTTATCCAGGATGTAGCATCATATCTTCCATTTCTGATTCCTATCGCAAATAGCCATCCAGCTAAAGCACCTCCCAAATGCGCGATATGCCCTCCCCCATTCTCTGAAGTGATGAAAAGTAAATCCGTCACCACCATCACTAAAGCTACATATTTCAGCCTCACCGGCCCTAATAGCATGAAATTAAGTTGTTGTTCAGGCATACTCACCGCCGTAGCCATCACCACAGCTAACACTGAGGCCGAAGCACCTACCAAGACTGCACTCCCTACAAATGGTGTAAAATAAGGGAATATATTAAACGCTAAAATATAAAGTAAAGCTCCAGCCATACCGCCAAGCAAATAGAGCCCTCTGAAATGACGGGAAGAATATTCATACAAGAAAATCCGGCCAAAACAGTACAGCCATAACATATTAAAAAGCAAATGAAGTACCCCTGAGTGCATAAACATATAGGTCAAAAAAGACCATGGCTGTTTCATTAAAGTATACACATCAGCCGGACATTCCAAATAGAGCAACAACGCCCCACCCGAAAGGTTGAACAATTGAAGCAATATCGAAAAGATTGCACACAAAAGATATACTCCTACATTTATATATATAAACTGAAGACAAATATCTCCCTGCAAAAATTTTCCTTTCAAATCAGTAATAATACTCATTTCTTTTCTTCTTTTTCCAATACATAATCATCAGGAGCCCAAACAGCATACCGCCTAAATGCGCAAAGTGCGCTATAGAATCACCCGGCCTATCCGCCATTCCCCAAAGGAACTCAAGGATGGCATATCCCACCACAAGATATTTAGCCTGAATGGGAAATGGTATAGGGAATATAAACATCCGCTCATTAGGGAAAAAGAGACCAAAAGCCAGCAATATCCCAAACACTGCACCAGAAGCACCTACCGTAGGAAGATTCACAGCCAAATTCAAACTGGCCATCTGAACATCTGTATAATTCATTGACCTTTGTAATACGGATGCCCCTTCATTAAGCACAATCGCTACTGCATCTGCAGGCATATCTGAAGTCAAATTGTAGTACTCGACAAGCATCACCAACTCTTGACAAAATGCCGCACCCACTCCACACACCAGATAATATAACAGGTAACGCTTCGGCCCCCATATCTGTTCAAATACTCTGCCGAACATCCATACCGCAAACATATTAAAAAAGATATGCTGAAACCCGCCATGCAAAAACATATAGGTCAATGGTTGGTATATTTTAAAATCAGAAGAAAGAAAGAAATGCAGACCTCCCAAATCATTCAGGTCTATTCCAAACTTTCTTCCCAATACCACACTCGCCATATATACCAACACATTTATGATGAGTAGATTCTTTGTTACTACTGGCATATTGTTCATAATCTTATCCCATTAAATCAGGGTGCAAATGTACAAATTAATTCCGTATAACCTGCGAAAAGCGCCCTCTCTTATATTTTTTTCATTCTTTACCTACACCACTATTCGCAGCATCTACCTATAAATAAGCTATCAGAAAACTGTTATAGAACACTATTTACATGTTTTTTTTCTTTTTCTTGCATTTTTTTTTCCAAAAAGTTTGTAATGTGATTTTCTTGCTCTATATTTGTACAAAATTTCCGTGAAACTTTTTGAGTTACATATAATTAATTAATCATTTCAATTCGTATGAATAAAGCAGAACTTATCAATGCTGTTGCCGAAAAGTCTGGCTTGAGCAAGGTTGATTCAAAGAAGGCCATTGATGCTGTTGTTGCATCTATCACAGAGGCTTTGCAGAAGGGTGACAAAGTTGCCCTCGTTGGTTTCGGTACTTTCATGGTATCAGAAAGAGGTGAGAGAACTGGTATTAACCCAGCTACTAAGCAGTCTATCACCATCGCTGCCAAGAAGGTTGCCAAGTTCAAACCCGGTGCAGAGTTGGCCGACGCCGTAAAATAAGAACTTATCGCCTTTGAGATTTAAAAAGAGATGCACACGTTTGTGCATCTCTTTTTTTTATTGTAATTTTGCCACTTGATTGCAAATCAAGCATAAAAGAAAGGATGAGTTCTCATTTTATATTCATTCTGGCATCCATTTACTTTGCAGATATTATAGATTTATATATAAGAACATGACTATCGAAGCAAAAATCATTTCTTCCGTAACAGACGGAATAAAAAGCCTCTACGGACAAGAGGTTGCTGCTACACAAATTCAATTGCAGAAGACTAAAAAAGAGTTTGAAGGACATCTGACCCTCGTCGTATTCCCTTTCCTGAAAATGTCACGCAAAAGCCCCGAGCAAACAGCTACCGAGGTAGGTGAATACCTTAAAGCCAACTGTCCGGCTATCTCCGCTTACAATGTCATCAAAGGGTTCCTCAACCTCACCATCTCTTCCGATTGCTGGATTGAATTGTTGAACGGCATACACGCTACCGCTCAATACGGTCTTACCCAAGCCACAGAGTCTTCACCTTTAGTCATGATTGAATACTCTTCACCCAATACCAACAAACCTCTTCACTTAGGACATGTGCGCAACAATCTGTTGGGTAATGCCTTGGCCAACATTGTTGCGGCCAACGGAAACCGTGTGGTAAAGACCAACATCGTCAACGACCGTGGTATCCATATCTGCAAAAGCATGTTGGCATGGTTGAAATATGGAGAAGGAGAAACTCCTGAATCATCAGGCAAGAAGGGAGACCACCTGATTGGGGACTACTATGTAGCTTTTGACAAACACTACAAGGCCGAAATTAAAGAACTGATGGCCAAGTACACCGCCGAAGGCCTGAATGAAGAAGAAGCCAAGACCAAAGCAGAAGCCGAAAGCCCATTGATGAAGGAAGCCCGTGAGATGTTGGTGAAGTGGGAAGCTGGCGACCCCGAAGTACGTGGTCTTTGGAAACGCATGAACGATTGGGTTTATGCCGGATTTGACGAGACCTACAAGATGATGGGTGTCTCCTTCGACAAGATATACTATGAATCGGATACATATCTCGAAGGTAAGGAAAAAGTTTTGGAAGGATTGGAGAAAAAATTCTTCTATCGTAAGGATGATGGATCCGTATGGGCCGACCTTACCGGTGAAGGACTCGACCACAAACTTCTGCTCCGTGCCGACGGCACATCCGTCTATATGACTCAGGATATAGGTACAGCCAAGCTTCGCTTTGCAGATTATCCTATCGACAAGATGATTTACGTTGTAGGAAACGAACAGAATTACCATTTCCAAGTACTGTCCATCCTGCTCGACAAACTCGGTTTCGAATGGGGCAAGGGACTCGTACACTTCTCTTACGGTATGGTAGAATTGCCCGAAGGCAAGATGAAGAGTCGCGAAGGTACCGTTGTGGATGCTGACGACCTGATGGCCGAGATGATAGGTACCGCTAAGGAAACCAGCCAAGAGTTAGGCAAATTGGACGGACTTTCCCAAGAAGAGGCTGACAATATTGCCCGTATCGTAGGACTTGGCGCCCTCAAGTATTTTATCCTCAAGGTAGATGCCCGAAAGAACATGACTTTCAACCCCAAGGAGTCCATTGACTTTAATGGCAATACAGGACCCTTCATCCAATATACTTACGCACGTATCCAGTCGGTGCTTCGCAAGGCCAAAGAGACAGGCATCACCATTCCCGCTACCCTACCCACAGGTATCCAACTGAGCGAGAAAGAAGAGGGCCTTATCCAAATGCTTGCCGATTTCTCTGCCGTAGTAAAGGAGGCCGGCACAACCTACAGTCCTTCAGGCATTGCCAATTATTGCTATGACTTGGTAAAGGAATACAACCAATTCTATCATGATTTCAGCATCCTGCGTGAAGAGAACGAGTCTCTTAAGGTATTCCGCCTTGCCCTTTCCGAAAATGTCGCCAAGATTGTCCGTCTCGGCATGGGATTATTAGGCATTGAGGTTCCTGAAAGAATGTAAATAATGTGCCAATGTGCTAATGTAGAATATGTTTACACACTTACTACACACCAGCATATGTCCACATTAACACATTGGCACATTGAACACATTAGCACATTGACAAACCACATGACCAAAAACAAATTCTACGTCGTTTGGCACGGAGTCACTCCAGGCATCTATACATCATGGACAGAGTGTAAAGCACAAGTCAACGGGTGCGAAGGAGCTATCTACAAAGGATTTCCCACACGCGAAGAAGCAGAGAAGGCCTACAATTCTTCACCTTATATATATATCGCGCGCGCGAAGAAAGAGGCACATGGTCAGAATGACAAGTTGCAGATGACCAACCCACCCACTAACCGTACAGACACTGTACTCCCCCTCCCTTTGGAAGTCCATGCAGAAGCATTGGCCGTAGATGCAGCTTGTAGTGGTAATCCTGGCCCTATGGAATATCGGGGGGTATATCTACGCACCGGACAAGTCATCTTTCATTTTGGTCCCATGCATGGCACCAACAATATCGGAGAGTTTCTGGCCATAGTCCATGCCTTGGCTCTGTTGAAACAAAAAGGTCTCGACATGCCCATCTATTCCGATAGCCGTAATGCCATTTTGTGGGTCAAGCAGAAAAAGTGCAAAACAAAATTAGAGCGCAATGCACGTACCGAAGAACTTTACCAACTCATAGAACGTGCTGAAAAATGGTTGAAAGAAAATAGCTATACTACACCCATTCTCAAGTGGGAGACCACTCGATGGGGTGAAGTACCCGCTGATTTCGGCAGAAAATAGGTTCCTTCCCGATATCACTTTTATGTTTCTGCTATTCCTTTAGATTTATCTTTTTATAAAAAAGAAACAATAGGCCCGACAAATGGACAAATTCATTATCCATTTAACGGATTTAAAAGGTTTTCAAGAAAAGAACACCCGCATACAATGTACGTTTATGGCGCTTTCCGTTGAATATTTCGGTGTTTTTCTGTAACTTTGCCCCGTTTTTGGTAAAAAGACAAAAGAACGAGTATGCAAGACATTAGAAACATTGCAATTATTGCGCACGTTGACCACGGAAAAACCACGTTGGTTGACAAGATGATGCTCGCCGGCCATTTATTCCGTGGTGACCAGACAAACGGCGAACTGGTATTGGATAACAACGACCTCGAACGCGAACGAGGAATAACCATTCTATCAAAGAATGTCTCTATCATATATAAGGATACAAAAATCAACATCATTGATACCCCGGGACACAGCGACTTCGGTGGCGAAGTAGAGCGTGTACTGAACATGGCCGATGGATGCATTCTATTGGTAGATGCATTCGAAGGGCCAATGCCCCAGACCCGCTTCGTATTGCAGAAGGCATTGCAAATTGGTTTGAAGCCCATCGTGGTGGTAAACAAGGTGGACAAGCCAAATTGCCGCCCCGAAGAGGTGTATGAGATGGTATTCGATTTGATGTTCAGCCTCAATGCTACGGAAGACCAATTGGACTTCCCTGTTGTATATGGTTCAGCAAAAAACTATTGGATGGCCGAAGACTGGAAAACTCCGACGGAAGACATCAATTATCTGCTCGACCAGATTATCGAACACATTCCTGCCCCCAAAAGATTGGAAGGTACACCCCAGATGCTCATCACATCCCTTGATTACTCTTCATATACAGGACGAATCGCTGTGGGACGTGTACACCGTGGCACACTGACTGAAGGTATGAACGTCACGCTCTCACACCGTGACGGTAGCCAAACACGTGCAAAGATAAAAGAACTGCATACATTCGAAGGCTTGGGACGCAAGCGGGTAGAGAGTGTCAGTTCAGGTGATATCTGCGCCATCGTGGGATTGGAAGCATTTGAAATCGGAGACACCATCTGCGATTTCGAAAATCCTGAACCATTGCCTACCATTGCCATCGACGAGCCTACCATGAGTATGGTCTTCACCATCAATGATTCTCCCTTTTTCGGCAAAGAAGGCAAGTTTGTCACCAGCCGCCATATCCATGACCGTCTGATGAAAGAGCTGGACAAGAATCTGGCATTGCGCGTACAAAAAGATGAAACGACAGACAAGTGGACGGTGTTCGGACGTGGCGTATTGCACCTTTCAGTCCTCATTGAAACTATGCGCCGCGAAGGATACGAATTGCAAGTAGGCCAACCGCAGGTTATATACAAGACCATCAACGACCAACGTTGCGAACCTATCGAAGAACTGACCATCAGCGTACCCGAAGAATATGCCAGCAAAATGATTGATATGGTGACCCGCCGTAAAGGCGAACTGACCTCTATGGAAACAGCCGGTGACCGTGTAAACATTGAGTTCAACATTCCCTCAAGGGGTATCATCGGCCTGCGCACCAATGTGCTGACCGCATCAGCCGGAGAGGCTATCATGGCACACCGTTTCAAGGAATACCAACCCTACAAAGGTGACATTGAGCGCCGCACCAACGGTTCGATGATTGCCATGGAGACAGGCACAGCTTTTGCCTATGCCATAGACAAGCTACAAGATCGCGGTAAGTTCTTTATTTTCCCTCAAGAAGAGGTCTATGCCGGACAAGTGGTAGGCGAACATGCGCACGACAACGACCTGGTCATCAATGTCACCAAGAGTAAGAAATTGACAAACATGCGCGCCAGCGGTTCTGACGATAAAGCACGCATCGTTCCTCCCATTGTCTTCTCACTCGAAGAGGCTTTGGAATACATCAAGGAAGATGAATACGTAGAGATTACTCCCAAAAGCATGCGCATGCGCAAGATTATTCTCGACGAATTAGAGCGCAAACGCGCGAACAAGCAATAAACCATAATCGTTGTATCATAAAAAAAATTATGATATTCAACGTAACCCAAACAATCAGATATATCGGTGTTGACGACACCGATATTGACCTCTTTGAAAGTCAGTATATAGTTCCAAATGGCATCTCTTATAATTCCTATTTAATCTGGGATGAAAAGGTTGCCATTATGGATACTGTCGATTTACGCAAAAGCAAAGATTGGTGGAACAATCTTAATATTGCCTTGAATGGCCGTACGCCTGATTATCTGGTAGTGCAACATATGGAGCCTGACCACGCCGGAAACATAGCTGCTGCATTGGAAAAATTCCCTACGCTGAAAGTTGTAGCTTCGGCACGTGCCATACAGATGCTGCCCCAATTCTTTGAAGATACCGATTTCGAGGGACGCACCATAATTGTGAAGGAAGGTGAAACCTTGAACTTGGGCAAACACACCCTACAATTTTTCATGGCTCCTATGGTACATTGGCCAGAGGTGATGGTCACCTACGACCAAACGGACAAAGTTGTATTTTCTGCTGATGCCTTCGGTAAGTTCGGAGCCTTAGCTCATGATGAGGAATGGGCTTGCGAAGCTCGCAGATATTACTTCAATATCTGTGGAAAATACGGAGCACAGGTACAAGTTCTTCTGAAAAAGTTAGCTACTCTCGACATCGCCTGTATCTGCCCTTTACATGGGCCAATCCTGAAAGAAAAACTGAGTTACTACATCGGATTGTATGACACATGGAGCAAATACCGTGCAGAAGATGAGGATGGCGTTTTCATTGCTCATGCATCCATCTATGGAGGTACGGCCGAAGTTGCCCATAAAATGGCCGAGTTACTTCGCGAGAAAGGCGTTCCAAAGGTCTCTGTTGCCGACCTCAGCCGCGATGATATGGCCAAGGCCGTAGAAGATGCGTTCCGTATGGGCAAACTGATAGTTGCTGCCGCTTCATACGATGCCGATGTGTTCCCCCCGATGCACGATTTCCTGCACCACCTCAAGCTGAAAGCTTACCAGAAACGCCGTGTAGGCATCATCGAGAATGGCTCATGGGCACCTTGTGCCGCTAAGGTAATGACCTCGATGTTGGAACAAATGAAGGAAATCGAGATAGTGGAACCTATTGTCACTATCCGTTCGCGAATGAAGCGAACCGACCTTCCCGCCATGGAGGCATTGGCCGAAGCCATGTTAGTTTAAGGTTGGAGATTATCTGGCAAAGTGGTCGAATTTGTCACCATATCCAACATACGGGAACGTATAAATTCAGCCATCAAAAAGCCATTTTCACTGGTCAAAATGGCCATCTCCATGAAGGAAATGGAGTACCCACAGATGCGCAAGGGACCACTCTGCAGATTCCCTGCATATGAGTACAGCGGCAAAGAACTACGTGTAAATCAGAGCCATAAGCACACCGAAGGGCTGAACGGCCGTTAGACCGACATGCCGGGTTGCCGGGTTGCCAGGTTGTTGTAAGACTCCTATATAAAAAAGTGGTAATATGGTCGAAATAATTAGATGCGATGACTAATTTCGACCATATTACCACAAATGTGCGCGAAAGTTATACAAATAACCTGGCAACCCGGCAACCCGGCATGTCGGTCTAACGGCCGTCCAGCCCTTCGGTGTGCTTATAGCTCTGATTTACACGCAGTTCGTCGATACTGTACTCATAAACAAGGAATCCGCGGAGTGACCTCTTGCGCACCTGTGGATACTCCATTTTCTTCATGGCGGTGGCAATTTTGACCAGTGATAATGGTTTTTTGATGGCTGAATTTATCCGTTCCTGTATGTTGGATGTGGTGACAAATTTGACCACTTCGCCAGGTAATGGACGGCGATAATAGGTGGCAATGAGCTCCTCTTCGGGGTTTGGTACCTCGAATTTCTCGTTGTGCGAAGCTTGCCGTACCATCTCCTCGCGGTTGAACCAATAGCGGAATCCGGAGCGCAGCAGGTGCAGGGCTTGGCTGTAGATGCCTTCGTAGGGGAAGGGATAGGTGCGTGGGTCGTCGATATGTGTCACCTCGAAGGGGAGCCAGCGGCGTGTGCCCGTGGGGTCGTTGAGGAAACGGGTGGTGTTTCCCGTGCCACAGAAGGAGGCTATGCGCTGGCGTTTCTCCATATAGCGTCCGTAGGGTGCCCGCTCGTTGACGGTGCGCATGGTGATCATGGCCTTCAGCTGGTTCATCTCAGAGGTGCGCATACTCTCCAGCTCCTCGAAGTTGATGAGGGCATATTCGGAGAGCATCAGGCGGTCGTCCTTGTCCAGACGGTTGCTGTTGGTCTTGGTGCTGTAGTAGTTGTAGAGTTGGGGCGGCAGCATGTATTCGAAGAAGGTGGTCTTGCCGCATCCTTGTGGGCCGATGAGGACCAATACCACCTGATTGGTCACCTTCTCGTCAAAGAATCCTGCCACCATGCCCACCAGCCACTTGCACAGGCAGTGGGCGAAGTGGTCGGGGTCGGTGGTGGTGTGTACGTAGCCGGCCAATTGGGCGATGTAGTCGGTCTGTCCGTCCCAGGGCGGCAGGGACTCGAAATACTCCTTGAAGGGGTTATAGGCGGGTGTGAAGTCGGAGCGTATAAGGCTGTGTATCTGCTCCTCGGTGGTGTGGCGGTCGTCCCTGTTGAAGTGGCGCCAGAGGGTGCTCAGGTGGCGGTCGGTGATGGGTACGAAACTGATGGCCGATGATGGGACGGCCTCTTTTTTGGCCGTTTTCAGCATGGCAATCTCCGTCTTGCCCGAAATCTCGTTGTAGCGGAAACGGGCTTGTGTGTTGAGAAATTCGCCCAACTCTTCGGGGGTGGCCATACGTGAGCGCGAGGGTACAGCAGCCTTTTTCTTTTCGCGCCCGTGTTCCTCCACCTGGTTGTAGCATGAGCGGATGATGGCAGCCACGTCATCGTCGAAGTCGCAGAACTTCTGCACGGCCCAGTCGATGGCCGCCTGCTCGGGGATGCCACGGCGGTTGAGCTGGTAACCGAAACGGCTGATGTACTGGTTGCGGCTGCCCTCGACATACTTGATGCCCTTGCGCACGATGGAGCGGTGGATGTTGGCGATGAGCTTGCTGTCGATGAGTCCGTCTGCAGAGGGTTTGTTTGGGCTGAACTGGCTGTAGTTGCCACGGGTGACAGGTGTGGCAGTACACGGGGGCTGCTCCTCAGCAGGCAGTGTGAAAGGCTCTGCTGTGGGGTTGAAGTAGGCCCCTTCGTCGTGGCACAGTGCAGACAGGCGCGAGGGATTTTTGCAGGCACGGTCGTAGGGCAACCCTGTGAGACGGGCAAAGTACTCGTTCCCCTTGAGGAAACATTTTGTGTAAACGGCTTTGGTCATCTCGCCCTCGTAGGCATAACGGAAAAAGATGCGTATGCCCTGGCCCGAGAGGGTGGTGTAGAGCATGAAGGTGTGTGGGTCGTTGCGCAGCAGGTCCAGTGTGGCAGGCAGGTCGGGGACGTGGTCCAGATCGACCAGGCTGACGCCCGTGTATCCCACCACCTGGTCGTCACGTCGTCCGTCGCTGCATTGTACGGCCGGAGTGATGGCCTGTGACTGGTGTTTGGTACGGTCAGCCTCCTTGGTCATCCCCTGTTGGCGGAAGTGGCGGTGGCGCTCGGTGTCCACCTTGAGTTGTCCGCCATGGATCAGTTCATACACTTGCGGCCAGTCCATAGTCCGGCTGCTCTTCACATTGCGTACCCCGTCGAAGAGTGACGGGAAATAGGTACAGGTTTCCATAAGAAGGTTGCAATTTGTAGGGTTAATAAATGTGTTTCTTGTGTGTTTCTCTCTCTCAATCGTCAGATTGGGCATCGGCCTCCGGTGGGGAGGTCTGCTGTTATCCTTTCGATACTTCGTGGTAAACTTTGTCTGTCAGTCCGTGAATCTTATTTTCCATAATTTTTTAGTAGGAAAACGAAAAGATTCCATACAAAAAAGTTATCCACTACAAAGGTACGGATTATTATGCTAACGGAAGAATATATCTGACAGATATTTTAAAAAATAATAGGCAATTAATGTTAAAGCATTATCTTTGCACCCGATATGAAGACAATCCTATTGGCCGTGGGGCGGACGGTACAACCTTATTATATTACCGCCATCAAGGAGTATGTGGAGCGCACGAAGCACTACATCCCTTTCGACATGGAGATTATCCCCGAGTTGAAGAACACCAAGAACCTGACCGAGGAGCAACAGAAGGAGCGGGAGGCCGACCTCATCCTGAAGGCCCTGCAGCCGGGTGACACCGTGGTGTTGCTGGACGAGCACGGACGGGAGTTCCGCTCGGTGGAGTTCGCCTCGTGGATGGAACGCAAGCTGAGCACCACGGGCAAGCGTCTGGTGTTCATCATCGGTGGCCCCTACGGATTCTCGCCCCGCATCTATCAGGCGGCACAAGAGAAACTTTCGCTATCGAAGATGACCTTCTCGCACCAGATGATACGCCTCGTCTTCGTGGAGCAGATCTATCGCGCCATGACGATATTACGGGGGGAACCGTATCATCATGAGTGAGGGCTGAGTTCTGAGTTGTGAGTCTTGAGTTCTGAGTGGCCATGCGGCACTAATTTTTCAGACGCAGATGACGCAGATGACGCGGATTTAAGTTGGCCATGCGGCACTCAAAACTCAGAACTCAAGACTCAAGACTCAAAACTCATCATGACAAAAAGTAGCTGAAAACTTGCTTCGACTTACAATTTTAAAGAAATGGTAGAAAAAATATCGTGAATTTGTTGGCTGTTTGCAAGAAAACACTTACCTTTGCAGTCGTTAATTGAAACAACAAAGAGAAAATATGATTCTGAGTACAAACATAGCACGAATTAGCAGCCTACTACTAGTCAACGTCGTGGTGGAAACATCAAGAGCGTGAGAAAGGCGTGTATATATATGGAATGTACGAAGATATAAAAGATAAAGAGTAAATCGGATGGCCTTTCTCACAGATGTGAGGGAGGCTTTTTGAGTTTTTGAGTTCTGAGTTGTGAGTGCTGAGTTCTTTCTGAGTTCTGAGTGAAGAATCTTTGTCAACTCGCCAACTCGCCAACTAAAAAGAATAAAATATGAAACATCCATTGCGTAGCGCATTCAGCACACAGGGACGCCGTATGGCAGGGGCACGTGCCCTCTGGGTGGCCAACGGCATGAAACGCGAGATGATAGGAAAACCCATCATTGCCATCGCCAATTCGTTCACCCAGTTTGTACCCGGACATACCCACTTGCACGAGATAGGCCAGTTGGTGAAGGCCGAGATTGAACGGCTCGGATGCTTTGCCGCCGAGTTCAACACCATTGCCGTGGACGACGGTATCGCCATGGGACACGACGGTATGCTCTACTCCCTGCCCAGCCGCGACATCATTGCCGACTCGGTGGAGTATATGTGCAACGCCCACAAGGCCGATGCGCTGGTGTGCATCTCGAACTGCGACAAGATTACCCCGGGTATGCTGATGGCTGCCATGAGGCTGAACATCCCCACCGTGTTTGTGAGCGGCGGACCGATGGAGGCCGGCGAATGGAAGGGACAGCACCTTGACCTGATTGATGCCATGATCAAGAGTGCCGACACGAGCGTGAGCGACGACGAGGTGGCCGAGATTGAGAACCACGCTTGCCCCGGATGCGGATGCTGCTCGGGTATGTTTACGGCCAACTCGATGAACTGCCTGAACGAGGCACTGGGCCTTGCCCTGCCCGGCAACGGTACCATCCTGGCTACGCACGAGAACCGTACCCGACTCTTCAAGGATGCAGCAGCACTCATCGTGAAGAATGCCTACAGATACTATGAGGAGGGCGACGAGAGTGTGCTCCCCCTGAGCATCGCCAAGCGCGAGGCGTTCCTTAATGCCATGACACTGGACATCGCCATGGGAGGTTCCACCAACACGGTGCTCCACCTGCTGGCCATTGCCAATGAGGCGGGTGTCGATTTCACCATGGACGACATAGACATGCTTTCGCGCCGTGTGCCCTGCCTCTGCAAGGTGGCACCCAACACGCAGAAGTACCACATCGAGGATGTGAACCGTGCCGGTGGTATCCTCAACATCCTGGCCGAACTCTCCAAAGGCGGACTGCTCGACACCGACGTGTGCCGCGTGGATGGTATGACGCTGGGCGAGGCAATAGCGAAGTATGAAATAAACAACGGCAATGTGGACGTGGAGGCGACACGTATTTATACCAGTGCCCCCGCCCGCAAGTTCAATATCAAACTGGGTTCGCAAGCCACTTACTACAAGGAGTTGGATACCGACCGTGCCGAGGGATGTATCCGCGACCTGGCCCATGCCTACTCGAAGGATGGCGGACTGGCCGTGCTGAAGGGCAACATCGCACAGGACGGATGTGTGGTGAAGACCGCTGGAGTGGACGAGAGCATCTGGAAGTTTACCGGCCCAGCCAAAGTGTTCGACTCGCAAGAGGCTGCCTGCGACGGCATCCTGGGAGGCAAGGTGGTGAGCGGCGACGTGGTGGTGATCACCCACGAAGGTCCCAAGGGCGGACCGGGTATGCAGGAGATGCTTTACCCCACAAGCTACATCAAATCGAAACACCTGGGCAAGGAGTGTGCCCTGATAACCGACGGACGCTTCTCGGGGGGAACCTCGGGATTGAGCATCGGACACATCAGTCCGGAAGCCGCCGCCGGTGGAAACATCGGAAAGATAGTGGATGGAGACATCATAGAGATAGATATCCCGAATCGCACCATCAACGTGAAACTGAGCGACGAGGAGCTGGCCGCGCGCCCCATGGCACCCGTGACCCGCAACCGTGTGGTGAGCAAGAGCCTCCGCGCCTATGCCAGCATGGTGAGCTCGGCCGACAAGGGTGGAGTGAGAATAGTAGAATAATAAGGAGATAAAGGAGATACAGGAGTTAAAGGAGTTATCGGTCCTTTGGACCTAGGAGAAGTTCCCTTGAGCGGAGCAAAAAAAGCCAATAGTTTTGCTATACATTTGGCTAGCAGGCAAGCCTGCGATAACTCCTTTAACTTCTAACGAGCAAAGCGAGTGATAACTTCTCTAACTCCTAAAAAAAACATATATGAAACAACAGATAACAGGAGCAGAGGCAATGATGCGCTCGTTGGAGCACCAGGGGGTGAAGACCCTCTTCGGCTATCCCGGCGGTAGCATCATGCCCACATTTGATGCCCTCTATGGTCATCGCGACACGTTGAACCACATACTGGTACGCCACGAACAGGGCGCCACCCATGCCGCACAGGGATTTGCCCGCGTGTCGGGCGAAGTGGGGGTGTGCCTGGTGACCAGCGGACCTGGTGCAACAAACACACTGACGGGCATTGCCGATGCCATGATTGACAGTACACCCATCGTGGTGATTGCCGGACAGGTGCCTACAGGCATGCTGGGCACCGATGCCTTTCAGGAGGTGGACCTCGTGAGCATCACGCAGCCTATCACCAAGTGGAGCTATCAGATACGCTCAGCCAAGGACATTGCTTGGGCTGTGGCCCGTGCCTTCTTCTTGGCCAAGAACGGAAGACCAGGCCCTGTGGTGCTCGACTTCACCAAGAATGCACAGGTGGAGATGGTGGACTACGAACCTGCCACGGTCGATTTCATCCGTAGCTACGACCCCAATCCCCTACCGAAGGAGGGCTGCCTCGAGGAGGCCGCCGCACTCATCAACGAGGCCAAGCGCCCGCTGGTGCTCGTGGGACAGGGCGTAGAGCTGGGCGGTGCACAAGCCGAACTGCGTGCTTTGGTGGAGAAGGCCGACCTGCCATGCGGATGTACACTGCTGGGTCTTTCGGCCCTTTCATCAGACCATCCGCTGAACAAGGGTATGCTGGGTATGCACGGCAATCTGGCCCCTAACGTGAAGACCAACGAGTGCGACGTGCTCATTGCCGTGGGTATGCGCTTTGACGACCGCGTGACGGGCAACCTGGCCACCTATGCCAAACAGGCGAAGGTGATACACATGGACATTGACCCCTCGGAGTTCAACAAAAATGTGAAGGTGGATGTGGAGGTGTTGGGCAATTGCAAACTGACGCTGAAGGCCCTGACCGACCTGGTGGCCGAAGCCAAGCACACCGAATGGATTGAGAGCTTTGCCGAACAGACGGAGATAGAGAACACGCGCGTCATAGAACCCGAGATACACCCCACGGAAGGACCGCTGAACATGGGTGAGGTGGTGCGTGCCGTCAGCGAAGAGGCTCATCACGAAGCCATCCTGGTGACCGATGTGGGACAGAACCAGATGATGGCTGCCCGCTACTTCAAATATACGAAAGAACGGAGCATTGTCACTTCGGGCGGACTCGGCACGATGGGATTCGGTATGCCTGCCGCCATCGGGGCCACTTTCGGACGCCCCGACCGCAAGGTGTGTGTGTTCATGGGCGACGGTGGTTTCCAGATGAACATCCAGGAACTGGGTACCATCATGGAGCAACAGGCACCGGTGAAGATGATACTGATGAACAACAACTACCTGGGCAACGTGCGCCAATGGCAGGCCATGTTCTTCGGACGCCGCTATGCCTTTACACCGATGATGAACCCCGACTATATGCAGATAGCTGCCGCCTACAACATCCCTGCCCGCCGTGTGACGGAGCGCGAGGAGTTGCGTGAGGCTATCCGCGAAATGCTCGACACCGACGGACCTTTCCTCCTCGAGGCCTGTGTCATCGAAGAAGGCAACGTGATGCCTATGACTCCTCCGGGAGGAACAGTGGACAAGATGTTATTGGAGTGCTGAACTGGGAGTTCTGAGTGCTGAGTTCTGAGTTGGAAAATGAAAGTTATTTAGATTATGAGAAACAGTATCGTATATGAGAAATCATTGGATTTTGCGGAAAGGATGGTAAATTTACGCAAATATATGATGGATATTAATAAAGAAGACGTAATGAGTAAACAGTTATTGCGTTGTGGTACTTCTATTGGCGCAAATATCAGTGAAGCTCTTGCGGCGGAATCAACTGCAGATTTTGTCCACAAATTGGCTATATCTCAAAAAGAGGCTAATGAAACCTTGTTTTGGTTAGAATTATTAAAGAGAACAAAATATTTGTCCGAAAATCAATCTGAGTCTTTAGTAGCTGATTGTCGGGAATTGAAGAAAATGATAACTTCTATCATTTTGACGGCAAAGCAAAATTCAGAAACTGATACTCAGAACTCAAAACTCAAAACTCAGAACTAATGAAAACATTATATACACTGATAGTCCACTCGGAGAATATCGCAGGACTTTTGAACCAAGTGACAGCCGTATTCACCCGTCGGCAAATCAATATTGAGAGCCTGAACGTATCGGCATCATCCATTAAAGGTATCCATAAATATACTATCACTGCATGGTGTACGGAGGATGAGATAAAGAAGGTGGTGAAGCAGATTGAGCGCAAGATTGATGTCCTTCAGGCCAACTATTTCACCGACGATGAAATCTACCAGCACGAGATTGCCCTCTATAAGTTGGCCACACCCGGCTTCCAGGCCAATCCCATAGCATCGAAAATCATCCGTCGCCATGCGGCACGTGTGGTGGAAGTGAACCCGACCTTCTGCATAGTGGAGAAGAACGGCATGAGTGAGGAGATTACCTCTCTCTACGAAGAACTCCAGCAGTTCGGTATCGTGTTGCAATTCGTGCGCTCGGGACGTGTGGCCATCTCTACCAGCTGCTTCGAGCGATTGAATGAATATCTGAGTTTCCGCGAAGAAAAATATAATAAGGAAAAGGAATATGCCCGACAATAAAATAGGTACATACAATTTCGTGGCCGAGCCTTTCCACGTGGACTTTACAGGAAGGCTGACCATGGGTGTGCTGGGAAACCACTTGCTGAACTGTGCTGGATTCCATGCCTCCGACCGTGGATTCGGCATTGCCGAGTTGAACGAGAACCACTATACATGGGTGCTCTCGCGACTGGCCATCGAACTGGACGATATGCCCCGCCAGTACGAGCCGTTCAGCATCGAGACATGGGTGGAGAATGTCTATCGCCTCTTCACTGACCGTAACTTTGCCATCCTCAACAAGGAGGGCAAGCCTGTCGGGTATGCCCGTTCGGTATGGGCTATGATAAGCATGGAGACACGTCGTCCGGCCGACCTGCTGACCCTGCATGGGGGCAGCATCACCGGATATATCTGCGACAAGGAGTGTCCCATCGACAAGCCCCGCCGCATCAAAGTGGGCACCGACATGCCTGTGGAGGTGTATGAGACACGCTATAGCGATATCGACATCAACGGGCACGTGAACAGCATCAAGTACATCGAGCACATCCTCGACCTGTTCCCCATGGATACATTCAAGGAGAAGCGTATCCGCCGTTTCGAGATGGCCTACGTGGCCGAAAGCTATTATGGCGACACCCTCAGCTTCTATCGTGAAGAGGTGGCCGAGAACGAATACGACATCGAAGTGCGCAAGAACGGCACGGAAGTGGTGGTGCGCAGTAAGGTGGTGTTGGTTGAGAGTGCTGAGTGCTGAGTTGTAGGATTGATAAGAAAACTGAATATAAATAATAATCATTAATCAAACTGGTTGTTATCTACCGTAGCTGCAAAAAACTAGTAGCTAGTAACTAGTAACTTAAAAAATTATTTTATGGCACAATTGAATTTTGGCGGTGTCATCGAAAATGTGATGACCCGCGAAGAGTTTCCTTTGGAAAAGGCACGTGAAGTGTTGAAGAATGAAACCATCGCCGTTATCGGTTATGGTGTGCAAGGCCCCGGCCAGTCGTTGAACCTGCGTGATAATGGCTTCAACGTTATCGTTGGCCAACGTCAGGGAAAGACTTATGACAAGGCTGTATCTGACGGATGGGTACCGGGTGAGACTCTGTTCTCTATTGAAGAGGCATGCGAGAAGGGTACCATCATCATGTGCTTGCTCTCTGATGCAGCGGTGATGAGCGTATGGCCCACCATCAAACCTTACCTGACTCCGGGCAAGGCCCTCTACTTCTCTCACGGATTTGCCATCACATGGAATGACCGCACAGGTGTGGTTCCTCCCACAGACATCGACGTTATCATGGTGGCTCCCAAGGGTTCGGGTACTTCACTCCGCACCATGTTCCTCGAAGGCCGCGGCTTGAACTCTTCATACGCCGTTTATCAGGACTATACGGGCCGTGCCCTTGAGCGTACATTGGCTCTCGGTATCGGTGTAGGTTCAGGTTACCTGTTCGAGACAACATTTATCCGCGAAGCAACCAGTGACCTCACCGGTGAGCGTGGTTCACTGATGGGTGCTATCCAGGGATTGCTCCTGGCACAGTACGAGGTGCTCCGCGAGAACGGACATACTCCCTCTGAGGCTTTCAACGAGACAGTTGAGGAGTTGACACAGTCACTGATGCCCCTCTTTGCCAAGAACGGTATGGACTGGATGTACGCCAACTGCTCTACTACCGCCCAGCGTGGTGCCCTCGACTGGATGGGTCCCTTCCACGATGCCATCAAGCCCGTGGTGGAGAAACTCTATGCCAGCGTGAAGTGTGGTAACGAGGCTCAGATCTCTATCGACAGCAACTCCAAGCCCGACTATCGCGAGAAATTGGAAGAGGAGCTGAAAGCCCTGCGCGAAAGCGAAATGTGGAAGACAGCCGTTACCGTCCGCCAACTCCGTCCGGAGAACAATTAATCTCCTGGAGGCAGGATATAAAGAAAGGGTGTGTCGGAGATTCCGACATACCCTTTTTAATATAGTAAAGGTGTGTCATCTTCATCTGAGAGATGGAGTGATGACACACCTTTCATTTATCTTGCCACTGGCAGCATCCCTTTAATCAGGAATAGCAAACTGATCGGGAGCGATGGTGGTGTCCGTTTGCAGGCCGCTTATCTCATAGAGCGTACTGTTTCCTCCCCATTCGATCATCTCCATACGTGTGAGCAAGGAGTTCTTGGTGTTGTAATGGAGAATAATCTTCTCGTATCCACGAGGAGTCTTTTTCTGAGATGTCAGTGTGACGACTGTGGCATTACCATCCTGAGTGACAGCAATGTCGGCATTGTTCTCTGTAGCCAGCTGGGCAGGCTTTCCATGTACACAGTAGAGCAAAGTGTTGCGCAGGCTACGCATGGCCTTGTTCTTCTCGGTATTGAAGTTGTTCTTCTTCTTTCCCCGAATCATGTAGAAACGGTTGCCATTAATCACCAACAGGTCTGTCGAGGGGGCATTGTAATGCATGGCCATCTGTTCTGCCCCATTGATATAGAGCGTGCCGTCCGACTTGATCTGCTTGCCATTGGCAGCAATGGTCTTTGTCTGTGCAAACTTACCTTGGATAGAGGTGATACCGGCATTTGCCTTTTCGATTTGTGCCAATGCGGCGCTATTGCCCTGTGCATGTACCAACGTGCATAGCATGACGGCGATCACTGACAAAGCTATAATTCTGATCTTGTAATTCATACTTCCAAATTTATAATTAATAGAGTCCTCCGTTGATGGAGATGCACTCTCCGGTAATGTAGGCAGCCTTGTCCGATACCAGGAATCCTACCAGTTCGGCCACTTCCTCGGGTTCACCGAAACGATTCAATGGAATAGTGCCCTTCAGCGCTTTCTCATCGAGCCCTTCGACCATATCTGTACGGATGAAACCAGGTGCTACGGCATTCACAGTCACGCCCTTACGGCCGACCTCCTGTGCGAGAGCCTTTGTAGCAGCAATCATACCACCCTTGGCAGCCGAGTAGTTGCACTGGCCGGGCAGACCTTTGAGACCTGATACACTGGCCATGTTGACGATGCGGCCACGTTTCTTCACCAACATGGGTTGGAGCAGGGGACGGGTCACATTGTAGAAACCATGAAGACCGATGCCCAACACACGGTTCCAATCCTCGGATTCCATCCAGAGAAGGAGATTGTCCTTGCGGATGCCGGCATTGTTGATGAGCACTTCGATGAATTCTCCCGGATGACTCTCCTGCCAGCCTTCGATAGCTGCCAGTGTGGCTTCGGCATTGCTGACATCGAACTTCAACAGTTCGCCTGTGCTGCCAGCCTCCTGTATGAGTGCCAATGTCTTTTCAGCCTCGGCATCATTTGATACATAATTCACAATGACGTGATAACCCATCTGGGCAAGTTTGACGCATACGGCGCGTCCTATTCCACGGCTTCCGCCGGTCACTAATGCATAGTTCATATTCTTCTATTTATTTAATCCTATTTCTTCTATAATCTTTTCTCTTCCCACAATCTCTGCACAGGTGAAGAGCGAAGTCATGCTCACACCTAAAATGCCATGCAGATTGAGACTTTGGCCAGTAAGTAACAAGCCGGGTAGGGGGGTGCGTGGGGTCAGTACGGTGCCCATCGGATTGTTGTAGTCCTTGCGGATGCCGTAGGCACACCCTTCAGCACTGGCAATGTAGCTGTGGTAGCTCAAGGGCGAACTGGTGTAGATATGGTCGATGGCACTCTCCAATTCGGGCAGACGGTCTTTGACAAGGTCGAGACATTGCTGGGCCTTCATCTCTTTGCAGGTGACATAGTCTGTGCCGCGTCGGCCTACGGGGAGGTGGCTCCATTTCTCCACCTCTTTCCAACTCATGGGAGTGAGCAGATCGATGCTGTCCACAGTCTGTTTTCCCTCCTCAGGCACGGGATAGTTCACCAATACGCTTTCGGTATCCGTCAGGTCGATATGCCAAGGGTCACTTTGGGCGCGATGTACATAGATATTCCTATTCATATAGGGGACTATATCCGGCTTGAGCCGTATGTTGGCTGTGAACATGCCGAAGGTGTTCTCCAATCGCGAGATACGATGGCGGTAGGCACGTCGCATCTTCTGGCTTTCGCCTACCAGACTGATGGTATAGGCCGGATGTACACTGCTGATGACCCATGATGCTCCGACAAACTCTTCACCACCATTCAACTCGACACCAGCGACTTTCCCATCAGCCTCCCGAATGAGGGTGACAGCTGCATTGGTGCGTACCTCTCCACCCATCTGACGGATGCTCTCGGCCAGATGTTCGGCAATCTGTGAACCGCCTCCCTTCAGTCGCCAGGCACTGCGTATATACGAGTCGTTGATTTGGGCAAAGGTGTAAAGGGGGAGAGTAGGGGCATTCAATTCCATTTTCAGCGACGTACCTGAAAGAATTTTCTTCAAGGTAGGGGAAGAGATATATTCATTCAAGAACTCGTAAGCTGAACGGGAAAAGAGTGATTGGGTGAGGAATTTCTCTTCGCTCTTAGGTAAAAGGCTGTCAAATATATGGTCGCCCACCTGACGAAGGAAGGAGGTATAGCGCTTCAGTCCTTCGCGTTCGGCAGGAAAGTGTGCAGCCAATGTCTCGACAAAACGGTCGTGTCCATTGGCAAAAGCGTAGGAACGATTGCCTATGACCACCTCGTCGAAACAGTCTCTATCCAACTGATACCACGGAAGTCCCATAAGGTCGAAGTAGGTGAAAAGACGGTTCAACGATTCTCCTTCCGATAATCCGCCTATATAATGGAAACCTGTATCGAAGGTGGCATAGCCCCGACGGAAGGTCTGAAGACAGCCTCCCAATTGGGACTCACGTTCCAGTACGACTACCTTGAAACCACATTTGGCCAATATGTATCCGCACTCGAGCCCACCCAAACCGGCTCCTATGATTACCACAGTATCACTATTCATCTCTCCTAAGATATATGCATATACGGCGACAAAGATACGGAAAATCTCTCTAACCATCCTATTCCTACCCGTTAAAGATTCCCAATGAGAATGTGAGATACTTGTATATCAGATTCTTAAAGTATCAGGACTTCAACTGATGTTACTACTACCTGAAAAAAAAAGAAGACAAAAGGCCTTTTCTTCGTTTTTATGTTATACAACATGTATTTCGGTAAAAGAATGTTTTGCGATTCAGATTTTATTCCAAATCTTTGGCACTTTAATAAAAATAAAGTAATATTGCACACTGAAATATCTGCTTGGTGTAATTCATTTTGTTACGTTCGTGTACGTTAACGGATGCAGAATTATCATTGGAGGAATCGATACTATAGTATCAATACGAGGAATTTAGGACTGAAAAACAACTATTTTATTTATTAACTAATTAATACAATTTATGAACATTAAAAACTTATTCAAGTTCGTCCTTGTCTGGGTGGCATTGTTGGGAGTACTTCCGGCGATGGCGGCGTTCAAGGATGTGAAGGTTGACTTCACGAACGACAAGGTTATGACATCTGCAGATGCAGATATCACGACCATCGGTATTGCTGTTGCTGACGATGGTACAGTTACCCGAGTTGCTGCTGACGATGCTACAGCCAGTTTTACGGTTACCGGCAAGTATCACAGCACCCAACACGGATTGGCTAACTTCTCGGCAACTATAGCTGTAGAGGGACCCGTAAAGATTGGTATGGGTTCTTGCGCATGGGGTGGTGATGTCACCATCAAGAATGCTGCCGGTGAGACATGTGGTACATTCAACACCAACAATGGTGCTTGTTGGAGTACAGCTAATGGTGCTGACGAGAATGTAATTTATGGTTACTACAATGGAGAAGCTACCACGCTGACCATCTCTGGTGGTTCTTACACTCCGTACTTCTCTGTAGAAGCTGTAACGGAGGTTATTACCGAGTACACAGCTACCTATTCATTGGGTGATGTGACTGCTGAAGGTATTCTTCCTGCCGCAACAAAAGTTGTAGCCGGTGAATCTATCACAATTCCTGCTAACTTCACGCTGTATGCTGAAGGCAAAACCTTGACAGGTTGGACAGATGGAACGACCACTTACACTGCAGGTCAGGAAGTAGTGATGAACGCAGATATAGCCTTGACTCCTGTGTTTACTGCCAATGAAGTTTCTTTGGCTGACCGTACAGCAACTGGTACCATTACTTGGGACTTCCAACGTAAGAATGGTGCTCCTACTGTTGGTGTACAGGGCAAAACCATGATTTGGGTGGCTCAGGCTGTTGTCAATGGCAAGACTATCGATGTGAAGATGCCTATTGATGCCACCAATGGCAAAGTGGCTAACGGAAGTTGGAATGACTGGGCACAGCTTAATGGTGGAACAGTCCTGACTATCCCTGCTTGCAAGGGTACAGTCGTTTCATTGGAGTCATACAGTGCAACTACTACTACCACTATCGCAGGTGATGTAATCAATCAGGAAACTACCACTCCGACCTATACTTACGAAGGTACAGCCGAGACTATCGACATCGTTATCGGTGACGGTTCTTACTGGCGTACTGTGAAGGTGGAACTCCCTGTAGTGGAAAAGGAACCTGTAGCGGTAGCTTGGACAGATATCAAAGTTAATTTGATGAACGGTGCCCTTCTGACCGAAGAGGAGGTGTCCGGAAAGACATTGACTACTTTTGGCATAGCCATTGGTGCTGACGGAACAGTTACCCGTGTGGAGAGTACAGATGCTACGGCTGTCGCTGTAATTGAGGGTAAATATCACACACCTGAACACGGATGGAACAACTTCAAGGCTACAACAACAGTGCCTGCCGGTGCTTACAGAATCAGCATGGGTACTTGCGCTTGGGGCGGTGATGTGAAAGTGACATTCGGTGGAACAGAGGTGGCCAGCTTCAACACCAATAATGGAACATGCTATCATGGCAACACTGCGGCCAACTTCATTTCTGCCTATTATGTGGCAGCAGAGGCTGGCGAAATGGTCGTTTCTGGTGGAAACTACACCCCCTATTTTGCCATTGAAGTCATCGACGAGTCAGAAATCCCCAACAATATGGTTGTGACTTACGGTTTGGGTGACACTGGTGCTGAAGGTATTCTTCCTGCTGATGCAGAAGTTGAACTTGGCACAACGTTTGCAATCCCTGTGAACCGCACGCTTTATGTAGAGGGTAAGACTCTGACCGGCTGGACAGACGGAAAGACCACTTATGCTCTTGGTCAGGAGGTGAAGGCTGAAGGCGCAGAATTGGCATTGACTCCTGTGTTTACAGCTAATGAAGTTTCTTTGGCTGACCGTACAGAGGCTGTTACCATTACTTGGGACTTCCAGCAGAAGAATGGTGCTCCTGTAGTTGGTGTACAGGGCAAGACCATGATTTGGGTGGCTCAGGCTGTTGTCAATGGCAAGACTATCGATGTGAAGATGCCTATTGATGCCACCAATGGCAAAGTGGCTAACGGCAGCTGGAGTGACTGGGCACAGCTCAATGGTGGAACAGTCCTGACTATCCCTGCTTGCAAGGGTACAGTCGTTTCATTGGAGTCATATAGTGCAACCACTACTACCACTATCGCAGGTGATGTAATCAACCAGGAAACTACCACTCCGACCTATACTTACGAAGGTACAGCCGAGACTATCGACATCGTTATCGGTGACGGTTCTTACTGGCGTACTGTGAAGGTGGTTCTTCCTGTTGCAGAACAAGGTGGCGAAGGTGGTGACGAACCTGTAGAAGTTGCATGGAAAGACATTGCCATCAATTTGTCAGAAAGTGCATTCTTGGATGCTACAGAGAAAAATGAAGATACTCATCCTCGTGTATCATTGGGATTGGCTATTGCTGAAGATGGTACGATGACCCGCGTAGCAGCTGACGATGCTACTGCCAACATCGTTCTCGAAGGTTGCTGGTGGAACAGCCACGGATGGAGCGGAACTACCGCTACAGTGAAGGTGGATGGTCCTGTAAAGATCGGTATCGGCGGTTGCCAATATGCCGGACATACCATCAAGGTGACAGATGCTGCAGGCAATGAAGTCGCTTCGTTTGCCGCCGGTGGTGCTGGTTGCTGGGAAGGAAGCAAGGCTGACGACCTGATTTCATATGCATACTATACAGGTGAAGCCACAACATTGACTATCAATATACCAAGCTATTGTCCTTATCTTTCTGTAGAAAAAGTGACAGAGATTGTTCAAGAGGCAACAGTGACTTATTCACTCGGTGATGCAGTTTGCGAAGGAACTACTGTACCTGCTGCCGTTAAGGTGGTTGTAGGTGACAAAGTGGTTGTTCCCGCTAACTTTACACTCTATGTGGAGGGTAAGACTCTGACCGGATGGACAGACGGAACGAACACCTATGCTATCGGTGCTGAGATTGCTCCTACCGCAGACATGACATTGACTCCTGTATTTACTGATAATGAAGTGGCTTTGGCTGACCGCAAAGATGCTGTAACAGTGAAGTGGGATTTCCAACAGAAGAGTGGTGCTCCCATTATCGGTTGGCAGGCTACAGCCGGTCATGTATGGGTGGCTCAAGCTACAGTGAATGGTAAGGTTATTGACGTGAAGTGTGACATCGACGTGACTAACGGAAAGGTGGCTAATGCCAACTGGAATGATTGGGCACAGATGAATGGTGGTACCAAGTTCACGATTCCTTCATGCAAGGGTGCCGTTGTTTCTATGGAGGCTTACAGCGCCATTACCACTACTACCATCGACGGACAGAGCGACTATGCAAGTGGTACTACCATCAGTTACACAATCGCCAATACGACTGAGGCTATTGATGTGGTTATCGGTGACGGTTCTTACTACCGATACATTCAGGTGGTATTGCCTTTCGTAGAGAAGGATTATAGTGGTACTGTCTTTGAGAATGCAGAGGCTTGCGTGACATGGCCGTTCAACAGTACGGCTGATTATGCAACAGCTTACACCTCAACTCCTGAGGGAGCATTTGGTTTGATTTCAGTCAATACCGGTGACCTTGAGGTGACAGGAACAGGTAAGAGAACTGCCGGTGACGGAGGTATCGATGATGTTGTGTTCTTGAAACTGAAACCTTCAGGCTCAACCCAATCCGTAGAGTGGGGCGTGAAACCTGCCAAGGGACTTACATTCACTCCGACCAAGGTGAGCGGATATATCCAACGATTCGGTACTGATGCTGAAAATGGTGTGACTGTTACAGCCACATTGGCAGATGGAACCAGTGAAACGTTGGGTAACTTTACGGCTCCCCGTGCAAATCATGATGTCAATAAAGACAAATTTGGCAAGAACTCGAATTCAACTCATCAGTTTGTAATCGAACTGACTGCTGACCAACAGGCCAAACTGACATCGGCTGACGGCTTCACCTTGAGTGCAACTGTTGGTGTCGGTGCAACTAAAGAGGGTGGTTTCAGTGATATCCGCATTTACGGAACAATCAATGGTACAATTGCTGCTGTTGAGAAGTTTGCTGTGACTCCTGCTGTAAATATCGAAGAAGCTGGTAGCGCTACTATTTATCCTGTAAGCGACAAGTACGACAATGGAACAGAAGTTACGCTGACCGCTACAGATAATTTCGGCTACAACTTTGTAAACTGGACAAATGCTGCCGGTGAAGAGGTTTCTACAGATGCCAAGTTCGTCTGGACAGTAGGCGCTGAGGAAACATTGACTGCCAACTTTGTGAAAGTAAACACTTATGCTCTTGACCTTACCGTAGAGGAACCCGCTAACGATTATATGGTACAGTGGAATCCTGCTCCTACAGTAGTTGGTGACAAGAAGATGTATGAAGAAGGTACAAAGGTTGTCTTGACTACTTCTAACAATTATATCATGAACTTTGCAGGCTGGAGCAATGATGAGACAGCCAGCGAAATCGTTGTGGATATGACACAGGATGTCACCCTCACTGCCAAGTATGAAGCTAATGTTGACTTCATTGCCGGTTGGGACTTCATCCTTAGAGGAAGTGATGGTCGTGTAGCCGACTTTGCTGCAGCTGACAACGATGCTGCCCAGCTCGTTTTGCGTGATGCTGAAGGCAATACCAGCGGATGGCTTGACAAGAGCCAGGAGGCTGCCGGAGGTTACGAAGGAAAGCCTGCTGCTGTAAACTGGAGAAACAATGTAGCTATCGGTACTTACTACTATCAGATCAAGGTAAATGCTGAAGCATTCACCAACATCAAGGTTTATGCTGAAATGCTTTACAACTACAATGCTTATCAGAAGCAGGATGTAGAGTATTCACTCGACAATGAGAACTGGACATTGCTCGGTTCTATCCAAATGCCGGGTGTGAAGACCTGGACACCAGGTGAATTCGCTTTGCCTGCAGAGGCTGATAACCAGAAGGACCTCTACATCCGTTGGAAGGCTGATACCTCTTCTAAGCTTGATGGTACAACATCTGACAATGATGGTACTTGCATCACCAATATCTATGTGACAGGTACTATGAAACTGGTTGACGACGGCAAGGCTCCTGTCCTCGTCTCTACTACTCCGAAGGAAGGTGCTACCAATGCATCTGCCAATGGTAAAGTGGTGTTGAGTTTCGATGAGAAGGTGAAGGTTGCTGAAGGTGCTGTGGCTACTCTGAATGGTGTGAAACTCTCTCCGACAGTTTCAGGTAAGAGTGTCATGTTCGAATACAAGAGTCTGGAATATTCAACAGAATATACCTTCACTTTGCCTGCCAACAGTATCAGCGACTTGACTGATAATGCAATAACTGAGGCTATCACCGTGAAGTTCTCTACGAAGACTAAACCTGCCGTAACCAAAGCCCTCTATGACTTCATCGTGCCTGATGACGGTAACTTCAAAGAGGCTCTCGAAGCTGCCGCTGCACGTGCAGACAAGAGCAAGCGTTACCGCATCTTCGTGAAGAGAGGAGCCCATATTGTTCCTGGTAATGAAAATGCCCCTGTTACAGGTTCTGATGGAAATAGCTATGCTGACCCGAAGACTTACTTCAACAGTCCTAACGTTTCAATCATTGGTGAAGATATGGCTGAAACCAGCATTGCCAACTATATGACAACTGAATCATGCGACGGAGAATGGGGACCTGCTCATCCTCTGGAAGGTATCCGCACCAGTGGATTGCTTTACTTGCAGAGTGGTGCCACCAATACCTATTTCGAAGATATCACTTTGAAGTCAAATACTCCCGACAGCCGTGGACGTAATGTTGTCCTTGTTGACGGTGGTAACAAGACAATCTGTAAGGATGTATGCCTCTGGGCTTACCAGGATACTTATGTATCTGACCGTGGACAGAGCCTCTATTACTTCGAAGGTGGTGTCATCCGCGGACGTACCGACTTTATCTGCGGTAGCGGTGATGTCTTCTTCAATGGCGTTGATATCGTAATGTGCGAGAAGGGTGGTTACATCGTTGCTCCTCGTGAGAATGTGAAGTACGGTTACGTATTCAAGGATTGTACAATCAAGGGTGAAAAAGATGATGTAAATGGCAACTACTTCTTGGGTCGTCCTTGGACAGAGGCTGCCGAGACATATTTCATCGACTGTGTGATGGAAGCTATTCCTTCAGCTGGCGGTTGGACCAACATGAGCGCAGGCGGCTGCACACGCTTTGCCGAGTACAACAGCATGACAGCCAGTGGCACACCTGTTGACCTGAGCGGTCGTGTGAAGGAATTGGGTAAGGAGACTCTGAACCCGAACAGTCCTGTATTGTCTGCTGTTGAAGCTGCTGAAATCGGTGACATGACCAACATGTTCGGTGATTGGGATCCGACTGAAGCTACCGAACAGGCTTCTGCTCCAGCCAATGTGAAGATAGAGAACTCTGTCATCACTTGGGACAACAGCGACTATGTCCTCTTGTGGGCTATCTGCAAGGATGGTAAGGTTATTGATTTCACTACCGAGCCTACTTATACTGTTGACGATGCTACAGCCACTTACTCTGTACGTGCTGCCAACGAAATGGGTGGTCTGGGTGAAGCTACAGTAGCTGTCAATCCGGAATCAATCGAAGGACTTGTTGCCGGACAGGCTGTTCTCAGCACTGAAATCTTCAATGCCAACGGTATCCAGTTGAGCAAACCCCAGCAGGGTATCAACATCATCCGTACAACGTATGCAAACGGTGTTGTGACTGTAGAGAAGAGAATGGTGAAATAACCTTCTCCGATAATTGAAATAACCCATGTGTGGGGGATGTGTCTTCGGGATGCATTCCCCACATTTCTTTATGCTTTTCTCTTAACTGATATCAGAAACCACCGAAAAGCTGAAATGTATTTGAAGGATTGAAGTACACGAAGATTTATATCTTACTGTCAAAAGATTTATATCTTACTGCCAAAAGATTTATATCTTTCAATAGGCAGATATGGGTATTTGAATGGGAATTTGTCAAAATGGTGGTAATTCTGAATTTATTTTTACCCCCCCCATTATAGAGATTTATAAGAGAGGTGCAAAGAGCCGTAGGATTGACTCCTCAATCTTGCGCCAGAATGAGCGGCGTGCCCAACGCTGTGAAGAGATATGGACGCATTGCTCTTGGTCGGAAAGGAATATGTCGCGAAGCCTGATCGCTGTTTCGGTATCGTAAATGAATGCATTGGCTTCCATATTGTATTCGAAACTGCGGAAATCCATATTGGTGGAACCTATGGATGCCAGTGAGTCATCGATGACCAGCATCTTGGAATGGAGGAATCCGGAGTGATAGAACAGAACCTTTACGCCTGCCTCCATCACCTCGCGCATATAGGAGCGCGAACACATCTGTACGATGCGGTTGTCTGTCCGCCAAGGGAGCATGATACGCACATCAATCCCTGCAAGTGCGGCAGTCTGCAGCGCTGTCAGAATCTGTTCCGTAGGCATGAAGTAGGGGGTCTGCATATAGATGTACTTGCGGGCATTACTGATGGCATAAAGATATCCCTGCATGATATCGTGCCACCTGCCAAAGGGCTTGGAGGTCACAATCTGGATAGGAATCTTTCCAGTGTTGTCTATCGTGGGAAAGTAGGAGAGGTCATTGATCATCTCTTGTGTGACGAAGCACCAGTCCATCAGAAATAGGGACTGCAGGCTGTGTACGGCATCTCCTTTGATGGTGATGGAAGTATCGCGCCACTGTCCCCATGGCAGTCCGTGAAGGTATCTTTCGGCAATGTTCATACCGCCGATGAAACCGATGCGGCCATCAATGACAGTAATCTTACGATGGTTCCTATAGTTGGCTTTGTTGGTCAGTATGGGAAAACGTACTTTCAGGAACGGATAGACTTCGATACCGGCTTCACTCATCCGTTTGAAGAACCGGTCCTTGACCCGCCAACAGCCCACGTCATCATAGAGCAGTCTCACTTTGACTCCCTCACGGACTTTATCTATCAGTGCATCGCTGACCAGACGGCCTACAGGGTCATCCTCAAAAATATAGTATTCCATGTGTATATGGTGACGGGCATTGGCTATCTCGTGCAACAGAGCCTGTAACATGGAGTAACCGTTGGTGTGGACATTCACGTAGTTGTCATCAAAAGGAACAGCTCTGTTCATCCTTCGGAACAGGTTGGAGAGAGTCTGCCATTCTTCGGGGAGGGTGGGGAGTGACTTGTGCCAGAATTTGCGTAGCGGACGTCTGGCAATGTTCTCATAGTTCCTTTTGCTTATCAGCCTTTCCTTCCGGATATTTTGCCCGAAAAAGAAATAGAACAGCAATCCTATGACGGGAAGGAATATCAGCACCATAATCCAGGACAAAGTCTTCACTGGATTGCGATTGTCAAGAATCACAACCATTATCGTTCCCAGAACCATTGACAGGTATATCAGATTCAGACTGACATTGAACGCATTCGACCAATCCAATATAGTACTATACATCAGCATATACAACGCGAAAATAAAATAAAGGTACGTAAGGTGTCCATTTCATTAACATGAATTAATAGCTCATTCCGGCTTTGTCGGCAAATGAGCGTGTGAAAAGAGAAAAAAGTTGTATCTTTGCAAATCGTTAAAGAACCAATCTCTACATCTGTAACATGTCGGAAAGCAAATATATAACCATTCAAGGGGCGAGAGTCAATAATTTGAAGAATATAAGCTTGCAGATACCACGTGGCAAGTTTGTTGTCATTACGGGATTGTCAGGTTCCGGAAAGTCGTCATTGGCATTCGATACATTGTATGCTGAAGGACAGAGACGTTATGTCGAGAGCCTTTCATCGTATGCCCGCCAGTTCCTTGGACGTATGGGAAAACCCGAGTGTGACTTCATACAAGGTATTCCACCGGCTATAGCTATCGAACAGAAGGTCAATAGCCGTAATCCGCGTTCTACCGTCGGGACATCTACAGAAATCTATGAATACCTCCGTCTGTTGTTTGCCAGGATTGGCAAAACGGTGTCTCCTATCAGTGGGGAAGTGGTGAAAAAACATACATCAGAGGATCTTCTTGCATGTGTCAGGTCATTCACATTAGGCACGAAGTTCTACGTATTGTGTCCTATACCATTGCGTACAGGACGCACATTGACGGAGCAGTTGTCGATAGATCTCCAACAGGGATTCACCCGTGTCGAGGTGAATGGAGAGGTCATGCGTATAGAGGATTACCTGCAAGAGATTCAAGCACAGTCAGAACAAGCGGATAGCCAACAGACCGCAGCACGTCAAGAGGTCTATCTGTTGATTGACCGTATGTCATGTGATGATTCGGCAGATTCTATCAGTCGTTTCCTCGATTCTGTGGAAACGGCCTTCTATGAAGGTGATGGCACATGTATGCTACGTTTTCTTCCGGCAGGTTTGTTATACACGTTCAGCAAGAGTTTCGAGGCCGATGGTATGACTTTTGAAGAACCTACCGATCAGATGTTCTCCTTCAATTCCCCCATCGGTGCTTGCCCTGAGTGCGAAGGATTTGGCCGGGTAATCGGCATTGATGAATCTCTGGTGGTTCCCAATACCGCACTGAGTGTCTATGATGGAGCAGTCGTCTGCTGGCGTGGGGAGAAGATGAGCGAGTGGCTGAAGGAGTTCCTTCGCCGGGCTGCCAAACACAATTTCCCCATTTTTGAACCCTATTATAATCTCACCCAAGCGCAGAAGGATTTCCTATGGCATGGCAAACGTAATGAAGCATGTATAGATTCGTTCTTCAAGATGCTTTCTGAAAACCAATATAAGATCCAATACCGCGTGATGTTGGCACGCTATCGGGGAAAGACTCTCTGCCCAGTATGTTTGGGTACCCGCTTGAAAAAGGAGGCTACCTACGTGAAGGTGGGGGGACGTTCCATCACGGAACTGGTGGATATGTCGGTCGTTGACCTGAGGGAATTCTTTGCTACACTGGACTTGGATGTTCATGACGCTGCGGTAGGGAAGAGATTGTTGCTTGAAATCAACAATAGATTGAATTTTCTGGTTGATGTCGGACTTGGGTATCTTACCCTCAACCGATTAAGTAATACCCTCTCCGGTGGTGAAAGTCAGCGCATCAATTTGGCTACATCCCTTGGAAGCAGTCTGGTGGGTTCTTTGTATATATTGGATGAGCCAAGTATCGGATTACACAGTCGCGATACACACAAACTGATAAAAGTGCTCCGCCAACTTCAGGCTTTAGGAAATACTGTGGTGGTAGTGGAACATGACGAGGAGATAATACGTGCGGCAGATTATATTATAGATATCGGCCCCAATGCCGGACGATTGGGTGGTGAAGTTGTCTATACAGGAGATATGAGCGACCTGAAAAAGGGAAGCAACAGTTATACGGTGAAGTATTTGCTCGGCGAGGAACAGATACCTGTACCTATAGGGCGTCGTGTGTGGAACAATTATATCCTTGTCAAAGGTGCCCGCCAAAACAATCTCAAGGGGATTGATGTAAAGTTCCCATTGAATGTAATGACAGTAGTCACGGGTGTCAGTGGCTCCGGCAAATCCACACTCGTGCGCAGTATCCTGTACAATGCCCTGAAACGCATCTACAGTGAGTCTGCTGACCGTCCGGGAGAACATCTTGGTCTTGAAGGTGATGTGGACATGGTGAAAAACATCGAGTTCGTTGACCAGAATCCTATCGGGAAATCTACACGAAGTAATCCAGTGACCTATCTGAAGGTTTATGACGACATACGGAAACTTTATGCAGAACAGCCATTGGCCAAGCAGATGGGATTTACGGCCGGCCATTTCTCTTTCAACGCAGATGGTGGCCGTTGCGAAGAGTGTAAGGGTGAAGGGGTAGTTACGGTCGAGATGCAGTTTATGGCTGACCTTGTGTTGGAGTGCGAATCCTGTCATGGCAAGAGATTCAAGAAGGAGATTCTGGATGTGAAGTTCCAGGAGAAAAGTATCTATGATATCCTGGATATGACAGTCAATCAGGCCATAGAATTCTTCAACCAGTATGGACAAAGTAAAATTGCGCGCAAACTGATTCCTTTGCAGGATGTAGGCTTGGGATACATCAAGTTGGGACAATCGTCTTCCACACTTTCAGGCGGTGAAAACCAACGTGTCAAGTTGGCCTATTATTTGAGCATTGAGAAATCATTGCCCACTATCTTTATTTTCGATGAGCCTACTACGGGATTACATTTCCATGATATCAGGAAGCTGATGGATTCATTTGATTCTTTGCTCAATAGGGGACATACGGTAATCATTATTGAGCATAATATGGATGTGATAAAGTGTGCAGACCATATCATAGACCTTGGTCCTGAAGGTGGAAGTGGTGGTGGAAATGTCGTTGCAGAAGGGACCCCGGAACAGATAGCTCTCTGTCCGGAGTCATATACAGGTCAATACCTGAAGGAGAAGTTCGGATTGTAAAGGTCGGAGATTCTTTAGAACCAGCCGCTGCTTTACTGGTTATTTGCTGCTCAAGAGTCTGTAAATCTCTTTAGCAGTATTTTGGGAAGCACCTGCCGGTCCGAGCCTTTCGATACACTCATCGTATCCTTTCAGCATGGTAGTCCGCTCGGGACTATCCTTCAGCAGTTCTGTCAATTCTGCTTTAACGTTGTAGAGGTTCATCTGATCGGCTACCAGTTCGCGTACAACACCACGGTTCGCTATAAGGTTCACCAATGAAATGTATTTTACCTTGAGCAGATGACGGCGCAAGAAACTGATGAATTTACCCATAGCCACATAGTAACACACTACTTGGGGGACTCTGAACAATGCTGTTTCCAAAGTGGCAGTACCAGATGTCACAAGTGCCGCATGCGAATGGGCCAATAGCGGATAAGTTTGTCCGAAGACGATAGCGGCATTGTGCTTGCCTATGAATTTGTCATAATATCCAGTGTCTATACCTGGCGCACCGGCAATCACCACCTGATGGTCTGTGAAGTGACCTGCAGCTTCCAACATCGTAGCGAGATTATCCTTTATCTCTTGTTTGCGGCTACCGGCCAGAATGGCTATGATGGGCTTTTGGGGAGTCAGGCCATTCCGTGTGACAAATTCATCGAATGTCTCCTGATAATTTGCTTGGAACTCCGTTACAGCATCCACACAAGGATTTCCTACATAACATATAGGGTAATGATGCTTCTTTTCAAAGAAATCCACTTCAAAGGGAAGAATGGAGAAAAGTTTGTCAACATCCCGTTTGATGTTCTTTATGCGATACTCCTTCCATGCCCATATTTTGGGTGATATGTAGTAATATACTGGAATGTTTGTCTGTGATTTGAGATACTCGGCTATATTGAGATTGAATCCGGGATAGTCAATCAAAATCACCACATCGGGATTCCATTCCACAATATCCTTTTTGCACAAGTTCATATTCTTGAAAATGGTGGGCAGATGTGTCAGTACAGGTATGAATCCCATGAATGCCAACTCGCGATAATGTTTGACACAAACACCTCCGACATCCGCCATCAAGTCTCCGCCAAAGAAACGGAAATCTGCCTCTTTGTCAATCTCTTTCAGAGACTTCATCAGATTTGATGCATGCAAGTCTCCAGAAGCTTCACCAGCTATTAGATAGTATTTCAAAGTCTCAGTCTTTTAGTTATAAACTTCAAATGGTAAAATCCCAAGTTCCCAATTCCTCAATGAGTGGATACGATGTCATATCTATCTGAATGGGAGTAATGGCTATATATCCGTGATTGATAGCCCAATGGTCTGTATCGGTGGATTCAGTCTCTTTGTTGCTGAAATTTCCTGTCAGCCAATAGATGTTGCCACCACCACGAGGGTGGGGAATGGCTGCCCACTCATTTTCCCAACATCCTTTCGTCTGCCTGCAAATCTTTACTCCATTGTAGGGAGCGTCTTTGGGGATATTCACATTCAGACATGTCCCGACTGGCAATCCTTTGTCTAATACTTGGCTGACAATCTGTTGGATGTAGCGCGTAGTAGGCGTGAAATCAAATTCAGGATCGTGGTCACACACCGAAAATCCGATGGAGGGAATACTTTTCATACATCCCTCGAGCACCACGCCCATGGTACCGGAATAGTGGACATTGACGGCAGAATTGTCACCATGATTGATGCCTCCAATTACCAGATTCGGCTTTTGTGGACAGATGGTCTCCAATGCCAGTTTTATACAATCTACAGGGGTTCCAGAACATTTGTACACATCTACTCCTTCTTCAGACTTCACGTGTGAGAAGACTACCGGATTTTGGGAAGTTATGGCTGCTGCCATACCGGAACGTGGACCGTCGGGCGCCATGACTATGATATGGCCGAAAGGCTTCACCATTTCCACCAACGAATTGATACCTTTGGCGCTTACGCCATCATCATTGGATATCAGTATGAGAGGTTTTTCATCTTGCATACGCTACTTTTGGACAATATTTATACATTGTTTTATAAGATTAGCTGCAAAAATAGCCAAAAAACCGTAACGTACAAAGTCGGATAGGATAAATTATACTATCTTTGTAGCGGTTATTAACAAAATAAGCGAATTATCAACAGATAGGACAAACTCTTTCATATTAATTCTGCTGTTTGCGAATAATTTGTTTATTTCGCAACTTCTTAAAAACATGATTATGGGAAAGATTATAGCTTTAGCAAACCAAAAAGGAGGAGTAGGTAAAACAACAACGACCATTAATCTGGCAGCTTCGCTGGCCATATTGGAGAAAAAAGTGTTGGTCATTGATGCCGACCCTCAGGCTAACGCCTCATCAGGTTTGGGTGTTGACATCAGCAAAGTGGAAAATTCCATTTATGAATGTCTGATTAATCAGTCAGATATTCGTGAGGCTATCTATACTACAGATATTGATGGCTTGGATGTGGTGCCTTCTCACATAGATCTGGTGGGTGCCGAAATAGAGATGCTTAATTTGCCTTCTCGCGAAAAGGTGCTCAAAAAGATTCTGGCAAACGTAGGTGATTTGTACGACTACATATTGATAGACTGCTCTCCCTCCTTGGGATTGATAACAATCAATTCGTTGACAGCTGCAAACTCGGTGATAATTCCTGTCCAGTGTGAATATTTTGCATTGGAAGGTATCAGCAAGCTGCTCAATACTATCAAAATCATCAAATCCAAATTGAATCCTGCACTTGAGATAGAAGGATTCCTGCTGACTATGTATGATTCCCGCCTTCGTCTGCACAATCAGGTATATGAAGAGGTTCGCCGCCATTTCCAGGAACTGGTGTTCCGTACAGTTATCCAACGTAATGTGAAACTGAGTGAAGCACCCAGCCATGGAATACCAGTAGTATTGTACGATGCCGATTCAACGGGAGCACGTAATCATCTTGCATTGGCGCAAGAGATAGTTCATAAATCTGCCAGCAATACTGACAACAACTAATCTACGATAACAATCTGAATTCTATTTGACTATATGGCTACTCATAAGAAATTTCCAGCTTTAGGACGTGGACTTGATGCCTTGATTTCCACAGAAGAGGTCAAGACACAAGGGTCTTCATCCATACATGAAATTCCCATAAAACATATTCATGCCAATCCCAATCAGCCAAGGCGAGAGTTTGACCAAGTGGCATTGCAGGAACTTGCAGACTCAATTGCCGAAATAGGTATTATACAGCCTATCACGCTACGTAAAATGTCGGAAGATGATTATCAGATCATTGCCGGTGAACGGCGTTTCCGTGCTTCACAATTGGCTGGTCTGACATCTGTACCGGCCTATATCCGTACGGCTGATGATGAGAATGTTATGGAAATGGCGCTGATAGAGAATATTCAGCGCGAGGACTTGAATTCTCTTGAGATTGCATTGGCTTACCAGCATTTGATAGAGCAATACGGATTGACTCAAGAACGTTTGAGCGAAAGAGTGGGAAAGAAACGTACTACGATAGCCAATTATCTTCGTCTGTTGAAGTTGCCGGCCCAGATTCAGGTGGCCTTGCAGAACAAGGAGATAGACATGGGACATGCCCGTGCACTGCTCACACTTGATGATGCAAAATTACAGATAAAAGTGTTTGAAGAATTGTTGCGTGAGGGATACTCTGTCCGCAAACTCGAACAAATGCTCCACGATATACGTAACGGTGTTGCCGTAAAGATGGGAGATAAGAAAATTGCAGCCAAACCTGCAAAGATGTCGCCTGAATATGACATTCTGAAGAAGCAGTTGTCAGACTTCTTTGGCAATAAAGTGCAGTTGAACTGTTCTGCCAATGGTAAGGGAAAAATTACTATCCCATTCAAAGACGATGATGACTTGGAGCGCATTATTGGTATTTTGGATAAGTTGAAACAATGAATGGTGTAGTACACGATACGACCATGTGCTGTCACAATTATAACGTTTTTAATAAATGAGCGTATTACTGAGGACATATCACATATTTTTCAAAATAGGAATAATCCTATTCTTCGCGAATACATGCTTATTGCAAGAGGTATATTCGCAAAGCTTTGAAGGGAAGGATATACCTAAAGCTATGCAGAGACGAATGCGTATCCAGCAGCAAAAGGATACTGTGGCCGTGGCTTCTCCACGTGAAACTCTGGAGGAGGACTTACATATGGAAGACAGAATGCAACTTTCTGACAGCCTGATAAATAAGGATGCGGATATGTCTTTCACACTCTCTAATCCTGTCGATTCACCATTGGTCGAAACAAAACCTTTGCCTATCACAAAGAAACAATTCATTCCAGATCCGGCCAAAGCAACTTGGATGGCAGCTATTTTTCCAGGTGGAGGACAGATATATAATAGGAAATATTGGAAGTTACCCATTGTCTATGGTGGATTCGTTGGGTGTGCCTATGCTTTGACGTGGAATGGCCAGATGTATTCCGACTATTCACAAGCATACCTCGATATTATGGATGATAATCCACAAACCGACAGTTTCCTCAATCTGCTTCCTCCCGGGTATAACGTAGATGCTAATCTGGAATACTTGAAAAAGGTAATTAAAAGAAAAAAGGATACATACAGAAGATATAGGGATTTGAGCATTTTTTGTTTTATAGGCGTGTATATAGTATCAATAATAGACGCGTATGTAGATGCTGAATTGGCAAGTTTCGATATTACTGATGATTTGTCAATGAAAATGGAACCTACTGCTATACCTAATAATCAATATGATATCAAGCAGGGTAATGCCTATGGACTTCAATGTAGCATAAGATTCTGAAATTCAATTAAACTATGAAAAAGATACTTTTAGCATTCATCATATTTACAACTTCTTCATCGGCTCTTTTGGCCAATGGAGAAGATACTGTTTTAACACCATCCGACAGTCTGCCACAGGGAATAACAATTCCATATGATAGCTTGCTGACAGGGTGGTTTGCCAAGAATTATTTGAAATTCACTGATGAGGATAAGATTGAGGTCCCTACATCAGAATTGAGCGATTCTGTCTATGCTGACCGCTTATGGAGAATACCATCGGTGATGGAGATGCCTTATAATCCGATAGTCCGTCAATACATAGATCTTTATACTGGCAGTAAGATGCGTGCCAAGGTAAGTTTTATGTTGGGCGCAATGAATTTTTACATCAGTATATTTGAGGAGGCTTTGGATGCCTATGGTCTTCCTGACGAACTCAAATATTTGCCGGTTATTGAATCGGCATTGAATCCGAATGCCGTTTCACGTGCTGGAGCTTCCGGACTTTGGCAATTTATGATGAAAACTGGAAAGATTTATGGATTGCAGTCCAACAGTCTTATTGATGAGCGTCGTGATCCGATAAAGTCCACTTATGCCGCTGCCAGATATTTGAAGGACCTGTATGGTATTTATGGCGATTGGAGTTTGGTTATTGCTGCTTACAATTGTGGCCCTGGAAATGTAAATAAGGCTATTAACCGTGCAGGTGGCGCAAATGATTATTGGGAAATATATAATTATCTTCCGCGCGAAACCAGGGGGTATGTACCTTCGTTTATTGCGGCCAATTATGTGATGAACTATTACTGTATGCACAATATTGTCCCAATGCAAGCAGAACTACCTTTGCTTACAGATACGGTACTTGTTGACAAAGAACTTCATTTGGGACAAATAGCAGACTTTTGTCAGACAGACATAGAAATGCTGCGTGCACTTAATCCTCAATATAAAAAAGATATACTCCCCGGCCATAGCCGTGAATGTATCCTTCGCTTGCCACAAGATAAGATTGCAATGTTTGTGCAGAATGGTGATTCCATTTACAACCATAAACATGATGAGTTCTTTAAGAAAAGACGTTATGTGACGGTAAAGGAAAATACCCGTTCGAACAGTCGGGCTTCCAGGAATGCCACATACCATAAGATACGCAGTGGTGAGACGCTTTCTACGATAGCCCGCAAGTACGGTGTGAGTGTGAATAATCTGAAACGGTGGAATAATCTGAAGAACAGTCGTATAAATGCCGGAAAACGTCTGCGGGTGTCTCCTTGAGTCGATGTAGAACGAGAATGAGATTATTTGTCTATTTTCATGGCATGAAAATCTGATCATTAAATGAAAGAATGTTATGGACGAAAATATTAAAGCAAAGGAATTAGAGGAAGAAAGAGTAATCAATGACGCTTTCCAAAAACTGCTGGATACCTATTTGGCATCCAAACACAGAAAGAAAGTAGAGATTAT
This sequence comes from Phocaeicola sp., assembly GCA_045545095.1. GTDB lineage: Bacteria > Bacteroidota > Bacteroidia > Bacteroidales > Bacteroidaceae > Phocaeicola_A. Next base: position 58,945 of record JAZQAG010000033.1, on the reverse strand, counting down.
TACGAAAGCCTTCAATTTTGCCAAACAGGCACACAAAGGGGTTCGTCGTCGTTCTGGTGAACCATACATTATGCATCCCATTTCCGTGGCGCAAATTGTATGTGAAGAGATTGGTTTGGGTTCAACGTCCATTTGTTCAGCTCTTTTGCATGATGTCGTAGAAGATACAGATTACACAGTAGAGGATATTGAAAATATTTTCGGCCCTAAGATAGCCCAGATTGTTGATGGCCTGACTAAAATCTCTGGTGGTATATTTGGTGATAGAGCTTCCGGACAAGCAGAGAATTTCAAGAAATTATTGCTGACTATGTCCGAAGATATTCGGGTAATTCTCATAAAAATAGCAGACAGACTGCATAATATGAGAACGTTAGGCTCTATGTTGCCAAACAAGCAGTACAAAATTGCTGGAGAAACGCTTTATATCTATGCACCACTTGCCAACCGGTTGGGATTAAACAAGATCAAAACTGAACTGGAGAATTTGAGTTTCAAGTATGAGCATCCTGATACTTATCATGAAATAGTAGAAAAATTGCAGGCTACCCAGCTTGAACGACGTTGTATCTTTGAAGAATTCATAGCTCCTATCAAAGACCGTCTGAATGAGATGGGATTCACATACCGTATCGAAGATCGTATAAAAACACCTTATTCGATATGGAATAAAATGCAAAATAAGCATGTCGCTTTTGAGGATATATATGATATTCTCGCAGTGCGTATTATTTTTACTCCTATAAAGCCTGAAGAAGAACTCAACGAATGTTTTGATATATATGTATCCATTTGTCAGATATACAAGTCTCATCCTGACCGTTTGCGTGACTGGATAAGTCATCCCAAAGCTAATGGATATCAGGCTTTGCATGTCACGCTGATGAGTAACCATGGTGAATGGATTGAGGTCCAGATACGTAGCGAACGTATGAACGATGTGGCAGAGCATGGATTTGCAGCCCATTGGAAATATAAAGATGGTGGTGGAAGTGAAGATGAAGGTGAATTGGACAAATGGCTTTATACCATCAAGGAGATTCTGGATGACCCTCAGCCTGATGCGATGGACTTTCTGGATACAATCAAACTGAATCTGTTCGCTTCCGAAATATTTGTATTTACTCCAAAAGGTGAAATCAAGACTATGCCGCAAAATAGTACGGCATTGGATTTTGCTTTTTCTATTCATACTTTTTTGGGCAGTCACTGTATCGGTGCTAAAGTGAATCACAAATTAGTACCGTTGAGCCATCCACTTACCAGTGGTGATCAGGTGGAAATTATAACCTCTAAGAGTCAGCATGTGACAGAAGCATGGTTAGGGTTTGCAACTACAGCAAAGGCGCGTTCCAAGATTATGGCTATCCTCCGTAAGGAACAGCGTGCGGCTCAAAAAGTGGGAGAAGAAATGTTGGCAGAATTTCTGTCAGCATCAGATATAGAAGTGAGTACGATTCATATCGAAAAATTGTGCCGCTTACATGAAATGGCTAGCAAGGACGAATTGTATGCCGCTATTGGCAAAAAGAAGATAGAGTTAGGTCCTCTCGATTTGGATGCTTTGCGCGAGAAAAATACGGGTGCAAATAGTTGGAAAAAGTATCTTTCGTTCCCCTTTAGCGTAAACCGCTCCGGTAAACAGACAAAAGCAAAGCCTGACAAAAAACAGCAGTCTTCCACACCGGACATAAAAAATGTTGATAGGAAAAAGACGCTAAAACTGACAGAAGATTCTCTTGATGGTGAATATGAAATCGCGGACTGCTGTAAGCCTATTCCTGGTGATAATGTACTTGGCTTTATCGAAGAATCAGGAGCAATAACAATTCATAAGAGACAATGTCCTGTCGCTGCCCGTTTGAAGAGTAGCTACGGAAATCGTATTCTTGCAGCTGAATGGGATACCCATAAGAAACATTATTTCCCTGTCAGTCTATATTTGGAGGGTATTGATGGAGTCGGGATTCTTAATTCCATTACAGAGATTGTATCCCGTCAAATGAATGTAAATATACATAGACTCTCTTTTGAGACAAATGATGGCATCTTTGAAGGGAATATACAACTCTATGTCCATGATGTAGAGGATGTTACGACAATCTGTAACAACCTGAAGAAAATAGAGAAGATAAAGACTGTTACACGAACATAGTATGTTCTGCAAATGATGTACAGCAGAAGCAAGTAAGAGTCTAAGAAATTACACATCAGAGAAGAAAAATGAAGGTTCCGGTTCATCGTTCGTTTTTGTTGGTTCTACTATGTGTGGCGATTCTGTTTGGCATGTATTGGATACCGTCATTCAGAATCGGAGAATTGGATACCAGGCAGGTGGATATATTGTCAGACCTCCGTTTTGACGAATCGGAATTGGATGAAGAACTCCTTGATACCACTCTTATAATTGTCCCGCCTGTCGTTTCTTTTGTGGACACCTGTAAGAGTGGCATTACTTGTATCGAGGACTTTTCAGATTCGACAAATCGGGGCATGGAACCTTTTTACGAAGCCTTGTGTATGAATGATACATCGCCACGCCCTGTCCGTATTGCTTATTTTGGAGATTCTTTTATTGAAGGGGATATACTGACAGCAGATTTACGTTCTCTGTTGCAGACTCGTTTTGGTGGCTGTGGTGTCGGATATGTTGATATCGCATCGAACACTAATGGGTTTAGGCCAACAGTCAGACATCATTATAATGGATGGAATTTCCACAACATAACTGATTCAGTAGGTTTTGATCGCTCTTTACAAGGTATTGCCAACCGGTATTTCAATCCTTATGCCGGTGCTTATACTGAATATCGGGGAATCAAAGACAAATATCCGTTATTGGATACTTGTCAGCAGGCTACCATCTATCTTTGGGCAAGCGACTCGTTGAATCTCGTAGCTACCATTAATGGACATTCTACTGTGACACATAACATTTCCCCTGTAAACCGACTTCAATCATTTACAGAAAAGTCTGATATCGGTAGCATCCGTTGGACGGTTCCACAGAGTAGCTCTTCAGTATTTTATGGTGTTTCGTTGGATGGAACAACAGGTATCAGTCTTGACAATTTCAGTGTAAGAGGCAGTAGTGGATTATCTTTGTACGGTGTCCCCACATCATTCCTTACTCAGTTCAATACCCTTAGGCCTTATGACCTTATCATCCTACAGTATGGATTGAATGTGGCTACTGAACGTGGGGTGAATTATGACAACTACTATAATGGAATGTGCAATGTCATATCCCATTTGAAAAAAGTATTTCCACAGTCAGGAATATTGATTGTTGGAGTAGGGGACCGTGCTTTTAAAGATGAGGATGGTGATCTTCGGACAATGCCTGGAGTGCGTAACCTTATCAAGTACCAGCAAAAATTGGCAGTGGATACAGGTGTCTCCTTTTGGAATTTATATATTGCCATGGGAGGTGAGGGTAGCATTCAGGAGATGTCAGCCAAAGGCATGGCAAGCCTTGATTATACACACATTAATTTCAAAGGAGGGGCTCATATAGCCCAACTCCTTTATGAGTCAATCATATATGGTTATGAACAGCACATCAAACGAAAACTATATGCCAATCAATAAGCAATTTTTCAGATGGATATGCATAATGGTATTTCTTTTATGTCCGTCTCTATATGTGATGGGGCAAGACATTCTGCCTCCTGCACGAATGGCGCATGTTTCTTTAAGCGCTCCTATAGAGCGGACGGTCCGTACCACGTTGCCTCTTAAACCTGTAACAATTGGCAATTCCATGCCATCATGTTTTCAGGGTACCAAGCCCAATTGCCTTATTGACAGTCATGAATTATATCCGTTTTTTGATTCTCTGATGCGTGGGGAACGTCCTGTGCGCATACTCCATCTTGGCGATTCTCATGTCCGTGGCCATATATTTACAGTACAGACTCGTCATGCATTGGAAGAAGTTTGGGGAAGCGAAGCTGTCCTTCCTGATTCTATCAATTATCGGACTTCTGCATTGGCTGTCGAAACCGGTGTACCTGGCTTGGTATATCATGCTATGGGAATCAATGGGGCAACAACTTCTCATTTTTTCCAGCCTGATAAATTAGAGCAGATAGTAGCTTTGAACCCCGATTTGATAATTCTTTCCTTCGGAACCAATGAGAGCCATGGACGTAATTATCAGTCTGACGAACATTGGGCACAGATGGATACATTGACATCCGCTATACATGCCCATTTGCCTGCCGCCAAGATATTGATGACCACACCTCCTGGTTCATATATCCGTATCAGAAGAAGGGGGCGTCGGGTGATAAATACAAAAACTCAGGATGTGGTTCAGAATATCCTTGCTTTTGCTCATCAAAAAGGATTCCCCGTGTGGGATATGTATAACATTGTGGGTGGGAAACGTGCTTGTCAGAATTGGGTCTCATCAGGATATATGCAACGGGATAGAGTGCATTATACTCACAATGGCTATGCTTTGCAGGGACAATTGCTGGCAGAGGCTATGATTAAAGCATTTAATGACTATGTGGCAGATAGATTGGAGTAAACTTTCCGAACAATTCATATATCATTCAGATCAACCATTGATCTTTAGCAGCGGGCTTTTCCTTTTTCTGTTTCTGTTTTTCAGTCTGATATATACAATACTCAGGCATCGGACAACAGCACGGTTGGCATTTGTACTTCTGTTCTCTTATTATTTTTATTATAAGAGTAGCGGAACTTACTTTTTTCTGCTTGGGCTTGTCACCTGCACAGACTTTCTCATTGCCCGCCGGATGAATACCTTACATAAAAAGGCTGCCAGAAAAGTTTTGTTGGCATTAAGTTTGGCCATTAATCTTGGCCTGTTATGTTATTTCAAATATACCAATTTCTTTTATGAGATGCTGGCACCATTGTGGAATGGTAATTATCATCCATTGAATATATTTTTACCGGTTGGTATTTCGTTCTTCACTTTCCAGTCGCTCAGTTATACGATTGATGTCTATCGTCGTCAACTGTCTCCTCTTGATAATTTGTTGGACTATGCCTTTTATGTCTCTTTCTTCCCCCAATTGGTGGCAGGCCCCATTGTGCGTGCAAAAGACTTCATACCTCAGATTCGCCAACCACTGACGATAACTTCTGAGATGTTTGGTAGAGGAGTTTTTCTGATAGCTACGGGCTTATTCAAGAAAGCCGTTATTTCAGATTATATCAGTGTCAATTTTGTAGAACGTGTGTTTGCCGAACCGTCCTTATATTCTGGCATCGAGAATCTGTTGGGCGTTTATGGCTATGCACTACAGATATATTGTGATTTCTCGGGATATAGTGATATGGCTATCGGTTTGGCCTTGCTATTGGGCTTCCATTTTCCCATGAATTTTAATTCTCCCTATAAATCTTTGTCTGTAACAGAGTTCTGGAGACGGTGGCACATCAGCCTCTCTTCATGGCTGAAGGATTATCTGTACATCTCCCTTGGTGGAAACCGTAAAGGTAATATACGTACTTATATCAATTTGTTTATAACAATGCTGTTGGGCGGTTTATGGCATGGAGCCTCATGGAATTTTGTAGTATGGGGTGGACTTCATGGACTGGCTTTAACTGTGCATAAGTGGTGGAGCCGTGTACTTTTACCTTCTATAGGTATCGATCCTTTGTCTTTCAAGGAAAAGGTTGCTCGTTTCCCTATGGCATTGGTGCGTTTTGTGCCTTGGTTTGTCACATTCCATTTTGTATGCTTGTGTTGGATATTCTTCCGTCAGTCAACGTTCGAAAGCGCCTGGCTGATGATAACGCAGATAGCGACCTCGTTCCAGCCACATCTCTTGCCTCAGTTATTGGCAGGCTATTGGGAAGTATTTGCATTGATGGCTGTGGGATATCTGCTTCATTTTGTCCCGGACAGTTGGCAGAATGCTGCAGAAAAAATGGTCATCCGTATGCCTTTGGTCTTTCAAGCTTTACTTATTGTGACAATTGTCTATATCGTAATCCAAGTAAAGAGTAGCGATATCCAACCATTCATCTATTTCCAATTTTAAATAGAAGACGTTTTATCTGTCAATAGCTTGAATTGCATCTTTCTTTGCTGCTGCGGCAAACTCGTGAGGAGTAACCTGTACAGGCTCTTTCATGAATTCCGGTACATTGTAACTACGCATGTAGTTTATGTGATATTCCGGGTTTTCTTGTGGAAGAGCAAAGGCTTTATGTGCCTTTCCTGATTTGTCAAAATAACCGATATATGGTCTTGTATAATTACCGTCTTCGCGTCGGCTGCTGACCACAATCCATCGTCCGTTGCTTGACCATGAATGATAGCTTTCCGTATGATTGCTGTTGATATTTTCCAGTTTGCGGGTTTTCATTGTCTCCAGTTCCATCAGATATAAGTCTGCATCAGGATGCCATATGTGGAATGTTCCGAAGTCTCCTTGTGTGAATAGCAAGTATTTGCCATCAGGACTGATTCGTGGGAATGTGGCACTTTTACCTATAGCAGAGGCCAGATAGACAGTATCTTTTTCTCCAAAGGTCTTTGTCGCTGGATCGAATGTCCTACGATAAAGGTCATATTTCACATCTTTATATCTGTTTGATATTTCCGTTTCTCTGTTGGAGAACGAGTCTGTATAGACAAAAAGTGATGAAGCATAATACAGAACTTTCCCGTCAGGAGACCAAGCTGGGAAGGTTTCCATTTCTTCTTCTCCTCCAGAGATGGTAGATACTTCATTGCGTTCCACATCATAGAGAATCAGATCGCTTCCGGTATCTTGAACTTCAATCTTTGCCAAATCTTTGGTATGGAACGTCTGTCCGGTCTTATTGGTCGAATATGCAATCAGTTTTTTGGTCGGATGCCAAGCCGGATATACTCCGCCACTGATAGTTTTTGGTGTTTTCAGGTTCACCTTTTGGGGGGTTCCATCGCTGACAATCATCGTTCCTCCATACCCTTGTCTCATGTGGAACTGCATATTGTCTGTCTCATAATTCTGATATGAATGGCAATTGATGCATTGGCCGGTTTTTTCATCGGAAACCAACATGTTGTTGTATATTACCTTCTCATCGAAATTCGTCAGGTTACGCTGGTTTATGCTCAGCATCTCGTAGGCCACATAGGAGGGTGATATGACACGGTATGACAGATATTCATCTATTTCCTCTTCAGCCACGTGTATGTGGAACGGTTGGAAGGCTTGCCATACTTCATTGGCTTCGTCTTTGGTGAAAAGCTCAATCTTGAGGGAATTCCCCTTTGCCTTTTCCAACATTTTGTTCCAGTCATCAAGAGGTATCACGACTTTATTCTTATCCCCATAAGTCTCCATGCCATCTTTCCACGATATACGTGCCACACACTTGACATCCCCTTTGACCATAAAGTTTAATGGAGCAATATTGCATGGAATAGTCACATCCGTATAGTCAGGATAGATAGAAGGCTGTTCATTCACAGTCTGAAATGTCTCGGGTACATTCGGATGTGTCGTACATGAAACCAGTCCACACAAAGTTACGCATATTCCAACCAATATTCCGCAAAAGGTATATGAGCTTTTAATCTTATTCATTATTGTTGTTTGTTTTGTTCGTCAATTGTTTTACCTGTTTTGTTTTAACAAAAATGCTGTATTGCCATATGTTTTTTTAGTATGAGTCCACATCATTGCAGAAGAAGTAGAACCACCAGAATGTATCCCCATAGCTTGGCTTGCACATTGCACCGATTTGCTCTGTGGACATTCCCCGTTTCATATATCCTTGGACTGTCTGGTTGAATTTGGCATACCTGTTAACAACCTTCTCTTTGTCAAAAGGCATCTTGCTGATGTCAACCTTCTTTTCTAAGTTCCCGTATAAGAATGCTGCTTCCTGATAATGTATGGGCATCTGTTTGTTCTTGTGCAATGTGGCATATTGGAAGAAACGCGGCCAGAATAGTTGTATATCTTTGCTCACCAGGGCATAGCTCAATGTCACTTCCTGAAGGATTTTGCTGTCAATGTTCATCGTCTTGCTGAAATTGTGTAATATATACATTTCACAAAATCCGTTGTCCGTATCAAGGATATTCCCCATGTGATGATTCAGTTCCGTCGGAATACGGAATGAAGGTTCATCATTTAACAGGGCAGGATTGACCAGGAATCTGTCCAGCCATTCACCTTCAGATTTGTGGAAGGTCGTTTTCTTCAATTGGCTGATATATTTCTCGGCAACATTATATTCTCCGTTCAACAGGGCGCATCGTGCCAATAGTTTCAGACTTCCGACATTGAAACCATATTCCACACCATTCTCTATGCTCCAGCGGGTGGCATAATTGAACTTTCCATACTGATAATAAATCATGGGAGCACACGTCTGGGTCAAATGTATTGCCAGAGAATCCCTGCGGTACGGATATTTGCCTCCATTATCGCACCTGAACATCTGTGTTCCTAAATTCCCTGTATTCATTAAGGCAATATTCTTCAATAGGACCATTTGTCGTGTCGGAGTCTCTTTCCAGTTGCGTACTTCCTTCATGACCTCTTTCCAATTGCTCTCTTCGGTATGCTTGTACATCCTTAACTCTGCATGATAGTTGTAGTCTGTCACATTGGCTTGCCATGCTCCCCAAACTGATATTCCCAACACAACCAAGGATAAGATGGATTGTTTGAACTCTTTCCCGGAACAGTCCTTATGTTGGTTGCATATCGTAGAGTATATGGCCAAAAAGAGCAGTGATACCGCTACTATGACAAAAGGCAAAACCATAATCCATGAACTGTAATCACCAACCTCGAAGAGTGGGAAACCGCAAATCCATGCATCTGCCAGTCTTGTACGTGTGAAGCCGTAGTACCAACAGAGTGGGGCAATACCAATGATGATGCCGGTACCTAAAATGACTGGTAGCCATTCCGACCATTTCTGTTTATACCTTCCGACACATTCAGCCAAGGCCATCATCAATGCTCCGAATAGTGCATACCATCCCATCAACGGGTATCCTATAATAGTCCATAATGCAATGTATCCCAAACTGAATAACGTTCTTTTCGATTGGGCTGCCTTGGATATTGCATGGCGATATCCCCAATATCCTGATACAACCAAGAGTACGGACACACTTTCTGCAAACCAATATCCGTCAATTTTCAAAAAATAGAGCCAATAGCCAAGCCCTGTTACAGAGGTTAGCAATGCAAAAAGAGGTATCAGCAATAATGGTGTCCACACTTTGGGGATAGGGAATGCTCGCATCATGATGAGGTATGTCAGCATCCAGAGTCCGACCAATATCGTAGCACCTATTGCCGGCACATAGAAGAATTGGGTCAGGTAACAGCCTATCCAATCTGTCAGTCCGCCTTGTTTGGACATCATTTCGATGAAGAATTCCTTACCTTCAATAAAAAGGGAATGTTCTTGTACCGCATACAGGTAGTCACTGTTCATTCCTATGAGTTGGTACAAGGCTATAAGGCAGAATATTCCTCCTCCAATCCATGGCATCCATCGGCACAGGTTCCACATTTTCCCCTTTTCTGATGATTGGATATCAGAAATGTTTTTATTGACAGATTTCTCTTTTGCAGACTTTATCTTAGACATACAAGTTTGGTTAATTACGGATTTATTATTGCAATGATGCTTTTGCAGCATGTCGTTTACATGATACAAAATTACATATTATTTTTGTATTACTGACCAATATTCCTGAAAATATCTGTTATCAGATGGAAAGTTGCCAGAATAGTTGGCTGTTTCGTTGTCAGTTTCAGGAAAAATTAGTTTCTTTGCATCACATTAATGTTAAGAGTATATACTAAAATACCATTTTTATGAAAGGAATCGTATTGGCTGGTGGTAGTGGTACCCGCCTTTATCCTATTACCAAAGGAGTCAGCAAACAGTTGATTCCCATTTATGACAAGCCGATGATATACTATCCGATATCGGTATTGATGTTGGCCGGAATCAGAGAGATATTGATTATATCCACTCCCCATGACCTTCCTGGTTTCAAGCGTCTGCTTGGCGATGGCAGTGACTATGGTGTAAGGTTTGAGTATGCCGAGCAGCCCAGTCCCGATGGTCTTGCGCAAGCTTTCATTATTGGTGAAGAGTTCATTGGTGATGATTCAGCCTGCTTGGTTTTGGGAGACAATATCTTCCATGGCCGAGGCTTTACAGGTATGCTTCGCGAGGCTGTACGTACAGCTGAGGAAGAGAACAAGGCTACTGTGTTCGGATATTGGGTGAGCGATCCAGAGCGGTATGGCGTGGCAGAGTTTGACAAAGAGGGCAATTGCCTGAGCATCGAAGAAAAGCCTGCCCAGCCCAAAAGCAATTATGCTGTGGTTGGTCTCTATTTCTATCCAAACAAGGTGGTGGAGGTGGCCAAGAATATCAAGCCTTCACCTCGTGGAGAGTTGGAAATCACGACAGTCAATCAGACATTCCTCGATGATGGCGAATTGAAGGTGCAGACCCTTGGCCGCGGTTTTGCCTGGCTCGATACCGGAACCCATGATTCGTTGAGCGAAGCATCCACATTCATTGAGGTCATTGAAAAACGTCAGGGACTCAAAATTGCTTGTCTCGAAGGCATAGCCTATCGTCAAGGATGGATTGACGAGGCAAAGATGCGCGAGGTGGCACAGCCTATGCTCAAGAATCAGTATGGCCAATACCTTTTGAAAGTAATAGATGAATTGAAGAAATAAAGTATGAATGTAATAAAAACAGCCATTGACGGTGTAGTTATCATTGAGCCTCGGATCTTTACAGATGCGCGTGGCTATTTCTTCGAGTCGTTCAGCCAACGCATGTTCGACGAACAGGTACGCACCATACATTTCGTACAAGACAATGAAAGCAAGTCCAGCTATGGTGTACTTCGCGGTCTCCATTTCCAGAAGCCGCCCTATGCACAGAGCAAGCTGGTACGATGCGTAAAGGGAGCTGTTCTGGATGTTGCCGTTGATATCCGCAAAGGTTCTCCTACTTATGGACAATGGGTAAGTTGTGAACTCACAGAGGACAATCACCGTCAGTTCTTCGTGCCCCGTGGCTTTGCTCACGGATTCAGCGTGTTGAGCGAAGAGGTGATATTCCAGTATAAATGCGACAATTTCTATGCCCCTCAATCCGAAGGTGCCATAGCTTGGGATGACCCCACATTGGCTATCGACTGGCGTATCCCCACCGACAAAGTCATCCTCAGCGAGAAAGATGCCCATCATCCCCAACTCAAGGATTTCGATTCCCCTTTTGATATCAATATAGACCTATATAAATAAACGTAAGGAGTAAAGAGAATGAAGAATATCATCATAACCGGTGGTGCCGGATTTATCGGCAGCCACGTTGTTCGTCTTTTCGTGAACAAATATCCCGATTATCATATAATCAATGTGGACAAACTTACCTATGCAGGCAATTTGGCCAATTTGAAGGATATTGAAGACAAGCCAAACTACACCTTTGTCAAGGCCGATATTTGCGATTTCGATTTGATGTTGCAGCTGATGCAGCAACATCAGGTTGACGGAATCATACATTTGGCTGCAGAGAGTCATGTGGACCGTTCCATCAAGGATCCCTTTACCTTTGCACGCACCAATGTCATGGGTACCCTTTCCCTTCTGCAGGCTGCCAAGATCTATTGGGAATCATTGCCGGAGAAGTATGAGGGAAAGCGCTTCTATCATATCTCTACTGATGAAGTATATGGCGCCCTCGAACTGACAAACCCCGAAGGTGTCGAGCCTCCCTTCACCACAACAGCTTCATCCGGTGAGCACCATTTGGCCTATGGTATGGACTTCTTCTATGAGAACACCAAGTACAATCCCCATTCACCCTACAGTGCATCAAAGGCAAGCAGCGACCACTTCGTACGTGCCTATCACGACACCTACGGAATGCCCACTATTGTCACCAACTGTTCCAATAATTATGGTCCCTATCAGTTCCCCGAGAAGCTGATTCCGTTGTTTATAAACAATATCCGTCAGCGCAAGCCACTTCCTGTTTATGGCAAGGGGGAGAATGTGCGCGACTGGCTCTATGTGGTGGACCATGCCCGTGCCATTGATGTGATATTCCATGAAGGTAAGATTGCCGAAACCTATAATATCGGCGGATTCAATGAATGGAAGAATATAGACATTATCCATGTCATCATCAAGACGGTTGACCGTCTGTTGGGAAATCCCGAAGGACATTCGTTGGAACTGATTACCTACGTTACCGACCGTTTGGGTCACGACATGCGTTATGCCATCGACTCCACCAAGTTGCAGAAAGAACTTGGCTGGGAGCCCAGCCTCCAGTTCGAGGAAGGTATTGAAAAGACCGTACGTTGGTATCTTGACAATCAGGCTTGGATGGACAATGTCACCAGTGGCGATTATCAGAACTATTACGACAGTATGTATAAGGACAGATAATTAGGAATACCTTATATTAGAACGCACAAGAGGGGTTGTGGCACACTGATCAGGTTGCCATAATCCCTCTTTTGCTACTTCGGGATAGGCCGATAGATACAAAAACAAAACAAAATGAAATATATTTGACAATGTTATTCGTGTAAGTGACGTATTTTTGCAACAGACAAATAATCATCTATAAAATTATACATGACATGAAACGTAAAATAACCAATCTGTTCTTTCTTGTGGCTGCAGGTTCCCTCCTTTCGGGATGTTTTTCGTTCGACGATGCTCCGCAGATAGGAGAGGGAGAAGCCCTTTTTGACCATTTCAACTATCAAGGGAAAGACCGTTACTATGAGCAAAATCCATTGCCCGACGACGAAAGTTTCTATACCACCATTCTCCCCGGTTGGTATTCGGACCCCAGTATCTGTACCAATGGAGAGGGAGATTACTTCCTGGTCACCTCCACCTTCACCTACTTCCCTGGAGTGCCCATCTTCCATAGCCGCGATTTGGTGAACTGGAAGCAGGTAGGCCATGTGCTCAGCCGTCCATCCCAATTGGTGAATATGGTGGGCCAGCATGTCAGTGGCGGTATCTTTGCACCGGCTATCAGCTACAATCCTCATAACAAGACCTACTACATGATAACCACCAATGTCGGTGCCGGCAACTTCTATGTCAAGACCCAAGATCCCTTTGGAGAATGGAGCGACCCCATCCGTGTGCCCGAGGTTGGAGGTATAGACCCCAGTATCTTCTTTGACGATGACGGCAAGGCCTATGTGGTCAACAACGATGACGCCCCCGATTTCAAGGCCGAGTACGACGGCCATCGCACCATCCGTGTACAGGAGTTCGATTGGCAGAACGACCGCATGGTCGGTCCTCGCAAAATTCTTGTCAACAAAGGTGTACATCCCGAGGAGAAACCCATCTGGATTGAAGGTCCCCACATGTATAAGATCAATGGCAAATATTACCTGATGGATGCCGAGGGAGGAACCAGTGTCAACCATTCCGAGGTCATCTTCCGTAGCGATTCCCCATGGGGACCTTTCAAGGCTTGGGAGAAGAACCCCATCCTGACCCAGCGTCATCTCGACCCCAAGCGCCCCAATCCCATCACCTGTGCCGGTCATGCGGATATCATCCAGACCTCCGAGGGGGACTGGTGGGGAGTATTCTTGGCTTGCCGCCCTATCAACAACAAGTTTGAGAATCTTGGCCGTGAAACCTTCCTGATGCCTGTCAAGTGGAGCGAAGACGGCTTCCCATACTTCACTCAGGGCGACGAAGTCATCCCTATGATTCAGCGTCGTGAGGGAGTCAAGCGCGGACAGAATGTCACCTTTGGCAATTTCACTGCCAACGAAGAGTTCACCGATACCCTTCTGGGTATGCAGTGGCTGACACTTCGTGGTCCGGCCACCGGGCTCTACTCACTGACCGAGACTCCCGGATACCTCACCCTGAAGTGCGACTCCGTCAGCACACGAGAACACAAAGTGCCGGCTTATGTGTGCCGCCGTATGCAGCATCATGAGTTCGAGGCCGCCACACGCATGTATTTCAATCCCTCGGATTCCACTCAGAAAGCCGGAATGCTCCTTTTCAAGGACGAGACACACCAACTCTTCATGGCCGTCAGCCAATCCGGAGAGGGTAGGAGCATCTCATTGATAAAGGTCGATGGTCCGGACGACAGAATCATCAGTACGAATATCCTGCCCGCCGATGCCACCTGCTTCGACCTCAAGGTCTATTCCGATGGCTATGGCTACGAGTTTGTCTATTCAATCGACAAAGGTGAAACGTGGGAGATTCTGGCCACAGCCATCGATGCCAGCCATCTTTCCACCACCAAGGCCGGCGGATTCACAGGAACCACCATTGGTATGTATTCAACATGCAAGTAACGCATAGATTAACCTATTAAATAATATCAATTATGAAGAAAGTCTTATTATCATTGGTCATGGTGTCAGCCTTTGCCCTTTGGACCATGGCAACAGGGTGCGCATCCGATAGCGCCGAAGGTAAATCTGTCGAAATCACCTTTGATTACGTCAAGAAACAAGGTCCGGGTTCCAACCAGTATGCCGTATGGATCGAGAATGAGAATAACGAAGTGGTAAAGACCCTCTTTGTCACCTCGTTCACCACCAAAGGCCGTATTCGCGAAGGTGAGCCTATCAGACGCGGTTACACCTATCGTCCCACCTGTGTACCCACATGGGTCACCAATGCCAAAGCGGAAGAGATGACCGATGCCGAATTGGATGCCTTCACCGGTGCCACTCCTAAGGAAGGCGGTATCCAGACCTTCACATGGGACTTTACCGATGCAGCTGGAAATAAAGTGGCCAATGGCACCTACAAAGTCTGTGTAGAAGCCACCCTCAAGAATGAATACCGCATTCTCTATGTCGGTACCGTCTCTACCAAAGACAAGGCTGGTGACATCGCTATGACCGAAACCATCAACGGCTATGACGAAGCCTATGCCGGCATGATAAAAGATGTAAAAGCCGTACTCCAGTGTGAGTAAAACCTCATCCCTCCCCATCCTGACATCCACGAACAGGGGAGAGGGGTAGCCCTATCAAAGAAGGAACCTCAATGTTGCATATATCACCATTGAGGTTCCTTCTTCTTTTCTCCTTCTGAAGATCTGAATCTTCAGCCCATAAGATTTAAATCTTCGTCCCATAAGATCTAAATCTTTCAGGCCAATGGCAGTATCAGATAGGGGCGAAAGATTACTAATCATCACGTTGGAAGAATGCATTCTTTCAGCTGTTTCATTGCATTGTTTATATCATTATTGGGACTCTCAAAAGCGGGGGTGTAGATTTCAAATGTTGAAGTGAATCATACAATCGCCAAGATTGCAAAAAAGGAAACTCGCCGTATAGTTACTGAAGGGTTAGAAGAGTAGAAGAGGAAAGGGGGAACGTCAGTGTCCTCGATGTAAAAAATAATTCCTATTCCGACTGGCAGCGCAAAGAGCCGCGCAACCGTGCCTATCTGGCCGTGGCCGACGAACTGGTCCGTCAAATGCAAGAGTTGAAGGTGGCATAGCCTTCAACTCTTCATATTTTCAATTGTCTGATTTTCAATGTAATATTTCTTACATGCACGTTTCGGATTTTCCCGCCGAAGCGCCCCGAATTATCGCTTAAGCGTAAATTCAGTTTCGCTTAAGCGTGACTGCATTTTCTCTTAAGCGATACTGAACTAACGCTTAAGAGATTTTGAATTGCGCTTAAGCGTGGCTCAACAACGCTTCAGACGTTTGTGTGATTTGTCAAGATTTATGGGGGGGGGAAGAAAGAAAAAACAATCGATACATTTTGTTTTCTGATGGGTTTATGGTAACTTTGTGGGCGAAATAATTAAACGACCATGAAGGGCGACAAT
Source organism: Phocaeicola sp. (assembly GCA_045545095.1). GTDB lineage: Bacteria > Bacteroidota > Bacteroidia > Bacteroidales > Bacteroidaceae > Phocaeicola_A. The sequence goes on along the minus strand of JAZQAG010000033.1, from coordinate 43,088 downwards.
GCATTTGAGTTGTTTTTCTAATAATTTTAGTATATGTTCTTTCAGAAAACAATAATCAAGAAATATCATTCAATGCTTCCCAAAGAACAATTGGAGGAAGCATGGCAGAAGTATCAAACGTATTTCCTTAATTCTGAGATTCAAGGAAACATTCTTCAGAGTAAAGAGGAACAGTTTCAGGAAGGTTTTCTTAGGGAACTGTTTGTAAAGATATTGGGATATACGCTTAATCCCTCTCCTGACTATAACTTGATTACTGAGCAAAAGAATGAAACTGATGCAAAGAAAGCAGATGGTGCCATTTTGTTGAATGGTACGGTTGTCGGGGTGATAGAACTGAAAGACCATAAAACTACTGACTTGAAGAAAGTGGAGCCACAGGCTTTTCAATATAAGAGTCAGAATAAGGATGCTCGTTATGTTATAATCTCCAATTTTGAAAAGTTACGTCTTTATATTGACAATGCGACCGAACATCGGGAATGGAATCTCTTTAAAATGTCGGAAGCGGACTTTCAGGAATTGTATTGTTGTTTGGCATGGACGCAAGTACAGAAGGGAATTGCTATTCAAATGAAGGAGGCATCCGTTTCTATAGAGAAGAGTGTCACGGATGTTTTATACAAAGACTATTCATCTTTCAAGCGTGAATTGTTTGAAGATATTCTGGAGAATAATCCTACGCAAGAGATGGAGACAAAGGAATGGCAACTGCTGCTTTATAAGAAAACTCAGAAGTTGCTCGATCGTTTGCTATTCATTTTCTTTGCGGAAGATGGTGGGTTATTACCTCCTAACTTGATGGTTCAGATTCTTGATGAATGGAAGCAAATCAAGGAACTTGATATTGAAATGTCTCTTTATCAACGAATCAAACAATACTTTGGTTATTTGAATGCTGGGAATCCTAAAAAAGATATATTCGCGTACAACGGAGGTCTGTTCCGACCTGATGAAGTGCTTGATGCATTGACAATTTCGGATGAGTTGTTATATAAGCATACAAGAAAAGTTTCTGAATATGATTTCAAGAGCGATGTGGATGTAAATATTTTGGGACATATCTTTGAACATTCACTTTCAGAGATTGAAGAAGTAACCCAACGTATTATGGGCGTTGAGGTGGATGCTTCCCTGTCAAAACGTAAGAAAGATGGAGTCTTCTATACACCGCCTTACATTACAAAGTACATCGTCGAGAATACTGTGGGAAAGTTGTGCGCTGAGAAGAAACAAGAATTGGGAATAAAGGAAGAAGAGTACTTTTCTGACCGCAAACGTCAAAAGCAAACAAAATTGCAATTGCTCGAACAGTTGAGGGCTTATCGTGAATGGTTGTTGCAAATAACTATTCTTGACCCAGCTTGTGGTAGTGGCGCATTTCTGAATGCAGCTCTTTCTTTCTTGATGGACGAACATCATTTGGTTGATGAGATGGAGGCGAAGGTTGCAGGTTCTTCCATTGTTTTTCAAGATATAGAAAATAGTATTTTGGAAAATAATCTTTTCGGTGTAGATATCAATGAAGAGAGCGTGGAGATTGCCCAACTTGCACTTTGGCTCCGTACGGCAAAGCCTCAAAGAAAGCTCAATTCGCTTAACAAAAACATAAAGTGTGGCAATTCACTTATCTGCGACCCTACTATTGCTGGTGATAAGGCTTTTGATTGGGAAAAGGAGTTTCCGCAAGTTTTTGCGAATGGTGGTTTTGATGTGGTGATTGGGAATCCGCCGTATGTTAGAGCTGATAGTTCTGGTAATTCTCTTGAATTTCGGAATTATATGGTTGCATCTAAAGAGTGGGTTACTCTCAAAGGGAAATGGGATTTGTATATTCCTTTTCTTGAACTATCTCTTAAAATATCAACGAATAAAGGAATATGTGCTTTCATAATCCCAGATGCTTATTGTCATGCTGAATATGGTAAATGCAGTGTGCAATATATGCAAGATAATAAATATCTTTCTGTAATAGACTATTTTCCTAATATTGAAATATTTGAGAATGTAGGGGTAAAAAGCGTAATTGTTCATTTTGAAAAGCGAGGCGTAAATTCCTTCATACAGCGTGTACATGATAAAATACATCAATATGTACAAACCGAACGGGTTGATTATCCAGATAGTCTTCGCATAGATGTAAAGCAAAGCATTATAAATAAGCACGAAGGTTTAATACCCATTGGACAAATCTGTTATATATCTGTTGGTATCGTTGGTAATAGTGATGAGAAACTATACAAAGGAGAGTTTGAAGTTGCTGATTTGCTTTCAAATGTACAAGATGATGTGCATTCAAAATTGTATTATGAAGGAAAGGATATAAATAAATGGCATTTATGTAGAAAACGGTTTATAGAATATGGAACCGAGCGCTCTCCTATGAAATGGAGAAGAAAAGGATTTGTAGAACTATTTGAAGGTTCTCCTAAACTTGTAACTATGCGCAGCCCTGGTAGTATAGTACGAACTATGTTGGATAAAGACAATGGCTATTTCAATGAAAGTGCAATAGGTTTTAAACGTTGGTGTGATTTACGTGGTGTAATGAATGCCAGTGTTTCTAAGGCATATTGTAATTTAGAACAGAGAAAAGAATTTGAACATAATTCTGAAATTTATTCATATGATTTTTTACTTGGCATATTCAATTCTAAATTGATATGTTATGAATTAAATACGAACAGAAGAAGTAATATACATATTTATCCTGATGACTGGAAACGAGTGATGTTGCCATCTATAAATGAAAGTAATCAGAATTTAGTGATGGAGTTATCTTTGTTCTCAGAACAGATAATACAGCTTAGTGAACAATTACAAGAAAAACGTAACCGTTTCCTTCATCGTTTGTCTTGCAATTTTGAAGGGTTGAAGATAACAGGGGCTTTATCAGCTTTTGACCAATTGGAATTTGCAGATTTTCTGAAAGAGTTGAAAAAGCAAAAGATAACATTAAAACTGATTCAACAGGATGAGTGGGAGGAATATTTCAATAATTATCGTTCTGTTTGTCGCCAATTGTCAGAACAAATAGCTGAAACAGATAAAGAAATAGACCTGCGAGTTTATAAGCTTTATGGTTTGACATACGATGAAGTGATGATTGTAGATGCGGAGACATCTATTACACGTGAGGAATATTTAGGTATTCTTTAAGGTATAAATTATAAAATAATATTATGAGTTTTACAGATAGAATGGGTATTGAAATTCCCGAACCTAAAATTACCATAAGGAATGAAGCTCCAGTAGGTTTACGTTTATATCTTCTTCAAATAATGCTTCGATATGCAAACTTGAAGAAAATTCGTTCGTATGTATGTTTGGTCACCAAAGAAGCTGAAGATCCAAACAATTGGGCTGAGAATGATTATATGAAGAGTGAAGTTCAAACAATACTTGAGTATTGTTCTTGGTATCGTATCTATGACATAATTGAATATTTCTATAATATGTTGGGGAATACAAAAAGTGAGTTTGAAAAAGATATAAATGAATATTTTATAGAAAAAGGTATAGGATGGAAACTTTGCAATGGTATTATTGAGACTAGAGGAGATAAGGCATTTGAACAAAAAATAGTTGAAGTCATTGATGTTTTAGGTGATGTTGGACTTGAAACTTCAGAAAATGAAATTCGGGAAGCGCTTAAAGATATGTCAAAAAGGCCAGAACCTGACATAACGGGTTCTGTACAACATTCGGTTGCTTCACTAGAATGTTTATGTCGTGAAATAACTGGTGACAAAAAACTTACATTAGGAACTCTTATCAAACAGAATAGTGAAATTGTTCCAAAACCTTTGGATAATGTCATAAAAGAAGTTTTCGGCTTTGCATCTGAACACGGACGACATGTAAGAGAAGGTGATATTCCTACTTATGAAGATGCAGAGCTTATAGTACATCTTTGTGCATCACTATGCTGTTACCTCTCAAAAAAGAATTTTGAACGAAACAATTTTAAAGATTTATTGTAAACATTGAGAAAAGAATATGCTAGGACTACCTAGGAAACAGCCCTAAATGAGGGAGTAAGTCGCATGGTTGAAGCATGCAAGGTCGTAGGGCTTCCAAAACCAGAATATGGAGCGACGGTTTATTTGTTTGGATTACATTCAAACGACCTAATGCAGTTGCTAACTCTAACACAAACTCTGACACTAGCTTAGACACGAAGAAATATTTGTCAGATAAACAAAAAGAAGTTTCAACTTTTTGTGTTGTGCCGAGAAGTAGTCGTGAGATATTGGAACATATGGGGGTAATTTATCATCATAAGAATATATTGAAATTCATCAATAGTCTTGTTGATGCAAGTCTCTTGGAAAGAACAATTCCTGATGTCCCTAACTCTCCACAACAGAAGTATATGGTAAAGAAGCAATGAAAATAACGCTATTAAAAGTACAACCATAATAATATAATTCATTCATTGAAAACGTTATATCTGTTGACCAAGAAGAGTAAATAGACTCAATTTGTCGGATGTGTGTAGTTGGATAACCAATCGTCTATCAACATCCGGGCCATACTGAGCTTATGGGGAATCTCGGGAAGTTGGTCGTACCTGAAGAATGCTGCATGGGAGAGCTCTTCGTCTTGCAAATGGAGCTCTCCACCAGCATATTCGGCAGTAAAACCAATCATCTGGCCACTGGGATAGGGCCATGGTTGGTTGGCAAAATAGCGGATATTGGTAATATCAAGGTCGGTCTCTTCTTTAACCTCACGGCGCACACACTCTTCGAGTGTTTCACCTGTTTCGAGGAATCCGGCAACAAGACCATAAAAGGTTCCACGGAAATTCCGTGCACGGACAAGCAGGACTTCATCGCCTCGGGTGATGCGGACGATGATGGCGGTGGAGATATGGGGCCATATTTCATGTTGGCAACCTGTACAGATTTTGCTGATATCGGTATGCCAGACCATGGGAGAACCACAAATGGAACAGAAGCGTTCGGTATGGTCAAAATGTATCAGTTCTGATGCTTTGCCTGCCATCTGGTAGTGCGGGAAGGGAATAATATCGTAAGAGGCACGGAGACCAATAAGGGAGAAACCGTTACTGGAAGATGGCGGATTCCCTGTAGCGGATGGGCTTGTAGCATTCAGGTCACTGTCACCTGATATTCGGTAGGCTCTGCATGGTTGGCCTTCGAGGTCGGGTAACATATGGATATGTTCCTCCTCAGGTATAGGAACGGGAGGCTGTTCACCCACAGGAAGTCCTCCGTTTTGCAGAAGGAGTTGGTCTTTCAAAAATACAATCCAGTACATCGGATAATCTGTTAAGGGTTAATCATGCATTACATCCTCATCGTCAGACTGAGACGATTTCGCTTGAGATCCACTTCGAGCACCTTCACCATCACTTGCTGACGCAGGGATACGATGGTGGTGGGGTCGCTGACAAACTTGTCTGCCAATTGGGATATGTGTACAAGGCCGTCCTGATGGACACCGACATCGACAAAACAGCCAAAATTGGTGATATTGGTGACAATGCCGGGCAATACCATTCCTGCAGAAAGGTCTTCGAGGGAATGGACGTTGGCAAACTGGAAAGCCTTTAATGGTTTGCGTGGATCCAGTCCGGGCTTGTCCAACTCTTGCATGATATCTGTCAAAGTAGGTATTCCTACGGTGTCTGTGGTGTATCGTTTGAGGTCTATCTTCTGACGCAGTTCCTTATTTTTAATCAGTTCATCTACGGTACATTGCAAGTCTTTTGCCATCTGCTCCACGATATGGTAACTTTCGGGATGGACAGCACTATTGTCCAACGGATTCTTGGCTTGAGGGATACGGAGGAAACCGGCGCACTGCTCGTATGCCTTGGCTCCCATACGTGGTACCTTCATTAACTCTCTTCTGGCAGTGAAGGGACCATTCTCTGTCCGATAAGTCACAATATTCTGTGCTAATGTAGGACCAAGGCCGGATACGTAGGTGAGCAGATGCTTACTGGCTGTATTGACATTGACTCCCACGGAATTGACACAATTCTCCACAACTTGGTCAAGCGAATTCTTCAGCATGGTCTGATCTACATCATGCTGATATTGACCGACTCCGATGCTTTTGGGATCAATCTTGACCAACTCAGCCAACGGATCCATCAATCTGCGCCCGATGGATACAGCCCCACGGACGGTGACATCATAATCGGGAAATTCTTCACGGGCAATCTTGGAGGCTGAATAGACTGATGCTCCGTCTTCGCTGACGGAATATACCTCTATACCTTCAATGAAAGGCAACCGGCGTACGAACTCTTCCGTTTCGCGTCCGGCAGTTCCATTACCTATGGCTATGGCTTCTACCTGATATTTCTCGACAAGGTATTTTATTGTAGCCACAGACTCGCGGTATTGGTTCTTGGGAGGATGTGGACTCATGATACTATGATGCAGAAGAGCACCCTGTGCATCGAGGCAAACGAGCTTGCAGCCTGTACGGAAACCGGGGTCTATGCCCAACACACGTTTTTGTCCGAGTGGTGAAGATAGGAGCAGTTGTCTCAGATTCTCTGCAAAGATGCGGATGGCTTCCACATCAGCACGTTCTTTGCTCTGTGCGGCAAACTCTGTTTCGATGGAGGGCTTCAGCAAACGTTTGTAACTGTCGGCAACAGCTTCTGAGACCTGCTCGCTACAGGCGTTGGAATGGCTGTTGTTCCTGATGTATAATCGTTCCAACCGCAGTCTGCATTCCTCATCATCTGGTGAGATGCTGACCTTCAGAATACCTTCAGACTCGCCACGGCGGAGTGCCAAAAGACGGTGAGAGGAACAACGCTTGAGTGGCTCGCTGAATTCAAAATAGTCGCGGTATTTTTGTCCTTCTTCTTCCTTACCTTTCACCACTTTGGAGGTGATGACAGCTGTACGGGAAAACATATTTCGTACCTGATTACGAGCACGTTCATCTTCGTTGACACGTTCAGCAATGATATCGCGGGCACCTTTGAGTGCCTCCTCGACATCCTTCACATCGCCTTTGACAAAAGAGCGGGCTTGCATATCGGGATGTGTTTCGCGTTGAAGCATCAATAAGTTTGCCAATGGTTCCAAACCACGTTGGCGGGCCACCTCGGCACGTGTCTTCCGCTTGGGCTTGTAGGGTAGGTAGATATCTTCCAACTCGGTGGCATCCCAAGAATCCTGGATGCGCTGCTCCAATTCTTTGGTCAGCTTTCCCTGTTCTGCGATGGTGCTCAGGATGGTCTCCTTGCGTTTGGACAACTCGGTCAACTTCTCGTGCATCTGTTTGATCTGTTCGATTTGCACTTCGTCAAGACCACCTGTAGCTTCCTTACGATAACGACTGATAAAAGGGATGGTGGCTCCGCCTTCGAGAAGTTGGAGCGTATTGGCGACTTGTCGCTCCGAAATCTGGAGTGACGCGGCTATTTTAGGGCTGAATATGGACATGAATAAAGTTTGTTTTATCTAAGTGTTACTTCTTGAATCCTCTCTTCCCCATCGGATTGGGATAGAGCTTCCCTATAAGGTCGGGGCGGTTCAACCGACGAAGAGCAGCGACAATCTTTGTCCGTTCTTCTGGCTTGTACCAGAAAAAGAACATCCGTTGGGATAGCTTCTCTTTAGGGGTACGGGCAGAATAGACGGGCTTCAGTGTATAAGGATGGAGACCCGTGTACCATGCTTCAGTACTTACTGTCATGGGAGTGGGGGTGAAGTCTTGTACCTGTTCCAAATGGAAATCCATCTTCTTGGTCAGGACAGCCAATTCTGCCATATCTTCCTCCAAACAACCGGGGTGACTACTGATAAAGTAGGGGATAAGTTGCTGGTTGAGTCCCTCGTCATGATTGATTTTATCAAAAATACGTTTGAACTCGTAGAACTGTTCAAAGGATGGCTTTCGCATCAAATCCAACACTTTAGGACTTGTATGCTCTGGAGCAACTTTCAGACGTCCGCTGACATGGTTTACAATCAATTCACGGGTATATTCGCGGGCCGCTTTGTTGATGGCAGCATCCGGACTCTGATGGAGCAACAAGTCATAACGGATGCCACTGCCGATAAAACTCTTTTTTATTCCAGGAATGGAATCGACACTACGATATATGTCAAGCAACGGGCGATGGTCGGTGTTCAAATTGGGACACACATTGGGATGGATGCATGACGGACGTTTGCATTGCTGGCAGAGAGAGAGGTCCTTACCTGTCATCGAATACATATTGGCCGATGGACCACCAAGATCTGACAAATAGCCTTTAAAGTCGGGCATGGAAACAATGGCGTTCACTTCACGCAAAATGCTCTCCTTGCTCCGGCTGACAATGAATTTTCCCTGATGGGCTGATATGGTACAGAATGCACATCCGCCAAAACATCCACGATGAAGATTGACGGAAAATTTTATCATGTCATAGGCCGGAATGCGCTTGCCTTTATACTTGGGGTGGGGTAGTCGGGTATAAGGCAGGTCGAATGAACGGTCCAACTCCTTGCTGCTCATGGGAGGATAAGGGGGATTGACCACAACTATGTTATTGTCAACGGTCTGAAGGATACGACGGGCATGGTATTTATTGCTCTCCTCTTCTATATGGCGGAAATTCTCGGCCTGCTTGCGTTTGTCGGCCAAACAATCCTGATGTGAATGCAGAACCAAATCTTCCCATTGGCTGACACTCGGCTGGGTATTGTCAGGATACAACATGACAGATTGAGGCATGTCGGTTGCCATCTGTCGTAATGTCGGACGGTTCAGCTCTGTAATTTCTGATTGACGGATACGGTGGCAAAGGTCGGCCAAAGGCAATTCTCCCATACCATATATAATCATGTCGGCAGGACAGTCGCACAAGATGGATTTGCGAAGTGAATCCTGCCAATAGTCAAAATGGGTCAGACGACGCAAAGAGGCTTCTATGCCACCAAGGATAATCGGTGCATCAGGGTACAATTCGCGTATGATACGGGTATAGACAATGGATGGATATTCGGGACGCATGTCATGACGTCCATCGGGGGTATAGGCATCTTCGCTACGCAGGCGTTTGTTGGCCGTATATTTATTGACCATTGAATCCATACATCCGGCAGAAACAGCGAAGAAAAGACGTGGGCGACCTAACTTCTTGAAGTCACGAAGGTCATCACGCCAATTAGGTTGTGGAATAATGGCTACCCGCAGTCCTTCAGCCTCTAAAAGACGACCGACAACAGCACTGCCGAAAGACGGATGATCTACGTAGGCATCTCCACTGAATAATACTACATCCACATATTCCCAACCACGCAGCTTCATCTCTTTCAGGGTGGTGGGTAACCAGTCTGTCAGTTGGGGCTGCTTCATTCCTCTGCCAGATTATACTCGCGTTCTTCGTCCCATTTGATATAAAGAAGTATCAGTTGATGGAGACCAAAAGCTTTCATGTCATTGTGGTAGATTACATCTATGCAGAGGTCCAATAAATCCTTACAGTCTGTTTCTTGGGAAGCGATAAGCGAGCGGATATTCAGACGCAATTTCTCCAACACAGTCTCATCAACAATGCCATTGCTGTCTATAAGATGCTGAAAAAGGGAATATCTGTCTATAGTCTCCAGATCACGTGTCGTCACCTTGATGCTTCGTGTTCCGGATGGGTTTGCTTGGATGGTAAACATTATGCTAAATATTATGTATTAATTAAATGTCGGACAAAGATAATGTAAGCTTGGGGAATGACAAAAGGATTTCTTAGTTTTTTGCAGGACCATCGTTAATGGTATCTGTGGGTAGAAGAAATCTCAAGGCCATAGCCATCAGACGAGAACGCTGTTCGGCTTCAATTATGCTTTCCAATGGGAATGCCAAGATGAATGTGCGATAATCGGAACCGGCATAAGCTATAGCAGCACTGTGTCCGCCTTCGTCATAAACCAGAGGGGTAAATCCTGTAGATTGTGGCACTATCACTTCCGGCATAGCTATGGCGGGATACATTTCATTAAGTGTGCGGGGTATGTTGAAGGATATGCCTGAGCCTTTTACGACAGATGTATTTAATATTCCTGATTGACCGGCTGTAGGCAGGGCGGATATAGAGCCTCCTGCACTGTATTTGAGAATATTGGACACAAAACGGCTCTCTTTATCGTTGGTCAACAAAGGGTCGCTGCCAAGATATCCTCCGCTGGCCAATAGTGTTCCACCATGGCGGAGATAGGTGGAAAGCAATTGTTGCATGACTGGTGAATAGACCTGATATACCTCACCGTTCATGGCTGAATGTCCACCTGATTTTTCCATACCCAAAATGAGGTCCACCAATGGATAATCAGCCAATTGTACATGTCCATTCTCTACGGACTCGTCGCTACATGATACAAAAGAGTAACCTCCCGCGGCCTGTATGGCTTTGCCGTGGACAAAAGGATAGTCAAAGATGTTACCGGCAATTTTCATACCTTCCAGTTCGGAACCACTATATCCCAATCCGCCTTCGGTTTCGATGCCAATCTTTTCACGGTCGAAGTATTGCTGCATACCACAGAATGATGCGGAATACAGATATGGTACACCGGCATCTTTGCGCAAGTCGAACCCTTGTTCCACAGGATTCTCGATAGTGGCCGGTCCACTCAAACGGTCAAAACCATTCACAAGAAGTAGGGTAGTATTGCTCTCTGGTGACTGATAGGCTGAAAGTATTTCACTGGGAAAACTCTCGCCACCTTCGTTGATGGCTGTTACTTTGAAACTATATACCAACCCTGGTTCTATAGATATTTGGCAAGAGGTACCTTTGACTACAGTACCATTGTCAAAACTTCCATATCCTATGCGGGTATAAACGACATAAGAATTGGGCTTGGCTGTCGGCTCCTGTTTGTCAGCTACAGGTCTCCAGGAGAGTTGAATTGTGGCATTGTCCAGTTTCTTCTTTCTTTTGAGAGACAACTTTGGATGGCTGACAAATTTGACAGCGAAATTATTTACAGGTAATGGTTGTATGATGCAAGGTTTCTGATGTTGTGAAGTGATAAATCTGAGTACAGACTTATATACAGAACGGGCTAATGTGAACTTGAAGTTCGGATCGTGTCCCAATTTCAGGTCTGCAAAATTCTGATGGGATAAAGTTTCCAATATCATGGATGGGACCATAGGAAGACGACTTTCACTATAGTTTCGATTCCACATACCCCGAATAGGCCAAGGTCGTCCCATATACTCGGTAAGGTCACGTTGGAGTCCGTCCAAAATCAATGAATTCAAATCACGGCTGGCATAGCGTGAAATCCCTGCTCCCAATAGACCTTCATTGAATGCTGTCGTATAGATGCCTAACGAACCGACATAGTCATCTTCGCGGCTGAAACCGGCATCGCTATGTACACCTAACGTCATTTCGATAGGCACCCCGAGTCCCTTGTTTTGAGGGTTATATGCGGAACCACCAGAGAGATGATTGGTCATGTGTGAACGCACATTAATATCGTCGGCATAATCGTTTTCACTTTTACGACCTGAGTAAAGATTATATGGTAAGCCTGCCCAATGGGCCCAATAGCGTGCTCCTTCGAGGTAACGGGGAAGACCACTGACCGCTCCTTCACGTTCAATATTTCCCATACCGCCACCAAAGCGTACAGCATCTGCAGAAACGACACCTTGCTGGGAACTTTGATTGTCTAAAGCCACGAAACCATAATCGTTTTGCCCTTTATCAAATTCAAAGGTTCCCAAATAGACCCATGTGCCACCACCCATTTGTTGGTTGACTGAAAACTCTGTGGCCCCTCCTTTATGAAATACGGTATAATGGGCATCCGTTATAGCACCAGGAAGAGATTGGTAAGATACATAAACCGCATATTTCCCCGTCTCTGGTATATCAGGTATCCATGTGGCCATGGTATGAGTATTCTTTTTCTTGCCTGCAGTGGGGACAAAACGGGCAGTACCTGTGATGAATGGTGTCTCACCATCAGAGTAAGTGGGTCTGGTATGGGCAAATCCTTTTAGGGGCGATGTCTTCCAAGGACTTTTCCTGCTTCGTTCTTCGTAGTAAATACTTCCTTTTGAACTGGCATCATTGTCAACAATCACTTCGCGCCTTTGTGTATCACGTTCACGTGGGGTGAAAACTACAGCTCCTGCATTCTCCAACATTGGGATAATGAAGGGGACAACAAAGGATTGGGTGAAAAGGTCCTCTGTAGTACAGAATAGACGAGGACGTTGCCAACGCCATGTTGATGTCTGGTTCTTAAAATGGCTTCCATGGCTTTGCCATACTGCCAGATGATGCCCATGTAGGCCTTTAGAGATTTCGAATGGACGAGAAATGTTGTTGACCCATACAGAATGGGCAGGATTGATATCTTCCTTCCATAGTCTTGAATAGTCTTTGTCACCCTTGCTTCTCCATGCATTGGGGATGAGTTGCTGGATTGGTTTGGTATCGGCTATCACTTCTATCCGATAATAATTTACAGGCCCGGGAAGAAGTGCTTTCAATTCGTTGTATATACTGCCAACTAAAGCATTTGTAAAGGGTTGGTAACCAAATGTAGGGTTTGTATATATGGTCAGTTTTCTTCGTTGGTGGTCAATGTGGAAGGAGTCCAATTTGCATATGCCGATATGAGTTTCGGTGTTTTTGTATTCCTGAAAATATTTATTCAAGCGTGTGCCAACCTCTCTATCCACACTTTGACCTAATGCAGATGTTGGCATAGATAGTGCCGTGAACAAGCATAGCAAGCATATAATCTGTTTTCCCATAAATTTCTATGTTTCTTCGAAGAGTGTATTATAGCAATTGTTTTCTTTGAATGGGACAAAGATACAATTAATAGACGGTACATAGGAATAAGATATCGTAAAAAAATAAAAAAGCCGAGTCATTTAAACTCAGCTTTTTTATTTGAGGTACCAAGCAGATTCGAACTGCTGTAGACGGTTTTGCAGACCGTTGCCTAGCCACTCGGCCATGGTACCCTATGGGGTATTTCCCGATTTGCGGATGCAAAGGTACAATTATTTTTGGAACTATCAACCTTTTCCTCCTTTTTTTTGCTTCTTCACCACGTTTTTTTTCATTTTGTCCGTTTCTGCATCACAAAAACGGTGACAATTGCAACTCGAAGAGCAGTGTGTACAAGGATTGTCCTTGCTTCTTATGACCCTGACAATTCTTTTTATCAGCAGGAAGAAAGCCAATATTACAATAATGATGACAATAATCTGTTGCATACATTACACACCTTTACCTTATCATATACAATACATTCAATTCTGTCAGATTGTTCATAATAACAATGAACCCATCTGATACACGGCAAAAGAGACAATCCAAGCCAACAATGTGGTGTATATGGCTGTAAATATAGCCCATTTCCACTTTCCTGACTCATGCTTAATGGCAGCCAATGTGGCAACACAAGGGAAATAAAGGAGAACAAACAACATATAGCTGATTGCCGCGAGTGGTGAAATGGTACTGGCTATACGTGATGACAAATTGCTGCTTTCACCTTCAGTAGCAGCTGCTATTTCAGATTCGTCTTCGTGATAAAGAACACCAATAGTGCTAACAACCAATTCTTTTGCTCCAGCACCAGAAATCAGACCTATTCCAAGTCTCCAATCAAAACCCAATGGGCGGATAATCGGTTCGATAGCATGGCCTATTTGTCCGATATATGATTTCTCTTGTTGGTCAGCTAATGAGACTGAGTCATTTTGCCGAGGGTAATAGCCTAAAAACCAAATGATAATTGAGGCTATCATTATAATGCCTCCCATTTTCTTTAAATATTGGGCTCCTTTTTCCCATGTGTGACGTAAGATAGCTTTGGTAGTAGGCATTCGATAAGGAGGCAGTTCCATAACAAAGGGCATATCATCTCCTTTCATAAAGAAATGGCTGAATATGCGTGCCATGAATACAGCCATCAGTATGCCAATGGCATATATACCCAGAAGAACAGCGCTGGCATGACGTGGGAAAAATGCTCCAACCAATAACAAATAAATGGGTAAACGGGCACTACATGACATAAGGGGGGTGATTAGCATAGTGACAAGACGGCTTTTCCTGCTTTCAATGGTGCGGCTGGCCATAATGGCAGGGACGTTGCATCCAAAGCCCATGATAAGAGGGATGAATGACTTGCCGTGAAGTCCCATCTTATGCATAATCTTATCCATAATAAAGGCTGCTCTGGCCATATAACCAGAATCTTCCATGATGCTGATAAAAAGATAGAGTATCAGGATGTTCGGCAAAAACACAATCACTCCACCTACACCACCGATGATACCATCTATTATCATATCCTTCAATGGGCCTTCAGCCATATTGGATTGAACAAGGTCTGCCAACAGTCCCACAATCCATTCGATACCCATCATCGGATATTCACCCAACGAAAAGGTACATTCGAACATGATATATAGGAACAGAAAGAAGACGGGGAATCCCCAAATACGGTGGGTTACTATTGTATCTATGGCTGCAGTTACTTGCCGGCGTTCTCTGTGATTATCTGTATAGGTTTCTCGGAGAGCTCCTTGTATGAAGCCATACTTCGCATCTGTAATAGCTTGTTCGCTGTCTTCATTCAGGACCTCCATAAGTCGCTTGCTTTCCCTATGACAGACAGATAAGATCTCATCTCCATTAGGCAGTTGTTTCACAATAGAAACAGCATCACTATCACCTTCCAATAATTTGATTGAAAGAAAACGTGTTGAATACTTATGTCGGATATCTGTATTCTGTGATATTTCACGCTTGACTTCTTCAATACTTCTTTCCACCTCTGCACCATGATTGATATGGATATGATGATAAAAACCTGCAGGATGTTCTTTTTTCATACTGCCGGCATCAAAGGTGTGGTCTGTGACATATCGCTTATGCCAATCACTGAGATCATCCAACGCTTCTGTCCTCAATTTGCCCTTATCATCCAAGAAATCGCCACCTTCATAAATACTTATAATCGTGTGGAATAGCTTTTCTATACCGCGTCCGGAACGTGAAACCGTAGGAATCATGGGTACACCCAACAATTCACCCAATTGTTCGTAGTTCAAAGTATTGCCACTGGCTTCCAATTCATCATACATGTTGAGCGCAACAACCATGCGGACATTCATATCGATGAGTTGGGTAGTGAGGTAAAGATTGCGTTCAAGATTACAGGTATCCACAACATTGATGATCACATCTGGTGTCTCATCAATAATATATCTACGTACATACACTTCTTCGGGAGTATATGTACTCAAACTGTAAGTACCTGGTAAGTCTATTATTCTGAAATGATATCCTTGAAAATGGAAGAACCCCTCTTTGGCATCAACGGTGACGCCACTGTAATTCCCTACATGTTCGTGAGCACCACTGGCAATATTGAAAAGTGAAGTCTTACCGCAATTGGGATTACCAACTAAAGCAACATTGATCGTGCGTCGTTTGCCTTTGGCTAATTCTTGGAGGATATGTTCGTTTACAGGATTCAGTTCTGTCAATGTCTTGGGATTAGAATGTGTGGCATCGATTGTGCGTGCTTCTTCTTCACTCACAATCTCTATCATTTCAGCTTCTTTTCGTCGAAGTGAAATTTCATATCCCATGAGTTTGTATTTGATAGGATCCTTTAAAGGCGCATTCAGCATCACTTCTACGGTCTTTCCCTTAATGAAACCCATTTCGACAATGCGTTTGCGGAATCCGCCATGACCCATTACTTTTACGATTATTCCTTTTTCTCCGGTTTTAAGTTCGGATAAGCGCATATAGATTCTTTTTATTACCTGCAAATATACGGGTTCTTTTGAATGTGACCAAAGTTACTCCGATTTTTCTCATAAACATGACTGCATAATACCTATAAATGGGTATTCATTAATGAGGACCGTTATATGCATGTAAAGCTTCATCATAAAATCTTGGGCTAAAATCTTCTTTTGGTTTTGGTCTGTTCATAAAATCTCTCTATTTTTGCATTATAAATGTAATATTGACTATGAATAAAATTATTCACCATTTCGAACAGAGAGTTCGGGACTTTATTGAAACAGAGGAACTCTTCAAACCGACAGACAGATTGTTGGTTGCACTTAGTGGTGGAGCTGATAGTGTGGCAATGTTACTATGCTTGAAAAGATTGGGATATCATATAGAGGCTGCTCACTGCAATTTTCATCTACGAGGTGAAGAAAGTAATCGTGATATGATTTTTTGTGAAGAATTATGTCATAAATATGGCATCCATATTAATCTTACTCATTTTGAAACTGAGGTTTATGCCCGAGTGAAGAAAATCAGTATTGAAATGGCTGCCCGTGATTTGCGCTACACATGGTTTCAAAATATAGGAAGGATCTTTAGTCTCAATAAAATTGCGGTAGCACATCATAGAGATGACAATGTTGAGACTTTTTTGCTGAATCTTATTCGAGGCACTGGTATAACGGGGCTGACAGGTATTAAGCCAATCAATGATACTTATCCGATTCCAGTGGTACGTCCGATGTTGGACGTAAGTCGTAGTGATATTCTTGCCTATTTGAAGGCTTTGGGACAGGATTTCGTCACGGATAGCACTAATTTGACAGAGGATTATACGCGAAATAAAATCAGGTTGAAATTATTGCCATTAATGGAGGAAATAAATCCATCTATCGCAGACACCATCGTAGCCACAGCCAATCGTTTCAAAGGTGTAGAACGCGTATATAGAAAAGGTATTTATATGGGTTCTGGAAGGGCTTTCAGTAGAACTTCTCCCAATATAATTCGTATCCCAATGCTGTTGAGTGAACCGGATCCACGTTCTTTATTGTATGAAATGTTGAGCAAATATGGATTCTCATCCGCTCAAACAGAAGATATTTACAGAAGTTTGAAGGGAGAGTCTGGCAAAATATTCAGTAACAGCCATTGGGAGGTGTTGAAAAACCGGACTCACCTGATATTGCGTCAAAGGAATTCTGAAAATAAGGAATGGAACGAACATGTAAATGATTTGCCTTATTCAAACTATTTTGAAGATTCGAATGTATTGGTTAAAATCAGAGAATTTGAAAAAACAGCTGAATACGTCATTCGAAAAGAAAAATCTTTTGCTTGTCTGGATGGTGATAAAATCAAGCTCCCATTGAACATTCGTCCTTGGAAACATGGTGATATCATTTATCCTTTTGGAATGCAAGGAAAGAAGAAACTTGTAAGTGATTTGTTGACAGACTTGAAATTTTCCATTTATGATAAAGAAAAGCAATTGGTCATTTGTGATGCTGATGAAAGGATTGTATGGGTCGTAGGTATTCGTAGTGACAATCGTTTTAGAATAACAGATGAGACAAAAAATATTATAGAAATCGAATCAATAAAGAAAAGTTAATCAGAATAAATGAAATATGAGTAAAAGAAAGCATTCAATCAAAGAGTGGATAATAGCTACGAGGCCGTGGAGTTTTCCTGCCAGTGCAATGCCTGTGTTGGTTACATTGATGTATCTATATTGGACAGGGGATAATGAGATAAACTGGTTCACAGGGGTGTGGGCTTTGATCAATGTGGTACTGTTTCATGCTGCAGGAAATACGTGGAGTGATTATCAAGACTTCATTAAAGGAGTTGACACTCCTGATACTTGTGGTGCAACTACGATGACAACCGGACAATTCAGCCCGAAAGAAATACGTAACCTCTCATTGATGCTCCTGATTATAGCTGTCGTAGCTGGGGTGACATTAATGTTTCTTACTGGATGGGAGCTATTTTGGTTTGGCTTGGGTGGTCTACTTTGTGTAGCATTATATCCTTATATGAAATATAGGGCTTTGGGTGATCTTGTCATAGCCATATCCTATGCATGGTTGCCATGTTGGGGAACTTCTTATGTTGCTATTGGTTCTATAGATATGTCTGTATGGACATTGATGATTCCGGTAGGATGTATAACGGTAGCTATCCTTCATAGTAACAATACTCGAGATGTTCATTCTGATGCTCATGCAAATATCACAACTTTAGCAATGAAAGTCGGGCATCGGAAAGCACAAATGATGCATGGCTTCTATTTGCTTTTCCCTTTTGTTATGACTCTTGGATGTATCTTATGGAACTTGTTTCCTGTGTGGTCATTTTTAGTATATCTATCATTGCCGATGGCTCTCCGCAATGTCCGGGAAATGATCTCTTGTGACGTAGATAATACTTCATCTATTTCAACATTGGATCAACAGACGGCTCAATTGCAGTTACTTTTCAGTGTCTTGTTGAGTATTTCATTTGTAATAGCAGCATGGATATGATGAAAAAAGTGATTCAGCTCATACTATTAGCTTTCGCACTATGGACTTTCATGTTTTCGCCATGGACTTCTACGATGGTTAATTTTTGGTTGATGATGTCAATATCAGCCTTTACATTAACCGTCTTGTCAACCTGGTGTGGTTCTAAGTGGTGGATAGGACAAAAATGGGATTACAAGAACTTGTTGCTTGGAATTTCTATAGCTATCGTTTTATGGGGCATATTTTGGATCGGGAATGAAGTGAGCAATTGGCTTTTCAGTTTTGCACGTCCACAAGTGAATCTCATTTATGGTATGAAAGAGGGGGAGTCCCCTTTGCTACTTTCTATGTTACTACTCTTTCTTATAGGTCCTGCCGAGGAGATATTTTGGCGGGGGTATGTCCAACGACAGTTAACTGCATTTTACAATCCGGATAAGGGCTTCATCCTTACAACATTGTGTTACACATTGGTACATATAGCCTCATTCAATTTTATGCTTATTATGTCTTCACTTGTCTGTGGTATCGTATGGGGTGGACTTTATCGGTTTATGCCGCGACGGCTTCCTGCCATTATCTTGTCTCATGCATTATGGGATGCAGCCGTCTTCGTATGGTTCCCCATTTGAGCAAAGGATTATAAGAATCAGATTTACGTATATATACAAAGCGCGGTGGTCATATTTCTATAGCCACCGCGCTTTGTAGGTATTATATTATACTATCGCTATGAATATCATTTGGCATATTTCTTGATTAACGAATCTGCATGTGCATCGCCCATTTCTTTGGCCTTATTCAATGCTTCCAAAGCTTTTTCTTTCATACCTTTTTGTGCATAGCATACACCCATTATACGGTAACAGTCTATGTAGTCAGGCTCTAACTCAATAGCTTTTTGACATGCGGCTATAGCATTGTCCAACTGGTTGAAGCGTGCGCACAACGAAGCAAGTTCTGCCTGATAATCAGCATTCTTTGGTTCCAACTCGGTAGCACGTATCATGTCATCCATGGCCAATTGGTTCATTCGGCCGGCTAAAGCGGCCTGTTCGCGCTGATAATAGAAAAGGGCACTAACCTTTCCAAGCATCAAAGAATGGAACTCATTATAAGCCATAACCGCTTCACGTGGAAGTCCCAATGCCATCAAGATTTCTGCACGTTTCCAAATATAGGGAGCAACTTCCTGGGGATATGGCTTGGCATAGCAATTGATGGCACTATCTATCAAGCCTAATACAGTTTCTATTTCAGTAGAGTCTCCGAATTGCTCCAAAGATAGGGCTGCTGCATACCAAGTGGAAGCAGTGGCCATATTGCTGCGATTCACTTCTTGGTATGATTCATAAGCCGCTTTATATTCGCGTAAAGCATAACACAAATCACCTTTTGTCTGATAATACAAAGGAAGTGAATCATGGGTGATTGCCTGATCAATATACCCTATGGCTTTTGCCAATCCCCAATCCTTATAAGAAACAGGATTTTCTGCTAATGCATTGACATAAACCATACGTGACATGGCATAATAGACATCTCCGACATTAGTGCTCAGCGACAAGGCTTTTTCCATATCCTTTTCAGCCATATCAAAGTGGGCAGAGTCTCTGTAATGTTCTGCATATAGAGTGGCTCTACGTTGATACCCTTCGGCATTGGCCGGATAGGTATCAATAAAATCATTGAGCAATGCCAGATATTCCTCCGGATTATTCCCCGAACTTCTCATATACAAGAAAACAAGAGCCTCTTCCTCCGTTGGGGGTAAAGCCTTCTTTATTCCGATATTCCGTAAAGCAATGCTGTTTGCTGTAAGTGCACCGATGGACAATGTTGCAGGAAAATTGGCATCAATAGCGTAAACAGATGTCGTTCCGTTATTGCTGAATGGACGTTGCATCATGGCCACTACGTCACCTGCGTCATTGGTTATCGGACAACTGGTCATCTTTTCATTAGCCGGTAACTCGACTGTATAATATCGGTATTTTTCGGCTGCGGTGACAACCTCTGCAACTTTGCCACTATGAAAATCCGTATTCTTCTGCGTTGAATAGGGGAGAAGCCAGATCTTATCACCAACCTTCACTCCTGTTGTATCAATGGATAAAGGGTGAATCTTCTCTTTTCCTGCATCGATGCGGAATTTGATGATGTCATATATTTCATTGGCACCCAATATATGGGTGACAGGAAGTTGTTTGCCTTCAGTGGTAATGACTACAGCTCTTTCGGCACCACGGAATAATGAATAGTCGGCGACAGCATCACCACTTTCGCTGATGAAAAAACCATTACCTGTACTGAGAATCTTATCCTCTTTATCGTATGTCACTATGGAAAACACAGCGTTGCGTGCTTTCTTTGCCCATTTGGGAGCTGCTTGGGAAAATGCTCCTAATGCTGTAAGAAAAAAGAAGAACAGTATTGTTATTCGTCGCATAAATCCAATCATTTATCCATATTATTCATTATCGCCAAATCCTCTCTGACGGTACACTTCATAAATAAGAATACCTGCTGCCACACTGACATTCAGTGATTCTATGCGACCTTTCATAGGAATCTTTATCCATTCATCACACAACGCCAAATGTTCGTAGCTTACACCTTTATCTTCGGCGCCCATGATAATACAGACAGGATCAGTATATTGTCCGCGGGTATAGTTGTAATCACCTTTTTCGGTAGCGGCTACCACTTTGAATCCGCATTGCTTCAGATAATGGATGGTTGAGGTCAGACTCTTTTCTCTACACACGGGTAATGTATGAAGTGCACCGGCCGATGTTTTGATGGCATCAGCATTCACCTTGGCACTATTGTTCGTGGGGATAATGATGGCATCCACACCGGCACATTCACAGGTGCGGGCTATGGCTCCAAAATTCCGAACATCTGTCACACCATCCAACATCAGGAATACCGGATTTTTACCTTCCTCGAAAAGGGTAGGAACCAAGTCTTCTGTACGTTGGTAAGTGATGCTGGATATATAGGCCACTACACCTTGATGGTTTTTTCTGGTAATACGGTTCAATCGCTCTACCGGAACACGTTGTACTGGAATCAGTGTACCCTTCAGTACGGCAAACAATTCACGTGAGAGTTCACTCTGTATATCTCTTTTTATCAGAACCTTGTCTATTTCCTTTCCGGCTTCGATAGCCTCTATGACGGCACGTACGCCGAATATCATTTCTGTTTGTTCATTCATTATGTTGAATCTTTATTGTTCTGTCAATCTGTAATCACTTTTTCCCTAATAATTCTTTGGCATTTTCGATGGCAGCCTCGGTCAGACTTTCACCGCTGAGCATGTTTGCAACCTCAATAATGCGTTCATCTTCGCTCAGACGGGTTAGATGAGAGGTCGTTCCCATATCTGACTCTTCCTTATAGACGCGATAGTGAGCTGCACCCCGTGCGGCAATTTGGGGCAGATGGGTGATGCTGATTACCTGACGATTCGTTTGTCCCATCTCGTGCATGATGAGGGCCATACGCTCAGCAATTTTTCCGGATACGCCCGTGTCTATTTCGTCAAAGATGATGGTCGGCAACTTGACCGCACCTGTTATCAATGCCTTCAGTGCCAACATCACTCGGGCTATTTCACCTCCTGAAGCTACATGAGCAATATCCTGAAGTTGTCCGTTTTTGTTTGCCGAGAAGAGAAATGTCACGCTATCCATACCCTTATCGCCAGGTTCTTTTCTGGCACTGAATTCGATCTTGAATTGTACACTCGGCATACCCAACGGGATGAGGTGATCTACAAGACGTTGCTCTATGCGCTCTGCAGCTTGTTTGCGCAAACCGGTTAATACTGCGGCTTGTCCAATCAATTGCTTGTAGATATTTTCTATTTCATGGGAAAGTTCCGCAATGCGTTCATCGTATGAAGTGATGGCATTCAAACGTTCCCGAAATTCTTCAGCCAAGGCCAACAAATCTTCGTCATTCTGCACATGGTGTT
Source organism: Phocaeicola sp. (assembly GCA_045545095.1). Lineage (GTDB taxonomy): Bacteria > Bacteroidota > Bacteroidia > Bacteroidales > Bacteroidaceae > Phocaeicola_A. The sequence continues at coordinate 20,806 of JAZQAG010000033.1, read as the reverse complement.
TCTGCTCAAGGGTATATAACTGGTTCAACCGGTCATTCACTTGCTCCAAACGTTGGGGATTGAACTCCACTTCATCAAGTGAATTGTCCAACTCATTACTGATGTCCTTCAGTTCGATAAGGCAACTTTCCACCCGTTCATAGAGTGATTCTGCCGTTGGATAGACACGCATGATATCGTGCAGGTTGCGTTGGACATCTTTCAAAGCACTGAGTACCCCGATACCATCGTCAGGAGCAAGGGATTGATTGGCGGCAAATAGTCCGTTCTTTATCTCTTCGGCATGATTCAGCTTGTCAGCTTCAATCTCCAATTCTTCCTGTTCACCTTCCCGAATGGATAACTGATCCAGTTGGGACAATTGAAAAGAGAGATAATCCTCATCCGAACGACTTTTTTCTGCCTCTTCCTGCAGGTGTATAAGTTGGGCGGTCAAAGATTTCCATTTCTCATAAGAATCTTTGTATGTATCAAGAGCTTGCGGGTCGCCTGCAATGATATCCACCACATTCAGTTGGAAGTTTTCCTTACCCAACAATAGGTTTTGATGTTGGCTATGCACATCAATGAGTTGCTCACCCAGCTCTTTCATCTGAGAGAGTGGGGCAGGTACATCGTTGATGAATGAGCGGCTTTTCCCTGCAGAAGTGAGTTCGCGTCGCATGATACATTCACCATCGTCAGCATACTCCAGGTCATTCGCTTCAAAGTATCCTTTCATATCATATGCCGAGAGGTCAAAATGTGCTTCAATGACACATTTGGAGGCACCGGATTTGATACTTTTTGAATCCGCACGTTGCCCCAATAATAGACCTATGGCACCAAGTATGATGGATTTACCTGCACCCGTTTCACCTGTTATTACGGAAAAGCCCGCCTCGAAATCTATATCAAGACGGTCAATGAGTGCATAGTTCTGTATGTGTAGAGAGGTCAGCAATTTAAATTTGTGGTTGTATATTATACGTTTGTTTTTTCTTTTATGACCAGCTTCCAGTATGCCATAAAGCCATATTCAGTATCAGCATGTTTCTCACTTGCTGTTCTTGATTTTGTTCCAACTGGTGGATTGCGAAGGATTGATATCGCTCATCATGGCAGAGATGTCTTCTTTCTCCTTTTGTGAACCTTTGGAATAGATATTCACCAATTCATCCTTTTTGATGTCTGTCCAGATGACGGGAAGAGCAGAAAGGGGCTTGTTCTCCTTTGCCTGCTTCAGTTTTCCCAATGCCGTAGTGATGTTTGTCCGTCCACGTTCGGCATTGGTGGCCATTTCATCCAAACCTTTGCGGTAATATTCATACATCAATTCACGCAACGGTGCCATACTTCCATCCATATAATCGTTGATGATGGCATGACGGTTACGGTCGCTATCAAAAGCCTTCCATCCCGTAGCATTCAGCATCTCAGCGTTATTGACAATACTGCTGACCCGTTGTAAAATCTCTGTACCACCTTGTGGAGCATAAGTGTCCATATCCAAGCCTATTAACAGGAGGGCATAATATGCCATGACGGCCGTCAGATTGTTGTCCAACATCTCCTCCTGAAACTCCAATTGGTCATATTCCTGATAGGTGAAAGCAAATTCTGTATCCTTAAAGTTGAATACCGTGCTGCTATACGTGGAGTTGAAAATAGGGCGGCTACTCTGTACCATCAAGTCACACTTGAAACTGCCATCGTCGCTATACTCATTGACAGTGATATTGAAAGAGCAGGTTATCCGTTCGTTCTGTGCATATTGTTGGTTTGTCCACTTGCGGTCATTCAGAAATTCCGTAAGTGCTGTCTCCAACGTTTTGAAAACCTGTGCATTGGTGCCCTGAATCTTTTGGCTATTTATCACGACCTTGCAATCCAACTCCTGAGCGTAAGCAAAAGTTGTTGCAAATAAAATAAATAGCCATATGGTTATGCGATGTTTCATCTTTTTTCCTCTATACAAATGTATATACGTGTACATTATATAATTATTGCGGCAAAGATAACGTTTTCTTCCATTCTTGCCAAATGGAATTACTTTCTAAATAAAAAATGAAGAAAAAATATCAAAATCCGATTGTTATTGTAAGAACTTCTTTAGATGAACTTCCAACGTAATTATATATAACTTTACCGTCTATTTTCATCAAATTTTCTTTTACACCTGCAACTTGAGGAGTATTTTCTAAAGCGCTTCTAATCGATTTTTCCATCGTTTCCTTTTGGTATTTCTGCAATTGCTCTATAGTTGCGTAATTCTCATCAATTTCGTATATATAAACCAAATTCTTTCCATCAAAAAAAACAGAATCCGCACGGGTCATTACATCTATTTGTTTACCGGCAAGGATTTTATTGGAAATCTCAGCTTCAAATTTCAAAGATTCTTTAGCCTTGTTTACTTCTTCACTTTTTTCTGAAGTTGTTGAATCTTGTTTCTCTTTATAACCATTTGAGCATGAAGATATTGAAAACAATAAGAGCAAAGCAAAAAACAATATTTTTTTCATAAAATTCTTCAGCTGTTATATACCATCACTACATCGGTTTTATTAAAATCAATGCAATAATACTCGATTATCGGTGCAAATATAGGGAAATAAAATGGAATATCGTATGCTAATGAAAAAAATAAGGTCGTGTTGAAGATTTACAAAAAAAAATAAAATAATCATGTTATACATCATACAAAAATCCTGAAGGATTTGCTTCATGCAATCCTTTATATTATGATTCTATTTCAGTACACTGCAAAAGATACTCTGTACTTCTTAACAGATACTGGAGCAGGTATTAAACTTTGTTTCACTACACTTAACCCTCCTATAATCAGAAGGCTATAAAATTAAAGAAAGGACCAAAAGACGTATCTCTTTTGGTCCTCTGCCTTGAATCTTAAACTATGAACCTGAAACAATTACAATTTCACCTTCAACACCTTGCCACTGAATCCGTCAACGCGTGTGGTGGTTTGTAGGGTGGGAGAGAGGGCGATGTCCTCCCGTTTGCCCGTCAAGAGGTCGGTGGCTTTGACGGTTTCCTTCGTGGGTATCTCGAGGAAATCGAAGGCATGGGCGGGGATGTTGATGCCCACTTCGGCAGGTGCTTCGTCGAAGTTCACCACCACGAGGATAAGTTCCTTCTTCGACTTGCGGAGGAAGGTGTATTGGCGATGAGAGTTGAAGCGCGGATTGTCGTAGTTGGCATACATGAGGTCGTAGAAAGTGCCTTCAGCCAATGCTTTCTCTGAGGTGCAGAGGTTGAGCACACGGGTGTAGAAGGCTTGGAGGGCTTTTTCCTCGTCGGTGAGGAGTTTGCCATCAAACTTTCCTCCGTTACGCCAACGGCGGATGGTATCTACCGTCCAATAGTCGAAGATGGTAGTGCGTCCGTCGCGTCCGCTGAAGCCTTCTTCGTCCATGCCGCGCTCACCAAACTCCTGACCGAAGTACACCATGACGGGATTGGTGTTCATGCACGCGCTGACAATCATGGCCGGACGGGCTTTCTCGGCATTTCCGGCAAAGAAGTCGGAAGCGATGCGTTGCTCGTCGTGATTCTCGAGGAAGTTAAGCATGTTTGTCTGAATGCCTTCGAGACTTTGCCAACATCCGGTGATGGCGGCGGCTGACTGACCATGACAGGTAACGGCCTTCAAGGTGTCGTAGAGGCCCACTTTATCGTAGAGGTAATCGAACTTTCCACCCCAAATGTAGTTGCGGTATTCGTTCGGATTATACACTTCAGCAATGAAGATGAGGTCAGGATATTGCTCCTTCACCTGCGGGATGACCCATCCCCAGAAAGCACAAGGCACCATCTCGGCCATGTCGCAACGGAAGCCATCGATACCCTTTGCGGCCCAATAGAGGAGGATGTCGCGCATCTTCACCCAGGTATTGGGGATAGGGTCGAAATGCCAGGTGCGTCCGCCTTGGTAATCCACTCCGTAGTTCAACTTTACGGTTTCGTACCAGTCGTTCACATCGGGCCAGGCATCAAATCGGTCGTTGCCCGTTGCCTTGGCGGGAAACTCCACGTAAGGCCCGGCGGCATCTTTAGCGAGATCGATGTGCCCCTCCAACTTAGTGCCGGGGATGTAGTAGAAATTGTTTTGTGGAGAGAAGGCCCAATCCTTGTTGTCTTCCTCGCCGAGGTCGATGACACCTTCGGGCTTGGCATCCGAGGCGTATTGACGCGCCACATGGTTGGGCACAAAATCCATGATGACCTTCAATCCTGCCTTATGGGTGCGCTTCACTAAGTTTTCGAACTCCTTCACACGTTCGGGCACAGAGGTAGCAAGGTCGGGGTCAACGTCGTAATAGTCCTTGATGGCATAAGGCGAACCGGCCTTTCCTTTCACCACGGCGGGGTGGTCGGGGCGGATGCCATAGCGGCGATAGTCAGTTTGTGTGGCGTGCTCGATGATGCCTGTGTACCAGATGTGTGTGGCTCCAAGGGCTTTTATCTCCTCCAATGCTTTGGTGGTGAAGTCGGCCATACGTCCGCATCCGTTCGTCGCCTTGTCACCATTGGGCGTGAGACGTGTATTGTTGTTTCCGAAAAGTCGGGTAAAAACCTGATAAATGACGAATTTATTGTCTTGCATACTTTCTTAATTATATTGAACACAGAGACACAAAGACACAGAGTGTTTTTTCTTAATTCGATGTTATGAACAAAAGAAAAACTCTGTGTCTCCGTGTCTCTGTGTTCTGACTATAAAATTTTACGCAATGCCGTGGGCATTAGCTTCTTTGTCAATCTTCTTGATAAGTCCCTGAAGAACAGCTCCGGGGCCACATTCAGTGAAGTCATCGGCACCATCGGCCAACATATTCTTTACTGTCTGTGTCCAACGTACAGAGGCGGTGAGCTGGGCCACAAGGTTAGCCTTGATCTCCTCGGGGTTGGTGTGAGGAAGTGCATCCACATTCTGATAAACAGGGCACTTGGGAGTGTTGAACTGGGTGGCCTGGATAGCGGCTTCCAACTCAACTTTGGCGGGATCCATCAGCGGAGAGTGGAAAGCACCACCTACCTTCAAGGGGAGAGCACGCTTGGCACCGGCTTCCTTCATCAGTTCGCATGCACGGTTGATACCTTCGATAGTACCAGAGATAACAATCTGACCCGGGCAATTGTAGTTGGCGGCTACCACCACTTCGCCTTCGCGAGTCACCTGATCGCAGATTTCCTCTACCTTGTCATCGCCAAGGGCAATCACAGCGGCCATGGTTGAGGGCTGAGCCTCACAAGCCTTCTGCATAGCCATAGCACGAGCATAAACGAGTTTCAAACCATCCTCGAAAGAGAGGGCACCAGCGGCAACCAATGCGCTGAACTCACCAAGAGAGTGACCGGCGGTCATCTCGGGCTTGAAGTCATCGCCCATGCAGAGGGCAGAAATTACAGAGTGGAGGAATACGGCAGGTTGCGTCACCTTTGTCTGACGAAGGTCTTCGTCAGTGCCTTCAAACATAATATCGGTAATGCGATATCCGAGGATATCATTTGCTTTTTCAAACAGTTCCTTAGCCAAAGCTGAGTTTTCGTAGAGGTCTTTACCCATGCCTACAAACTGGGCCCCTTGACCGGGGAATACAAACGCTTTCATATTTCTTTGTTTTACTTATAAAATTGAAAATCGGGCGCAAAGGTACTCATAATTATTGAGATATGAAAGTTCGGGATGGGAAATTCGCCATTTTCATCCCTTTTAGGGAATGAAAGAGGAAGGTAAAAGTGTGCTTTACCTCAAACTTTTTTCTCCTCCGTTGGGAAAAACTTTTTTAAAGGTAGGGGAGAAAAAAAGTGATTCAAAGGACCATGACCGTGGCCTGTCTGTACGTCTGCCCCTTGGCGGATGGCTTCAGTGACATAATGCTTGGCCTGACGGATAGCATCAGGCAAAGAATAGCCTTGTGCCACAATGGCGGCAATGGCCGATGAAAGGGTACACCCCGTGCCGTGAGTGTTGGGGGAATCCACCTTCTCTGATTGAAAGGATATAGGCTCGTCAGTATCCGGCATCAGTAACAAGTCGGTCATCTCTCCGCCTTCAAGATGTCCGCCTTTCAGGAGTATGGCATAAGCTCCCCATTGTCGGAGGTGACGGATGTTGTCCGCCATATCGTCTATGGTAGTAAAGGACTTTCCCGTCAACACCTTGGCCTCAGAAAGGTTGGGCGTAATGAGTGTGCAAAGGGGAAAAAGTTCCTTCTTGACCGCCTCTATCGCATCTTCGTCCATCAGTGGGTGCCCGCTTGAGGAGACCATCACCGGGTCATATATAATAGGTATATCGGGATATTCGGCCAGTGTCCGGCTGATGGCCCGTACGGTTTCGGCGTCTTCTATCATGCCAATCTTTACGGCATTGGGCATAAGGTCGTCCATCACGGCCTTTATTTGTCCGGTGACAACGTCGGGCGATATGGGGCATGAAGCCTGTACACCGTAGGTATTCTGGATGGTGATGGATGTGATGGCCGTGGCGGCATAAGCGCCCAGGGCAGAAACGGTTTTGATGTCGGCTTGGATGCCGGCTCCTCCGCTACAATCTGATCCCGCTATACTGAGGACAGTAGGGCAGAGGTATGGTCTCTCTTTTTCAATCATTTCCTTTTGCTCGGGATAGACCTCCATCCATGCAATATATTGTGTCTCTGGGCCGACAGAGGTCAATGGGTGATATCCGGAGAGAATGCGCCCCTCCATGGACAACTCGAGTGGAGAGGCCGATATCCGGGATTCATGTGCCTGACGCAACTCGGTCGGCGATGGATAGTATTCAACCATAAAACGTCCTTGATGAGAGGGAGCAACATAGCGCTCGAAGAGGATATGTGAAACGACTCCCATATTCATGCGAAGATTGACTTCCACGCATGGATGCAGAAGGTATCTGACGGGAGAGTTGTGAGAGTCTGATTGGCAAATCATCATATCTACCCCTACATAGCCACGATAATGCGTTGAAAGCCTCTCTGAAAGTGCAACAGACAGATGCTCGCGGACGGTATGTAAAGTGTTTATGGGAATGTAACCGGCCAACAAATGCTCGATTTCAGCGTCAGACATCAAGGCATTACCTTCGTAAGCACCATTTGCATCGGTCATAAAATAGGAATAACCGACAAATTTCAAATTCTCTCCTGAACCATCGGCATAAAATTCCATGGCAAAATCTTTCACCTTATTATATAGTGGTTCCACCACCACAGCACCTTGTTGGGAGATGATGCGTTCGCACCACCCACTAAATGGAGGCTCGTATGTGCCCAACGTGCGACGTAGTCCTTTTCCGCTACCCGACCAAGGGGCTTTCAACAAAGAAGTGGGATAAAGTGAAATGGCCGCTTTTATTTCGTTTGGTGAAGTGCATAATTTTGCTTCTCCGACAAGAGGATGATTTGTAGATAATCTGTTCATCAAATTTTGAAGGATGCTGATGGATGTCTGACGTCCGGAAAGTTGGCGAATCTGTTCCATCTGTGCAGGAGAAGGAAGTGGCTCTTTATCCTTTAACCTTCGTGCCAACTGTTTGACCAAAGCAGGATTCCATCCCCATGGAAGAATGGATTGGGCTGGCAAACATTCCCTGTCTGTAATCCATTTTATATCAAACCATTTACAAGATTTTGATAAAGTCTTGCTCCAAAAATGTAAGAGCGAAGAATCAGGTATCATTATCGCATCCCCGTCTGAGGCCCACCATACAGGAAGCAGGGATAAATCATAGGCCATACGGGCAGCCGAACGGGGAGGAAGATAGTTCTCGTTTCCGTTGGCTAAAGCAAGGTCATTATCGGGGTTGAAGAGATATGTATTGGGCATGGATATTTAATTCTGTTTTCTTTATCTTGAAGTAAAGACGATGCAAAGATAAAAAAAAGTTCAATAATTTGCTATCTCTACTTTGCATTTTGTAGAATCTTTGTTATCTTTGCACCAAAATAGAAATTGAGGTTTCTTAAAACATTGCAATGGAAGTCTTTTATCGTACACATAACTACCTGATTGAGCATGTCAGTAACAATCTTGTTCGTCGTGATTTGATGGATGAGATAGATTGGAATGACCGCTTGATTGGTATCAAAGGTACACGTGGCGTAGGAAAAACAACCTTTCTCCTGCAATACGCCAAAGAAAAATTTGGAACTGACAGATCGTGTCTATATATCAATCTGAACAATTTCTATTTCCAAGGAATGGGTATTGCCGAATTTGCAGGCGAATTCCAGAAGAGAGGTGGAAGGGTACTGCTCATCGATCAGGTATTCAAACATCCGGATTGGAGTCACGAGCTCAGATTGTGTTACGACCGGTATCCAAGATTGAAAATTGTATTTACAGGTTCATCGGTCATGCGGCTCAAAGAGGAGAACCCAGAACTGAATGGCATTGTCAAATCATATAATTTACGAGGCTTCTCGTTTCGTGAATTCCTGAATTTGCAGACGGGAAATGATTTCCCTTCATATACTTTGGATGAGATTTTGAACAATCATGAACATATTGTCAAAACCATACTGCCCAAAGTGCGTCCTTTAGATTATTTTCAAGACTATCTTCATCATGGTTTCTATCCATTCTTCCTCGAGAAGCGAAATTTCTCAGAGAATCTTTTGAAGACAATGAACATGATGATAGAGGTGGACATCCTTTTGTTGAAACAGATAGAATTGAAATATCTGTCTAAAATAAAGAAATTGCTCTACTTGTTGGCGGTAGATGGCCCTGTGGCTCCTAATATCAGCCAGTTGGCCATAGATGTACAGACATCACGAGCTACCGTAATGAATTATATCAAGAACTTGGCCGATGCCCGCCTTATAAATATGGTATATTGCAAAGGTGATAAATTCCCTAAAAAACCTGCTCGTGTTATGATGCATAATACGAACCTGATGTATAGCATTTATCCGGTAAAAGTCGAAGAGCAGGATGTTCTGGAAACATTTTTCCTCAACAACTTGTGGAAAGACCATAAACTCTATAAAGGCGATAAAGGTACTTCGTTTTATGTGGACGAAGGAATCCCCTTCAGAATATGTACAGAAGGTTATAGGATAAAAAATAATCCTTCCATATATTATGTACAGCATAAGGCTGAAGTTGGACACGGAAACCAAATTCCTTTGTGGTTGTTTGGCTTTTTGTATTGACATAAAGCAAAAAAGGACTACTAAAAAAAGAATAATACTTTAAAGTTAAATGAATTATAAAAAACAACTTAATTACTAATTAATTTATATTAGATTATGGCTAAAGAAAAAAAGTTTATCACGTGTGATGGTAACCAGGCTGCCGCTCATATCTCGTATATGTTCAGCGAAGTAGCAGCTATCTATCCCATCACTCCGTCATCTACTATGGCAGAATACGTAGATGAGTGGGCTGCACAGGGCCGCAAGAACATCTTCGGCGAAACTGTGTTGGTACAGGAAATGCAATCTGAAGGTGGTGCCGCTGGTGCTGTTCACGGTTCACTTCAGGCTGGTGCGTTGACCTCAACTTACACCGCATCTCAGGGTCTTCTTTTGATGATCCCTAACATGTACAAGATTGCCGGTGAGTTCCTTCCCTGCGTATTCCACGTGTCAGCTCGTACATTGGCTTCTCATGCCCTCTGTATCTTCGGTGACCATCAGGACGTAATGTCTTGTCGTCAGACAGGATTCGCCATGTTGGCCGAAGGTTCAGTTCAGGAGGTTATGGACTTGGCTGGTGTAGCTCATTTGGCTACTATCAAGAGCCGTGTTCCTTTCTTGAACTTCTTCGACGGTTTCCGTACTTCTCATGAAATCCAGAAGATTGAGATGCTCGAGAACGAAGACCTCGCTCCGCTGATTGACCAGCAGGCTTTGGCTGAATTCCGTAGCCGTGCCCTCACTCCCGAGAAGCCCGTTGCTCGCGGTATGGCCGAAAACCCCGATACATTCTTCGCTCATCGCGAATCTTGCAACAACTACTACGAAAACGTGCCCGCTATCGTAGAAGAGTACATGGACAAGATTTCTGAAATCACCGGTCGCAAGTATGGCCTCTTCAACTACTACGGTGCTGAAGATGCTGAGCGCGTTATCATCCTCATGGGTTCTGCTACTGAAGCAGCTCGCGAGGCTATCGACTATCTGACTGCTCAGGGCGAAAAGGTAGGTATGGTAAGCGTACACCTCTATCGTCCCTTCTCTGCTAAGCACTTCTTGGCTGCTGTGCCTAAGACTGCTAAGCGCATTGCAGTTCTCGACCGTACTAAAGAACCCGGTGCTAACGGCGAACCTCTTTACCTCGATGTTAAGGAGTGCTTCTACGGACAGGCTGATGCTCCCGTTATCGTGGGTGGTCGTTACGGTTTGGGTTCAAACGATACTACTCCTGCACAGATTCTTTCTGTATATGAGAACCTCGCTTTGCCCCAGCCTAAGAACGGTTTCACTATCGGTATTGTTGATGACGTTACCTTCACTTCACTTCCTCAGAAGGAAGAGATCGCCATGGGTGGCGAAGGTATGTTCCAGGCCAAGTTCTTCGGTCTTGGTGCCGACGGTACTGTAGGTGCCAACAAGAACTCTGTGAAGATTATCGGTGACAACACCAACAAACATTGCCAGGCATACTTCTCTTACGACTCTAAGAAGTCAGGAGGTTTCACTTGCTCTCACCTCCGTTTCGGTGACACTCCTATCCGTTCAACATACTTGGTAACTACACCTAACTTCGTAGCTTGCCACGTACAGGCTTACCTGAAGATGTATGACGTAACACGTGGTCTTCAGAAGAACGGTACCTTCCTTTTGAACACTATCTGGGAAGGCGACGAGTTGGCTGCTAACTTGCCTAACAATGTGAAGAAGTACTTCGCTGAAAACAACATCACCGTTTACTATATCAATGCTACTAAGATTGCTCAGGAAATCGGTCTTGGCAACCGTACAAACACCATCCTCCAGAGTGCATTCTTCCGCATCACCGAGGTTATCCCCGTTGACCTCGCTATCGAGCAAATGAAGAAGTTCATCGTGAAGTCTTATGGCAAGAAGGGTGAAGATATCGTTAACAAGAACTACGCAGCCGTTGACCGTGGTGGCGAGTACAAGCAGCTCCCCGTTGATGCTGCTTGGGCTAACCTCCCCGCTGATGAGAAAGAGGCTAACAACGATCCCGCATTCATCAACGAAGTTGTTCGTCCTATCAATGCTCAGAATGGTGACTTGCTCCCCGTTTCTGCCTTCAAGGGTATCGAAGATGGTACATGGCCTCAGGGTACTGCCGCTTACGAGAAGCGCGGTGTAGCAGCTTTCGTTCCTACATGGGAACCCGAAAACTGTATCCAGTGTAACAAGTGTGCCTTCGTTTGTCCCCACGCTTGTATCCGTCCGTTCGTTATGGACGAAACCGAAGCAGCCGGTTTGAACGCCGCTACTATCGAAGTGAAGGCTCCTGCCACTATGAAGGGAATGAAGTTCCGCATGCAGGTAGGCGTTATGGATTGCTTGGGTTGCGGTAACTGTGTTGACGTATGTCCCGGATTCCCCAAGACCGGTCCTGCCCTCAAGATGGTTCCCCTGGAAGGCGAGCTCGGCGAAGCTGCTAACTGGGATTACTGCGTGAAGAACGTGAAGTGCAAGCAAGACCTTGTTGACATCAAGCAAAGTCCGAAGAACTCTCAGTTCGCTACTCCTTTGTTCGAGTTCTCAGGTGCCTGCTCAGGTTGTGGTGAAACTCCGTACGTGAAGTTGATTTCTCAGCTCTTCGGTGATCGTGAAATCGTGGCCAACGCTACCGGATGTTCTTCTATCTACTCAGGTTCAATTCCTTCAACTCCTTATACTACTAACGAAAAGGGTCAAGGTCCTGCTTGGGCAAACTCTTTGTTCGAGGACTTCTGCGAGTTCGGTCTCGGTATGGTTCTTGCCAACAAGAAGATGAAGGCTCGCGTAGAGGCTATCTTGACAGAGGCTATCGCTTGCGATTGCACACCTGCCGAGTTCAAGGCTGCTGCTCAGGAGTGGATTGACGGTAAGGAAGATGCAGAAGCTTCTAAGGCTGCTGCTGCCAAGTTGAATCCGATGATTGCAGAAGGTGCCGCCAAGGGTTGCGAGACTTGCACTAAGTTGGCTGAGTTGTCTCACTACCTCGTTAAGCGTTCTCAGTGGATTATCGGTGGTGACGGTGCTTCTTACGATATCGGTTACGGCGGTCTCGACCACGTGATTGCTTCAGGTGAAGACGTGAACATCCTCGTGCTCGATACAGAGGTTTACTCTAACACTGGTGGTCAGTCATCTAAGGCAACTCCGCTCGGTGCCATCGCCAAGTTTGCTGCCTCAGGTAAGCGCGTTCGCAAGAAAGACCTTGGTATGATTGCCACTACTTACGGTTACGTTTACGTAGCTCAGATCGCTATGGGTGCTGATCAGGCTCAGTGCTTGAAGGCCATCCGCGAGGCAGAGGCCTATCCCGGTCCTTCTATCATCATCGCTTACGCACCCTGTATCAACCACGGTTTGAAGAAGGGTATGGGTAAGGCACAGGCTGAGGAAGCTGCTGCTGTAGCATGCGGTTACTGGCACTTGTGGCGTTACAATCCCGCTCTCGAGGCTGAGGGTAAGAATCCGTTCTCACTCGACTCTAAGGAGCCTCAATGGGATGGCTTCCAAGACTTCTTGAAGGGTGAGGTTCGTTTCGCATCTGTAATGAAGCAGTATCCGACCGAAGCTGCCGACCTCTTCTCTGCTTGTGAAGAGATGGCCAAGAAGCGCTATGCCTCTTATGTTCGCATGAGCAAAATGGATTGGTCAAATGAGTAATCAATATACTGTTTGATTAGATTCTAAATAAATGAATGGCGGCTCTCCCGTGTGGAGGGCCGCCATCCTTTTATAGTGATGCCAAAACAAAAAAAATGGTTGATTCGTTTAATGATTCATAGGATACAGATAATAAAAAAAGGAGACTGATAAATCAATCTCCTTCGTACGCTCTCAGGGATTCGAACCCTGGACCCACTGATTAAGAGTCAGTTGCTCTACCAACTGAGCTAAGAACGCAAATGTGTTTGTGTTTTTGATGGTGCAAAGGTACGCTTTTTATTTGTATTGACCAAACATTTCATTAAATTGTTTGCTCCAAGAACTCATAATCTTCCATTTTCACCCTTAGAGTTCAAATATTTCAGATGGGGAAGTCCTTGGAAGGGCTGAAAGTTGGAAATCTGTAGTTGGATTATATCCTGCAAGTTCCAATTCATTCTTCACTGTATAGTATGCCAGATGTGGCTTGTTGTTCTCTTTACTCAGGTGGCATAGCCATACATGGCGCAAACGGGGAGGGAAGTGGGTGGCCAAAAAACGGCCTGCATCTTTGTTGGACAGATGTCCATTCGGACCAGCGATTCTCTCCTGCAAAGGGAGTGGATATGGTCCGTTAGCCAACATCTCTTCGTCATAGTTTGCTTCGAAGACCAGATACTCTGCCATTGAAGTATATTTGATGACATTATCGGTGATGTGCCCTATATCTGTGATGAAGCAGAAATTATGCCCCATAATGTCAATACTGTAACCTACATTATCCATTCCGTCATGTGGTATTTCAAAAGGAGTCACCCGAAATCCGAAGACCTCAACACATTCGTCTTTATTGATATATTTCCGGTTAATGGGGTTCACTTTCTTTGTCATGCAAAAGTTCCTATCCATTCCGTCATGAATCAATTTGGTGGTATATACAGGTATATGATATTCCTCACTCAAATTACCTACAGCCCGTATATGGTCTGCATGGTCATGTGTGACGAATATACCGAAGATGGTCTCCAATGCGATTCCACGTTCACGCAAAGCTTTGCGAATAGCGCGAATACCTATGCCCGCATCAATCAAAATGCCACACGATGATCGGCCTATATAAAAGCAATTACCGCTGCTTCCGCTTCCCAAACTTATAAATTTCAAGTTCATAAAACCGTCCAATCATTTGCAATTTCTCAGCGAAGATACTATATTTTGGGGTGTATAAGAATAAAATATTGCTATTTTAAGAGTTTTTTTCTCTTTTCAGTAAACAAAAACTACTTTTTTGCGTTTAATAGAGAAAAGATATATATCTACAGATTATTGGAAGGAGGAATATTACAATGAGAAAACATCGTATAATCTTGTCTCTTTTCTTTATTTTCATGGTTTTGTCCTGTGGTAAGGAAGAAATAAAAGATGAAATCAGCGAAGTGGCAACGGCTTTTGGTACCCACTATTATAACCTGAATATTAAAAAAGCCAAGGAGTATTGCCATCCGGATATCCATGGTATTATGGATTTTCGTGCTTATAATGTCCGGGATATGGATAGGGAATTGCATAAAGAAATCGATTCAGCCACGGTTAAAGTCTTGAAGTACGATGTTGATCCAGACAAGAACAGTGCATACGTCGATATAGAAGTCAAGAACTTTATACGTGTCAATTGGATGCAAGGTACTATCCATGTTGTCCCTTGTGATACATTTATGATAGTATTGATAAATGAATTCAATACCGGTTGGGTCGTACGCCATCCGAGTTGAGAGCTGAAACGTGATTCCTTTTATTTAGAATGGATATCCTACAGCAAAGTGGAAAGTGAAGTCACGGTCAAAATTGGGGTGCAGGATAGGGTAGTGCTCCTTACTGCTTGTAGGATAAGCCGGATTGATAGCCTTCATACCTCCATCAAATCGCAGAATGAAGTAATCCAGATTCAATCTTAGACCTATACCATAAGCCACCGCCATCTGTTTTAGGAAAGTATTGAAGCGGAATTGTCCGCCCGGTTGTTCGTCGTATTTGCGCAATGTCCAGATGTTACCGGCATCAACAAAGACTGCTCCATTCAATTTCCAGAACATGAAAGTACGATATTCGAGGCTGAGGTCAATCTTCATGTCACCCGATTGGTTGATGAAGTCAATATGCTTGTCATTTCCCACGAAACTGCCCGGTCCCAATGAGCGGACAGACCATCCGCGCACACTGTTCGCACCTCCCGAGAAATATCTTTTTTCAAAAGGCAGAATCGTTGAGTTTCCATAGGGGTAGGCTATTCCGAATCCGAAATGGAAGGCGATGGAGTTTCTATAGTCAATGACAAAGTGGTGGGTATAGTCAATATCTCCTTTCACATATTGGGCATATGCAATATTGCCTAATGCGTATTGACCATTGGCTGTTTTGCGTTCATATATAGTATGGGATATCAGTCTCAGTAGGTTACCGGCCGATTCAATGTTAGTACGTATGGAGAAATTTGTCCTCTTGTTGTCAACAGTTCCCCCTGCTCCAGTGGCTGAAGTGTATGAGTAGGTATGTCCTATTCTGGCAATGAACAAGTCCTCATAGTTATATTTCAGGATAGAGTTTGCCGCCACATTGTTCAGATACTCATCACGGAAGGTGGGCGATATGGAGGGCATATAGACATAGTTCACATCCAACAAGTCGATTTTGTGGTTGATACGCTGGCGTTGGGTCCATCGATAGCTCCACGAAGCCGAAGCCACTCGTCTGGAGAATTCTGGCCGTTCTTGTGTGTTATACCTGACACTGACCTCTGAAGAAGCCCTAATCCTTCGTTTGAAATCCTGAGAAAGAAAAGGAAACATGAATCGGGGGAAGTTCAGTGACATCTCGACACCATATTCCTTATAATTCTCTGTTGAATATCCTTGTAGCCCACTGATGGCTTCGTAGGCGCCACGCACTTTGAATGAGAATGTCTCGCTTCCTTTGAACAGATTACGGTGCTGATAGGTCAAGGAAACGGCAGCCCCAAGGTCTCCGGCCGTATTGGTACCTTCCAATTCAGCTGTGAAACTTTGCAAACTGGCAGGTTCGGTCAGGATAAACACATCCAATTTCTTGTCTTCGCCGGGTTGTTCCAAGTTGCTCTTACGCTCCACGAAGTGTATGTTCGAATACTTCAGTGCCCCTAATCTGGCCAGCGATACATAGGTGCGCTGTAATTGGAAAGCCCTGTATGGTGCTCCCTTTTCCAGAAAACAGTTTTCTGCAAATATACGGGGCCTTAATGGTAAAGATTCCTTGTGGTAAAAGGACATACCTTTATATTCCGTATGATTGAATGCTTTCAACCTGTCGGAGTTGATATTTGCAATATCAAATTCAGTGATGACACTCACATTCCCGATTTGATAGATGGGATGATCCGTCTCTCCACCTTCGTCCGTCCCATATTGTCCGATGCGCATCGTCAGGTCCACCTGACGGTTACCGCTTACCGTATCGGCCGTGTAGGTGATGAAATCCTTTGTAAATTTATAATATCCTCTGTTTTGCAAATATTCCGTCAGACGTTCACGCTCATCGTCCAGCCTGTTGATGTTCAGCACCATTCCCTCTTTCAGCAACGAACGGTCAGCTATTTCATCCATGTGCCGTACTATTGCCGTATCCTTCACATCGAAAGAGAGTTTCTTCACCCGATAGACATCGCCAGTTTCCAGTTTATAAGTCAGGCGTACCTTCTGTTTGCGGTACTCCTCATCCACTTTCACCGATGCCCCCAGATAACCCATGTTTTGCAGAGCCAACGTTATCTCCTGACTCGATCTGTCGGTCAGTGTCCGGTCGTACAGCACCGGAGCCTCACCAATCTTCTGCAATGTTCTGTTTATCCATACGCTTGTATCCCGTCCGGAGAGAGAATAGATACCGAGGGGAACTCTCATCAGGTTGAACCATTTCGCATTCGGGTTCTGTCTGATATATGCGGATAAGGTAGCCATATCCACCCGCTCATTGTCACACTCCATCCCCACCTTGTCCAACATATAATTCCCGTCAGGGACATATTTGGTCATAGCGCACGAGACAAGCAGTCCTGTCAGAGACACGACCATCATTTGTCGGATAGAGTGTATGAATCTGTGATATTTTCTCATCTTCAACGAAAATCTCTGCAAATATACTCCAAATAAAAAAAATATCCGTAGCTTTGCCCTGTTTTTATTGGAAAAAGAAAGTCAAATTCTATGTTGAGCAAAGCCAAACAGAAATATATCCGCTCGTTGGAGCTGAAAAAGAACCGGAAAGAAGAGCAAGCCTTCGTGGCCGAAGGTCCTAAAGTGGTAGGCGATATGCTTCCCCATTACCATTGCCGCCTGCTGGTAGCCACCGAGGAGTGGCATGTGGCGAATCCCATGGCCCGGGCCGATGAGAAATTGACCGTCACTCCTGATGAACTCACCCGTGCCAGTTTCCTGAAGGCTCCTCAGGAGGTGCTCGCCGTTTTTGCCATGTCTTCCGAAGAGGATTGTCCCGTCTCTGTAGGTGGCAAGGAGTTGTGTCTGGCTCTCGACGATGTGCAGGACCCAGGCAACTTAGGTACCATTATCCGCCTGGCCGATTGGTTCGGCATACACCACATATTCTGTTCGCCAGCTACGGCCGATGCCTATAATCCCAAGGTTGTACAGGCCACCATGGGAGCCTTGGCACGGGTAAAACTGCACTATGCCCCCATAGCCCCCTTGTTGACAAATGCCCGCACAGAAGGTATTCCTCTTTACGGCACCTTCCTCGATGGGGAGAATCTGTATGAGAAATCCCTCGCTCCCCACGGTATCATCGTCATGGGAAACGAGGGAAATGGTATTTCGCCCGAAGTGGCCTCTTGTGTCAACGAACGGCTTTTTATCCCCAACTATCCTGCCGGAGTGGAGACCTCCGAGTCGCTCAATGTGGCCACCGCCACAGCTATCATCTGTGCTGAGTTCCGACGCAGGAGTTATTAAAATCCAAGGCCGAACACGAAGAAAGCGTCTTCCGTAGCCGGATTCACCGCCACCTTACCCGAAGCCGTCACTGCGAAGTTCGGAGTAATCTGTATCTCCTTGCTCAGTGCTACGGCTGCTTCGCATACCATGAAACGGTTTGCCTCATATACCGCACTTCCCCAAGGAGTGGCGCCTACCGAAGCCGTACCCTCGAAAGAACCGATGGTGAAGGGCACCTCGGCCTGAATATAGGAAGTATATTCGCGCTTGCCTTCTTCATTGTAGTCATATCCGCCGAAATAGGTGCTCCATCCCAGTGACATGAATCCGAAGTCATATCCTACAGAAGCCTCCAGTGTGTGATAGGTCGAGTGGGCGGCATAATTGAAAAACTTGTCCGATTCGCCCGCACCAAGATACCAGTAGTCGGTAACATTTATCGACAGGTTGCCCAGCTCGTAGCCCAATGAGAAATCAATCTCGCGATGGTCATCAGTAGCAATACCGGCCGATCCCCATACGTTCAAGTACAAGTCGTTCCATCCCACGGTGAGCGATGGTTGCAAACTCAGTCCGCCCAAGTTCTGTCCGTGCCAGATGTAGTTGGTCACCACGTTGGCTTCCAATTCGGCATACAATCCGTTTTCACTCTCTTCCTCCTGTGCCCATGTGGCAACGGGAAGCATCAGAGCCGCCAATGCGGCCATCATCATTTTCTTCATTTTCTTCTCTCTCTATTTTAATTAATACTATTCTATCAAATACACACTCTTAAAACAGCCCTTCGGCCGAAAGATACCTTTCTCCTCCATCGGGCAGGAGTACCACGATTATCCGTCCTTCGTACTCCGGGCGTTCGGCCAGTCGGCGGGCGGCACATAGGGCGGCTCCGCTACTGATGCCTACCAGCAAGCCCTCCGTCACGGCCAGTTCGCGGGTAGCGCTGAACGCCTCATTGTCGTTTACCCCCATCACCTCGTCCACCACCGAAGGGTCGTAGATTTCCGGGATGAAGTTAGCCCCTATGCCCTGAATCTTGTGTGGCGCAGCCTTTCCGCCTTGTAATAGGGGAGAGAGCTCCGGTTCTACGGCCACTATGTGTACCGTAGGATTATGCCGCTTCAGTGCCCGTGCAGTGCCCGTCACCGTACCTCCTGTGCCTACACAGGCCACAAAGGCGGCAACCTCTCCGTCCGTATCGCTCCATATCTCTTCGCCCGTTGTCCGTTCATGAACGGCAGGGTTAGCTTCGTTCTCGAATTGTTGGAGTATGACACTACCCGCAATCTCGCGTCTCAACTCTTTGGCACGCGCAATGCTTCCAGCCATCCCCAGAGCCCCTTCGGTCAGAATCAGCTCTGCACCGTATGCCCGTAGCAGGTTCCGGCGCTCCACGCTCATTGTTTCAGGCATGGTCAGTATCAGGCGGTAACCCTTGATGGCCGCCACCATGGCTAATCCTATCCCTGTGTTTCCGCTCGTAGGTTCAATGATGGTTCCTCTCGGTTTCAGCATCCCTTCGTGCTCGGCCGCTTCAATCATGGCCAGTGCCGCGCGTGCCTTCACACTTCCGCTGGGGTTCCATTGCTCCACCTTGGCCACGATGCGGGCCTTCAATCCATGCTTCCGTCCGTAAGCAGACAACTCCACCAAAGGAGTCTGTCCTACAAGCTCTGTCAAGTCTTTAGCAATCTTCATGTTTCAAAAAAACTTGTTTTCTTGTAAACAACGCGCAAAAGTACAGTTTTTCTTGTTAATATCTGACAAATGAATACAATTTGTTGCATTTTCTTTTTTATCTGCCATCATACAACACTCTTTATCGGCAAGTTTTCATTCCATTTTCGGACGCAAATACCGCTTTTTTGCCGTTATCGGCATGATTTGAATAAATAAGAGTAATTCTTAAACGATGGTTTTTCTTACGTTTTTGAATCACCTACTACATGTCAAAGGAAAACGTCAAAGGATAATACAAAATAAGTGGGTGAACAAAAGAAACAAGGGAGAATTGATTTTGTAGGGTATATATTTAATAAAGATTTTAGGGGTAAAGCATCTTTTATTTTCGTTTAGAAAGAATAGAAAGGTCATGCAATTCACTAATTTGCAAAAATAGTAGAATTAAACTTTGACGTTTCATTTAAATGCAATAACTTTGCAATCAAACAAAAAATTTTTATCATGAAAAGATTATTTATTTCTTTACTTTTGGTTATTTGTGCATTGATTTCATTTGCTCAAAATGAATCAGAACATCTTACATTTAAAGGTGTGCCTATCGATGGAACATTACGTGAATATGTGGAGAAAATGAAAAATGCAGGATTTGAGTATGTCGGTGAAGAAAATAAGACTGCTAATCTTCAAGGAGAATTTGCTGGATTTAAAGAATGTACGATTGTAGTTTCAACCTTAAAATTCAAAGATTTAGTTAATTCTATAGGAGTCATATTTCCAGCGAATGAAAAATGGTGGGGTGTAGAAAACGATTATAACAAATTGAAATCTATGTTAGTTCAGAAATATGGTGATCCTTCTGAATGCGTAGAAAAGTTTAAAGGATATACACCAGACACTGATAGTGCAAAGAAACTGAAATTGAGGAATGATGAATATTCTTGGTTTTCAATATTTACTACACCTAAAGGAAATATTCAGCTATCTGTAGCATACCAATCAACTATAGGTTGTTTTGTTACACTTAAGTATTCGGACAAAATAAACACTGAATCCATTCGCTCACATGCTATAAATGATTTGTAATATGTTATCGACCATCTTTTTGACGAGCACAGCAGGAGTACAAGAAAATGACGTAATAATGATTATTGCGATTGCTGTTGTTTTAATTTTATGGCTTTGGATTTGGTTCTTTCTCCCTGCCAGTATGGCCAGAAAAAGAGGACGTAGCCAAATTGGGTGGATTTTAATGTTTTGGATAATATCTCCCTTTTGGGGTATTATTGCATTATTGATATTAGGCGATAGTAAAAAGAAAATCCGTAAGGAAATAATGGAGGAATTGTC